>CAMHMJ010000029.1 GCA_946186185.1 uncultured Treponema sp. | reverse complement strand
CTTGCGGTGGTCACCTTACCCACGGATACAAAATGAACGTTTCTGCCCGCATGTTTGAAAGCCACCCGTACGGAGTTGACCGCGAAACAGGTCTTCTTGACTACGATGCAATCGAAAAGCAGGCAATGGAAGTAAAACCTCTCATCCTTTTGACAGGTTTCTCTGCTTACCCAAGAAAAATCAACTTCAAGCGCTTCCGCGAAATTGCTGACAAGTGCGGAGCAGTATTGATGGTAGATATGGCTCACTTCGCAGGTCTTGTTGCCGGAAAAGTATTCGAAGGCGACTTTGACCCGGTTAAATGGGCTGACATCGTAACAACAACTACTCACAAAACACTTCGCGGACCACGCGGTGCTATGATTCTCTGTAAAAAAGAATTCGCAGACTATGTAAACAAGGGTTGCCCGATGGTTCTGGGCGGACCTCTTGGTCACGTAATGGCTGCAAAAGCAATCGCTTTCAAAGAAGCACGCACACCTGAATATCAGGCATGGGCACACCAGGTTGTAAAAAACGCTGCCGCTCTTGCAGAAGGCTGCAAATCCTTCGGTATGCCGCTCCAGACTGGCGGAACTGACAACCACCTTATGCTGGTAGATGTAACTGGTTACGGTCTTACAGGAAAACAGGCTGAAGCAGCCCTCTTCAAATGCGGTGTAACAGCTAACGCAAACGCACTTCCATACGACAAAAACGGCGCATGGTGGACATCAGGTATCCGTATCGGAACTCCTGGTCTTACAACTCTTGGCATGAACGAAGAAGATATGAAGGAAGTTGCTTCAATCATCGACTATGTTCTCAAGAACACAAAGCCTGGGGTTACAAAAGAAGGAAAACCTGCAAAGGGAAAAATCGAGATTTCTGACGACGCAGTAGCAGCTGCCCGCGCTCGTGTAAACAAGCTCCTGGGAGCTCACGTACTTTATCCGGAACTGGATTTAGACTTCCTTAAAAAAGCATTTGTAAAATAAACAGAACAAGCGAATTAAACAAACAAAAGCTTGAAAAAAAACTGCCCTTGAACAATTCCTGAAGATTGATTCAAGGGCAGTTTTTTTGTGTCTGAAATTGTTCGTTAAACGAAAAAAGCGCCCTCACGGACGCTTTTTTTTCTAAGCTACGCTACCTCTAGCGAAGCGCGAAAAGCTTTTATTTTTCTTTTCAAAAAATATTGTTCTTGCTTTTCGCACCTCTTTGCCTTCAGCAAAGAGGCTAGATTTATCTGAGCAAGCTGAGTACATTCTGGCTTGACTGGTTTGCCTGAGCCAACATTGCAACACCTGCCTGGCTGAGAACCTGGTCTTTTGTGAATTCAACCATTTCGTTAGCCATGTTAGTATCGCGGATGCGTGATTCAGAAGCCTGGAGGTTTTCAGCACCGATATCAAGACCTGTTACTGTCTTTTCAAGGCGGTTCTGGTAAGCACCAAGGTCAGCGCGCTGTTTGTTGATTCTCTTCAATGCTTCATCGAGAGTTCCGATTGCCTGGTTAGCATTGTCTGGAGTTTCAAGGCTCATGATAGATTCATCGCCAACATTGCGAAGACCAAGAGCTGCTGCAGACATTGTTCCGATGTAAACCTGTGTTCTCTGGTCCATGTTAGCACCAATGTGGAACCACATAGAAGCAGTTACAGTGTTTTCACCATTTGGACGAGCAAAGCGTCCTGTAAGCATATTCATACCGTTGAACTGAGCAGTTGAAGCAATGCGGTCAACTTCAGCGATGAGTGAAGAAACTTCAACCTGAATCTGCATGCGGTCTTCTGCTGCATAAATACCGTTTGAAGACTGAACTGCAAGCTCACGGATTCTCTGAACGATGTCAGTTGTTTCCTGGAGGTAGCCTTCAGTTGTCTGAATGAAAGAAATGCCATTCTGAGCATTTGTTGAAGCCTGATTCAAGCCTCGAATCTGTGCGCGCATTTTTTCAGAAACAGCAAGTCCTGAAGCATCGTCGCCTGCGCGGTTGATTCTCAAACCAGAAGAAAGTTTTTCCATACTCTTCTGCTGAGCCAAATCCTGAATTCCCTGGGAACGCTGAGCGAACATTGCGCTCATATTGTGATTAATAACCATAGTGTATCTCCTTGGTGTGTTTTACAGACATCCAATTACAAGTCTGATTCACGGGTTTCCACCACCCTTACTAAATATATCGGAGATACAGAAATTCACTTTAGCACTTTTTTTATTTTTTTTTACTTTTTTTGATTTTTTTTGGGCGGGGCAAAAAAATGGGCGCCTTTAAGCGCCCCATTACATTAAATCTTGAACTTGTTTATTTCGTTCGTTACCTGTCCGATTGAATCTTTATTCTTCTGGGAAAGCTCGTTGACATCGGAAACGGAGTTTGTAATCTCGCTGATTTCCCCTGAAATCTTATCCATTGTGTCAGATATTTCTACAGAAACACTGGAAAGCTTTTCGATCTCAAGAAGAACATCCTGTCCGTCCCGGTTCATCTCTTCAATTCCGCTCTTAACTCCAGAGGTCAGATGCGTAATATCGTGAATTACATTCAAAATCTGCTGGCTTCCGGCGGTCTGCTCGTCCATTGCGGATTTAATTACTATTTCCTGCTCACTTACTTCATGTGTATTGTTAAAGATCTTTTCAAACTGCTCCTTAATATCTTTAGAGGCTCCGGAAATATCGGTTATCAGGTTTTTCAGGCTTGAAAGGGCATCTGAAATCTTCTTTCCCTGAACATTTGAATCCTCCGCCAGCTTACGGATTTCACCTGCAACAACGGAAAAGCCTTTTCCAACTTCCCCGGCGTGACTGGCTTCAATTGCGGCGTTCATGGCAAGAAGGTTTGTCTGACTTGCAATATTGGTGATAACCGCAGAGGCTTCCATAAGGCCATCTGAATCTTCAAAAATTCTGTCCGTAAGTTCAACAGTTTTACGCACAACCTCACGGCCTTTTTCTGCAGAATCAGTAAGTTCCCGAACAGAAAGGGCGTTTTTATCAAGAATATCGGTTACAGAACGGATATTGGCAACCATCTGTTCAATTGCGCTTGAACCCATTGCAATGCTCTGGGACTGCTCACCGATATTTGTGCTGAGCATTTCGATGTTCTCGGAAATTCGTTTTACCTTTCCTGAAGTCTGAACCACATCGCTCTTCTGAATTCCGATCTGATTCTTAATATTGATTACATTTTCATCGATTTTCTGAACAGCACCGGTGGTTTCATTCATATTAACGGAAAGATCCGAAGCAATGCTGTCCATAACCGAAGATTCATTCTTTATCGAAGAAACCAGCGCACTGATTTTCTCAATGGTCTTATTGAAATAGAAGGACATGTCCGAAAGCTCATCGTTTCCGGTGCTTGGAAGGCGCTTTGTAAGGTCTCCGTCTCCTTCTGAAATGTCTTTAAGAATTGAAACAGTTGATTTAAGCGGATCGGTAATCTTTTTTGCAAGGAAAAAAGCTACCAGTACGCACAAAACTACGGAAGCAATCAAAATCAAAAGGATTACCTTCAAAACCACATGATTTGCGCGGTTGATGTAAGACAGAGGGGCTGCAACAATGTAATCCAGTTGAACATATCTGTTTTCCGACGGAATCGAAGAAAATTCGTATTCAACTCCATTAAATTCAGTTATAAAGGTTTTTCTCTGTCCGTGGCTGAAATTTTCCAGTTCGTCAATTCCAAGTACTTCCACCTTTTTGAATTCGGTGCTGCTGTCCAGCTGATTTAAAACGATATTTCCGCTGTTATCAAGGATAAGGAAGGACAAATCCGTCTTGTTCTTCTTAAAGGCCTTCATCAAAGAATCAAGGTAGTCAAATTTGATGTCGGTGGCAACAACGCCCCGGGGATTTCCGTTTGAGTCGTTAAAGAATTTTGAGGCAACAATTACCCTTCCTCCAAGAGCCGTTGTGTACACATTGGAAATAAAGGTCTTTCCGTTATTGTTTTTCGCATTTTTGTACCAGCTTCGGGTGCGGGCATCGTAATTGTTCGGGCGGGGCTCATGAGGATAACGCACATAAGCGCCGTTGGAATCAAGGGAAATGGAAATTCCGGTGATTTCCGGCTTTTCGTCGGTAAAGGTTTTACAGAGGTCGTAAACGGCGCGTTCGTAGCTTCCAAACTTGTCCGGATCTACAGGAATTTTACCGCTGGGATCAGTTTTATCCACATAAGAAGTGATGCTGTTGTCCGGCCGGCTTACCAGTTCAATTTTTGCAAAGGAATTTGAAAAGGTATCAAAGCTTTCAAAATAGTTTTCGATGGCAACATCAACCTCGGCAACGATATTATGAAAAGAATTCTCAAAAGCTTCCTTATCGATGGTTTTCATCTTGTGATAAATGATTGTTCCAAAAATCAAAAGAAGTGAAATTGCAGTTGCAGTAACGCCAATAATAATCTTAGAAAAAACAGTAACACGGATTTTTTTCATTGAATAACCTCGTGTTATATTTTATCACTGAATTTGAGGAAGAGCAAAAAAAATAAAATTTTACTCACAAAATTAGCTCTCAGCGGGAACCCTGTTTGAAAAACGGCAGTACCGCTTCGCGGTGGCTGAGTGTTTTTCAAACAGGAACCCCGCTTACGCTAATTTTGTTATAAATTTATTAACTTGCTATTTAAGTTGTAAGAAAACTCTAGTGGCGTTCCAGTTTTTGGGTGATTCGGTCTACAATCATCTTGAACTGTTCTTCAGAGGTTATTTTGAACTGAGAGAGGATTGTGCGGTCAATCTGATAGAAATCGCATTCGCCGTCGATGTAGTGAACCATCAGGTCGGCAATATAAACGCACATGGAAAGCTTCTGGCAGTTTTCCGGCGCATTTCCAGGAGAGTGATGGTAACGGATTACCTGAGTGAGCACATCCGGGAAGTTCCATTTTTCAGCAACCTTTGCACCGATTTCACCGTGGTTTACACCACAGAGGATTTTTTCGAAAACTTCAGATTCAATGCCCTTCTGGCTGCACAGGGACTTTACTTTCTCAAGATACTTCGGATGACTGGCCTCAAAAATAATTTTTCCCATATCGTGCAGAAGACCGCAGGTGTAAACATTTTCGATGACATCCCTTGAGCCCTGAAAGAAATTATAGGCAAGGTTGAAGGAATAGAAGGCAACCCGGTAGGAATGTTCCCACAGCTTTTCAGAATTACCCGGAAGTTTTGCGAACACCTGCATGGTTCCGATGGTATAAAGCATATTGCGAACACCCCGAAGTCCCACCATCTTTACCGCCTCTGCAATATTGCTGCAAGGCTGACTTAGAGAGAAGGCTGCAGAGTTTACCTGCTTTAAAAGCTCTCCGGTGAGGGTTGCGTCTGTACCAATGCTGGTTGCAACCTCCGACATGGAAACTTCCGGATTTGAAAGCAGAGAATTCAAATGAGAAATATTTTCCGGGAACTGAGGAAGAACATCGATTCCGTCCTGAAATTCCTGGGTTACAATATCGATATTGGTTTTTGTGTTTGAATAAATCGGCAGGAAAAGCCGGGTAATGGTAACGCCCTTTTCACAGATGGTCTGGAAATTATCCTCGGACATTCCAAGCTTTCGGAGCATAAGGATAAGAATGATAAGACCAAGTCCGGCGCCTTCGGATTCATCAAGAACCGAATTCAAGGTATCTTCAATTGAAGTGTACTGCTGGGCCCTGCTGATTTTATCCTGAATGCGTTTATATTCAGTGTATGTAAGTTCTGAATTGTTATGGATTTCCATTCGGATTACATTGTCTTTAACCTGAATTACAAGTCTGACATACAATCCTTCCTGTTTCTGCTTTGAAAGATAGAAGTTTATGTTTGAAAGGGTATCCACCTTAAAGGTTCTCATTCCTTTTTCGTAATCCTCAGGATTATTGATATCCAGCCCTTTCTCTTTGAAATAAACGCGTTTTGTATTGGCCTTTTTTGCATTGGTGATAAGCTCGTTCTGGCAGTAGGTGATGTACTGAATCATCTGTTCCTGATGAAGCTCTTTAAAAAACGAAGTAAGGATTTCGTTCATATACACTTCCATATTGTGCGGAAGAGTGTATGTGGTAATAGAAAGAGGAACACCAGAATTTATCGCCATGCGAATTTTTGCTGTATCAACCGATAGTATTTGTTCGTCCATACAAAAGCCTTAATAAGATAATTTTAACACAAGTTAGTTAAAATGCAAATTATTAGTTCAGTTTTTCAGAAGAAACTCCGGGCTTCCGTCTGGTTAGTATATGCGAAAGCGCCGGCTGTTTTCCTCCACGCAGCCTTACAGCGCGTACTTCGACTCCTCTATGGCATCTTCAATGCTGTCTTCAAGAATGGCAAAGAAGTCGTAAGAGGTCTTTTCTTCTATATAATCAACATTTGTGATGTAGGCATCCCAGGTTTTTGAAGCACATTCCTGATCATTGGGAATGAAGGCTGCCAGAACCTTTGTATCTTCGTTTACCCGGGAAACGTCGTTCTTTCCTTCAGGAAGAATCATGATAATCTTCCAGCAGTGGGATGGAACTTCAATCTGCTGTCCGTTTTTAAGCTTGATGGACTTGAAGCTTCCGCGGTCGCTGGTTCCGCCCTTTCCGTAAGGACCTGCGATGATGTAAAGCTCGTTTCCGCTTAAGGCAAGGCTTCGTTCGTAGGCTTCAAGATTTTTCCACACATTGCGGTTACAGTTCGGGGACTGAGGAATCATGTTGGTCATAAGGAAGGTTTCGCTGTTATCCTTTGCGGATGAGGTTCTGTCGGCTGAAGGACAGACATGCCCACGGTCAAAGCCGTATTTCATGTACTGATAGTCGGCTTTCTTAACGGCGTAAAAATCCTTCGGAAGGGTTTCGTCCGGGCGGAAATCGTTCCCCCGCTCCGCAGAGCCCACATCGCCCCCAGCAAGGTGCCACATTACCCAGTTTGGGATGAGCTTTTCGGAGTTATATGACATAGAAAACTGTACCTTTTCCACAAGATAATTTTTGGCGTTCTTTACCTCAACCGTTGCGTCCGTAGGATTTCCAAAATAGAGGGAAAGATTTTCCGCCGTCAGAGGCTTAGAAGTGCCGCTTTTGCTTAAGACATTCTTGGAAGCTGGTGTGGTGGAAGCTGTGTTTGCAGGAGAAGCGCCGGTTGAGTTTTCGCCGGATTTTCCGCGGGTTTCGGAAGCAAGCTCCGTGTCCGGTTCAGTTTCCGGCTCATCCTCCAGGTCGATTTCAACCTCAAGGCGGATTCCCATGCTGAAAAGGAAATCGTCAAAACGGGTTACGCCTTCGTTCCAGATATCCGGCCGGAAAAAGTAAACTCCCGTAAAAACCAGGGCAACCGCCAGAATGAAAGCATACAAAACGATGAAAGGACCTTTCGGCTTAGGAAGCTTTTTTGCAGCTTCCGAAACAGTCTTTTTATTTATGACGATTTTCCTGGTGGTAAGCTCTTTTTCGGAGGTGGACTGACCGGCAGAAGAGGAGTCAGATGAATTGTTCGAGCGACCGGTTGATTGGTCTGCCCCACCGCGGGACTGGTCTTCCGGGCGGTTGACTGTGTTTTCTGCAGACTTGTCGGTTGCGCGTCCAGCAGACGAATCTTCCGGGGCAGTCGTTTTTGACGCAGATTTGCCGGAAGCACCAGACTTTTCGTCATTTTTGGAGCTGGTCTTGTTTCCGCCCTTCACGGTTACCGAAATTGCTTTGCGTTCCGGTTTGGAAGATGCCGCGGTTTTAGAAGCGGCCGGCTTATCAGCCTTCGAAGCAGCCTTCTTTTCTGAAGCCGACTTTTCAGAAGTTGTATTTTTCTTTTCCGGAGCCTTTACGGCTTTTTCGTCAGATTTCTTCGAAGCCACAGGCTTTTTATCAGCTTCAACCGTCTTTTTAGCATCAGACTTTTCCGCCGTCTTAGTTGAAGCAGCCGGCTTTTCACCAGTTTTTTTAGTCTCCTGCTTCTCTTTCACATTGTTTGAAGCAGCAGTTTTTTTTGAATTTTCAGTTGTCTTTGTGCTGGAAGCCTTTTCTTTTGAAGAAGCGCCTGTTTTCTTTTCCGATTTTGTTACCGGGACAGTCTTTCCGTAAGAAGCTGAGTCCGTTTTTGTTCCAGATTTCTTTTCTGCCATAATTTTCCCCTCGTAACTCCCCAATTGAAAAGATTATAGCACTAAATGGAGATGTAGGAAACTGAAGATTTTTGACAATGAAGATTTTTGGAACCCTTTCCACCTCAAAGTATAATCCTTCCCCAAAATAATTGAAATTCTTCCATATATTTAGTAATATCTCGCTATGGATTTACTGAAGAAACTTGAAGACTGCGCTAAAAGATATGAAGAAGTGCAGCAGTTGATTTTAGACCCGAATCTTGTTAAGGATCAGAAAAAATACAAGGACACAATGCGTGAACACGGCTATTTGACTGAGCTGTGCGCCCTCTACGACGAATACAAACGGGTTTTGAACGGCATTCAGGAAGCAAAAGAAATGATTACTGCCGAAGACGACCCTGAAATGAAAGAAATGGCCCGCGAAGAATTAAAGGAACTTGAAGAAAAGCAGCCAAAACTGGAAGAAGACATAAAATTAAAGCTGGTTCCGCCGGATCCTCTTGATGAAAAAAATATTATTCTTGAACTCCGCTCCGCAGCAGGCGGTGACGAAGCCAGCCTTTTCGTCCGAGACCTGTGGGAAATGTACTGCCACCTTGCAGATCGCAAGGGCTGGAAAACAGAAACAATGGAAGCCCAGGAAACTGAAGTCGGTGGTTTTAACAAAATCGTAACTTCCATCAGCGGAAAATTTGTTTACGGAACTTTGCGCTGGGAATCTGGCGTTCACCGGGTTCAGCGAGTTCCTGTAACTGAAAGCCAGGGACGACTCCAGACTTCAACTGTAACCGTTGCGGTTCTTCCTGAAGCTGAAGAAACTGAAATTGAAATCAAGGACGGAGACGTTCGCGTTGATGTAATGCGAGCCGGCGGCCCTGGCGGACAGTGCGTTAACACAACCGACTCAGCCGTTCGACTTACCCATATTCCAACCGGAATCGTAGTTATCCAGCAGGACGAAAAAAGCCAGATTAAAAACAAGGAAAAGGCCTTCCGAGTACTCCGCGCCCGACTTTTTGACCTTGAAGAAAGCAAAAAGCAGGCAGAACGCGCAGCAGCTCGAAGCAGCATGGTTGGAAGCGGCGCCCGAAGCGAAAAAATCCGCACCTACAACTATCCGCAGGACCGCGTAACAGACCACCGCATCAACTACAGCCAGCACAACCTTCCGGCATTTATGATGGGTGATATGGACGACATGCTGGACGCCCTGAACGTTTACGCAAAGGAAGAGCAGCTTAAGGCCGACATCACGGGATTGAGCTCAGACTAAACACAAAAAAAATAAGGAGGGGGAAGCCTCCCCCTCGCCCGCACTTCGTTGCGGGCTACCCCTTCTAGCGGGGGTATAATCCCCCGCAACGCCCCCGAATATGACCATCCAGCAATTTAAGACATTCGCCATAAAAGAACTTTCTTCCTCTAAAAGACCGTCGCCTAGTCCGGCGCTGGACGTTTCTGTACTCTTAGAGCATTTTCTAAAGATGAGTAAAACAGAGCTTCTCCTAAACACTTCCAGAGAACTTTCGGCGGACGAAGAAGAGATTTTACGAGACGCAATTAAAAAACGCACAACAGGGCTTCCGGTTGCATACATAACTGGTCACAAAGAGTTTTACGGCTACGACTTTATTGTAACGCCGGACGTTCTGATTCCTAAGCCGGACACGGAAATCCTAGTGGAAAAGGCGCTGGATGTAATTCTACAGAAAATGGACGCCCGCCCCGGAATCGTTCTTTCAATCTGCGACATGTGCACAGGAAGCGGGTGCATAGGCCTTTCGGTTTTAAAGCAGCTTATTGAAGAGTACAAGATTCCATCAGGCTACCTTCCCAAGCTTACCCTCTGCGACATAAGCGGCGGCGCCCTTGAAATTGCCCGGCAAAACGCAAACCGACTTCTTCCGCCAGAGGAAGTCGATGAAATCCGCTTTATAAACACAAACCTCTTTTCCGAAGTAGAATACACCTTCGACATAATTCTTACGAACCCGCCCTACGTTCCTTCAAAAATGACTACGGAATTACTTAAAGACGGCCGAAGGGAGCCGAGGCTTGCCTTAGACGGAGACGTAAATATTTTGGGGATAACAAATGAGAATGGAAACGGACTTGAACTCATCAGAAGCCTGTGGCCTCAGGCGAAGGAGCACCTTGTTCATAATGGGGTGGTTTTAATGGAAACCGGAGAATACAACGCCGAAGAAAACGCCCGTCTTGCAGAAAAGGAAGGCTTCAGAAACATAAGGATTCACCGCGACCTTGAAGGACAGCTTCGGGTCACTGAAGCGGTGAAATAGATTTACAAAAAAAATACTTACAGGAACCTGTTTCCAGATTCCTGCAAGCTTTTCATTTTTATTCGTTATCTTCCCGCCTGTTGTTGGAAAATCCCATCTGAGGAAGAGTACTGAAAATAAAACCGGCTAATAAACCTGCTCCAAGTCCCACTCCAGCAGTAACATCCTCCGTCACGCCGGAAATTCCCCATATTAGACCTAAAATAACTGTAACTCCAAAAACAATAGCAGAAGCAATGAGTTTTTTCGTCAATTTCTTTTTCATTTCTGCTCGAGCCTGGGCAAAAAGGTTTTCAAGTTTTTCTGCATAAGCAGGATTTTGATTCTTCAGAATCTTGAGTTCAGATTTTACTCGCTTTGTATAAACCTTTTTGTATTCGTTATCTGCCATAAGTCCCGCATTACAGGTATTGTATTCATCAAGGAAAGTAATTGCACTGCGGTTAAAGCTATCTTCACTGCTATAATCAAACTGGAAATTCTTGATTGTCTGCATTGCAGCTTTATGTTTTGCTTCTCTTATAGCCTGTTCAGCTTGTTCCTGAGCTTCTTTTTCTGCTTTTCTTGCTGCAGCCGCACTTGCTATTCCGCCGGCAATACCACCAAGAACACTGCCTCCAGAACCGCCGCTTGAACCGCTGGAACTTCCCCCTCCCTGTCCATGAGCAGCAAGAGCACATTGTTTTGAACAGTAGTGATCAGAACTGCCATCTGACCAGACAGCACCCCAGTCCCATATAGGTGTGCTCTTTGGGATAAAGGCACCGCAATTTGCACAATTTGTATCATAGCTTACACCTGCAAACCGTCTTGGTTCTGCATTTAATAATCCCATATTTTCCTCCACGTTTTATCGGATAAACCGAATGTCCGCCGGCTTATTTATATAGATTCCCTCTCGAAGTTTTCTAAAGAAATTGTAACTCCATAAAATCTATCTGTATTCAATGGAAACTCAAAAAAAGCACTGCAATTCAAGTCATTTTTTTTGTGAGTTTTCTCTATATATTTTTTCATTTTATGTTGTAAAATTGAATTATGATTGAAGTAATCAGTGTGGACGATCACGAAATGATCAGCCTTGGTCTGGAAAAAGTGTTTTCAGAAACTCAGGATATCCGTTTCTCAAAATCCTGCAAGACAAAGAAAGAACTTGCAGACTTCATAAATTCAAGAAACGAACCGGAACTAAAAAAACTGGTAGTACTCACAGATATAAAACTTGAAAAAGAAAGCGGCTTTGACTGCGCAGATTTTCTTGTCTCTCGGGGAATAAAATGTCTGATGTATACGTCCTATTCCAATGCGGGATTTATCGTAAAAACCATGGAACACAAAATTAAGGGCTTTCTCTCCAAAAATGCCGACAAAAGCGAAATTCTTGAAGCAGTCCGGGCAATTTCCCGGGACGAAACCTACATTCAGAAAGATCTTGTCGGTGACATGATGTATGTAAGCGGAATTCTTATTACTCTTACAAAAAGAGAACGGGAAATTCTGGATTTAATTTCTGAACACCTTCCAAACGAAGTAATTGCAGAAAAGCTCCTTCTTTCAAAAAGGAGCGTAGAAAATTATGTTTCCCGCATCTTCGATAAGTTCAATGTAAAAAACAGGTACGACCTGGAAAAAATGCTATAAGTCCTTCGCCTCATCAAGGCTTTCAGTATCCTTTCCGCAGCGCTTTTCTAGATACAGAACAAACTTTTTTCCCAGAAGATATATTCCCCAGGCGGCAAACACGCAGATAAACCGGTCCGCAATGTTTACGGGAATGCGCACCATAATCTGCAGCAGCAGCTTTGAAGAAAACTTATTCTGCCACAGGAAGGTAAGAAAATCGGTTTGACTGCTGGCCGCATTGTACGCTTCAACAAATCCCAGAACATAACTTATGATTCCGCCGGAAATACTCATCACCAGGCACATAATCATACTCAGGATTACAAGTTTTATGAATCTTAATAAGCTGGAATCCTGTTCTGTTATGAACCAGATTTTAAAATAACCTGCCGTGAGGGCTGCAAGAAAGTGGCAAATAATAAAAAGATGACCAGGTTCCACCGTCCTGGTCAGAAGAAAATCGATTAAATGGTAGAAAAAACCTGACAGAACTCCCCACCACGGACCTGCAAAAAAACTTAAGGCCATAATAAAAATTGTGTCGCAAAAAAGGGGCAGATGGTTTACCCAGGCAACAAAATCGCAAATCAGATAATCGACTAGACCACAGACAATACTCAATCCTAAATAAATAACCCTCTTCCGATTTGATAACTCAAACTGGAAAAACATAGCTAATTATAACATTTATATTGGAAAATGTGTTATAATTTTCTGATGAAAAAAACTACAATCCTTCTCCTGCTTGCAATATTCAGTTTTAATGCTGCATCTCATGAAGCTCAAAAACAGACAGAGCCGCTTATGCCGGAAGGGCTTACTCAAAAATGGCTGAATTGTGAATCAGCACTGGAAAAGGACAATTCTGAAGAATTTCAAAAGAATTTTGAAGATTTTACGCTTGAGGTAAAAAAATCAAAACCTTCTGATACTGTTACCTATTATTTTCCGGAAGCAAAAACTATTTATGAAAGCATCCTCCTCGGAATCAGGGATGGTGATAATCAAAAAATCAGCCAGAATGTGCAAAACTGGGAAATTCTTCAAAAAAATATTTCCAGGTTCCAGCTTCAACAGCTTTTCTATTCCTACAGAATACTGATTGCGGTTATTATAATTCTCTTTCTTCTTGCCCTGGCACTGTTCATTCTGTACCGTTTTTCATCATACAGCAAAAAAGAAAACAAGGCATTCACCCGGCAGATGATTCAGACTCAGGAAGCAGAACGGGAACGAATCTCCAATGAACTTCACGACACAGTCTGTCAGGATTTGCGGGAACTTCAGTTCAGACTGGAGGACGAAAAAACGGTTGAACTTTGCAAAAAAATCTCAAATGACGTTCGTAACACCTGCTACGCTCTTACGCCATCGGACCTGAACGAAGGTATTTTCGAAGCACTTATTTCGCTGTGCTCCATGAATCAGAAGGACAGCAATATAAAAATAATTTTAAGCATTCAGGAAGATATAAAGAGCAATCCCCGTTTTCTGGTTTTTTCAAAGGAAAAAAGCCTGAACATTTACAGAATAGTACAGGAAATCCTTGCAAATGCAATAAAACACGCCCAGGCAGAAGCAATAAGTGTTCTTATCAGAAGCTTCGACACAGAAAATTTCAGAATTATAATCTCAGATGACGGAAAAGGCTTTGACCTTAAAACCGCCCTCAAAAAGAAAAAACATTTCGGATTAAAAAACATTTACACAAGGGCTGAAAACATGAACGCCACCGTAACCATAAAATCCGAAGAAGGAGACGGCACCCAGGTTACGGTAACTATTCCTTATAAATAAAAAACGGAACTGAAGGACGCACCTTTCAGTTCCGAGTTCTTATGAATATTACAGCTCTGCTTCCTGAACGCAGAAGAAGCTGATTCCTTCCTTTGGAAAGCGCTGGATTACCGCACCGATAATTTCCTTTACCTTCAGGGCAACCTCCCGGGAAACGTATGCGAACATCAGAAAGTTCTGCTCCGGCCAGGTGTTGGAACCCAGTTTTTTTGAACGGAGTCCCCGGCCGTGCACCGTAGGAAGAAGGGTATATTCAAAATCCGGAATCTGCTCTTCAAGAACCTCGGTAATATCGTCTTCAACGGACTGATTGGCAATTATTTCAATTCGATAGTTATTCATTTTTATCCCCCGAAGTTTTCGTATCTGACGCAGCATTCACGCCTTCCGCATCGCTCAAGGCCAGCTGTATCCGGCTCTTTTTCGGCTTATCCTTCATCACAAGGCTGTACAGCACCGGAATTACAAGCAGTGTTACAAAGGTGGAAGAAGTAAGTCCTCCCACAACCGCAATACCGATTGGCTGAACCATTGCCGACTGACCTTCACTTGTAAAGCACATCGGAAGCATACCCAGAATCGTTGTAAGGGTGGTCATCAAAACCGGACGAAGACGGCTTACTCCCGCTTCAAGACAGGCGTCCATCATCTTCATTCCCCGGTCCCGAAGAAGGTTCGTGTAGTCAACCAGGATGATACCGTTATTTACAACGATTCCTACCAGCATGATAAGACCAACCATACTCATAATGGAAAGAGGCTGCTTTAAGATTTTGTAAATAATTGCAACACCGATAATCAGGAACGGAATTGTGGCAAGATTTATAAACGGTGCCTTAAAGGATTCATAGGTGGCCGCCATTACACCGAATACCAGCAGAACCGCCATGGCGATAATCGAAAGATAAAGCTTCATCTGCTTTGTGGTGTCACCCCAGGAACCTTCATAGCTTACGCTTACATTGTCCGGGATGATATAGGTTTCTGCCACCTTGTCCCTGATTGCGTCTTCAACAAGGTTTGCATTGTCCTTTGAAAGGATGCTGGCAGTAACATGAACAATCCGGCTCTGGTTTTCACGCTTGATTGAAACCGGACCTAGTCCACGGCGAAGGCTTGCAAAGTTCGAAACTGAAACCTTTCCCCCCGTTCCGTTCACATACATGGATTCCAGGTCTACAACGCTGGCCCTGTCTTCCGGACGGTACATTACTTCAACGCTGTATTCCTTTCCGTCTTTTCTGTAGCTGGTGGCAGTTACACCGTTGATGGCGTAATTAATTTCCCGGGCAACGGTATTAACATCCACACCGAAGCTGTAGGCACGCTCGCGGTCGATTACAACCTCTACCTGAGGAAGACCACGGTCCGTATCAATTGAGGTATCACCAATTACAGAAATTTCTTCCATTGCATTGCGGAAAACATCGGCAACCTCAAGGGCCTTATCCAGGTCATCGGAGCGGATTGCTATATCAAGGTCGCTTCCCATCATCTGACCGCGGGTTCCCGCCTGGAAATTGAAGCGGGCGCCGGCAAAGTCTGCAAAATGGGTTCGAAGAAGCTTCTGAATATCCGCCGCCGACTCAACCTGTTCCTCCTTTGAAGGGAGCCTTAACTGGATTGAAGCCCTGTAGCTGGAAGAACCGCCCCGTCCTCCTCCACCGATTGTGGTAGTCAGGGTTTTGTAGCCTTTCACTTCCTTTTTGATGATGTCTTCAAAAGCAAGAGCCACAACCCGGGTTTCAGAAAGAGGAGTACCAATCGGCATGGTGATATTCAGGGTTACGCTGTCGTCATTTCCGCTTGGCATCATGTTCATACCCAGGGTCGGGATAATTACAAAGGAAATCACCAGAATGCAGACAGAAACCGTAATTGTCACAAGCCTGTTTTTTAACGCAAGGGACAAGAGCTTTCTGTATCCCTTTGTAATAAAAAGAATTCCCTTTTCAAATGAGGAATAGAGGAATTTCATCACCGGATTTGTAACCGGCTTTTCGTTTCGGTTTGAAAGAGGAAGGAATTTTCCCGCCAAAACCGGAACAAGGAAAATGGCAACAAAAAGTGAAGAAATCAGGGCAATTACGATTGTAAAAATAATTCCCTTGAACATCTGTCCCATCATTCCAAGATCTTTCATATAGAGGAGGAAAGGAAGGAATACACAGATTGTGGTAAGGTTTCCGGAAAGTACGGAAACTATCATTTCCTGACTTCCAAGGGCGGCCGCAACCTTCGGCTTTGCTCCTCGGCTTCTGTAGCTGTAGATATTGTCGATCATAACGATGGAAGCATCTACAATCATACCGACACCCAGAATAAGCCCCGTAAGGGTCATCATGTTCAATGTGATTCCTGCAAAACTCATACAGAGAAGAGTAATTACAAGGGAAAGAGGAATGGAAATTGCTATTATAATAGTAGATTTTACATTCTGAAGGAAAACGAAGAGAACTATTACCGCAAGCAGAAGTCCCTGCCAGGCTGAAGTAACAAGAGTATTTATGGTCTCCCGGATGGAAACCGTAGTATCCGAAATAATTTCCATTGAAATGTCAGAGGGGAGAGTTTTCTTCAGCTGTTCCATCTTCTGATAAACATTGTTTGCAACCGTTACCGAGTTTGAACCGGACTGTTTTGTAACATTTACATAAACACCGTGTTCACCGTTGATAAATACTTCCCGCTGGCTGTCTTCAAACCCCAGGAATGCTTCACCGATATCCCGGAGCTTTACATCATAGCCTTTAATGGTTGCAATAAGAGTGTTATTTATGTCGTCAATGCTGGAAAATTCGCCGGTGGTACGGACAACATAGTCCTTCTGACCTTCGTTTACTTTTCCGCCTCCAAGCTCCAGGTTCTGCTTTGCAAGGGCAGAAGAAACCTGGGCTACCGTAAAACCGTAAGCCGCAAGGCGGTTCTGTTCAAGTTCAACCCGAACGCATTTTTTCTTACCGCCGGTTACGCTGGCTTCCGCAACGCCGTCAGCCTGCTCCAGAATATCCACAATGTTGTCTTCGGCAATCTGCTTTACGTCATCAACGGAGCGGTTTCCCCGGATTGCGATACGCATAATCGGCATGGAATCCGCATTCATTCGGAAAATGGTAGGGCTTCCCGCATTATCCGGAAGGTTTCGGGTAACGCGACCCAGCTTATCCCGGATATCGTTTACCGCATCTTCAATATTTGTTCCGTAGTTGAACTCCATCTGCACCATGGAAGAGCTTTCGCTGGAGGTTGAATACAGATTTTTAAGGCCGTTTACGCTGACCAGGGCACTTTCCAGCACCTTTGTAACAGTTTTTTCAACTGCCTCAGGGCCTGCGTTGGTGTAGTTGGTCATTACCATTACATAGGGAGAATCCACTTCCGGAAAAAGCCCGATTGCAACATTCTTTAAGGTGAATAAGCCAACCGCGCTCAAAAGCACGAATACGATGAGGACTAAAATCGGGTGTGAAAGGATTTTTCGCGAAAGGCTCATTTTTTGCCCTCCGGAGCTTTTTCTACCGGGCGGGGATTGGCAATATCGTTTACGCTGGAGCCGTCTGCAAGAGAAAGCATTCCTTCTACAACTGCCCGTTCCCCTTCCATCACGTTATCCGTAATCTGAACCCGGGTATCCACCGACTTTCCAAGCTTTACAGTTCGTTTTGAAACCGTATAGTCATCGTTTACAATAAAAAGGTAGCTCTGATCATCATCCTGAACCACAGCGTCTTTAGAAACTGTTACATAACCTGAATATTTTGTTGTGTAAAGCTTTACCTTTGCAAACATACCCGCATTCACCCGGCTGTCCTTTTTGTCAAAATTCAGGATTACCTGCTTTGTTCGGGAGTTTTTATCAACAACCGGGCTTACGCGGCTTACAGTCGCATTAAAAATTACTCCCGGATAGGCTTCAAGGGTAATTTCCGCCTTCAGCCCCGGTTTAAGCTCCGCAATATAGCGCTCCGGAACATTTGCTGAAATCTGAAGGTTTTCGATATCACCGATCATGGTAAAAGCTGTGGTGGTGCTTACCTTTGCACCAACCTTTGCAGGAGTACTTACAATGCTTCCGCTGATTGGAGCAGTAATCGGGCTCTTTGCATAATTTGAACCAGGCTCACTCGGGTCTACATATGCAATTACATCTCCCTTTTCAACATGGCTTCCCAGCATTACATTTACGCTGCTCACCTTTCCGCTCATGGAAGGATAGATTTCAATTGCGCTCTGACTTTCTACTTCCCCGTTGGTAAGCATAAAATCGTTCAGAACTTCTTTTTTGAGGACTTCGCTTCTGACTGTAACAATAGAATTTCCTCTTGCACCACGGCCACGTCCTCCTGGCCCCATACCGGCGCCTACTGTTCCGTTTGAACCGGTTTTCTTGATTACAACGCAAACCGCTGCCGTAATGGCAAGCAGAATTACAACAATTATTGCAGTTTTAATACCTTTTTTCATAAGTTACCTCTATATTATCTTGAATGTCGAGTTTTATAAACATTGGTTCAAAAATTGGCTACCGGTTCGCGTTCTGCGGATCAAAACCGTGCGCTAGCGCACTAAGTCGCCTTCGCAACACAGTTGCTCGGAGACTCGCTCAAAATGCTCCACTGGAGCATTTTGTCGGCTTTCAGCCGTCGCTCCCTATGCTTGTGGCAAAGGAACTCATTAATTGCCGCATACGCGGCGGCCACAAACAGAGTTTTTTTGCCCGCATCCCGCTACCCTCCCGCCAATTTTTTATTCATGCTTCAAGACTCAGCCTTCAATCTACTATTTACTTTGCTAATGTTCCGAACTGGATGCCAAGGAGGTTTTCCAGGTCCAGGACGGCGCCTATCAGGGAATAGGCCTGCTGTTTTACGCTTACTTCTGCAGACAGAACCGAATCAGATGCGTTCTGAAGACTCAGCAGGTCGGTTTTTCCGTAATTATAGGCCGTCTGGGTAAGGGAATAAGTTTCCCTGGCAAGATCCACATTGCTTTTAAGGGAAGTTACCTGACTTATGCTCTGATTGATTTTCCTCAGATAGTTTTCCGTCTGAACCTGAACGGAGGTTTTTGCGTTTTCAAGATTCAGCTCGGCACTTTTTACAGATTTTTTGGAATTCTGAATCTGGGCAGAAGAGGAAGACCAGGGCAGAAGTCCGTCCAGGGGAATGTTTACACCCACAGTTAGAGTTTTTGCAAGGTCGCCCCACTCGGTTTCGCTTGTTGGCTGCCCCATGGCGTCCCGCACATGGGAGTTGGTTTCGGAAACTCTGAAGCTTGCGGAAACTGAAGGTCCGTAGGCACTGAAGCGTGAAGCGGCCAGGCTGTTTTTTGCAATCTCAACAGATTTTTCTGCGCTCTGCACTTCCGGAGCAGGTTTATCGGATGCCGGAAGACTTTCCATCGTAATATTTTTGAGGGAAAGAACATCGTCCAGGTTACCGGTGAGTTCAATTTCAACCTTCTGGTCAATTCCCAGCACCTGCTTGAAAGAAGAAAGGTCGTTTCTGTAGGTAATTTCCGCAGATTCCACCAGGGGCTTTTTCTGCTCATACCGAACCCGGCTTGTCATCACATCAAGCTCGCTGATTTTTCCGTTGGAAAATTTTTCCTGATTGGTCTGGTACTGCTTGCGGCTGGTTTCAAGCCCCCGTTTCTGAAGCTGAATATTTTCCTTTTCATACAAAAGCCCGTAAAAAGTCTTCCGTACGGAAAGTTCAACAGCCCGTTTTGTCTGTTCAAAATTCATAAGTCCGCTTTCATAGTTCAGCCGGGCAGCCTTCATCGTGGAAAAAAGGTTCGTTGAAAGATTTAAGGAAGCTGTTCCTGTAATCGAAAAGGATTCTCCGTTTTCCTCAAGATTTGAAGTATAGGAAGCCCCGCCCTGAAATGAAGGACTGATGCTGTTCCAGGAAAACCTGTCCGCAATCTTTGCCTTTTCCAAATCTATGGAAGATTTCTTTACGGAAATATTGTTTTCCAGGGCAATTTCCACAGCTTTTTCAATCGTAAGATTTAAAATTTCCACTTCCTGAGCAAACAAACCGGACATTACACCCAGCAGAAGCAGAAAAACCACATTTTTTTTCATTATTACATCCTAAAATTCGCAGAATTTATCTATTTTTCCAATCTATTGTCGGCATTTTTGTTTTACCTGTTAAACCAAAAGGTAAAAGATTAGTAACTTGAAGAACAAAAAATTATTTTTGCCGGATTTTTCATAAGGTAGTTGAAATAATACTCCATTAAATGTATAGTATACGCAGAATGGCTGACAGAAAATTCACAGTTTTAGACATGATTGAACTGGATCTCCCTGGTCACGATGCCCTGGAATTAAAATGTATCGGGGGTCGCCGGGGCTTGCCAAGAGAAATTTCTGTCCCTGATATAAACCGTCCCGGACTTGCACTTTCCGGCTTTTTTGAAGCCTTTGCACACAAGCGAGTCCAGCTTTTCGGACGCGGAGAAGCCGCCTACCTTCAGAAGCTCCACAATGAACACAACAGCGAAAACTTAAAGGCACTTTTCAGTTACAACATTCCCTGCTGCGTTTTTTCAAACAACCGGGAACCGACTGAAGAATTTTATCAGTTTGCAGAAGAAGCCTGCTGCCCTATCTTACAGACACCCCTTGATACAACGGATTTTTCAAGCAGACTCATCCGTGTTTTCTCAAATATTTTTGCACCGCGAAAAACCCTTCACGGCGTTCTTGTAGAGGTTTACGGTATCGGTATTCTTTTAACCGGCCATTCCGGCGTAGGAAAAAGCGAAACGGCCCTTGAACTTGTAGAGCGAGGCCACCGTCTTGTTGCGGACGACATCGTAGAAGCCCGCTGTGTAAACGGAAACATGGTTTTAGGACGGGGTGCTAACTCCCTCATAAGCCACCACATGGAAATCAGGGGTCTTGGAATCATCAACATTTCCCAGCTCTACGGAGTCGGAGCAATCCGCGACCAGAAGGAAATCCAGCTGGTAGTTCAGCTTGAAGAGTGGGAACAGGACAAATCCTACGACCGTTTGGGCGTAGACCAGAAATATATGGATATTTTAGGCGTAAAAGTTCCGTGCATCGACATTCCGGTTCGCCCCGGACGAAACCTTCCGATTATTATCGAAGCAGCCAGCATGAACGAGCGTCTTAAAAATATGGGCTACAATTCAGCCCGGGAGTTCAACCAGAACGTTCTCAAATGGATTGAAACCGGAGAAGCACAGTCAACTTATATGGGCGAAGACGAGAGCTATTAAAAGCCAGATTTGCTTTTTTGCAAAACCGGCATAAAGTTACCGGACACCAGAAAGAAGGTGGGACTGTTAGGGACTTCGTAAGAAGAAACCATAACGGATTACAATATATTTTATTTTATAAGGAACATTTTATGATTGAGAAATTGCTTACTGTAAAAAACAGAGCTGGAATCCATGCACGACCGGCTGCCATCATTGCGCAGACAGCTAACCATTTTTCCTGCGAAGTTTTTCTTTCCAGAGATGACACAACCGTAAACGCCAAATCAATTATGGGTGTTATTACAATGGCAGCAGGCTATAACACAGTCCTCACATTAAGAACAGAAGGTGCTGATGAAAAAGAAGCATCTGAAACAATTGCTGCTCTGTTCGAATCAAAATTTGAGGAGGAATAAATGAAAGAAATCACTGAAAGACAGCGGGAAGTCCTTACTTTCATCGCTAATTTCACGGAAGAAAACGTATATCCGCCAACAGTTCGCGAAATCGGAGACCATTTTGGTATTTCTCTCCGGGCTGTACAGGATCACATCGCGGCCCTTCAGAAAAAAGGATATCTTTCAACAGAGCAGAAACGCTCGCGCTCAATAAAAGTAATCCGCGACGAAAGGGACAAGAATTCTCAGACCTTTATTTCCAAGGTTCCGCTTCTGGGAACCGTTGCCGCAGGAAAACCTCTTCTCTGCGATGAAAACCTTGACGGCTATGTAAACCTTACAGAACCGTTTATTAAACCGGGAAAAAGCTATTTCGCCCTCAGAGTTCGGGGTTCAAGCATGATAAACGCAGGAATTCTTGAAGGCGACCTTGCGGTTGTTGAACAGACCTCCTATGCACAGGATGGACAGATTGTAGTTGCCGTTCTTGACGATGCAATTACATTAAAGCGCTACTACAAGGAAGCAACCAGAGTCCGACTTCAGCCGGAAAATCCTGCTTTCCAGTCAATCTACTGTCAGGATGTACGGATTGTTGGTATTCTTACCAGCATTGTCCGCACCTACTAATTAAATAAAGCAGGCAAAAGTGGCACGTCCGGTCTATCTTTTTACAGGTCCCGAAGCCGGGGAGCGGAATGAAGCAATTCAGAATATAAAAAACGCTCTTAAGAAGAAATTCGGCGATCTGGATGAATATTTATTTTACGCCTCAGAGTCTCCTGTTCAGGAATGTTTAAGCGTTCTGGACAGCGACAGCCTTTTTTCCAGTGCCACCTGCGCCGTTGTAAAGAACATTGAAAGCATCAAAAAAGCTGAAGAGCTGGACTATCTTGCAAAATGGATAAAGGAAGACGGTCCGGAAACCTCAGTCCTTATTCTTGTAACGGAAGAGTATTCTGTAAGCACAAAAATTGACAAAGCCGTTTCTCCGGCAAACAAGAAAACCTTCTTTGAACTTTCAGAAAGCCAGCGAAGCACCTGGGTAAACAAATTCTTTTCAAAAAACGGACTTCAGATTGAACCGGATGCAGTCTCCCTGATTCTTGAGATGACGGAAAGCAACACGGAAGCCCTTAAAAATGAATGCCGGCGCTTTGTAATTCTGTTTGAAAAAGGAAAGACCATTACCACTGACGATGTCGACGCCATTCTTTTGAGCAACAGGGAAGAAAATCCCTTCTCCCTTTTTGACGCAATGACAAACACAAAAGACGGACTGGATAAATGCCTTGAGCATTCCCTTGAAATTCTTCAGAAGGTTCGCCTTTCAAAGGAAAATTCCTCCGTAATGATTCTTGCGGCCCTTGCATCCTGCTTCAGAAAGCTCATTACCTACAATCACTTAAAAGAAAACGGGCTGACAGACGAGTTCAACCTGAAGAAAAACGGTTTTTCCAGTAAAAAAATGCGGTCACAATACTCCAGAGCCTCAAATGTCTGGACAACAGGACAGTGCCACGGAGTTCTGGCGGCAATTTCCAAAACCGACATGGATATCAGAAGCAGCGGAAACCTTGGGGGCTACTCAATGGAAGACACCTATCTTCAGAAGCTGCTGTACGAGATTATAACTAAAAAAGGCGGATCTTCCGCTGTCTACGAGTAATTTTTATTCGTACTAACCCGAAGTTTTAAAAATTAAGCTTAAAAATTGGCTAAAAGCGCGCCCTGTTACAATTCCAGGCCGGAAATTACTTCGCCAAGTTTTTTAACTTCTTCATTTGAAAGGGTTACGCCCTTTCCCATTTTCTGGTGGTCAGGAGCCCAGCTTCTCAAATCGAACTTTGCAGGCCGTCCGCCCCAGGAAACCTTATTCAGTTCAAGAGTCCAGCCGCCCTTCGCTTCAGAAATAACTGCCACTTTTTCTGTAATTTCAAACGAAAAATCCTCAGCCATTGTAATCTCCTCAAGAAAAAACTCTGTATTAAATATACCACTTTTGGTAGAATAAAACCATGAAAAAGCGAGCGATTATTTATACAGAAAATATGGAACAGCTTCCGGCTCTTGCGGAATTTCTTATCTGCGATGACTGGGAAATCGTTTCTGCAGGCGAAACTGCAGCCTACCTGAATTCAAAGCACATTCCCATAACTGAAGAAAAGGCTCTTTTGAGCAACACCCCTGCCGACGATTCCTTCTTCAGGCTTTTGCAGCAGGTCACCCAGAACGAAAGCGACTTTTACCACGACAGCTTTTCTACCAAGGGAGCCATCCGCCTTGTATGTGTAAATGTAAAACCAAGATATCATCCCCTTACGGACTTTCTTGAAGAATCCAGCTCCGATAACTGCATCGACTTTAAGCACCAGACATTAATCCGCTGTGCCGCAAAGAACTACAAAAGCGTGCTTATTCTTACAAATCCGGAAGACTATTCTGAAGCAATAATCCAGCTTAAAACGGACTCCGTTACAAAGGACTTCCGGCTTGATCTTGCAGGAAAGGCACTGAACCTCTGTTCAGCCTGCGATGCGGCTTCCAGCCTTTCAATTTCCATGCAGAAAAAAAGAATTGAATTCCCGAACTACTTTGTAGTTCCGTACCAGAAACAGCGGAAGCTCCTTCACGGAACAAACCCCCACCAGTATGCCTGCCTCTATACCCATAATCTGGATACCTCGGCACTCTCCGGAATGAAAAAGATTCAGGGAAAAGAGCTGGACTACTGTATTATCAAAAACGGCTTTATCGCCTGGAACATCATGAGCCTGTTTTTCAAAATTATCAAAAATCCTTTTGAAGTTGAAAGCATGGATTCCCAGGGCTACCCATACACCACTCAGTTTACACCTGCGGCGGGAAGCGTATTTACCATTGCAATCAAAAACGAAAACCCGGTAGGAGCCGCTCTTGGTTCAAATGTGTGCCAGTCCTTTGCTAAAACCCTGAACTGCAGCCCGGATACCTTTGACGGAGCCACCTTAGCCTGCAGCGCCGTAATCGACCAGGACGCCGCAGTTTCCCTTTCAAAGGCAAATCTTCTTACAATCATCGCACCGGACTTCACCAAGGAAGCCAGGGAAATTCTTTCGGAAAATACCTCCCTTCACCTGATTGTAGCTTCAAAAATGTTCAGCGGCTTCCACGAAAGCGTTTCCATAGACGGAGGACTTTTAGTTCAGACTCCGGACAACACACTTTTCCAGAAGTGGAAGGTAGTTACAAACCGCCGCCCTACTCAGGCCCAGACCGATGCAATGGCCTTTGGAACAATGGTAATTCTTGCAGCGAAATCCGACTCCGCCCTTGTGGTAAACGACTCTGCAACCATCGGAATTTCCACCGGGCAGACAAGCCGAAAGCGTTCAATCCGATTTGCCTTTGAAGACGCCGAAGAATGTATAAAAAATGGTCTAACCTCAGGGGACACAAGTGCCGAAATATTAGTTAGTGATACCTCAATTCCTTTTGACGAAGGGATTCAAAAGGCTGCCGACCTGGGAATAAAAGCAATCATTCAGACCGGCGGTTCTTCCAGCGACCAGGAACTGATAGACTTCTGCAACAACCACGACATCTCCATGGTGTTCACGGGAATGAGGCATCTGGCTTTTTAGCCTTCACTGAACTGACATAACTTTAAGAGGATTTTATGCTTTATCATCTTGGCAGTCTTCTCCAGGGCTTCTGGGGACCGGCACGACTTTTGCAGTCTTACACAGTTTTAATTGCGCTCGCACTTTATTCGGGTTTCTTTTTAACCTATGCACTGCTTCCCAAATTTTACAACAAGCTTCCTCACGACCGTGGCCGGGAGTTCACCCTTACTGCCACGGCAGAAGCCGCAAAAGGAAAGCCAACCGGATCCGGCGTAGTTTTCATCACCATTTACGCACTTCTCTGCATTCTTTTTGTACCCATGAGCGTTCTCCAGTGGGGAATTCTTGTATTAGTATACCTTACCATGCTTACAGGCTTTCTTGATGACCGAAGCATTACAAGCTGGGGCGAATACTTAAAGGGCTTCCTTGACCTTGTAATCGCTGTTCTTACAGCCCTCCTGATTTATTTCTATGTTTCACGCCACAATGCCGACGGACATGTACATTTCTGGTTCCCGTTCATCTCGAAACCGGTAAACGTACACCCGGTAGTTTTCGTGCTGGTAAGCATCGTTCTTATCTGGGCTTCCATCAACACCACAAACTGTACCGACGGTGTAGACGGCTTGAGCAGCTCTCTTGTCTTAATCGCACTCCTGACCCTGGGTTCAATCTTCTACTTCATTCTGGGTCATGTTGACATCGCAAATTACCTTCTGGTACCGCACCTTGCAGACGGCGCCAAATGGGCTTTAATGACCTTTACACTTTCCGGCGTTCTGATGGGTTATCTGTGGCACAACGCCTACCCTTCCAGCGTTTTGATGGGAGATGCAGGAAGCCGCGCACTGGGATATTTTATCGGCGCAATGGTACTCATCAGCGGAAACCCGCTTTTCATCTTTGCAACCAGCACAATCATCTTTTTGAACGGCGGAATGGGTCTTCTTAAAGTAGCCCTTCTCCGCTTCTTCAAAATCAAAATCTTCGAAAATGTCCGCTTCCCGCTCCACGACCACATGAGAAAGAACCGCGGCTGGTCAGCAACCCAGGTACTCCTGAAGTTCATGATTTTGCAGCTCTTAATCACCGTCGCAATCCTGGGAATCTTCTTTAAGGTCCGCTAGCATAATGAGGGGGAAAGTCTCCCCCTCTAAAATTCCACTTTTTTTGAAACCATTTCTTTTTCCATTTTTTTAAAAGTTAAATTGAAAAACTGAAAAAAAATTGTTAAATTAAATATATGGAAGAAATTAATGGTAAAATTCGGCGCCAATTGGAAAAATGCGCCCACTCACTTGAACCTGTTGTAATCGTCGGAGCAAACGGCGTTACAGAGCAGGTTGTCAAAATGGTATCCACATCTCTGGATGCACACGAGCTTATTAAAATCAAGTTCAATGAATTTAAAGACGAAAAGCGGGAGCTTTCGGAAAAAATCTGCGAAGAAACCGGAGCTGCTTTAATCCGCATCATCGGAAATATCGCCATTGTCTTTAAGCAGAACAAGGATCCTAAAAAAAGAAAATATAATATAGAAAAATAAGGAGAACTCAACATGATTGAAGTTTCTAACGTCTCCCGTCACTTTGGTACCTTCAAAGCGGTTGACGGTGTTAGTTTTTCAATTCCAACCGGACAGATCGTCGGTTTGCTCGGTCCAAACGGAGCCGGAAAAACAACAACAATGAGAATGATTACGGGCTTCCTGAAACCAACAGACGGTCAAATCAAAATTGACGGCATCGATGTAACGGAAAATCCCGTAGCAACAAAGGCAAAAATCGGTTATATGCCGGAAAGCGCACCTCTTTACGGAGACATGATTGTAGACGATTATCTTCGCTACATCGCTTCCGTTCACGGACAGGACGCTGATACAAAGGTTCCGCTTCTTTGCAAGGAATGCGGACTTGAAGAAGTAATGCACAAAAATATTGCAGAACTTTCTCGTGGTTACCGGCAGCGCGTTGGTCTTGCCCACGCACTTATGAACGACCCGGAAATCCTTATCCTTGACGAACCGACCAGCGGTCTTGACCCTAACCAGGTAGAAGAAGTCCGGGCCCTCATCAAGGAAATCGGAAAAACCCGAACGGTTATCATTTCCACACATATCTTGGGCGAGGTTGAAATTCTCTGCAGCCGCGTCATCATTATTTCAGGGGGAAAGCTTGTTGCAGACAGTCCGACAGACCAGCTCAGAACCCGCTATGCAAACTCTGCAATTATCCGCGTAAATGCAAACGCAACTGAAACAGAGCTTTCTGAAGCAGTTCACGGAATTGAGGGAATTGAAAGCATCAGCTTTGAAAAGGCAGAAACTGGTTCTACAGCCCTTATTGCAATCAAAGACGGAACTGAAATCCGCCCTCAGATTGCAAAAGCCGTTCTTGCAAAGAACTACGACCTTTACGAACTCAATCTTCAGAAAAACAGCCTTGAGGATATCTTCCATATTCTTACTGCTGACAACTCAAACGGAGATGCAAAATGAACGAAAATGTAAAAAAACCGAACATTGCGGCAATAATTATGAAAAGGGAACTTTCTTCCTACTTTTCAAGCCCGATTGCCTACATCGTAATCTGCATGAACATCATCATCTTAAGCCTTGCATTCTTTAAAGGACTCTTTTTAGGTTACAACTTCTTCCTTTATAAGAGCGCAGATTTGCGTATTTTATTCCTTTTCCAGTCAATTCTTTTGACTCTTTTTATTCCGATTATCACCATGCGCCTTTTCAGCGAAGAAAAACGCACCGGCTCAATGGAAACCCTTATGACCCTTCCCCTTACAGAAATGAATGTTGTTCTGGGAAAAACTCTTGCCGCTTTTGTAACATCACTCATCGTTGTTGCACCAAGCCTGTTTATCCCGATTCTCATTTCTTTCTGCGGAAAGCTGGACTTAAACCAGATTATCGCCGGCTACCTGGGCCTGATTCTTCTTTCAGCCCTATTTTCAACAATCGGCGTATTCGCTTCATCAATCACAAAGCACCAGATTGTTTCACTCTTCATTTCTCTTCCTGCATGTGCCGTTTTGATGAGCATTTATGTGCCGTTCTCAATTCCAAAAAGCGTTCCTCACTTCATTGACGAATTCTTTAAATTTCTTTCAACTTACGAGCATTTCACTTCAATTTCCCACGGAATCATCGACACCCGGGATATTCTATACTTCGTATGCCTTACAGTTTTCTTCTTCTGCCTTACTGTAGTTACACAGCAGAAGGAAAGGAGTTAAAAGAAAATGAAAAAATTCTTAGATTGGCTCAAAGGTCCTAAAAGCGACTTTGCCCTTTTAATCATCGTTCTGGTTCTTGCCTGCATCGCAGGTCACAATGCGCACCTTCGTCTTGATATTACAAGCCAGAGATCTTATTCACTTTCAGAAGCAAGCCGCCGAACCGTAAGCACACTCACTGAACCGCTCTCCGTAAAGGTGTTCTTTTCGGACAACCTTCCAACCGGCTACAGCAAGGTTCAGACCTATGTAAAAGACATCCTCATTGAATACAAGGGTGCCGCAAACAAAAACTTCAGCTACACCATCTACGACATGGATAAGCCTGAAAACCAGAAGGTTGCTTCCAGCTACGGTCTCCGCCAGATTCAGATTCAGGAAGTAAAGAACAACGAAGTAGGCTTCAAGCAGGTATGGATGGGAGTTGCCGTAACCTACGGAGATTCCATCGAAGTAATCGATTCCATTACCACCGAAGCAGGCTTTGAATACAACCTCACAACAAAAATCGCAAAGATTATTTCCACAACAGACACTCTTGCAGGTCTTACAGACTCAATCACTGTAACACTCTATGCAACAGATGCCCTTGGAAACTTTAACATCAACGGATTTTCACAGGTAGACGGCGCCGTTCAGAAGGCCTTTAACGAGGTAAACAAAAAGAACCTGAACCGCCTTACTTATCTCAAGAAAAATCCGACAGATGAAGAAGAAATCAACTCTCTTGCAGAAAAATACGGTCTTCAGACAGTTTCCCTCAGAAACAAAGACGGCTCAAATTCTCCTGCAGTTTTCGGTCTTGTACTTGAGCACGGAGAAAGCTTCCGCATAATTCCTTTAAGCATTTTCCGCCATCCGCTTTTCGGCTTTATGATCAGCGGCGCAGACGAGCTTGAAGAAAACATTTCTGACAGCCTTCAGAACCTTCTTTCAAAGGCAACTCAGATCGGATACATCACAGGTCACGAAGAAGCAGCCCTCACCGACGAACAGGGAAAAACCATCAACTTCTCAACCCTTCTTTCAGACATGTACGAGCTTAAAGAGCTTAACCTCAAGGAAGAAGAAATTCCTGTAAACCTCGCTTCAATCATCATAAACGGTCCAAAGAGCAGCTTTACTCAGGAAGAGCTTTACAAAATCGACCAGTTTGTAATGAGAGGCGGAAACGTAATGATTTTTGCAGATCCGTTCAACATGACTCAGGGAAACTACTACCAGCCGGCAACCTTTGACCCGATTGACAGCGGTTTGAACACTCTCCTTGAAAAATACGGCGCAAAGCTTGAATCAAACTATATATTCGACGAAAACTGTTATGTTGCACGCCAGCAGGGCTACGGAAACATCAATTTGTACTGGGCTCCACAGCTTTCAGGAAAACAGCTGAATCAGAAAAACCCGATTACAAAGAACCTGGGCTATGTAATCTTCCTTCAGGCAGGCGGTTTGAACCTTACTGGTGCCCGTGAAAACAAGGACATCAAGCTTACTGTTCTTGCAGAAACCTCTGAAAAGGGCTGGAAGGAAAGCCGCAACATTCAGCTGAACCCGAACATGAGCGCTCCTTATGACAAGTCAACTGAAAACAAGCACGAGCTTGCAGTTCTTCTTGAAGGTAAATTCGAAAGTGCCTTTGAAAAGAACCCTGCTGAAGAAGAAAATGCAGAAAAAGAAGGAAACCTTTCTACCACAACTCATATTGCAAAGGCACGCCAGAGCGGAAAGATTTTTGTAACTGGAACCAGCTACATCACCTCTAACCAGCTTATCGACGAAAAAGGAAACGAACCTGTAAGCCTTATGATCAGAAACGCCGTTGACTACATGAACGGAAATTCTGACCTCTGTACAATGCGTACAAAGGGCGTTTCCTTCCAGACAATCGGTAACACAAGCGGGGTATACGCTGCAATCGTTGAATACTTCTGTATCATCGGACTTGCAATCTGTTCAGCATTCTGCGGACTTATCGTATGGAGAAAACGCAGCCTTCGCCGCAGAAAGATTCACGATACTTACAACCCTGATGACCAGCGTGAAATCAAGGCCTAGTGCAGGCAGAATATAATAGAAAGGACGGAAAATATATGAAACCAAGAAAAATAGTACTTTTATCATGTATCGCTTTTCTGACAATTGTCTGCGTGATTCAGGCAATTCTGGCAGGAAGAAATCCTGTTAAAACCTTAAAATTTGACGGAAGCTTTGACGAAATCGTAATCAACAATAACGGAAGCGAAGTAAAGCTCTCCCTTGACGGAAGCGACTGGTATGTTGGAAATGACGATTTTAAGGCAAACCAGAGCGATATCACTACAATTACAAACAACATCAAGGAAATCAAGGTTCTGGATACTGTAGGTCGACTTTCCGGCGACGACTTCAATGCCCGCTGGGATCTGAACGATGAAAAAGCAATTTCTGTAAAAGCATTCAAGGCAGGAAGCGAAGTCCGCGCCATGAAAATCGGAAAAGTTTCTTCAACCGGTTCACAGACTTACATTACAGTGGGAAACTCAAAGGACGTTTACCTTGTAAGCGGAAACCTTGTCCGGGAATTTTCAAAAACTGAAGACACACTTAAGAGCAAGTCAATCTTCACTTTGAACGAAGGCGGAATTTCTGAAGTAACAGTAACAACTCCAAAAACAAGCTGGGGTGTAACAAAGGTTGCTCTACCGGACGAAGAAATCACCTGGGGCTTCACAGGAAGCGCAGAAAAAGACGAAGCAGATGCTTCAAAAATCAGTTCCTGGATCAGACAGATTATTTCTTTGAACGCAGCTTCATGGCTTTCAGATTCTACAGTTCTTCCAAAAACAAAGGAAGTTTCTGTTGAAATTACAGGCTCTGAAGGAAAAACCACCGTTGACATCTACTCAGAAAAAGACGGTGACAAAACAAAATACATTGCCGTTTCCAACAAGACCTCTCACAAGGCCGAGCTTTCTGAAACCAATGCAAAAAAATACATCAAGGATGTAGCTGAATTAAAAAAATAAGTTATAAGTAGAATATCGGGTTTTGCAAAATTGGCGTAAGCGGGGTTCCTGTTTTGGAAAACATTCAGCCACCGCGAAGCGGTACTGCCGTTTTCCAAACAGGGTTCCCGCTGAGAGCCAATTTTGCAGTAACCAGTACATTTATCCTTATCAATTATTTCTTTTACTGTACTTGACAATAATCCACAGGCGGTTTAGTTTAACAAAATCAGTATGAAAGTACCTAAGATTCTGTTAAACGCCGCCTTTTTTATTCTTCTTTTTAATCCGCTCTTTTCTCAAGAAAAAACTACCGAAAGCGCTTCTGCGGATGCAAATGTCATTCCGGCGGAGGATAACAGCCTGCCTTCCTCTGATAAATTCTCAAAGAAAACTTCCTTCTTTGAAAGAAAATATAACGATGAATTCCGGCTGCAGACCAATGTAGATTTTCAGGGCGCATTTAACTTCACGGGTATAGCAAACTACCCTCTTGCAAAGATCAGCGTTGATATGGTGGAAGCCTGGTTCAACCGTCTGGGGGTGGGTTCTTCCATCGCTTTTGATTTTGGACTTCCACTGGATAATACAAATATCGTAATTGCACAGCTTTTCTGCCCGGGAGTTACGGTTTCCTGGGATATTGGAAGCGGACTTTACGCAACAACGGGAATCAGCCTTCAGCACACCTGGTATGTTATTACAGAAGAAGTGGACGCAGCCGGCGTTGATACAAAAACTGTAACCACAGTCAGAACCTACGGCTTTTCAATTCCCTTAAAGCTCCGGTACGCAATTACTAAACAGTTTGGAGTCACTGCGGAATATACCTTTTCAGCCCATCCCTGGATTCCGGCTTCCTCAATGGAAGATTCAAGCTGGCTGATAGAAAATACCCTGAGTGCGGGAGTTTCACTTTCCTTCCCGCATAATTTTTAGAAAGGAGTTTGAAGAAAAATGAAAAACAGAAGATTCGGGAGCTCCTATGAAAATGTCGTACCGGAAGGAAGCACAACAACAATGAAAAAACAAAAAATCCATGTGCGGAAAATTTGTATTTTGCTGACTATATTACTGACCCTGCTGCTGGCCGCGTTTTTTTCCGTTTCCTGCAGCTTTATGGACAGCCAGTGGGGAAGCGAAGAAACCTCTGCCGGTAACGAAAAAAAGAACAATGCAACCATAACGGCCTACACAGATTCCTCAGGAAAGAGAATCGGCGTTACCCTGAACTTTATGGTAGTTCTGAAAAATCTTACAATTCCGGAAACCATTGCGGGAGAAAAGGTTCTTGCCCTGAAATTTGAAGATGTTGCAACAAAAACCTCTACACAGACTATTGTTTTCCCTTCCGGCGTAATAAAATTCGATTCCCTGGCAGGTTTTTCATACCTTTCGGAGCTCACACTTTCAGAAAACCTGGCAGAAATCCGGGACAAGTCCTTTACTAACTGCTCGTCACTAAAGAAAATGGTCTGCCCGGCACTTGTTCCCCCGGTTGTAGAGGACTCAAAATTCAACCCGGACGCCTTGAAAAATCTTGTAATCTATGTACCTGAAACAAGTCTGGAGCGCTACAAGACAACCGACGGATGGAGCAGTTTTGCAGATAAAATCCAGGCAATTCAGGTGACTCAAAGCACTGAGGGAACGGACTCAACAGGTTCAAACTGAATTATTCTTTTTTCTGCTGGGCCAGGGTGTTTCGTTCCCAGAAAACACCGTTCTTGTACCCCTGAATCTCAGTGTCCGTTTCCGCCATTTCAAGGCGCTTTTCTGCCCACAGACAGTAGGTCTTGTTCTGTTCAATTCCGCACCAGTGCCGTCCAAGTTTTTTTGCAACCACGCTGGTGGTTCCGCTTCCCAGAAACGGATCAAAAATAAAATCTCCGGGTCTGGAAGAAGCAAGAATCAGCTTTGCGTAGAGTTTTTCCGGCTTTTGAGTAGGATGGTCTGTATTTTCCGGCATTGACCAGAAAGGAATGCTGATATCGTCCCAGAAATTTGAAGGATAGGTCAGGCGGAAATTTCCGTCATTCCCCTCAACCCAGTCCTTTGGAACTCCGTCTTTTTTGTAAGGCGCAATCACCCGGCGCTTCATTTTTACGCTTTCAACATCAAAATAGTAGTCGTCTTTATTTTTTACGCCAAACCAGATGTCCTCCATGGAGTTTTTCCAGTTTGTCTTTGCACCCCGGCCCTTTTCCCGCTGCCAGGTAATACGGTTCAGCACCGTAAGATGCTTTTCCATCACCCGCTGCAGGGCGGCCGTACACTTCCAGTCTCCGCAGAGATAAAGACTTCCGCTGGGTTTCAGTTTTTTTACAACCGTGCCGAACCAGCTTTCAAGATATTCCTCGTAGGAAGAATCATCCATGCTCTTAAAGACATTTCCGTTAAAATCCTTGGAAAGATTATATGGCGGATCAATTATGATAAGGTCGAAAATTTCATCGGGAATATATTTGATGCAGTGGAACAGGTCTCCGTTTATGGTTTTATCGATTAGTCCGGAATCCGGAGCGGCTCCATTAATGGTAAGCGCATCATCGCGGTAGCCGGAAGTTCCCGCAGCCCCCGGAGCGTCTCCCCGGGCTTCTCCACCACCCGCTGAAAAAGCCAGCTGTTCTTCCGTTACCAGCCGTTTTTCAAGTTCCGGAATTTCTTCTTCATTCAGTGTCAGTGTCCGGTTTCGTTCCGCCCGCAGTTTCTCTTTTTCCATAGCGGAAATTATATAGTATTATATATAGAAAAGAAAGACAGACTCAAGAATTCCGAAAATACATAAAATAAAATGTATCTTTATTATAATATATTTTTACTTCCGCTTCAGAATTCCTGAGTGACTTATTGTTTTCTACTCTTCAATTACAATCGAAGATATTTCGTATTTTGTGCTGAATTCGCTGGTGCCGGAATAGTTAACTTTTGTGATTTTTCCGGAAACGGAAATTTTCTGACCTTCCTTAAAATCCATGCATTTATCATCATTGGAATAGATTGTCGCAAGAATGAGTGATATATCCACTCCGTTCATAGACATATAGCTTCCGGTGATTTTATAGGAATAACCTTCTTTATCGCTTTCAGCAAGATTTTTAAATGCAAATTCACTCTGAATTGACTTTCCTTCAATCGGATGTGCTTCAAACCATTTTTTTGCCTTCAGCTTGTTTCCAGCGGTTGCTCCTGCCAGCTGCTGAACGGAAAGATTTGTGTAACACTTGTCAGCCCACTCGTTGTATTTTGCTTCTTCAAGTGTTTCTGCGTCCTTTACCATATCATTCAGAATATTCTGGGAATTAACAACCAGGGATTTCGGCTGGCTGGCATATGGCTCATTAGTTCTCTTCAGGTTTCTGTCTACTCCAAAAGTGTGCATCTTTGTGGTCAAAACTGATACATTTACATCTTCCTGCTGAACCGTAAAGAAGGATTCCTGACACTGAAGTCCGATTCCGAATTTATAGTAAACCCGCTGAACCATTTCGTAAGATTTGTTATACAGGTCGATTGACTTGATTTCAGCCTGAAAAGCAAGAACACCCTTTTCCAGAGTCGGCTCATTGTAAGCATATTTCCAGACAATCGGGAAAATATCCTTTCCAGCCGGAATTGTTCCTGTAGCAGGTGTCGCCTTAGTTCCATCAAGGGCATTGATAGTTTTAGAAATATTATGCAGGGATTTTGTAAAGTCATCTGCAAACACATTCAGGCTCAAAAGAGCGGCCATTAAAACAACAAGAATTTTTTTCATAGTTCTTCTCCTTTTAAAATATGAAAACTGTTTCCTCTTGGGACATTTTCAAATATATAACTGAAAAAGCTCTGAGTCATTAAAGCGGTAGTTGAATTTCTAAAGACACATTCCGCATCCCGCTGTCCACCGCCGCCAGAAAAACACAGCCCGCCCCCAAAGTCCCCCCGAAAACTTTTACTTTTCAATTGAAAATTCCCCATTATCGCCTATAATATTCCTTATGAAACGACTTATTTCACTTCTGTTGAGTTTATCAATCCTTACATTTACAGCATTTGGTCAGAGTGCGGCAAAGGGGCGGGTAGATCAGGCCTTCTTAAACGATTTTGTCCGCAAAAACTGGACCACGGCAGACGGGCTTCCTGGCATGACAATCACCGCCCTTGTTCAGGACAAAAAGGGATACGTCTACATCGGAACCTACGACGGTCTTGTGCGTTTTGACGGAGTAGAATTCACCTGCTACAACAATTCCATTGATCCGAAATACAATTTCACCTCCGTGCGTTCAATTTTTGAAGATTCAGAAGGAAACATCTGGGTTGGACACAACGACGAAGGTGTAAGCTGCTTTGAAACAAACGGCAGCATTACTCAGTACACCGTGAACAACGGTCTTCCCCACAATTCAATCCGGGCAATCTGTGAAGACCATGACGGCAATATCTGGTTCGGAACCGCCAGCGGACTGTGCTACCTGACACCGGAAAAGAAATTTGTAGCTCCTCAGGGACTTTCTGAGCTGGGACAGGAAACCATTCAGGTTTCAAAGCTTTTCTGCGATTCAGCGGGAAGAATCTGGATTACCACCGCCATTGCCAACGAGCTTTTCGTGTACTCAAACCATCATCTGGAAATTTTTAAGGGAATTACAAAGCTTAAGGATCCCAGTGTAAACGAGGTCTGGCAGGAAAATAACGGCGCCCTCTGGTTCGGAGTTGCACCTCATTTCGCAGTAAGAATCAAGGACACGGAAGAAACGGTTTACGATGTGGGCCACGACCACACGGAAGGTACGGTTGTTAACGAAATCATGCAGGATTCCAACGGAAACTACTGGTTTGCCATGGACTCGGGGCTCACCGTGCTGCACAACGGGCTTTACACCTACTACGACAAGCGTAACGGCCTCGCCGACGACTACATCGACGACCTGATTCAGGACAGGGAAGGAAATATCTGGATCGGATTTAACCGGGGCGGAATCGAAAAGCTCAGTCAGGGAAAATTCCGCACGATTGCAATGCCAATTGCAGTAAACGCCATCTGCGAAGACCCCTACAGAAATGTAACCTGGCTTGGTGCAGACGACGGAATGTACTGTTACAAGAACAACGAGTTTACAACCAACTTCCTTACGGAGTTCTGCAAGGGACAGCGCATCCGTCATGTTGAATTTACCAAAGACAAAGAGCTTCTGGTTTCCTTCTATTCACCAGTCAGCCAGATAAAAATTACCACCGACAACAAGATCAAAAACTGGACGGTAAACGACGGTCTTGCAGGACTCAAGTGCCGCGTTGCAATAAAAACTTCAACCGGGGATTATTACATCGGAACCACCCAGGGCTTAAGCGTGGTGGACGCAAAAACCGGAAAAATCACCTCCCTCACCCGTGCAGACGGCTTTGAAAACGAGTTTATCATGTGTCTTTATGAGGACAAGAACGGACACATCTGGGTAGGAACGGACGGCGGCGGAATCTATGTTCTTGAAGACAAAAAAATCGTAAAGCACTACACCACAAACGAAGGTCTTGCGGGAAACGTAATCTTCAAGATTGCCCCCATTGAAGGAAAACTCTGGATAGGAACCGGAGCCGGAATTTCAGCCTACGATGAAGAGAAGGACAATTTCTTTGCCTTCAATTCCTTTAACGGTCTGGTTTCCGGGGGAATTTTCCAGCTGATCTGCGACTACACACAGACAGTATGGATGACCACAAACCGGGGCGTATGCTCTGCAAATTACGAAGAAATGCTTGAAGTCATGGAAGGAAAAAAGCAGCGCCTTTCAATGAAGTACTACGGAAGCTCGGACGGTCTGATTTCCGGCGGCGTTACCTCAACCTCAGTTTCACAGAAGGACAGCCTTGGACGAATCTGGTTTACCCTCATCGACGGCTTTTCAATTTACGACCCGGTTCGTTCAGGCAAAAACAAGGAAGCTCCGAAAATCGAAATTCAGGAATACATGATCGATACGGCAAAGCACGACTGGCACGGAGAAACCATTGTGCTTCCGCCTTCAGCAAAGCGTCTGAACATCAAGTTCACGGGCTTGAGCTTTATTTCCTCGGACAGCATGACCTTCAGCTACCGGCTTACGGGCTTTGACAGGGAATATTCTGACTGGACTAACAGCCGCATGGTTTCATATACGAACCTCCGGCCGGGAACCTACCAGTTCAGTGTCCGCTCCCAGAACAGCGACGGAATAAAGAGCACCCCAAGCTCACCTATTACGATTATTAAAAAACCTTACATCTGGCAGCAGGCCTGGTTCTGGATTCTGATTGCCTTTACTCTGGCAGGAACCATTACCCTTATGGTTTTGAACAAAATCCACAAAATGCGGAAGTACCAGATTGAGCTTGAACAGAAGGTTGAAGAGCGCACTCATGACCTGATGATTGAGAAGGATAAAACTGAAAAGCTTCTCTTAAACATTCTTCCAAAGGACGTTGCCGAAGAAAAGAAGGAGCATCCGGACAAACCAATCGCTAAAAAAATCAAGAATGTTACAGTTCTGTTTACGGATATCGTGGGCTTTACAAAAATCAGTGACGGTCTTTCCGCAGATCAGGTAGTTGCAATGCTGAACGGAATGATTGACCGTTTTGACCTGAGGGCCCAGCGGGAAGGCATCGAAAAAATCAAGACAATCGGCGACGCCTACATGGCAGCCTGCGGTTTTGACGACGATGAAGGAACCGAGGGCGCTAAACAGATGGTAAAATATGCTCAGGGAATCATGCAGGATGTTGCAGAGTTCAATAAAACCTCCCAGATTCAGGTACAGATTCGTCTGGGAATTAACACCGGCGACCTGGTTGCGGGAATTATCGGAAAAACCAAGTGGATTTACGACGTCTGGGGCGACACGGTAAACGTTGCAAGCCGGATGGAAAGCACCGGAGAACCGATGAAGATTCACGTTACGGAAACCACTTACCTTATGACAAAAGACAGCTACAACTACAGCGAAGGCATCGAAGTTGAAGTCAAAGGAAAGGGAAAGATGAAGACCTATTTCCTCTAGAGCCACCGCGAAGCGGTACTGCCGTTTTTCAAACAAGGTTCCCGCTGAGAGCCAA
>CAMHMJ010000028.1 GCA_946186185.1 uncultured Treponema sp. | reverse complement strand
TGATTGGTCCGCGCTCTCCAACACCTGCAGTCCAAACGATTGCGTCTACGTGGCCCAGTTCTGCCATGAAAGCACCGATGTACTTTTTGATTCTCAATGCTTCCATTTCGATAGAAAGCTGGCAGAGCTTATCGCCCTTTGCAGCGTCGATTTCGATATCGCGGCGGTCTGAATATTTTCCTGTAATACCAAGACAACCACACTTCTTGTTCAGAGCCTTGTCCATTTCATCAGCGCTCATTCCAGTCTTTCTCATAATATAGAATGGAAGAGCCGGGTCCAAATCACCTGAGCGGGTTCCCATTACAAGACCTTCGAGAGGAGTAATACCCATTGTTGTATCGTAGCAAACGCCGTTCTTAACAGCACACATAGATGAACCGTTTCCGATGTGGCAGATGATAAGGTTGCAGTCTTTTGGATCTTTTCCAAGGAGAACTGCAGCGCGTTTTGCTGTATAAAGGAATGATGTTCCGTGGAAACCGTAGCGGCGGGCAGCATACTTCTCGTACCATTCGCGTGGAATTGCGTACTGGAAAGTTTCTTCCGGCATTGTCTGGTGCCATGCTGTATCCATGATAGCTGAGTGAGGAACGTTTGGCATTACCTTCTGAGCAGCTTCAATACCCATAATGTTAGCAGGCATGTGGAGAGGTCCAAGGTCGATTACTTCCCGGAAACCGTCCAGAACTTCTGGAGTGATAAGAACAGACTTTGTGAACTTTTCGCCGCCATGAAGTACGCGGTGTCCAACAGCTCCGATTTCGTCCATAGACTTGATTACACCAACTTCAGGATCAGTGATTTCTTTAATGATAAGTTCGATTGCTTCTTTGTGAGTTGGACAAGGGCTTTCGATTTCTGTTTTCTTTCCCTTTGCCTTGTGAGTAATGCAGCTTCCTTCACTTCCGATGCGCTCTACAACACCGTTAGCCATTACTTCTTTGTTGTCCCAGTCATAAACCTGATACTTTGCAGATGATGAACCGCAGTTCAATGTTAAAATAACCATAAAAACCTCTAAAAATAATATGCGTGTAAAAATAAAAATGGGTGTCCGCTTGTCGGTGGACTTTGCTCGCTGGCAGGTAGGCACTCAAAAAGGACTTTAATTATATAGAAAAAAACGAGAATTTTCAATTAGCGGAATTAGATCATGTAAAGATTCAGGGCGTTCCCCTCATTCGCTCGTCAAAACTCGCTCCTTCGGGTCGCTATGTCCGCCCTTCGCTATCGCTCATCGTCCTCAAAGCAGCTCGCTTCCGCTCGCCGCTTTTCCGGTCGACTCCGGGGCTCCCAGCGCTAACGCAAGTTTTACGAACCGCGTATTTTTCAGCACTTTATTCATTCACGGTTTTGAAAACGCCGCCTTCAGCTTTCTTTACAAGAAGTTTTTTTTCAATTTCGCCTGTTTCGTTAAAATGGTAAGGTCCTGCACCCTCGTCCCACACTTCCTTTTTTTTCAATGCAGCTGTTATATCCTTGGCCTTTACACTTCCCGCATTCCCGATAGCTTTTACCAAAACTTTTAGAGCGTCATAACTTCCAAGAGCCTCCCAGTTTGGCTCGACATCGTATTTTTCTTTGAAGTTGTTCTTAAAATCGACAAAGGCGGCATTCGTGTTATCAACGTCATAGTTCGAGATGCAGTAAAAATTGTTCTCGTCTTTATTTATTCCAACTGAAAAGAAAACGTCCGACTCAAAATCAATGCTTCCGATAATCGGCTGTGTAATTCCTTCGGAACGGAACAGCGAAACGATTTCCGCCGCCTGCGGAAGAAATCCCGCAATAAAAATTGCGTCAAAACTCTGCTTGGTCTTCCATTTACTTGCAATTTCAGTGTAATCGCTCAAATTATAGACTTCCTCGTAACCAATTCGCTCCGGAACGATTATCGCGCGAGTTCCGCAGTTTTGCTCAAAAGCGTCGATCAATTCGCGGCAGTAAGAATTGTTCAGGTAAAGCGCCATAACGCGCTTCCAGCCTTTTCGGTCGCAAAGATTTACAGCATTTTTGGCAAAAGCTTCGTTGTTCGGAATATTTCTCAAAATGTAAGGAAGTCCTTGTTTCGTCAAAGTTGAATTCGTGGAAAAAGGCGTGAGCATCAAAAGTCCGTAGTAATGGTAAATAGGCGAATTAAACAAAGAAACTGAAGACGAATAATGCCCGAGAACTGCACAAATTTGCTCGTCATCTACAATTTTTGCCGCAATTTCAGCGCCAGAGGAAACCTTGTTGTTGTCGTCAAAACGCAAAAGTTTAACTTGCGCACCTAAAACTCCACCCTCCGCATTGATTTCTTCCAAAGCAAGATCTGCGCCTTTAGAAATCCATTCGCCATTTGTTGTAGACCATTGTCCTGTGATGGCAATTTTTATTTTGTGCTTTTTTAAAAGTCTTTCGGTCGCTGCTTCTCTTCTATGTGCTGGGTTATCATTCTGTGAACACGACGCAAGCGTGATTATTGATGAAAAAAAAGCTGCAAAAATCAATATAGATTTTTTCATAAAATGTCTCCTAAAATTGCTGCCGTTTAGCAAGCTTTGCAAAAAATCCGTCATTTTTTATAAGTTCTTCGTAAGTACCAGTTTCTTCAATTACACCGTTATTCAGAACATAAATTTTATCCGCATTGATAATTGTACTCAGTCGGTGCGCAATTACAATTCTTGTAACATTGAGCGATTCAAGGCTCTTACTAACTTGACTTTGAGTCTTGTTATCCAAAGCACTCGTCGCCTCGTCGAAAATCAAAATATTCGGTTTATGCGCCAACGCACGCGCAATAATCAGACGCTGTTTTTGTCCGCCACTAAGTCCTCCGCCATCCGCAGGAATCATTGTGTGCATACCCATCGGCATTCTTTCAATATCGTCGGCAAGCCCTGCCATTTCAGCAGCTTCCCAAGCGTCATCAATTGAGAGGGCGGAACTTCCGACTATATTTGAAAAAATCGAACCTTGCATAATTGAACTATTCTGTAAAACTACGCCTAAATTTCGGCGGACACTTCCTACATCGACGGAATTTAAGTCGTGATTGTCGTAAAATATTCCGCCTGTTTCAGGTTTTTCAAAACCAAGCAAAAGTCGTAACAAAGTGGATTTTCCAGAGCCTGAACCACCGACAATCGCCACAAATTGGTGCGGTTCAATTTTCATAGAAACGTCTTTTAAAATAAGCGGAGAATTTTCCGAATAGCGGAAACTCACGTGATTTATTTCGATATTTCCTTTGAGAGTAGAAATTGCAGGTTTCGATTCTTGAATTTCAGGAGCTGCGTCCAAAACGACTTTTGCCTGCTCAAACATTGGAATAATTTGAATAGATTCTGTTATGGCAGCAGTTGAAGAAATGAGCGCATTTTGAAAAGCAGTAAACGAAGCCATAAAAGCCAAAAAACTTCCCGTAGAAAGAACGCCGATTTTTCCATTGGAAACGGCGCTCATAAAAATTCCGTAGAAACAAAGAGTCGTCAAAAGCGGGAATACTGAAGTGAAAGTTACGGAAACAATATTGAAAATATTCGCCTTTTTTTCGAACTCATATTGTTTTGAAAAAAGTTTTGCCCAGATTAAGTATGCTCTTTTTTCCGAAGCCGTCATGACAAGCTTGTTCACTCCGCTGATAAATTCAAAAAGTTTTCCAGAAATTTTCGTATTCGCGTCGATAATTCCCTTGTACCATTTATATTTGAAAAAAGATACTATCGAAGTTACGGTAACTGAAATCAAGCAGAATAAAAGTCCCCATTTTGTCAAATATTTGCTGTAATTAAAAAGTTGAAAAAAGTAAACAAGAGAGAACATAACCGTCATTCCGCTTGTAATCACAACCGAAAAAATAATTTCGTGAATTTGAGAAATTTCAAGAACTTTCAGTGCTAAATCGCCCGACGCAAACCCCTTAAAAAATCCTGTCGGTAATTTTAAAAGCCTGTCCATTACCGCGGATTGCAAAAGTGAATCAGAACGAGCTTCCATTCGGGTTAGCGCGAGGGATTTTATAAAATCGAATGCCATTGCAGACAAAACGCACAGAAAAACGAGCGAAGTTATCTGAACACACATATTTTTTGCCGCCTGCGGAATAATTGAATCGATGAAAACTTTAGTCAAAAGAGGAATAAAAAGTCCCACCAAGGCGCTCGCAAGCCCAAGCACTACAAACAAAAACATGTCCTGCGACATTTTGTGCGATGAAAATGCAAACTTAAAAAGTTCCCGTGCCGTAATTTTCTTGTCCGAAAACGACTTGTAGAACATAAAGCCACTTCTGAGAATGTGCTTAGCAACTTCCTCCGTGACTTGCTCGCTTTTTCCGCTTTTCGGGCGAACGCAAAGATATCCACCTATTTTTTCTGGAATCAGCGCCGCAGGTTCATAAGACGGTTCTTCACTTTCAATATTGTCTACATAATACACGAAAAGCGCGCCGTTATCCTTTTTCCACCAATCGCCTTTTAGAGTAACGGCTCGCATCCGAACATTACTGTCTTTTGCAAGTTCAACAAGCCCGTCTTCACCGTCGTAAGTTTTTCCCTTAAGAAGCTGAATCGTAAGGCCGCAGTAATTTGCAACAAGGCGCGCTGCCTGAACAATTGCAGATTCTGCTAAATTTTTAGCTTCTTCGTATTTTTTAGAATTTACAACGCCAACAATATCTTCCAAAGCCGTAGAAAAAGCTTCATCGTTCGCCCTTGCTCTTTGTGCAGCCGCATGCCGTTCGTCCAACATATCAGCAATGCGTACAGCCAGCAATTCTTTTGAAAGATTTGGAACGTATTCACGGATTGCTTTTTCTTTATCTTTTGCTTTTAAAACTTCTTCAAAATCATCTTTGTAACCAAGTCCGCGGAGCAAAAGGCTTGAAGCAGATACGAGAGCTTTTTTTAGAGCCGCTTCGCCTTCCTTTCCTTCAAAAGAAGACATATCGACTTTTTCAATTTGAGCACCAAGCGTTCCTGTAAGAATAAATCGTACTTTTTTTTGAGGCGGAAGACAAAGTATAAAATCTCCTTCCTCGTAACTTGAAATTTCAGTTCTTGCGCTATCCCGCCCATCCGGCAATTGTTCCACCGCAAAAAGATACGCATTTCCTTGTACAACTCGATAAAAGAGCTCTTCCTCCGAAAATTCAAAAGGAACGCTATTTTGCAGGGAGATTTTTTTGCTTTTTTCATCAGAAATATTTTTCGTCATAAAAGTCCGCCTACATCGTTTTAATCAAGTCGCAATACAAGCCGTCCTGTTTTACAAGCTCGTCGTGCGTTCCCCGTTGAACTATTTTGCCATCATCAAGAACAATAATTTCGTCACAATCGCGAATCGTACTAAGACGGTGGGCAATTATTATACAAGTACACCCTCGTCGACGAATATTTTTATCAACAACAAGTTCTGTAATAGGATCAAGAGCGCTTGTCGCTTCGTCCAAAATCAAAATTCTTGGATTTCCAGCCAAAGCGCGAGCTATTTCCAAACGCTGCCTTTGACCGCCCGAAAAGTTTTTTCCGTCCTCTTCGACATTGCTTAAATATCCGTCCTGACGGCACGCAATATCATCGTGAATGCAGGCATCTTTTGCCGCCTGAATGTACGCCGCCTCGTTTTCCTCACTAGAATTCCACATCGTAAGATTATCGCGAATTGTTCCTTCAAAAAGATAAATATCCTGATCGACTACAGCAAGCGACGAAACAAACACGTTTCTTTCAATTTCCGAAAGTTTTTTTCCGTCAAAAAGAATTTCTCCGCTCCAAGGCTCATAAAGTGAGCTTACCAGTTTTCCGATGGTAGATTTCCCAGAACCAGAACCACCAACTAAAGCCACTCGCGAGCCTGGTTTTAACTCAAGATTTAAGTTTTCGATGAGAGGAGGAGAAAGTTTGTCGTAACCAAAAGTGACATTTTTAAGCGAAACATAACCTTCAAGTTTTTTAATGCTCTCGTAATTTTCGATTTCTTCAAAATCGTCCTTGTAGCGCTTCTGAATCGGATAATCCATAACGTCATCAAGACGAGTCATATCGGCCTGGCTAGACTGAATTTCATTTGCCATCTGCAAAAAATTCGTAACAGGAGCCATAAAACTTGCCTGTAAAATTTGAAAGGCCACTAACATTCCCATAGTCAAATCGCCATGCATAACACGCAAAGCGCCCACAGAAAGAACCAGAAGATTCAGCATTTGGGAAAGAGAAAGCGGAAGCTGTGAGAGAACGTTTGCAAGTCTTGAGATTTTTTGCGTTTCCAAAACAACCTTGGCTTGCTGTCCCGACCATTGCTGAAAAAAATCGTTTTCAAGCCCGGACGCTTTTAGAGTTTCAATCATGCTGATTCCGCTCATCGTGTGGCCATAAAGTTTTCCAACCTCCATTTGCGTCTTTAAAGTTCCAAGTTTTACATGTTCAGACGAAAGCCACAAAACAAGAAAATTTATCGCCAAAATAACAACGCAAAGAAGAGTCAAAAGAACATCATAGCGGAACATCAATATTCCGTAAAAAATAATACAGATAAGATTTACAACAGCGCCTGTAAGTTTTGTTGAAATAAGCGAAGCAACTATGTCATTTGAAAGAAGTCGGTTACAAATTTCTCCAGGCATTCTCTGCTCAAAAAAATCAACTGGCATTTTGAACACGTGATTTAAAAACTGTGCCGAAGAAGAAAGCGCAAGCTTCATGTGAAAGCGCATTAAAATCCATTGCTGAACCCAGGTTAAAAATGCCGTCAAAACTGCGGTTAGCCCCATTACAATCAAAAGAGGCTTTAAAAATCCACTGAGTTTTGAAACCAAAATCGAATCAACAAAAAATCGGCTGAAAGCTGGAATAATTAAGCCAGGAACAACCAGAAAAAGTCCGAGCAATATAACGTAGAGAAGAACTGAAGTCATTCCCTGAACACGACGACGAAGTGCCGTAAAAATTGAAGACTTTTTTCCCTGCTTTTGAAAAGTTTCGCCTTTGGAAAATTCAAGGATTACTCCAGTGTAGGAAGTATCAAATTCATCGTAGGAAACAGCGCGCCTTCCGCTTGCCGGGTCATTGATATACGCTTTTCCGCCTTTAAAACCTTCCAAAACCACAAAATGGTTAAAATTCCAGAAAATGATCGCAGGAAAAGCAGCATCTTTTAGACCATCAATATCGCGTTTGTAGCCGTCTGCATTTAGTCCAAGACGGCGCGCTGCCATAACTATCTTGGAAGCCTTAGAACCGTCGCGCGAAACTCCACATTCCACCCGAAGTTTTTCAAGAGGAATAAAAGCTCCGTGGTAGCCCAAAATCATCGCAAGGCTGGCAGCACCACATTCCACAGCTTCCATCTGAAGAATAGTCGGAGTTTTTTCACGCTTGTCTACAGGGAAAAGTTTTTTCTGCACTTTCTTTGATTGCATTTTTATTCCCCTATTCCAAGAGCCTTTTTCTTTATAAGCGGAATTACAAGAGAAATTGGTCTTTTTTCCGACACAGTAACCGCACCAGAACAAAGAATTCCAGTTTCCAAAGTTTCATCAGGTCCTTTCGACGAAGACCATTTGAATCCTGTTGTAGTTTTTGTATCAGGAATTAGCCGCACCGTAACTTCTATCGGCGCCTCAAATCTCGAAAAAGTTTGAGCTAAATTCTGGTTTTGAAAGATTGCCTGAATATGCTGCGGAGTTGCAGGATATTTTGAAACATAAGTTACGATTCCCTGAATATAACCGTACTCTTCCTGCTTTACGGTGGAAGGACTCACATCAATTTTCATTCCAGATTGAATTCGCTTTCCGTCCTTTCCTGCAAAAAACATCGTCGCAACAAGCGTAGAACCGTCGCTAGAAAATGGTTCGATTACCGCAATCGTAGAGCCTGGAGAAATATACGTTCCTTTTGAAATTGAAACTTCGTAAACCGTTCCACTTTCTGAAGAAACAACTCTCGTTGCAGTTTCATAATTTTCCCGCTGAATTTCAAGCTGCATTCTTGCCTCATCGATTTGCTGCTGCAAAGAAAGAAGCTGCTGATTTGAAGTTCCGCTGGTTTTTACTCGGTCTACGCCCGCATTTAAAAGCAAGCGTTCCGTTTCCTGCTTCTGTCGTTGAAAATTAAAAAGAGAATTACGCGACTCAAAATAAACCGCATCTGCAATCAATCCTTCATCATGAAGGGCTTTCATTTTTTTCTCTTTAATTTGAGCATCTCTTATCTGAGTTTCCAAAGTTTTGATTTGTAATTTAAGGTCAGCCTGATTTTTCTCAAGCATTTTATCAGTCAGACCTGCACTCTCCCGATAAAACTGAGAATCCGTCTCGTAGCGATTTTGAAGGTTTTCCAATTTTTGAGCCGCAACTTGAACCTGCTCCATTAAATCTTGTCGTTCAATTCGTGCAATTACCTGCCCTTTATAAATTTCTTCTCCATTTTCAAGAAAAACGTCTTTTACAACGCCGCCAGAAGAATATGTTATGCTCAAAAGTCCGCTGGAATTTATCAAAACACCGCTTCCATTCACTTTTTCTGGAATTGAACCAAAAATCGACCAAACAATCACGGCCGCCAAAAGCGCACCCAAAGCACAGAGGCCAATCCAACCTTGCAAATTTATAACTGTAATTGTTTGATCCAATTGTTCCGGCGACGAAAGCTTTTCCATCGCTTTTTTTCTGAACAAACCGTCAGATTCTGCCATTCTATCTTGAACTCCTTTTATAAATCAAAATCCTTAAATTCATTTTTAGAAATTTAATCGCCCTTCTATGAGCCAATTTTATCCTTTCATAAGAAATTTGCATTTGATCCGCAACTTTGTGAAGGGAAAGATTTTTGTAATAATGAAGAATGATTATATCGCGCTCAAACTCAGGAAGAAGAGCGAGTGATTTTGCCAAATAATCAAGCGTTTCCTGCCTAAAAAAATCGTCATCCACCACCGACGCAGCTTCGATTGTCTCCTGCAATTCGTTATGATTTTTTTTCCCACGATAATAGTCGATTATAAGATTTCGCGTAATTCTGTATACAAAACTTGAAATATGATTTGGATCTCCGCGATAATCCGAAGAAGATTGTACGATTTTTGTAAAAACTGACGAAAGCAAATCCTGTGCGTCTTCCTTATTAGAAACATGAGAAAAAATGTAGCAACTTACGCGATTTTTATATTCAATCCAAATTTTACCGCAATCAAGACTTTTGCTTGTCATTTTAAAATTATATCATGACCAACTATTTTTTTGCAATTTTTTTTATTTTTTGCCATTTTAAGCACCCCGTTTTCACTTTTCTTCGTCTAAATATACACGAGAAGGAGGAATTATGGCAAAAAAGATACGGTTCAACAAAAAAAAACTAAATGCCTTGTTTGACTTCAATTCATTCTCTCCAAACCAAAATCTGGAAAAAATTGCCAAGGAAAGCCTTGAACGAAATGGCGCCACATCTGAACCACTCGAAATGGACACTCTGGAAAATCTGAGTGCTGCTGGCAACTCAAGCAAAATGGATATTCCAACAACTCTTTAAAACAAAAACCCGAATCTCGGAAGTTCCGAAACTCGGGTTCTTTAAAACCAAACCAAACCAGACTATGAGCCGGTGGGGTATAGTCCATCCAGTCCATCCTTTTTTCTGTCCTTCCTTTTTTGCCACTCCGTAAAAGAAATTCCTCCTCCTCCAGCTACAGCATCAAGTTCATCGTCGTTCAAGATGACTCCAGCTTCCTCTATTTTTCCTTTTGCTTCCTCGCGAGTTTCGCACTTAGCAACATCTTCTTTAAGTTTTCCTGTCAATTCCATAATTTTACTCCTTCTTTTGTAAAAAAGCATTTATTCCCATGGTCTCGCATGATCACCAGATTCCACAAGTTTCTTAAAGCGAACAGCCTTTATTCCACCAGCAACTGCATCAAGTTCATCGTCGCTCAATACAATGCCGGCTTCTTCTATTTTTCTCTTAGCAGCCTCACGAGTTTCGCACTTTACTACGTCTTCCTTAAGTTTTCCTGTCAATTCCATAATGTTCCTCCTTAGAACTTGCGGCGGCGTCCTTCTGAGTCGGTTTTTTGGGGCGGTCTGCGAATCGCGATGCCGCCGGCAACTGAATCAAGCTCTTCGTCGTTCAAGATGACTCCAGCGTCCTTAATCTTGTCTTTGGCTTCTTCGCGTGATTCGCACTTTGCTACGTCTTCTTTAAGTTTTCCTGTCAATTCCATAATGTTCCGCCCTTAGTTTCTGTAGTGGCGGGAATCATATTCAGGATTGAGACCGCCCGATTTGACCAGCCGATCTACCATGCTGTTGCGATAGCCGCCGGCAACTGAATCAAGTTCTTCGTCGTTCAAGATGACGCCAGCTTCCTTAATCTTGTCTTTGGCCTCTTCGCGAGTTTCGCACTTTGCTACCTCTTCTTTAAGTTTTCCTGTCAATTCCATAATTTTCCTCCTTAGAACTTGCGGCGGCGTCCTTCTGAGTCGGGATGTACTAGCGATTTGCAGCGGTACGCGCCGCCAGCAACTGCATCAAGTTCATCGTCGCTCAATACAATACCGGCTTCTTCTATTTTACTTTTAGCATCTTCGCGAGTTTCGCATTTTGCTACGTCTTCCTTAAGTTTTCCAGTTAATTCCATTTTCAAATTCTCCTCGCTGGTCTTTTTGTTTATTTGCTTATTAAGACGATTAAATTATAAAACGGGTTGTAAAAAATGCAAAATTTTTCTTTCATTGCGGAATATTTTTGAGCATAACTTAGATTCATACCAATTCACACCGAAAAAAATTCCTTTTTCGAAAACAAAAATTCGTGTTAAAATAAAAAAGTTACGTACAAAGAAAGCATTGAGTGCTTTACCTGACTATTCAACAGAGGCTTCCATGAAAACACATTACTTAAATTTGAAAGAACACCTTACACATCATGCACATTTTACAGCTAGATTCACAACTTGATCAGAAAATACATGATGTAGTTGAAACTAGAACTGCTTCTCAACTAACGAAAACAAGATTGACTTACTCCATATTGTCGGCTATACTCGACAATGTAATAATATTTTGTCGAACATACTCGACAAGGAGTACCTATGAACCACGACATACTGAAAAAAGTAATTTATGATCATCATAGAACAATAAAGAATTTTCAGATTGTTAATCGCGAGTATGACTTTGATATAAATGCAAATTATGTTGTCATCGGTCTTCGACGTGCGGGTAAGTCTACTTTGTTGTATAAAATTGTTCAGGACTTGATTGCAAACGGAACCGACTGGAACCAGATTATCTATATCAATTTTGAAGATGAACGTCTTGCTGAATTTACGCTGAACGACTTTAACGACATTCTTTCCGTTCAAGCCGAAATGAGCGATAAAAAAGGCTGGTTTTTCCTTGATGAAATTCAAAATATCGATGGCTGGGAAAAATTTGCGCGCCGCCTTGCAGATTCAAACGAACATGCCTTTATCACAGGAAGCAATGCAAAAATGCTTTCGGCGGAGATTGAAAACCGCTTAGGCGGCCGATACCTTACAAAATATGTCACTCCATATAATTTTAGGGAATACCTGACCGCAAAGAACGTGGATTTTTCAGAAGAAGCAATTCTCGCTACAAAAGACAGCGGAAAAATCAAACGCGAACTTGAAACATATTTTTATTTTGGCGGATTTCCAGAGAATCTCAAATACAAAGACAAACGCGAATATGTTTCAAGCATCTATCAGAAAATCCTTTTGGGCGACATTGCGGCACGTAACGGAATCAGAAATAGCAACGGCCTACGCATTTTGATGAAAAAAATAGCCGAATCCGTGAAAGACGAAGTTTCCTACTCAAAATTGCATAACATTCTGAAGGCAATCGGAGTGACAATAAGCAAGGATGTCGTAATCGATTACATCGGATATGCACAGCAGTCTTTCCTTATTTTCGCAGTCAGAAATTATTTTTCCAAATTCGTCGATAAAGAAAGCACTCCAAAATATTACTTCAACGACAACGGTTTGCTAAATCTGTTTCTGAACAAAGAAGAGCCAAGATTGCTTGAAAATCTGGTAGCCATAAACCTTTGGAACAAACACAAAGACAATGTGTATTATCTTAAAGGAAAGAATCTTGACGCAGACTTCTTTATTGAAGAAACTGGCGAAGTAATTCAAGTGGCTTACTCCGCCTCAACCATTTCCAACGACAGGGAAACAAAAAGTCTCGTTGAAGCCGCAAAAAACGTAAGTGGCGCAAAACGCTTCATAATCATCACTTACGAAGAAGAAAAAGAACTAACTGTCGATGGCGTAAAAATCGAAGTAATCTCGATCTGGAAATGGTTGCTTAGAAATTAAACTATTCTTTCGCTCCGCAAGATTTGAGCAAAGAAATCAAGCTGTCTTTGTTCCAGGCGTGTGACTCTTGTGCAAGAGAAAGAGCAGTATCCCCGCCGTTGCTTTTTATGTTCAAATCCGCGCCGACCTGAATAAATGGGAGAACTTTCACATCATAGCCTGTGCTGGCAGCGACCATAACTGGAGTCCAGCCGTCTTCGTTCTGTGCATTTATGTCGGCACCTAATTCGATAAGAAACTTCATATCGTTCAAAGAAACTGGAAATATTCCGGCGTAAAAAAGACCGGCATTCAAATCTGCGTTTACGGAAGCAAGTTTTTTAATCATGCTGTGTCTTTTGCTTTCATTTCCAGAGCGGAGTGCCCATACAACTGGACTAAACTTAGAAGAAGGATCTTTGTGATTCACATCAGCTTTTGATTTTAAAAGAACATCAATAATCTCTTCATTCTCTTTCTGAATTGCATAAATAAGCGGAGTATACAATTTTGAATTCGGTCCACATTCTCGCTCAAAATTTACGTTTGCACCTTTTTTTATGCACTGCTTTGCCATTTCAACATCATTTGAGTCTATTGCTTTGAACAACAATTCAGTTCGTTCGGCAACCTTCTCTGGCGACGGCTTACAACTTGCAATAAAACACATTCCGAGCCCGAGCAACAGAACCCGACCTAAAAACTTTCCAATTTTTGACGTTTTTTCCATACAAAACTCCTTTTTACAATAAAAATATATTAGTATTTCAAAAAAAACAAGAGTTCTGTTTTTCCGCTTGATTTGTTTTAATTTTTCACTCATAACAAAGTATTTTGCCTAATTCTTCAAGATTTTCTATATTAATGCCGATAATCTAACCGGAGTATTGTATCATGAGTTCAACAATTTCTATCGATGAATTGAAAGATGAAATCTCATTTAAGAGCGACCTGCTTCTTGATGACAAATTTGTAATTATTCCTGCGGGAGTAAGTATTACTCAGGAAATTTCCAAGGCACTTAGAAGCTGGGAGTTCAAAACCTTTGAGTATGAAGGACCAATCATCACTCCGGCCGACAAGGAAAAGGAAGAAGCCGCTAAACATGGCGCTCCCGGCTCCGATGCAGATGGAAAACCGGCTCAGGTTACTCAGGCTTCACAGGCAGTAAATGATTCCCTGGAAGAAATCAGGGCCGCTCAGGATACATCAGAATCAACCCGCTACCAGTCGGTTCAGAAAACCTATCAGGAATATATGAAGTACATCAACTCCGTGTACACTCATTATTCAACTCACAAAAAAATCGACCTTGCAGAAATGACGGACACAGTTCAGAAGCTCTGCATGTTCATAAAAGACAACAAACGCTTTGTACTCCGCATTTCTCCTTCTGCAGAGGCTCGAAGCAAGAACTTCCTTGTAATTCACTCAATGCGCTCCACCGTACTTGCGATTACCATCGGGCTTGAGCTTCACCTGCCCCTTTCAAAGGTTGTTGAACTGGGAATTGCCACAATCCTTCACGAAATCGGAATGCTCCGCCTGCCGCCGCAGCTTTACATCACCGACAGAGCCCTGGCAGCTGCAGAGAAAAAGCAGATTGCAATGCACCCGATTTTCAGCTGCAATATTCTGAAGGAACAGAACTTCCCTAACTCAATTGTAATGGGCGTTCTTGATCACCACGAAAAAGAAAACGGAATGGGCTACCCCCGGGGCTTTACCAGCGAAAAAATTTCTCCATACGGAAAGATTATCTCCGTTGCCTGTTCCTTTGAAGCAATTACCGCTCCCCGAACCTATAAAACTGAACGAACTACCTATGATGCCATGGTTGAAATGCTTCAGAACCCGAACAAGCAGTACGACCCGAACATCATCAAGGCACTTCTGTACAGTCTTTCCCTCTACCCGATTGGTCAGTACGTTTACCTGAACAATGGAAAAATCGGAATGGTTACGGACGTTACGCCAAACAAACCGCAGAATCCTATCGTTCAGCTTGTAAATGAAAGAGATGCAGACGGCTCCCTTAAAACCGTACAGACTGATGACGGCGCCAATAAAATCATCCGCCCGCTTTCAAAGCAGGAACAGGACGATTTAACCAAAAAGCTTGAAGAACAGGAAAAAGCCGCCGAAGCAGTCCGAAAACAGCAGTTCGCCGCCAAAACAGCCGGCAACGACTATTTAAGACAGGAACAAAAAGAAAAAGAAGCCCAGGACGGCTTCTCTTCTGTAGATTTGAGTGAATTCAATTAGTAAAATATTTGAATTTATAGAATTCGATATTTGACTTAATTTAATTAAAGAACATCCTGAGCTGCTCTACATCAGCCTTGAACTTTTCGTCGATTACCGGCGGATGCTCCGCAAAATAAAGAATCTGTTCCAGTTCTTCTTCTGTACGGGCACCCCACAGCGGAATTACGTTTTCAAACTGCTTTAGAAATCCAACCGCAAGAGGAATGTTGTCTACAACGCCGCCGCACAAAGGCTGCATGGCAATAAAACCAACATCGCTGTCTTCACAAAGCTTAACAAGAGCAATTGTTTCGTCGGTGGAAAGCATGCTGAAAGGAAACTGAATCGTATCGTAAAGGCCGGAATTAATGGCTTTTTCCGCAATATCCAGATCCTGGGTAACAAGCCCGATGGCCCTCACCTTTCCGGCTTCCTTCAGATTCTTTAAGGTCTGATAAATTCCGTCGGCTCCGCCCTCTTCCGGCAGAAACAGGTCGGTTTCATACTGGTACAAATCAATAACATCGGTGTGCATCACATTAAGGCTGGTCTCAAAATCGCTTAAGACCTCCGCCCCGCTCTGCCCCGTTGTTTTTGTTGCAACCATTACGCTTTTTCTGATGTCACCGATGGCGTCGCCTAAAAGCTTCTCGCAATCCGGAGTTTTTCTTGAAGTGTCAAAAAAATTGATTCCCTGATTGTAGGCCCTTCGGACAAGCTCGTATGCCGCTTCATCGCCGCCCTGTGTAAGAGCCGTTGCCCCCATGGCCACGCGAGAAATCATAAGGTTGGATTTTCCTAAACGTACGTATTCCATTTAACTCAAGTATGAAGTATGAAGAATGAGCCATGAGGTATTAAACCCACAAAGCATCATATTTCATACTTCAAAACCTCATATTTATTTCTCAACAGGTTTGTAATTCTTGATTGCTTTCTGGATAAAGAATACAAGGTCGTCAAGATTTACTCGTTCCTGTTCCATGCTGTCGCGGTAGCGGACTGTTACGGTGTTGAAAAGCTCGTTTGCTGAACCGTCTTCCTTCTTTTCTGTGATTGTGTCGTAGTCAACAGTTACACAGAATGGAGTACCAACTTCGTCCTGGCGGCGGTAGCGCTTACCTACAGTTCCGCTTACATCGTAGTCAGTTACGAAGTCTTCTTTAAGGATGTGCTGGATTTCTTTTGCCTTTTCAGCAAGTCCGTCTTTCTTCATCAATGGAAGAACTGCAACTGTGATTGGTGCAAGACGAGGATCAAGGTGAAGAACGGTTCTGTAGTCTTCCGGTTCGCCTGGTTTTGCAACATTTTCTTCTTCGTATGCTTCACAGAGGAACATCAAGAAGTTGCGGTTAAGACCTGCAGAAGTTTCAACTACATAAGGAACGTACTTCTTGTTTCCGTCTTCCTGATCCATGTAGCTCATGTCTTTCTTTGAATACTGCATGTGCTGGCTCAAGTCGAAGTCTGTTCGGCTGTGGATACCTTCGATTTCTTCAAATCCGATAGGGAAGTTGTATGTGATATCGTAAGCGTCCTTAGCGTAGTGAGCAAGCTTGTCGTGGTGGTGCCACTTGAGCTGTTTCTCCGGAATACCGTACTTGAGGTAGAATGCCCAGCGTTCCTTTCTCCAGCGGTCGAATACTTCGTCCTCTGTTCCCGGTTTACAGAAATATTCCATTTCCATCTGTTCAAATTCACAGGTGCGGAAAATGAAGTTCTTGAAGATGATTTCGTTTCGGAAAGATTTACCAACCTGAGCAACACCGAAAGGAACCTTCATGCGGTTAGACTGAACGATGTTCTTGAAGTCTGTAAAAATACCCTGACAGGTTTCCGGTCGAAGGTAGATAAGGTGGCTTTCGTCAGCGATTGGACCCTGGTATGTTTTGAACATAAGGTTGAATTCGCGAACTGCTGTATATTTTCTTTCCTTGCTTCCACAGGTAGGACAGTTGATGTTAGCGTCGATATAAGCCTTCATTTCTTCGTGGCTCATTGTATCAACCGGTTTTGAAGGAGCCTTGTCCGGATTAGCGGCAACAAAGTCTTCAATCAATTTATCTGCACGATGGCGGGCCTGGCATTCAAGACAGTCAATCATTGGATCTGAAAAGTGATCTACGTGGCCACTAGCCTTCCATGTTGTATGATGCTGGAAAATTGCAGAATCAAGGCCGACTACATCGTCGTGGAGCTGAGTCATGTAATGCCACCATTCGTTCTGAATGTTTCTCTTAAAATCTACGCCCAGCGGACCGTAATCCCAGGCACCTGCCTGTCCGCCATAGATTTCTGAAGCCTGATAAACAAAACCGCGTCTCTTACAAAGACTGATGATTTTGTCCAATGTACACGCATGTGTATCTTTTGTGTTTGCCATAAAAAAACCTCGTTACGACGCGGGTGTGCGCCGCTGAATTATTAATAGATGTGACGATTAGAATAACATAAAACAGAATTATTCACAATGGCGAATATCAGGGGATATAAAAACCGGAATATCGGCCCGAAGCGCCCCCGGCACAATCACCGCATTTCAGATTAAACTGAAGCCAGATTAAACCGATTCCAGTTCGCCGGTTTCCTGGAAGCCTGAATACTCTTCCGGCACTTTTTCGTCTTCCGGAAGCTTGACTTCTTCCGTGTAGTCGGTCTGATCTTTTATCTGCTTGCTCAAAAGCTCGTTCATTTTTTCCTGAAGAACCTTGAATACAAAGGAACGGATATCGCTTTTAATCATTTCTGAAGTATTAGGGGCGAACATAAAAACATAGGTATTATCGTTTTCGTTTTCTTTGACTGCGTAGATAATGGCAGGAATCTGATAGTCCTTGTGACCAATGTGAAGGGTAAGGCTGTAGCCCAGCCCCTTTTTTAGAATCGTAGCAAAGCCCTTTGAACAGCGGGCCGCAAACCCCACGGAACTCAAGTCGTCCAGGATAAAATCAATCAGGCGGCTCTGAATCATGCAGTTTGCAGAAATATTTTCAACGCCGTAGCAGTCAAGGCGGACATAATTGCGGCGGCCTTTTGCTCCATTTAGATCCAGAATCCTTGTAATATTTGAATATACAACCGTGGGAGAATCGTTTAAGTTTATAAAACCCGCAGGAAGGTTCAGCTTGAGGATAAACTGTTCCTTATCAGCAGGCTTTATGTTTTTGGAAAGCACCCCCAGCATGATTCCCTTCAATGTCAGATCCAGCTGAAAGGATTTTACATAGTTGAACCATTCTTTTGCCGACATGTGGGAATCAATGTTTATGTAACAGATGGCAGTCTCGTTTTCACTCAAAATCGGCTTTCCGTCGCGATAATCCTCGATTGTGTAAACCTCATATTCGTCATTACGCAGACGCTCAACGATGGAGTGCAGTATTGCAAAAGAGGGATTCAGGAAAAAGATTTTTCGTCCAAAAACAGGATTCTCGCGGGATTCCATAAGCTCAAAAACTCCATTCAAAACAGACTGCTCAAAAGGCTTGAAAACAGCCTGTCTGAAAACTCAGTAAACTCTGAGAACTCAGCGGAAACTCTAGAATTTTCCGGAAGAATGAGAGTAGCCCCGGGAGTTTATGCTGGTTCCGCCACCACCGGAAGACGAACTTGAAGAAATCTTTGTAACGCTTCTTGATTCTCTGAGGAAGCGGGAATCACGGCTGGTAAAGATAACATCGTCTTTTCCAACATAGGTATTTGCGTCAGTTGCAATTGCTACATTCTTCATTCCGGCACCAAGAACGGCAACAATAATAGAAGAAATAATCAAGCTGATAAGGAAAATTACGATTTCACCCACAACCCATGGCTTATTTCTTGGGTCAGATTTTCCATTGGAAATATCAACCGGCTCACCTGCATCGGCTTTTTCAAGCAATGCTTCAGCACCCTGATAGAAGGCTTTAAATCCTGAACACCAGTCGTTCTGGCGAAAAGCAGGCTTAAAGTAGTTTGCAAGCTCGTTCTTACCGTAATCGGTGAAGGAATAGTGTCCCCGGCTTCCACGGGCGATGATATCGTAATCACGGTCTTCCATGCTCATAAAAAGCATAAGACCTTCGTGGTCCTCCCCTTCACCAAGGGAATTTTCTTCATAGAAGGCTTCTGAAGCATCTTCTACATATTTTCCGGAAAGACTCTTTACGGTTCCAATGTATACCGAAAAATTGTTCTTGATTTTAAATGCCGAAGCAACTGCTTCAAGCTCGTTTTTCTGTTCGCTGCTTAAGATTCCTGCATAATCCAGAATCATGGACTGAGAAAAAGCGAAGGTTGAAATCAAGGCGAAAGAAATCGCGCTCAAAATATATTTTATACTTTTCATAAAATCTCCTTGTGTAAGGCCCCTGCTAGAATAAGAAATAGAAGGCTGCGTTCAGAATCAGTTCAAAAACGATGAACCAGGTAATCTTGATTGCGTTTTTCTTTACCTTGTCGATTGGAAGAACGCCTGCAACCTTTCCTGTCTGACCGTTCATGGCAAAAAGGAAGTTCTGGTCATTCCACTTAGTAGAAAGAAGCCATACCGGAAGGAAAGCGTATTTTACATCTTTCTCTGAAATTCTACAGATGAATGAAGAAACATCTACGCTGTCACGGCTGATATCATCTTCTGCGGATTCAGAAGCAGTTTCCTTGATTCTGAGCTCTGCACGTTCCTGACAGTCCTCTTCGGAATCGTCATAGGATTCGGCAAGGAAGCCCGGAAGATATGAAGAAGAATAAGGCTTAAGTTCATCATAGTCGTAAGGTTCAACGGAATCCATCTGGGCGTTATCCATTTTTTTGGAAGCGTCCACCGGGATATTCTTAAAGCTGATTTCACCGGTTCGGCTTTCTTCGTAATATTTCTTTATGGTAACCTTTTCGTCGCCGCTGGTGTAGCTTGATTCATCATAGGTATTGAATTTTCCGTCGAACTTGCTCTTTCCGGAGAAAAGCCAGAAAGGAACATAAACACCCTTGATTTCTTCGATGTGGTTATGGTCTTTAAAGGTTTTTGGAAGAAGCTTCTTTCCGTGATAGAACTTTGAAAGTGCTTCAACGGCAGCCTTCTTGTCCATTTTGAACGGAATAATCAAATCCGGAACCCGGGCACCCGTAAACTTTGAAGGAATGATGGTCGGGTTTCCGCAGTACGGACAGCTGGTTGCAACGGTGGTTTCGTCACAGAAAAGCTCGGCACCACAGGAACTGCAGGTAAGAGCCTTATAGCCTTCCCCGGAAAACTCTTCCGGCGCACCGTTACCGGATTTTTCATCTTTATTTTCAGATTTTTTTACGTCGTCGTTTACCTTGTCAGAAAGGTTCTGCATCTGCTCAACAGGATATTTGCTTCCGCAGAAATCGCATTCAAGAAGCCCCGAAGCCCCCACAAAATGCAACGGACCCGTACAGGCAGGACACTTATAGTTTGTTGTATCAGACATTTTTCCCCCACAATATTTTCTTTTAAACTATTATCTTGATTCTATAACAGAATAAACAAAAATACAAATAATTTCGAAAGAAGAATTCTATTGTATTTTCGGAAAAACAGATTTGAGAAACTTTACACCTTACCAATTAATTTTTCTTACATTCATAAATTATTTCATCAGTTGGATCAAATTGCATAAAAAAATCGTCGCTACGCTTTGCCTTTACAAGTTTTAAGTTATTTCCAGAGAGAATTATAAAAAAACGACTGTCAGGACCATCAAGAAATGCAGAAACATATTTTTTGGTATAACTTGATTCAAGAATTAACCAATAAGATTGATTTTTTATGACTATATGATGATTTTCTAATTTCAATTCTCTACTTATATAATCTTCCAGTAAATTGTTCAGGATATAATCATAAATTGCCTTATAATCGTATGAATTCTCTGATATTTTTCGGTATTCATAACCATTTTGATCTATAACTATCTTATCTTCATCTCGTGTAACAAAAGTCCATTCTTCAACTAAGTTTTTCTTAACATTAAAACCATCTGAATACCACTGATCTGAATGACAATGACTTTGCTTCAAAAATAGAACAGTATATTCATCTTGATTGGATTTAATCGTATTCAACGCTTCCTGATGCGATTTGCTTTCCAGCAAAGACTTTTCATAATCCACAGGTAAATAAGTTCCAACAAAATCTTCTGGAATGTTCAAATCAGTTATGTCATAAGGGTCTGAATAATAACCGTCAGTGCCATAAACATATACAGTCAGCAAAAACAACAGTGAAATAAAAAACTTACTCCGCATTTTTAATTTACTCATGAAACATTCCATAGGCTTTTTTATAGTTCACCAGGAAGATATTTATCTATTAATTCATACTGAATCGAAACAGCTGGTGTCCAGTAGGCAAGACCACCTCTGTCAACATACACGCAATCCTTAGGAACCCAGCCAGATACACCAGAAATAGTGAATTTTATCCATTCAAAATCATTTGTAATTGCAATGGTTTTCGCATAGTTTTCTTTATCACTCTTAGACAGTTCATATATTTTCTCTGATTTGAAATCAGGCAGGGAATACAGAAAGTCAGAGTAAACTCCTAAAGTTTTATTAAAACTGAGAACCCATACCGATTTATTATTTACTTCAATCGTATCGATTTGCTTAAATTCTTCTCGATCATTTTTATAAACATTGTTTTTTCCAAAATGTATAAAACCTGTCTTCCCTGATGGTGTAATTACTTTTATGTAACAGTCATCATTTTTATATACTCTAAATTCTGTTACTTTTATCTTATCACCTTTTTTTACCGTATACAAAATGTCTTTCTTAAAAGGGGCTTTCAAAATATTTAAGTCATAACCAAAATACGAAAAATCAAGTGTTTGATAATGCTCATACCCTTTATAATCAATACTTCTTGAACACGAAACTAATATAAATATTTGAAAAAAAAATTAATAAGGTTTTCTTTAATTTCATAAATTCTCCACTCTCTCCCCCTACACCTTCACCACATCAACCACATGACTTGAGGCGCCCAGAAGTTCCGGGCAGGTGCAGGTGGCAAGGTGGTATTTTTTGAAGAGGTCGAAGGTTTCTTCATCCATGGAATTGAGTTCACGGCGCATGTAGTCGGAAGCGCCGTCCTGGGCAAAACGCAGAACAGGAGTCTGTCCTAAAAGCCGGTTTATTTCGTCGATGTCGGAAAGGCGCTGATAGCTGTAGAGGCTGTTTTTTGTGGTTATGCAGTGAAAATCTTCCGTGATTTCGCCCTTCTCCAGGCACTCCTTGATTTTGCCTTCCTTAAAGCAGTACTGAATCATGGCGTACTCGTTCATTATGTAGGCAGCAAAAATGTAGCCCTCTTTTTTTGTAACACGGCGGGCTTCCCGGAAGGCCTTGAGTTTTTCTTCCCGGGTCTGAAGATGGTACAGGGGGCCGAACATTATGGTAAGGTCGAAGGTTTCGTCTTCAAAAAAGTGAAGATCGGTGGCATTTCCCTTCCAGGTTTTGATGTTTTCGTGCTTTGAGCGAAGAACCTCTAGATTTCGTGGAACCAGCTCAACGGCGGTCACGTCGTAGCCACGGTGGCACAGTTCAATGGAATAGCGGCCGGTTCCGGCACCGATGTCAAGGATTTTAAGCGGGCTCTGATTTTCACTCTGAACAGCAGAGTTTTGTGAAGCAGATGCCGGCTCCCCCGCTACACAGCAGTTTGTACCGGCAGTTTTTTTCTCAGCAGCCAGAGCATCCAGATATTTTTGAATAAAATGAAGGGAGGTTAAAAATTCAACGGTACCATGCCGGGTTGTCAGGCGATGGTCTTCGTTGAATTTATTGTAGTATTTTTCGATTTCAGTCATGGAATCTGACCTGCAAAGCCGTTCTATGCCTTAAAAGCTTCGTCGACTTTTTTGCACCACTCTTTTTTGTCTTTTTCTGCAATAAAGAGGGCGTTAAAGGCATTCTTTACAAGGGTCTGAATTTCTTCAATCGTAAAGTTTGCCTCTGAATGAAGCTTCCAGAATTCTTCTATTAAAGTTGTCTTAAAGAAAACCGGGTCGTCGGTATTTACTGTTACATACATTCCCCGGTCAAAGAAAGTGCGGATCGGGTGCTCGGAAATGCTCTTAACATAGTGCTTTGTGAACACGTTACTTGTAGGGCAAACCTCAAGAGGAAGCTGACTTTCCTTGAGGGTATCCATAAGCTTTTCGTCCTGATATGCGGTAATTCCGTGACCGATTCGTTCAGCGTGAAGAAGGTTGATGGTATCCCACATTGATTCAGGGCCCACATCTTCACCGGCATGAGCTACAGCATGGAAACCGTCCTTAATGGCCTGTTCAAAAACCGGAGCGTATTCTGCTGCAGGGCCTTTTACTTCAGCACCGCCAAGACCGATTCCGATGATATCCTTGCAAGGGAATTCCTTTAAGAGATTGTAGTTCTTCATTGCGTTTTCGCAGCCGAAGGTGCGGGAAACATCAAGAAGAAGCTTAATAACGATTCCGCGGTTTTTCTTGATTTCTGCAATTTTTTTGGAGAAGACCTTTGTCATCTTTGAGTAATCAAAGCCTTTCTTGAGGAATGCAGTTGGAGCAAAGAATGCTTCCGTATAGACAATGTTATTTTCAACCAGATACTCTTCAAGGTCATCAAAAACGTAGTTAAAATCGTCTTCGCAGGTGAACAAATCCTGAATCTTCAAGAAGGCCTGAATGAATCCGTTCAAATCCTCATAGGAAAAAAGAGCGGTAATATCCTCATCCGTCATTTCTTTATCAAAACGCTTCTGATACAAAGCCTTGATAGTCTTAATTGTAGGAACCGCCTCGATATGAAGGTGTATTTCTGCTTTAGGAACGCGCTTTAAAAGTGAGTAAAATTCTTTCTGATCCATAATTCTTCTCCATCAGGTACAATTCACCTTACCTTTTTATCGGCAAAAAAGCGCCCCGACTTTAGTATTTTTTTATGAATCTATTTTACTTCGTTTTGTTCCACAGTTCAACTGAAAAAAAATAGTCCCCGGCCGCGAATGACAAGAATCAAAATATTATTTATAATTAGCGCTAAACCAAGGAGATCCACTAATGAAAAAAAAGATATTGTTTGTAACGGCACTGCTTTCGTGCCTTTACTTATGGGCTGCAGAAATCAAATTTTCTGACGGCATTTCCCTTTCCTTTGACGGCTGCAAGGACGGTTCCGTTCACTTTGTGGCAACCGCCAAAAAAAGTCTGAACCCGGCTAAAGAATTTGAACTTAAACGGGAACTCAGCGATGTAAAATTCGTAAAAAATGATGACGGCTCCTATTCCTGGGAACACTTCGTGGTAATTCCGGAAGAAAAGGGCTACACCCTGGTTTGCGGCGGAAAGCCCCTGTATAAATCCACCTTTTCAACTGAAAAAACAATGCTCAAGGAACTCCGGGAATGGAAAACCGCAAAGGAATTCCACGGATTTGGAGAAGCACCCACTGCGGTAAATCTTTCAAACCAGTCCTGGACAATCTACAATGAATCAAAATATGGAAACCACGCGCTTCTGTTCATTCCTTACTATTTTACTGACGAAAGCACCAGCGTGTACTACAACTCAAACGCCCGGGACAAAATCTACTTTCAGGACGGCCCGGACGCAGAGCTCTACCGCACGGAATACAGAAGAATCGACTGCTATGTTCGTCAGGACAAAAGCGCCGGAGACTGTGTTCAGAAGTTCTATGAAGAAACGGGCACTTCCTGCATGCTTCCTAAGTGGGTATACGGCTACATTCAGTCAAAATACGGCTACGAAAGTGCAGAGGAAGTAATTGCCCTGGCAGACGACTTCAAGAAGCACGACATTCCTCTTTCAGCCGTTGTTCTGGACCTGTACTGGTTTGAAAAAATGGGAGACATTTTCTGGACCAGCCCGAAATTTGCGGACTACAAAAAGATGGAAGAGCGCCTTGAAGAAGACGGAATAAAGCTCATCACCATTACGGAGCCGTTTTTTACTTCAGACAGCAAGAACTTTGAAGAGCTTAAGAACAGCGGACTTTTGTGCAAGAACGACAAGGGAAAGCTGTGCCTGTGGCGGGACTGGTGGTGCTTCGATTCGAAGAACGGCGGACTTTTTAATCCATTTGCAAAAAAAGCGCCGGACTTCATGGGAAAACGCTACAAGGAAATGCTGGACTCCGGAATCGACGGCTTCTGGACAGACCTTGGAGAGCCGGAAGGCGCCTGGAACCAGAAGGGCCTGAAATACGGAAAATACGACGAAGCGGACGTTCACAACTACTACAACTACTACTGGTCAAAGGCGCTTTTTGAAGGACTTCACAAACTGGAGCCGGACAGACGACTTTTCATCATGTCCCGCTCGGGATACACCGGAATCGGAAAATTCAATGTTTCGGTATGGTCCGGGGACGTTGCAGTCAGCTGGCCAAGCCTTACACGAAATATCGCCTGGGGTGTAAATGCCGGTCTTTCAGGACTTCCGTACTGGGGAAGCGATGTCGGGGGCTTCACTCCGGAAAAATCCCCGGAAGAACTTTATATCCGCTGGCAGCAGTTCGGCGCCTTTACTCCGGTTTACCGTGCCCACGGAACAGGACCCCGGGAACCTTATAACTTCTCTGAACAGGCAGAAAAAATCGTAGGCTCATTTATAAAGATCCGAATGCGCCTTCTTCCGTACATCTATTCTACCGCAAGACAGACAATGACCGTGTCTGGTAAAGAAGCGGGTGCCCGGCCGATGATGCGTGCCATGTTCCTTGAAGACAAAAACACGCCTGCAAAGTTTAATGAAAGCCAGTTCATGTTCGGCGACTGGATTCTGGTTTCCCCGATTACAAAGGACGCCTTTAACGAAAAAGAGCACCTTACCTATCTTCCGGAAGGCAACTGGTACGATTTCTTCACTCTGGAAAAGGTGAATATTGGAACAGGCCGGGTTGTAACAACAAAAAATACCATTGAGCGGATTCCGGTTTTTGTAAAGGAAGGAGCAATTATTCCCTTTGCTGAAGCAGGTGCTGATTCAAACAGAACTTCAAATGCCGCCGGCACAGCTTCCACAGATGCAGAAAGCGGAATTTTTGTAATTCCATTCGAGGGTGCCGGAACTGCGGACAAAACTGCGGAAAATGGCAGCCGGGAAAGCCGCTTTGTTCTCTACAACGATGACGGAACAACCGAGCAGTACAAAAACGGAAATTATTCCGAACTTGAAATTGTTCTTTCTGAAAAGGACGGAAAAGCGGTGTTAAAATGCTCTGCAACAGAAAACAAGACATTCCTTTCTGAAAGCTACACAATCCGACTTCCAAAGAACTCTAAGGCAGGAAGCGACAAAGACTGGAAAGTAAACGGAAATACAAAAGAGAAAAAGTTCACTCTTAAAGAACTGCTTGAAGGAATCAGTTTTTAGGTAAAAAAAAAAGGGCTGTCCAAAAAGAAAAGTTTGCGGTGGTTGAGGTTCTCGAAACCACCAGATATAGTGTAAATGGTCATTTCGACAGGCTCAATGACCGCAGTCACTAAACTTATTAGACAGCCCCTTTTATAAACTACCAGTCTCGCGTTTTCTCTCTCCAGCCCTCTCCGACTCTCTCCGAGATTAACTCTTCTCCGCTCTCTCCGAATGGACTCGTCTCCGAATTAACTCTCTTCCGAAACACTCTCCGTTTTTCGCGAGACCGCTCTCCGAACCCTTTCCAGTGCCCTTTGAAGTTTAACTAGCAGTTCTATATATATGACTTTTTTGAATTATTTTTTATGAGTTTAGTATAGAACCTTATTCTAAATTTTTTCTAAAATTGAACCAAAAAAGTTTAGATATCTGCCATTTTTTTTCGGAGAGCGGTAACACCAGCGCCTTATTTTCAGGAGGCAGATCCGACAGTCTGTTCAGTATGAGTCAGTTCCCGGGCTTTCGAAATAATTTTTTCAGAAAGAACTGAAAGCTGTTCCGTACCAGCCTTTCCTCCCTCACAGGAATTGCTGCAGGTACTTTCCGTAATAATTCTTACAAAAACGGAACCTGCCACAACCGCATCCACATAAGGAGAAAGAACTTTTGACTGCTCACCGTTCTGGATTCCAAAACCGCCGTAAACTTTTGCTCCGCCGGCGCTCACCTTTTTGATAAAATCCAGAGTAGACTGTTCAATGGATGTTTCTGTGCCCGTAATTCCAGAGCGAAGGGCTGCGTAAATGTGTTCAAAACCGCACTTCGTCATTTTTGAAAGCCGCTGGTCGCTCATTCCAAAGGCAGCCACCGGAATATTTTCCATTCCGTATTTTTTGCAGGCCGCCGTAAGCCCCTCGTCGCAGTCAAAGGGAAGGTCGGGAATTATAAGCCCCTTCACTCCGCATTCAGCGGCTTTTCGTGCAAACTCTTCAACTCCCGGCGTAAAAACCAGGGAACCGTAGCTCATAATGTAAATTGTAGTCTGTGGAAATGCTTCGTGAACTTTTTTAATGAAGTTCAGGGCATCCTGAGTTTTGTAGCCCTTTTCCAAAGTAAAGGAGCAGGCATTCTGAATCGCAGGCCCGTCCGCATTGGGATCACTGAAGGGAAGCTGAATTTCTAGAATATCTGCGCCGCCTTTCACAAGGCTTTCTGCAACTGTAAAAGCAGTTTTTTCATCCGGGTAATTTGCAACAAGATGTGCCATTAATTTAGTTTTCATAAGTTTCCCCTAATATTTTGAATGAACATCTGCATTTGTTTCCAGGCGATGCAGTTCCGACTTTAAAAACTCTTTCCATTCTTCCGGACGGAAAACCGGTGAAGTGATGAAAACATCTTTATCTCCACGGCCGCTCATATTTATAATCAGCGCCTTGTCTTTTGAAATAGCCGGAGCAAGCTTTATTGCAAGAGCCGCAGCATGAGCGCTTTCAAGAGCCATTAAAACACCTTCATTTTTTGCAAAAAAACTTACTGCATTCAGTGCTTCGTCATCTAAAACCGCTTCAAATTTGATTCGTCCGGTCATTCCAAGCATTGCAAGCTGAGGACTGATTCCCGCATAATCAAGTCCCGCAGAAATTGAACTGGTCTGAGCCACCTGCCCGTCCTCATCCAGAAGGAAACGGCTCTTGTACCCCTGGACAATTCCGTCCCGGGCAGCGTTTCCTGTCATTCGGCTTGCGTTGTGTCCAGATTCAGGACCCGTTCCACCGGCTTCTGCTCCGTAAAGTTTAACTGATTCATCATCAAAAAAAGGCGCAAACATTCCGCTGGCATTACTTCCGCCCCCGACACAGGCAACAAGGGAATCAATTACAAGACCTTTTTCCTCTGCCTGCTCCTTAATTTCCTGTCCGATTATTGACTGGAAAGTTCTTACGATATCCGGAAAAGGCGCCGGTCCCAGAGCCGAACCCAGACAGTAATGAGTTGTAGAATAATTTGCCGCCCAGTCCCTCATCGCTTCATTTACCGCATCTTTTAAAGTGCGGCTTCCGGTTTTTACAGGATGAACCGTTGCTCCGTACAATTCCATGGAAGCAACATTTGGCTGCTGACGGCGGACATCAACTTCACCCATGTAGACATGACATTCCATTCCAAGTTTTGCGCAGGCTGCAGCAGTGGCTACTCCGTGCTGACCTGCTCCAGTTTCCGCAATAATACGGGTTTTTCCCATTTTTTTTGCAAGAAGCACCTGTCCGATGGCATTATTGATTTTATGAGCACCGGTATTTGCAAGTCCTTCAAGTTTGATGTAAATCTGCGCGCCCCCCAGGAGTTCCGTTGCCTTTGGAGCGTACATTAATGGAGTTGCCCGGCCGATATAGTCTTTCTGAAGGATTTTCAGTTCAGACAAAAATTCCTCGTCCTTCATGTATTTATTAAAAGCAATTTCAAGTTCATCCACGGCGCCCCGTAAAACTTCCGGAAGGTATTTTCCGCCGTAGGAACCGAAAAATCCGTTTTCTGATGTGTTATACATATTCTGCCTCATTTATTTTTGTAAAAAAGTCTTTCATTTTCTGATGATTTTTAATTCCCGGCTGACTGTTTACGCCGGATTGTGCCCCGGAAGATAAGTTCCAGCCGGAACCAGATTTTTCTCCGGCGGATAAATTACCGTCTGCCCCACAGACACCATCCTCCAGGCCGCCTGAAACATCTACAAGCTCCGGATGGAATTCTTTAATCAGGGAAGAAACATTTTCCGGCGTTATGCCCCCCGCAATCCAGAGAGGAGATGGACTTTTCACCGGATAATTATGTTCCTTACAGTCCAAAAGATACCGCGGGTAGCCCAGGGCATTCAGTTCCTCAAGTCTTTCCGAACCGGTTTGATTTTTACCAGAAATGGCAATGTAATGGGGAACGCCAAAAATATTTTCAGGAATGTCAGCGTACCTTACCCCGTGAACCTGAATGCAGTCCAGAACGCCGGCTTTTACAAGTTCCACCGCTTCTTTTGCCTCAGAACTTTCCGGCCGGGTAATCACTGCAACTTTAATTACATTATTATCATTTTTAATAGAAGAAAGTATTTCTTTTAACGAATTAAACTTTTCGCCGAAAACATTTCTTCCGTATTCGCTGGCAAAAATGAATCCCAAAAAGTCCGCTCCCAGCTTTACGGCAAGTTCCACATCCTCTTTGCGGGTAAGTCCGCAGATTTTTACCATAGGACGATGGGGATTTTTCTCCCTGTGACTGCGGATTTTTTCTGCAAGCTTCAGAATAAATTCTCCGTACAGGTCAGGTTCCGCTTTCAAAAAAGCATTTACAAAACTTCCGGCCTTAACTGGATTTCTGGCGGCAAATTCACCAAGAAGGATTCCTCCAAAACCCATTTTTCCCACGGAAGCAGCACATTCGGCCGTTGTAATTCCGCTTTCAAAAATTACCGTTCCCCCGAGCCGTTTTTTTAGCATTGCAGGAACCAGTAAATCGATTGAAAAATCCTTTAGATTCCGGGAGTTTACGCCGCACACAATGGTTTCCGGATACTGCTTTTTTACAGCGAGAACTTTCTGTACATCCTCTTCTGTACGGACTTCCACAAGGGCACGGATTCCCAGTTCCTGACACTTCGCCGTCATGCTCAAAAGTTTTTCGCCGGGTAAAATTCCGCAGATTAAGAGAACCGCATCCGCTCCGCACCGGTAACTGATTTCGATTTCTTCTTCCTCGATTAAAAAATCTTTCCGCAAAACTGCAACATCGTCAATGGCGCTGCAGATTGCCATTAATTCCTTTAGGCTTCCCTTAAAATAATTTTCTTCCGTAAGACAGCTGATTGCCGCCGCCCCCTTTTTCCGGTATTCAAGAGCAGTTTTTACGCTGTCCAGGTCCGGCGCAATGTCACCCTTACTTGGACTTGCCCGCTTTACTTCAAGAATCGCTCCCTTTTTCTGCATGAAAGGAACAACCGGCCGGCAGCGAACCGCAGGAATCTCAAAGCCGAAATTAAAACCCCGCTTCTCTATATCACTTTTTCTTCGTTCTACAATCTCTTGAACTATGTTCACACTCATGGCATCTCCCTTGCACTCCGCACAACTGTGTGCTGCACACAACCTTACACTCCGCGCATATATCTGCTACGCACCCAGACTGTTGCTGACTTTCTTAATCTGTTCAATTTTTGAAAGAACAGTGCCGTCTTCCAGGGCTTTTTTTGCCATTGCATAGCCGGTTTTCAGATTCTTTGCCTTTCCCGTAATATACAAAACGGCTGCGGTGTTCAGGCTTACGGCTTCCTTAATTGTCTTTCGACCCTTTCCGTTCAGAATATCCAGGGCAAGCCGGGCATTATCCGCTCCGGTTCCGCCGTTCAGTTCCTCTTCATCAACATCCGTGATTCCAAAAGCCTGTGGATCAATTACAAACCGGGTCATTTTGTTGTTTTCATCTATTAAAATCGCATCCGTTTTTGCGCATGGACTGATTTCGTCGTAGCCGTCCTGACTGTTGATAACCAGAACCCGTCGTGTTCCAAGAGATTTTGCAGCCCGGGCAACTGGCTCCAGAAGGGATTTGTCATACACCCCAAGAACCTCGTAGGCAGCCCCGGCCGGATTTGAAAGGGGACCCAGAACATTCATCAGGGTTTTAATTCCCAGCGCCTTTCGAACCGGGCCTGCAAAACGCATTGCAGAATGATAAATCGGTGCCATTAAAAAGCCGAAATTGGTTTCTTTTATCATACGGCTGGTATTTTCCGGCGTGTTATCGATTTTGATTCCAAGATTTTCGTAAAAGTCAGCCGCCCCGGATTTTGAAGAAACAGCCCGGTTTCCATGTTTTGCCATGGGAACTCCAAGGCTTGCAGCGGTAATTGCACTTAAGGAACTGATGTTAAAGCTTCCCTTTCCGTCGCCGCCGGTTCCCACAATTTCTGCCAGTCGTCTTCCGTCCAGAGGAATGGCCGTTTTCTTTCTGCATAGAACCCGGGCACAGCCTGCAAATTCCGAGCTGGCAGGTCCCTTTACGGCAATGGCCGTCAGGATTGCAGAAGTCTGTCTTTCATCCAGATCGCCGTCAGTAAGATATTCCATGAACTCTTCCGCCTGTTCCTCAGAAAGGTCTTTCCCCTCGCAAAGCTGATTCAAGATTGCGCTTACAGGAAAGTTATCCCTGCGGTATTTTAAGAAGGCCTTAAAAAGCTCCCGGCAGTTTTCGCTGGCAATTGATTCCGGATGGAACTGTATTCCTTCAATCGGAAGGGTTTTATGCCGAATTCCCATGATGTCGCCGTCAGAAGAGCGGGCAGTAACTTCAAATTCTGGAGGGAGAGTTGCCTCATCAATTACCAGGGAGTGGTAGCGCGTAAATTTTGCAGTTTTCCCGATGGTGCGGAAGATACCCTTTCCGTCCAGGGCGATATCTTCCACAATCCCGTGCTTGATATATTTGGCCTGAACAATTGACGCGCCAAAGGCTTCGCCAATGGACTGGTGTCCAAGACAGATTCCAAGAATCGGAAGCTTTCCTGCAAAATAAAGAATTGCTTCTTTACTCACGCCGGCACCAGAAGGATTTCCCGGCCCCGGTGAAACAATCAGGTACGAAGGCTTCATAGCGGCAAGCTCTTCCACCTTATATTCATCGTTTCGAACGACCTTAATTTCTTCCTGAGTTACAGACTGCAGAGCCTGAACAACATTAAATGTAAAACTATCGTAATTATCTATAACAAGTATCATATTTTTCCTTCCTAAATTCACAAATTTTTAGTTTTTTATTTCTACTTAAAAACTGGCTCTCAGACTCAAACTTTGCGCTATCTAGTCAAAGTATCTACCAGGGCGCCCAGTTTTTCGCAGGTTTCGGTGAATTCCCGCTCCGGAGTTGAGTCGTATACGATTCCACCGCCGGCCTGAAGGCTCCAGACATTTCCCTGCTTTAAGGCGCTCCGGATTGTGATGCAGAAATCCAGGTCGCCGTTACACTGAAGGTAGCCCACGGCACCCGCATAAAAACGGCGCTTTGTTTTTTCAAGGCCGCTTAAAATCTGCATTGCGCTTATTTTCGGAGCGCCGCTTACGGTTCCTGCCGGGAAAGAAGCCCTTAATACCTGAATCGGTTTTACGCCCTCCCGGACAATTCCCTCCGTATTGCTTACAAGGTGAATTACATGACTGTAAAGCTCGCATTCCATAAACTGCGGAACCGTTACGCTTCCTTCCCTGCATACCCGGCCCAGATCGTTTCTGGCAAGGTCTACAAGCATCAGGTGTTCAGCCCGTTCCTTGGGATTTGAACTGAGCTCCTTTTTCAAAGCCTCGTCTTCCGCGTCATTTGCGCCCCGGTGAATGGTTCCTGCAATAGGATGAATGCTGGCTTTTCCGCCCCGCACCCGCACAAGACTTTCCGGACTTGCACCGGTAAGCTGAAAGTAACCAAAATCAATGTAAAAAAGATATGGGCTCGGATTCACCTTTCTGAGTTTTCCGTAAACCGTAAGTGCACTGGCCTCACATTCAATCTGAACTCTCCGGCTTGGTACAGCCTGAATAATATCCCCCGCCACAATGTGCTTTTTCAGGGCTTCCACCTTTTCAACATATTCCTTCTTAGACTGCTCCAGATCCGTAATCATTCTGTATTCAAAATGCGAAGGACCTTCTTCAACATAAGAAAAATCCATGTCGTTCATTCTTTTAATCAGATTGTCCACCGCAGCCTTAAGGTCAATTTCGTGTTCATTATAGTTCAGGCCAAAAATGTGCATGGTCTCTGTGTAGTGATCAAAAACGATATAAATGTGTCCGGCAATAAAAAGGCTTTCCGGAATTTTCAATTCATCCTTCTGCTCAAAAAACTTGATGTTATCGCAGCGGGCAGCAAATTCGTAGCTCAAATACCCAAGTCCGCTTGCCGGAAAAGGAATCTCTGCCTGAGGACCTTTTGCAGGACTGGTATTCTGGGAAGCCACATACAGAAGAGCATCCAGAATATCCGCTTCTTTCTGACGGCCAAGGGCATCAAGACTTTCAACTCCTGTTGTGTCAAAAGCACGCCGTTCTCCGTCCACTAAAAACGCGATTCCATCCTCATCCTGAACAATTTTAAAAGCTTCTTCCGCCATTAAAAAAGAATAGCGTTCCCTTCCCTTTGCAAAGCTTGCTGATTCCAGAATTGCCGCTGCTCCGATTTTTCTTGCAAGTGAATATGGAGTATAACGCTCACTTGAAGTACACACATAAATTGAATCTGTCCTGACTGCCATTTTTACCTCACTTCTGATGCCCCCGAACCGCCGAAAACCCGCAGCACCATAGCACCTTATCGTTACTATTCATAGTAACTGTTTCTATACAAAGAAACATACAGTATATTTTTGTTACTGTCAACAGAAACAACGAAAAAAAAAAGACTAATTCCTAAAATTCAGAAATCAGTCCTTTTTTTTATACATTAACTTCAATTTAGAAAAAACATTTCAAAATTGGCGGGAGGGTAGCGAAATGCGGGCAAAAAAACTCTGTTTGTGGTTGCCGCGATAGCGGCAATTAATTAGTTCCTTTACCACAAACAGCGTTTAGCGTGCTAGCACGCGGTTTTGACCCGCAGGGCGCAACCGTTAGCCAATTTTGAATTAGAGTATATAAAACTTGAAATTAAGGTTACTTCTTTTTCATCATCTTGTTTTCAATTCCACCCGCAAGAAGTGTGAATCCAAAGGTCAGCACCATGTCCGGAATTGTACAGCCTGTAATAAGGTCAGTTCTCATAAGCAGTCTGTAGGCGGCAAAACCCAGACCCCACACAATCAGCCGAGAAACCTTAAAGCGGCTCTCAGAAAAATCTGTTTTCAGCACAAAATAATCTGCAAGCAGGATTGCAATCATCGGGGCAAAAACGGAACCAATCAGGTACAAAAATCCGGTAATGTTGTCCATCGGGAAGAACATTGCCGCAAGGGTTCCAATGACAGTAACCGCTATTCCCGTAACCTTTTCAGGAACCTTAGAAAAAATCGTCCTAAAGGAAACCGCAGAGCTCCAGGCATCCAGGAAAGTGGTTGTAACAGTTGATAAAAGAATTACCAGCAGAGCCGTTTTTCCAAGGCCGGCAGCGACCATGATTTTTGCGATGTCCCCTTCTCCCGTAAGAATTGCGGCTCCCATTCCGATTATGTACATCCAGCAGGAAACCACGCCGTAGGTTAGGCTTGAAGCAAAGGTGGAAGCAAAAGGCTTTTCCGCTTCTTTTGTGTAATCGCTTATAAGGGGAAGCCAGGAAAGAGGCATGGCAACTGCAAGCTCAATTGCCTGTCCAAAAGAAAGGACTTCTGCCGCTTCAGACACTGCCTCAGAAACTGCACCGGCCGCTTCTCCAGCTGCGTCTCCAAGTGCGTCACCAGCACCAACAGCCCCGGAAGCAAGTCCCGCTACAACGGCATTGTCTCCGCCGAAGAAAATCACCCGGCACATCACAATAGTAAGCACAAACAGAGCCAGCATTACTCCAAAGCTGAACTTCCCGATATTGGTAATTCCGGCAAGAATCCACAAAATAATAAGAATTCCCGTAATTACCGCCCAGAGCCACTTTCCGTTTTCAAAAATACCGTTCAGGGAAAGGGAGCAGTCGTAAATCATAATGCCCGTCCAGCCCACCAGCTGAATCACATTCAAAAGGGCAAAAAACTTTGCTCCAGTTGAACCAAAGCTTAAGGCCGTAGAATCCATTGCAGATTTTTTTGACAGGGCGCCTATGTAGCCCGCAAAAAATAAAAGCCCACAGCCGATTACGTGCCCGATAAGAATTGCAAGAGTTCCCTTTGCAAAACCAAGAGGAGCAAAATAGGTTCCCGTTAAAATTTCAGCAATGGAAACCGCCGCTCCGAACCATATAAGGGAGTTAGAAAAAACTCCCGTTCCTTTTCCTGTTTCTTTTTTTACATTTTCTTCCATAAATAATTCTTCCTGATAAAATAAATACCTGGTGGCATTAACTTCCACCACAAAATTGGCCGTCCCCTGAAACTCTATTTAATATTCCAGTTGTGCATAAGAGGTCCAGAGCCCTGTCCTAAATCCAGCATTGCTTCCAGGGCTGAACTGATATAGTCCTTTGCATTTTTTACGGCAGCCGTTAGAGGAAGCCCTTTTGCAAGATTTGCGGCAATGGCGCTGGAAAGGGTACAGCCGGTTCCATGGGTATTGGGATTATCGATTTTCTTTCCATTGAACCACACGCCCCCCAGTCCGTCGTATAAAAAATCGTTTGCATCGTTCAGGTTGTGTCCGCCCTTAAGAAGAACAGCGCAGCCAAAGTCCCCGTTGATTTTGCGGGCAGCCTCTTCCATGGCGCTTTCCGTCTTTATTTCAAAGCCGCACAAAACCTCGGCTTCCGGAATATTGGGTGTAATTACAGTTGCAAGAGGCAAAAGCTCTTTCTTTAAGGTTTCGATTGCTTCATCCGTAATAAGCTTTGCCCCGCTTGTTGCAACCATTACCGGGTCAACTACCACATTTTTTAACCCATATTCCTTGATTGCTTGTGAAATTACTCTGATAAGTGAAGAAGAAGAAACCATTCCCGTTTTTACAGCGTCCGGGAAAATATCCGTTACAACAGCCTTAATCTGTTCTTTAAGGAATTCAGGCTCTACTTCCATGATTGCAGTGACTCCGGTTGTATTCTGAGCCGTCAATGCCGTGATTGCACTCATGGCGTAAATGCCATTGCAGGTCATGGTTTTGATGTCAGCTTGAATTCCGGCGCCTCCGCTCGAATCGCTTCCCGCGATTGTCAATGCAGTTTTCATAATGTCCTCTCTTGCTCCGCGGAATTGTTCTCCGCCGGTGCATTTTAGATCTATTTAATCTTCAGGCGGTGCCCTCAAGAAGATTTACAAGTTCGTCCCGTTAAAAGAACGCCCGCGGTACACTCCGTTAAAAGAACGCCCGCTCCGCTTCGGCATAGGTTCGGCAGTAGACGGTGCTGTGCTTCCGGATTTCGGCTTCGTCCGCCACAGCAGAGGCGTCCCAGATTCCGCAGGTTTTTAAGCCCGCCCGAAAGGCCGTTCTGATAGAATACAGGGCATCCTCAAACATCCAGGTTTCTTCCGGCTTTGTTCCCATGGTTTCGCACACCTTGTAGAAAATCCCGGGCTGAGCCTTACTCATTCCTAGCTCCCCGGCAGTAAAAATGAAGTCAAAATATTTTTCAGCATCCAGCCTCTTAAAAGCAGGCATAAACAGGCATCTGTCCGTATTTGTGCAGAGGGCAATTCTGGTTCCCCCGGCCTTAAGCTTTTGCAGGAACTCCCCGGCTCCTTCCTTAAAGAGAATTTCTTCCCCGTAGGTTTTCTCAAGCACGCCGTCAATTCCCTTAAAAATCTCTTCATCCGTCAGCTTCAGGGCATAGCGTTCACGCAGAAAATCAGCCCCCTCCTTCATGTTCATGGAAAGAAGTTTTTCCCCAAGTCCCGGTTCCGCCACCATCCCCAGCGAAGAAATATACCGTTCCCCGCAGGTAAGCCACATAGGCATGGAATCCAGCAGGGTTCCGTCCAGGTCAAACACAGCAGTTTTGATTTCCATTACGACTCCATTTTTTTTATCCGGGCGTTCCCGGCACAATCCGTTCACATCCGTTCACAAATTGCGCCGGTCGGGCGTTCCGTGGCTTGCTTACGCGCGGCGTCCTCGGCTTTCAGCCTGCGGTCGCTGGGCTCATCGCCCACCACTCCATGCCCTAACGCATTTAAGCCCGCTTCGTAAGCATTTCAAGTGTCCGCTCTTTCAGGTCTTGCGTTGCTTCCCTTATGTTCTTCTTTGCAAAAATTGCGCTGATTACAGAAATACCTGCAATTCCGCTTCCCTTTAGCTCCTCAAGGTTATCCTTTGTAATTCCGCCGATTGCCACCACAGGGATTTTTACAGCCCGGCAGATTTCCTTCAGTGTCTCATGGGGAACCTCAATTGCATCGAACTTGCTTCCCGTAGGAAAAACCGCCCCTACTCCAAGGTAGTCGGCGCCCTGCTTTTCCGCAAGGACCGCTTCTTCCACCGTCTGGGCGCTCACTCCCAGAATCTTATCCTTTCCAATAAGGCGGCGGGCTTCTTCCACATTCATGTCGTCCTGACCCACATGGACCCCGTCCGCACCAATTCTGGCGGCAAGAGCAACATTGTCGTTCACAATAAAAGGCACATTAAAATCACGGCAGATTTTCTGCAGTTCCAGGGCTTCCTTTTCAAACTCCGCTTCAGAAAGGGTCTTTTCCCGAATCTGAAGCATTGTGGCTCCACCTTCCAGCGCCTCTTTCACCTGTTCAGAAAGGGGTTTCTCTCCCGTCCAGTGGCGGTCAGTTACCGCGTAAAGCACAAGGCTATCTGATTTCATATTTTGCACCCTTTTCAAGCTCTTTACCGCTCATATTGTAAATTGCATCGATGATTCTGTTTCTGTAGGTAGAGTTTCCGTCGCCCTTTTTCATTTTTTTCCAGGCAATTTCCCCGGCAAGTCCCATGGCACAAACGGAAGCTGCAGCGGCTTCAAGCACGTTATCCGGATTTGCAGTGATAAAGGCTGCCGTCATTCCGCTAAGCTGGCAGCCGGTTCCGGTGATTTTTCCCATTTCCGGACGGCCGTTACGAATTACAAAGCATTTTTCTCCGTCACTGACAAGGTCAATGGCTCCCGTAACCGCAACAACGCTCTTCATTTTTGACGCAAAATTCTTTACGAACTGAACTGATTTTTCAAGGTTTTCTTCAGTTACGGCATCGCTTACATCCGCATCAACGCCCTTTGTAGTTCCGCTTCCAAGAGCAAGGGTTTTGATTTCAGAAATATTTCCCCGAATTACATCGAATTTCACTTTCTTCAGCAAATCTACTGCGGTCTGTGTACGCAAAGCAGATGCTCCCGCTCCAACCGGATCCAGAAGCACCTTGTGACCAAGTTCGTTGGCCTTTGCACCGGCAAGGAACATGGACGGAATTGTGTTTTTGTTCAGGGTTCCGATGTTGATGTTCAAACCGCCGCAAATCGCAGTGATTTCTTCAACTTCACCTTCATCGTCGCTCATGATGGGACTTCCCCCGCAGGCAAGAAGGATGTTTGCAACATCGTTTACTGTTACATAATTAGTAATGTTGTGAATAAGCGGGCAGTTTTCCCGCACATTAGAAAAGATTTTTGAGAACATAACAAGCCTCTTATAAAAAGTTGCCTGTTTGAAAAATGCGTGCCGGACGGCAATAGATTTTCCCTACGTTGGCATTATCCAAATCAGGTTATGGGTCAAGACTAACAGTCTACTCTCAGCAAGGTTGAACCAAGCTCCCCTTTTGCGCCTATTATTGCGGATTTTTTCTTTTTTTGCAATAAATGTGCTATACTTACCCTGGTTTCACTGCGCAGACGGAGTCCTTCCCCTTGTATGCATCTGATGGTTTACGCTTTTAAAATTTGAACTATATTGTAAGACGCCTTAAAACAACTACAAAAACGCCTTATAACCATAACCAATTTCCGGAGGTCCATATGAAAATCAACACAAACGAATGGAACGCTTACATCAATTCCGTTAAAGCCGAAATCTCAAAGCTGGAAGGAAATCCAGACCAGAAATACTGGAAAGACGAAGCTTCTTATCTTCAAAAAATCACTGAAGAAGCCGAAAAAGAAGCCGCAGAATATTCCGCTTCAAAAGCTGATGATTCCGCAAACAAGCCGGCTGAAAAAAACTCCTTTTCTGCCCTCCTTCTCCTGGCCACTGTAAAAGCAGAGCTCGGAATCGATTTTGAAGAAAGCCTTTCCTTCCTGGAAGAAAGAGCCGCAGAAAACGATGTTGATGCCCTCAAAAACCTGGGCTTTCTGTACTGCACCGGCGTCTACAACTATTTTGATGAATCAAAAACCGACCTCATGGACATCAATGCTAAAGAAAATGAAGAAAAGTCCACTTCCTATTTTGAAAAAGCTGCAAGTCTTGGAAGCGCCCATGCACTGGATACCCTCTTTAATCATCTCTGGATTTTTATCACCCGAACACCAAAAGAGGCAAAGGTTCAGCCGACAGCCCAGGACTACCTTAAAGCCGAAGAAATGGGACTTAAAGTCATCGATATTTTTGAAAACCACAGGGAAAGCTGCGACCTTTCCGGAAGCGCCATCTCTTTTACAATGAAGTGGCTTTCAGATTTATACGCATATGAAAATCCTGCCTCCCCGATTTACAGCCCGGAAAAAGCCGATTACTGGGAAAAACGGTCCCAACAGGATTACGAAGATTAAAAAATCAAAAAAAAACTTGACAGACTGAAAAGTCGTGATACTATTTAAACGGGTTTAGCGCTATACCTTACAATCTCATCATCAGTGTAACACTTTTTCATCTCGCGGAACACAAAATTTTACCCAAAAGTCAAAAAAAAAAGAATGGGAATCTTTGCACAATTGGCTTTTGGTTATCCGTGGACAGCCTGAAAATTGCTTCCGCAATTTTCTTAAGGGCTTCCGATTCACCAGAAAACGGCATAGCCGTCTTTCACAGGAGGTATGATAAAATGTTATCAAAAAAGTTATGGTCACGGGCATTACGGATTGCCTTTTCAGCTACGGTTCTTGCAGGACTTGCATCCTGTACAGTAGATTCAAATTACAGTGAAAAAAATGGCGCTGCATCTCAGTCAGAACTTCCGGAAATTGCCCACACTTCACGCTCAACGCTGACCGCAAATGGTCTTGATAAAACCGGCGTTATGCTTCAGGGCTTTACCTGGTCAAGCTCAAGTTCGGCAGCAAACTGGTACAGCACAGTTTCTTCAAAAGCAAGTGAAATCAAAAACACCTTCAGCTACGTATGGTTTCCGCCGGCTTCCGTTTCTGCAAGCATCAACGGCTACCTTCCAACCCAGCTGAACAACTTAAATTCCGCTTACGGCTCTGAATCAGCCCTTCGCACTGCCATCAGCGATATTAAACCTGCAAAGGCAATTGCTGATATCGTAATCAACCACCGCTGCGGAACAACGGACTGGGGAGATTTTACAAATCCTTCCTGGAACGACAATTTCTATTCAATCTGCTCCGACGACGAAGGCTTCTGGAATTCTGCCGCAATGCAGGCTTCTTCAAAACGCGGAAATCCGGACACAGGCGACGGTTATGGTTCAGGCCGCGACCTTGACCACACAAACTACGATGTACAGAACGGAATTATTTCCTGGATGAACAACGTAATGAAAAATGTAGGCTTTGTGGGCTGGCGATACGACTTTGTAAAAGGCTACAGCGGCTACTATGTTGGAAAATACGACTATGCCACCAACGCAGAATTCTCCGTTGGAGAGTACTGGCCTACCGACGGCTTTAATCCCAGCAACACCTCGTCCTGGTCAAATCAGATGCAGAACTGGGTTAATGACACTGCTTCCGGCGGCTGGAAATCACGAGTTTTCGACTTTGTACTCAAGGGAAATCTGAACTACGCTTTCGGATATGAGGGCAACACAGGCCTCTGGGATATGAGCCGACTTGCAGATGCAAACAATATGTTCCGCTGCATGCCTGATTACGCCGTAACCTTCATCGACAACCACGACACCGGTTCTACCCAGAGAATCTGGGCTATTGACGAAAGCGACATTGCTCCTGCATACGCCTTCATTCTTACTCACCCGGGCTACCCTTGCGTTGCATGGCAGCACTACTTTACCGGAAACGAAAGCCAGTTCATCGCAGGAAAAAGCGTAAGCGGAACAGGCTATAACTTAAGACAGCACATCGATGCCCTTATTTCCATCCGTAAAGAATGCGGAATCTGCTACGATTCAAAGATTGAAGTTCTTCAGGCTTCTACCTATCTTTATGTTGCAAAAATTCAGGGAGACAAAAATACAATCATCGTAAAAATCGGCGGACAGGACTACACTCCGGACAGCTCTTACACTTCTGTATACTCGGGAACAAACTTTGGCGTGTGGAAGCAGACTGGAAGCTCAAGTTCTTCCGGAAGTTCAACTTCAACAGCAGCAACTTACAAGCTGGTTGCAAAAGTTGACCCGGGCTACGGATCTGCAGTTTTCTTTACAGGTGCATTCAACGAAGGAAACAGCTGGCAGACAGCAATCCGCGGAACTTACGACTCATCGGTTGGCGGCTGGTACGCAAATGTTACTGGTTCAAACTTTGAATGGAAATACATGACAGGTGATTATTCCCTGGGCTCATCTGTTTCCACTTCAACCAGCGGACTTACCTGGCAGACCGGAAATAACTACACAATTGCAGACGCAACCCTGATTTCAAGCGGAAGTTCGGGAAGCTCCAGCTCCGGTTCATCCCAGACCCAGACAAAAACCGTAAAGCTTTCTGCAACCTACGACACGGGAAACGGAAACGCAGTATATTTCACAGGTTCCTTTAACGAGGGAAAAAGCTGGCAGACTGCAGTGCGCGGTACCTGGACCAGCGGAAATGTCTGGACTGCAACAGTAACTGTGACCGGTTCTTCATTTGAATGGAAGGCACTAAAGGGAAGCTATTCTCTTGGTGCTACAACCTCAGTTTCCGGCCTCACCTGGGAATCCGGCAGTAACCACAACCAGAACTCAACTTCAGTAACACCTTCGTTCTAATACAGTTCTATCCACCCTGCCCCGATTTATTCTAATGGTGGCAGGGTTTCCTTTTATAATTGCATCACTAAAAAAAATTCTTTACAATTCCTCATCACAGTGATAAAATTAAGTATATGTTAAAAATTACAGGCTTACTTAAGAGCCGTTTTTTTGCCTTTAATTTCTTCTTCGCCTAAGGGCGAACATCTCATTTCTTTTTGTGCAATGCGCCCCAGTGGCAGTGCACGGTAACCCCCCCTATAAATCATTAAAAATCGGACAAGTCTTAAGAGGAGCAATAGCAGAATTCTGGTTTTTCTAAAGCCCAGGATTTTTACTAAAAACCTCCTTTAAGAGCAAAAAGTCCAAAAAACATAACACTTTAAGGAAAAAAATATGAATATTAAATATTATCAGAAAGAACAGGAATGCATGCCCCTTGATGAACTTAAAAAACTTCAGGGAGAGCGCCTTGCACAGAACTTCCGCCACGTTTACGAAAACGTTGAATACTACAGAAAAAGATGCCAGGAAGCAGGAGTTACCCCGGATGATATCAAAGGCTTAGATGACCTGGATAAAATTCCTTTCACCTGCAAGGACGACCTCCGTCAAACCTACCCCTACGGACTTTTCGCCGTTCCAATGAGTCAGGTTGTGCGAATCCACGCTTCCAGCGGAACCACCGGAAAACAGATTGTAGTAGGCTACACCAAGGACGACCTTGAAATCTGGAATGACTGCTGCGCCCGCCAGCTGGTTGCCATCGGCTGCGACGAAAACGACATCATGCAAAACGCCTACGGCTACGGCCTCTTCACCGGGGGCTTCGGCGTTCACGGCGGCGGAACCAAGCTTGGACTTCAGGTTGTTCCGATTTCAGCCGGAAATACACAGCGCCAGATCACCTTCATGCAGGACATGAAATCCACAGTCCTCTGCTGTACCCCAAGCTACGCCGCCTATCTGGGAGAAACACTTCACGAAATGGGACTTTCTCCAAAAGACATTCATCTTAAGGCAGGAATTTTTGGCGCTGAACCATGGACAGAAGAAATGCGCCGGGACATCGAAAAATCTCTGGGCATCAAAGCCTACGACATCTACGGACTTACCGAGGTTATGGGACCGGGAGTTGCCTATGAATGTGCCGAACAGGCCGGCATGCATGTAAACGAAGACCACTTTATTATAGAAACAATTGATCCAAAAACCGGAAAACGACTCCCGGACGGCGAAAAAGGCGAGCTTGTCTTCACCGCAATCACAAAACAGGCCTTCCCCCTTATGCGCTTCCGCACAAAGGATATCGGTGTTTTAAACCGCGCACCTTGTGCCTGTGGCCGCACCTTCGTCAGAATGAGTAAGCCAATGGGCCGCACCGACGACATGCTGATTATCCGCGGCGTAAATGTCTTCCCTAGCCAGATTGAAGGCGTACTCCTTCAGAACGGCTACCCTGCAAACTACCAGATTATCGTTGGCCGCGTAAACAACAACGACACCTTCGAAATCAAGGTAGAAATGACCGCAGAAAAGTTCAGCGACGTCATCTCGGAAATCAACAAACAGGAAAAACAGCTTGAAAGCGCCCTGCTCTCCGTACTTCAGATTAAGGCAAAAGTCACTCTGGTGGCTCCAAAAACCATCGAGCGCTCGGAAGGAAAGGCAAAGCGCGTAATCGACACCCGAAAGCTGCACGATTAATTTATTACACAAGGGTAAAGCTAAAAATTGCTTTCGCAATTTTCTTAACGCTTTGCTATAAAACACAGGCCGCCAGCGACCTCAAAAGGACAGCCTAAAAATTGCTTACGCAATTTTTTTAACGGCTTCCAATCAATCAGGAAGCAGCACAGCTGCTTCTCTCAGGAGGAAAATATGACTATTAAACAGATTTCAATTTTTATCGAAAACAGAAAAAATGCTCTCTCAGAGCTTACAAATGTTCTTGCTGAGCACAATATCAACATCCGCGCCATGAACCTGGCAGACACCAGCGACTTCGGAATTGCCCGCCTTATCGTGGACAATACAGAACAGGTACAGGCTGCCCTTGAACGCTCAGCCTACATCGTAAAGGTAACCCCGGTTATCATCATGGAAATCCCGGACGAATCCGGCAGCCTGAACAAAATCCTTAAAATCCTTGCAGACAACGGCCGCAACGTGGAATACATGTACGGCTTCACCGGCCGAAAGTCCAACAGCGCCTACATGATTATCCGCTGCACCGACGTTCCAGAAACCGAGCGCGTCCTCGATAAAAACGGCATCCGCATGGTTTCCCAGGACGAACTTTCTTCTATATAGTTTCAGTAATATAGCAGAAAATTGCGCATTAAATGACATGCAAATAAAAAACTGGCACAACTAAA
>CAMHMJ010000027.1 GCA_946186185.1 uncultured Treponema sp. | reverse complement strand
CGAATCTTTCTAACAGGTCATGAAACTGCTCATCTCTTTCGCTTACCATAGATTCACGCAAACTCCCTTTCAAACAATCTTCCCCTCGTTTAAAAGGATTTTAACACACAAGTGACAGGAACACAAATTTAATTTGCGGGAGATAATTAACCATGACTTCGAGTTTTATAATTATAATTCAAAATTGGCTACCGGTCGCGTTCTGCGGGTCAAAACCGCGCGAAGAGCGCGCTAAACGCTATTTGTGGCAAAGGAACTCATTAAATGCCGCTATCGCGGCAGCCACAAACAGAGTTTTTTTGCCCGCAGGCCGCTACCCTCCCGCCAATTTTGTATCAATCTTTCAAGCTCGAAGTTATGGGTTCTTAAGAATTCTCTTCGGAAGACGGGGCTTCAGAGGCTGCATCCGGGGAAGCACTGGCGTCTGCACCTTCAGTGGCGGCTTTTTCAAGCTCGCGGCAATGAGCTTCGCCCTTTACGATGTCGTAGAACTCTTTTCCTTCCATTGTTTCAATTTCCATGAGGCGGGTTGCGATGTATTCAAGGAGCTGTTTGTGCTCTTTAAGAATTCCAAGAACATGCTCATAGCGTTCGTTCATCATGCGGGCGATTTCGTCATCCACATACTTCTGGGTTTCTTCACTGAATTCACGGATAAGTTCCGGTTCTCCGCCGGAATAGCCGCGGACCCCCTTACCAAGAGTCATATTTCTGAAGCGGTCGCTCATACCGTAGTCGGTAATCATGCGCTTTAAGATATCTGTAGCCTGAGAAATATCGTTGGAAGCGCCGGTGGAAACTTCACCGAAAATAATTTCCTCTGCAGCCCGGCCACCAAGGCTGACATCAACTTCGTTTATGAGGTCAGTTCTGGTAAGCAGGGATTTTTCCTCCTCTTCCCGGTACTGAGTAAAACCGCCGATTCCGTGGCTGCGCGGAATAACCGTAATCTTATGAACCGGAGTGTGACCTTCGGTAAAGGCACCAACAAGGGCATGACCTGTTTCGTGGAATGCAACGATTTTTCTTTCACGCTCATTTTCCCGGCGGTTCTTCTTTTTAAGACCAATGCTTACCTTGTCGATTGCTTCATTGAAATCCAGCATGGAAACCTGCTTGCGCCCGTTTCGTACGGCAAGAAGAGCAGCTTCGTTTACAACGTTTGCAAGATCCGCACCGGCAAAACCGCTGGTTCCGTGAGCAATTGAATTGAAATCAACATCGTTATCAAGTTTTACATTCTTTGCGTGAATTCTTAAGATGGCTTCCCTTCCCTTTACATCAGGGCGTTCTACAGGAACCTGACGGTCAAAGCGACCAGGACGAAGAAGCGCCGGATCAAGAATATCTGCGCGGTTAGTAGCAGCAAGAATGATGAGACCTTTTTCGTTATCAAAACCGTCCATCTCTACAAGGAGCTGGTTTAAAGTCTGTTCACGCTCGTCGTTTCCCCCGAGATTATTTACACGGCTTTTTCCAATGGCATCAAGCTCATCAATGAAGATGATACACGGAGCTTTTTCACGGGCCTGACGGAACAAATCACGAACGCGGCTTGCTCCTACACCAACGAACATCTCTACGAAGTCGGAACCGCTGATTCTGAAGAAAGGAACTCCGGCTTCACCTGCAACTGCTCGGGCCAGAAGAGTCTTACCTGTTCCCGGAGGACCAACCAGAAGAACACCCTTCGGGATTTTTCCACCGATATCCGTATATTTTTTTGGAGATTTTAAGAAATCTACAACTTCGACAAGTTCTTCCTTGGCTTCATCAACACCGGCAACATCCTGGAATCGGGTTTTAACCTTTCCTTCTTCAACTGCCTTTGTTCTTCCGCCGCCGGCACCAAAGATACTTCCCATTCCGCCGGCACCGTTACCAAGCTTTTTGAAAATCAGGAAATACATCAGGAAAATAATTCCAAAAGGAATTAAAAGGTTTAAAAGAAGCTGAATAAGATAATTGTTGGATTTTGCAACAAATTTATATTCTACGCCTTTTTCATCAAGAAGCTCTATAAAGCTTGGCATCAAAACGCCCACGGTTTTATAAACTCTTGAAGCAGAAGGGGAAACCACATTAAAAAGAGTCTTTCCCTTTTGAGGCGCTTCAGAAAGAGTCAGTTCTTCCGGGCCGTAACCGTAAAAATAGGTGTCACCAAGATCTACACGAACAATCTGACCGCTTTCGATTTTTCCCTTGAAATCGGAGAAATTGATTAAATTATCATTTTTACCAATAAAGAAGAAATCTGCTATTGCAAGACCTGCAAAAATCAGAAGCATTATTGTCCAGAAAGGAAACTTTTTCTTTCCGCCGTTTTTCTTTTTTTTATCTTCTTCCTCTGAATCAGGTGCTACAAGCTTGAAAAAATCATAGGGATCTTTGTTACCTGATTCATCAGTATCTTCGTTTTTAGGCTTGTCGTTTTCATCACTCATAATAATTAAATATACGAATAAAAAAGAGATTTGTCGATAATTTTATACTTTTTTCTGCTTTTTTTTGTAAAGTTCTTAAACAGAAAACCGATAGTAAAGTGGGTATCTCTAAAAAACCTGTCGTTTTTCAGAAGGTTCGAAAGCTTTGCGGACCCTATGAAATCCGGCAGGTTCTTAAAGAGACCAATATCTAACGATTTACTCATAGGAGGGGTCATATGGGTTACACAAACGCTTATTCTGCCTATCAGAAAACAAACGTAAAAACTGCAAGTCAGGGACATCTTGTGGTTCTTTTGTACGAAGCCGCTGTAAAAAATTTGAGAAGCGCTCTTTCTCTTTTTGATACAGAAAATAAGATTAAAGCGCCGGATATTGAAAAATTTTCAGGATTCATTCAGAAAACTCAGGCAATAATTACAGAACTTGAAGTTTCACTGGACATGGACAAGGGCGGTGACATTTCAAAAAACCTGATGTCGCTCTATATGTACTTTAACAGCGAGCTTATGGACGCCTCCATCAACCACAACCGTGAGAAAATTACATTTGTAATGAATATGCTGAACGAACTGCTTTCCGCCTGGAGAACAGCTTCTCAGAGCACACCGGTTCAGACCGCAGTTCCGGTTCAGAACGCATTGAACATTCAGGGATAACCCGTATAATTTAAGGAAGTATAGTTATGGAAAATATTACAGAAGCAGAATTGAACGAACGCGTTGCAATCTTAAGAAGATTCAGGACACTGCTTGAAGCACAGAGACAGAAATTTCAGGAATATCTTACTGTTCTTGAAAAGCAGGAAGACTGCATTGAAACAGATAACACCGAAGCACTTGCCGCTCACGCAGAACTTGAACAGCAGATTGTAAAGGGAATTTCAAGCCTTCAGAAGGTAATCGTTCCGATGGCAGAAATGTATGCTTCGTCAAATTCCGGAATTCGGGAAAGCGACAGAAAATCTGTTGAAAGCATCCAGAACGATTTGAACCGTCTTCAGAACAAGGTTCTTGAACAGAACGAAAAGAACCGGGAACTCCTGCGATCTCACCTTGTAAACTTAAGGCAGCAGATTGACAGCTTCAGAAATCCTTACCGCAGCGTTTCAAGCGTTTATGCAAAGAAGGTTGCCCAGGGAAAACTGGTTACAGTCGAAGTATAAAGTGATTTCAATTATTGTTTCCGCCTCCAGAAATGAAGGCGCAATCGGTAAAAACTCAAGGATTCCCTGGGACTTACCCGGGGAACGTTTTTATTTTAAATCAGTTACATTAAACTCAGCACTTATCATGGGCCGGCTTACCTACGAAAGCATTGGCCGCCCCCTTCCCGAACGGTTGAACATCGTCCTTTCAAAAACAACTAAAATCGAAAATCCGGAAGTCATTACAAAACAAAGCCTGAAAGAAGGTATCGAAGAAGCGGAAAGCCGGGGCTACAAAAGCATTTTCATAATCGGCGGAGAAAGGCTCTACAGGGAAGCGCTGAGCCTTGCAGAAAAAATCTATCTTACTGAAGTGGAATTTGCGGTTGAAAATGCAGACGCCTTTTTCCCGAAAATACCGGAAGAAGATTTCATTCTGGAGTCAGAAAGCAAACCGGAATGTGAAAACGGGATTTGGTATGTAAAGAAAGTGTTTGTAAGGAAGTCCCCCCCACAGATTTCAGCTAGCAATTCTTAATTAAGCATGATTTCCATGGTGTACGAAACATAATAAAAATTGACGGGAGGGAGCAGAAACGTGGGCAAAAATATTCAGTTTGTGGCTGCCGCGAAGCGGCATTTAATAGTTACACTGCCACAAACTGCATATAGCGCGCTAGCGCGCGGTTTTGACCCACGGGTATGCGACCGGTAGTCAATTTTTATGAATTTCTTATTATTATGAAATTATGATTAATTATTGATTTGCTGAACCAACGAGGCACATCCACTCAGCTTCGGCGCACAAGGTGTCGCCTACGTAGGCTTTTCCGGCCTGCTTAATCATTTTTGGGCTGTTGCGGAGGAACTCGATTTCCATGCGGACTTTATCGCCCGGGCGAACCTGGTTTCGGAACTTTACTTTGTCCAGTGTGGCAAAGAAGAAAAGTCCGTCGGCAGGAACGATGTTCAGGTAGCGGAGGGCTGCTCCACCGGCCTGAGCCATGGTTTCGCAAAGGATTACGCCTGGAACTACAGGGTACTCAGGAAAGTGTCCCTTGAAGAAGAATTCGTTTTCAGTGAATGTATGCTCGCAAACGCAGCCTTTTTCGTCGGCAGAGATAATTGCATCTACGAAAAGGAAAGGTTCGCGGTGTGGAAGTAAAGATTTAATATCAGTTGTTAAAGGCATTTTAGACTCCTTGAAATGAATAATAGGGGGGGGGCGTTGCGGGGGAAAAGTAGTAAAGCTAAAAATTGCTAACGCAATTTTTTTAACGCTTTGCTATACAACAGAGTCTGCCAGCAGACTCTCACACCCCCGCTAGAAGGGGTAGGCTGCAACGAAGTGCAGCCGAGGGGAAGGCTTTCCCCTCCCTATACTACTTTACCTTTTTGATAATAATCGCACCGTTGTGGCCGCCGAAGCCAAAAGTTGCGCTCATTGCGGCGTCGATGTTCATGTCGATTCCTTTGTTTGGTACGTAGTCAAGGTCACAGCCGCCTTCTACATCAGGCTCGTCCAGGTTCTTTGTGCATGGAACGAAGCTGTCGTTGATTGCCTTAACACAAATCATTGCTTCTACAGCGCCGGTTGCACCAAGGCAGTGTCCGTGCATTGATTTTGTAGAAGAAATCTTGAGCTTGCGGGCATTTTCTTCGCCGAAAGCGATTTTTATCATGTTTGTTTCGCTGGAATCGTTCTTCATTGTAGAAGTTCCGTGAGCGTTGTAGTACTGGATTTCACTTGGATCCATTCCGGCATCCTTGAGGGCGCGGGTCATACATTTTGAACCGCAGATTCCGTCCGGATTTGGAGCTGTAAGGTGGTATCCGTCGCAGCTTGCACCGTATCCTGCAATTTCTGCATAGATTTTTGCACCACGGGCCTTTGCGTGCTCGTACTCTTCAAGCACAAGGATTGCACTTCCCTCGCCCATTACAAATCCGTTTCTGTTTTTGTCGAATGGACGGCTGGCTCTTGTAGGATCGTCGTCAAAGCCTGTTGAAAGGGCGTGAAGAACTTCAAATGAAACGATACCGAACTGACAGATTGTGCTTTCTGCACCACCGCTCAAGCAGGTGTCAAGGCGGCCGCTTCTAACCATGTCAAATGCAACACCAAGAGCGTCTGTTCCTGAAGAACATGCAGTTGCAATTGACTGAACAGGGCCGTGAACTCCAAAGTTGATTGCGATGTTTCCGCCTACTTCGTTTGGAATAAGCTTCGGGATAGCCATAGGGTTAGTTTTTACGCCGCCCATTTTTGCCATGCCAAGAACGTCAGCTTCTGTTTCTTCAAGACCGCCGATTCCAACGCCAAGAACGATTCCTGTTTCGTCGAGGATGTCCTGTTTTCCCATAAGACCTGAATCTTCGAGCGCCATTTTTGCAGCGGCTACACCGAACTGTGTGAAGCGAGCCATTTTTCTAGCGTCCTTAGAATCCATATAGTTTGCTGGGTCGAAGTTTTTTACTTCTGCAGCATAGTGAACTTTATTGATTGAAGCATCAAACTGAGTGATTGGTCCGATACCGCTTTTTCCAGCTTTGATACCTGCCCAAGTTTCTTCAACAGTATTTCCAAGAGGAGTGATAGCTCCCATTCCAGTAATTACAACTCGTCGTTTTTCCATTTTATTTTCCTTATTTATATTTTAGGAGGGGGAAGTCTCCCCCCGCTCTTATCGGAAATCCGTTAAAAATCGAGCTGCAACAGCAGGTCGATTTAGGATTCTCCACCAAAATGCGTCCAGGCAGGCTATGCCTGACTGTGCCCCCTCTCCTAGGGCGGCGCCCTAAAACCCGCTATATTTCGTTGATAGAATCAGCAGAGTTTACAGCTGTGCAGCCTGCGGTTTCAGCGTATCCTGATTTTGCCCAGAGACCTGTAAGAACGGTTCCTACGCCTGGTTCAATCAAAACCCATTCGTCACCGCTGGATTTGATGAGGTCGTTCAAAACCTTTTCTTCGTCTGTCCAGCGAACAGGGTTTGTAAGGTGAAGAACTGCGTTTTTCTTGATTTCTTCGCCGTTTACGGCTTCTTTTCCAGTTACGTTACTGAAAAGTGTTTTGTTCGGATTGTTGAAAGTAACTCCCGCAATTGCTTTTTCGAAATTGTCGGCAGCTTCCTGCATAAGAGGGCTGTGGAAAGGTCCTGCAACTGAAAGGCGTACTGCGCGGCGGGCACCGGCTTCCTTTGCCTTTGCTTCGATTGCTTCAAGGGCATCAGCGGTTCCGCTTACTACAGTCTGAACCGGGCTGTTAAGGTTTGCAGCATAAGCGTCCTTGATTCCGGAAGCCAGTTCTTCAACCTTCTCTGGTGGAAGACCAAGAACGGCTGTCATTCCAGGATTGTGACCTTCGTTTGCTTTTGCAATATTTTCGCAGGTTTTCTGCATGATAAGTCCGCGTTCGCGAACTACTTTGATTACATCTTCAAAGCTCAAAACGCCGGCAGCGTAGAGAGCAGGAAATTCTCCAAGTGAAAAGCCCATTGCAGCAGACGGGGTAATTCCCTTTTTCTCAAGAACCTTCATAACTGCAATTGAAGCTGTTGTGATTGCAAGCTGACTGTTATCGCTTCGGCTCAAAACGGCAGCATCGCTTTCCCAAAGGAGAGAAGGCATATCAACGCCCGTAATTTTAGTAACTTCATCTACGACTTCCCGTGCTTCAGGATAAGCATCACAAATGTCTTTAATCATTCCAGGAACCTGAGCGCCCTGCCCCGGAAACAAAAATGCAAATTTCTTAGACATACCTTTCCTCTTTTGTCAAAATGACATTTTTTAAGATTTTGTCATAATTTACACTTTTTCCGAGTTTATTTCAAGTGGTTAATTTTAGCACAGCTCTTGTGCACAGGGCTTCCGTATTCACCCCGCACTAAATCGAAAAGCCCACATGTCGGGTCTGGGCGCTGTCCAGTTTTTCTGTTCTGCACAAATCCTCAAGCTCGATTTCCTTAAGGCGCTCCCCGGTAATTACTTCATGCATTGTAGCCTTTCGGACGATGTTATCGATTTCGCCACCGGAAAAATCGTAGGAACAGGCAAAGCGGGAAGCCACCTCTTCCGGAAGCCATGGAAGCTTATCCATCCAGATGGCCTTTTTAGCTTCAATCGAAGGATTTTCAAAATGAAGCTTAAAGAGGAAGCGGCGCTCAAAGGCTCCGTCCAGATTTTCCGTAAGGTTTGTGGTTGCAATCATGATTCCCTTAAGGTTTTCCATTTCTTCAAGGATGATGTTCTGAATTGCGTTTTCTGTCTGAGCAACATTGGAAGATTCGGTGTTTTTTCGCTTTCCAAAAACCGCATCTGCCTCATTGAACAGAAGAATTGGCATTTTTCCGCCGGTCTGTTTTAAAACCTGCTCGCACATATTGTGGTAGCTTTTAAAAACCTTCTTGATAAGCTTTTCACTTTCGCCGAACCAGCAGGATTTTGTGTCGCTTATATCTACATGAACAATCGGACGGCCGGTTTCCCGGGCAATCTGGTACACGCTTTCAGTTTTTCCGGTTCCAGGTCCTCCGTACAGAAGAACGGCAACTCCCACTGGAAGGGCTTCCTCCTTAAGGCGGGCCTGAATCTGCGGAAGTTTTTCGTCGCTTAAGGCAGTTTTCAAGTTATCTATCTGTTTCTGTACTTCCGGGCTGTAGAAAAGGTGTTTTTCCTTGATTGTTTCCGGCTTTATCAGAAGTTTTTCGTCTATTCTCTGGTCATAAAGGGAAGCGTCTTCACCCAGCAGAAGCTTTTTTCCCTTCTGAGAAAGAGTAACGGTGGCCTCGCTCATATTGCCTTTTTTCTCGAACTCGATGAGTTCTTTCTTAAAGAGCATATGTGTCTCGTTCATAAACTCGTTTGCAACCTTAAAGCGTCTGGAAGAATCATAGAGGTCGCTGATTGTAGAGTTCAGTGAAGAGGATGCACCCTGGATAAAATCCTTGCACATATCGTAGAAAATGAAGCGGGACCAGGAATCAGAAATGAGCTCCATGGTTTCCTTTACAAAGGGAATGCGCTCGTATTTGTTTTCGAATTTTGTAAGCTCATAATGAAGGCTGTACGAGCTCTGCTCCTTTCGCCGGCGGTTTTCGTACCTTTCACCAACAGAGGAAACAAACCACACATAGTCCTCGTGATTTTTTCCGTTCCGGATGCAGATTTCAGAGTTCATGATTACGGCGGAAATCAAATCCTGGGAAGCGTTAAAATCCGGATTATTAAGGTTGGTTGACCAGTCATCGTCGTATACCAGATAACCCTTTTCCACAAGGTTTGCAATGCTTGCACTCCAGCCCACAACCTTCATGGGAGAACAGTCAATATCGCTGGCCACATACTGAAGCCCGTAAGAGCTTCCGTTAGAGCCAAAATAGTGGCAGATAATCATTGAAAGCAGCTGAACCTCAGACTCGTTTACGCCAAAATAGCCCTTAAGCCGCTCCATTGCTTCTTCATATTTCTGAGTCTTTTTAATGTTGAATTTGGAATTTCTTAATGCGGAAGAAATAACCTCGATGGCGTTGGCAACATTCCACTTGATTTTTTTAGGTTCTTTATACTCTGTTTTTTCTTCAATCTTTTCGTCGTTTTCAATTTCCCTGATTCCAGCCATAAAAATCTCCCTTTAGTTGAACTACTAAATAATATAGCGCAGAATTCTGATTTGTCAGTATTTTTTATGAGTCCGGATCTTGAGTTAAAATTTCAAGTTAAAAAATTGGCTCTCAGCGGGAACCCTGTCAGGAAAACGGCAGTACCGCTTCGCGGTGGCTGAGTGTTTTCCTGACAGGAACCCCGCTTACGCCAATTTTTAATTGGTATTAATAACTCCATGTCCGGTCTTTTACAATAGTGTAACAGCGTCAGTCGATGCAAGTTACAGCTTTTACAAGGCCGTATTCGGTCAGGAGATGGGTTACAGGGCGGTCGTTGGGTTCTACGGGAATTGCTTTGGTTACGCAGATTGTAAAGCAGACGCCGCAGAGAGAAATATTTTTATCAGAAGGAAGCAGGGACAAAAAGCGGTCGTAAAAGCCTTTTCCCCGGCCGAGGCGCTGGCCTTCAAGGTTAAAGGCAAGCCCCGGAACAAAAACAAGGGCGCTTCCCGGGATTTCAGAGATTTCCAGTTTTCTGCAGGAAACGGAAGGCTCTTTTATAGAAAAAGAATTATCATCGTCGGAGGCTTCGGAGAGGGAATCTACAAAATAAAAGTCCATTTCATTTGAGTCGGAATGCATCCGGGGAAGAAGGAGTTTTTTTCCGTCCTTTAAGGCCTGCTCCATTACAAGGGAAATATCCAGCTCGTCCTTCATGGGCATAAAGCCAAAAACAAAGGAAGCGTTTTTGTAAACATCGCTTTCAGTAACAGACTTAAGGGCGGAAAGGGCGCACTGCTTCATAAGCTCCTTGTCCGCTGTATATTCCCGAAGAAAGGTTTTTGCCCGTTTTCTTAAGAATTTTTTCTGTTCTGGAACCGTTTCAAACTGGTAAATATCCGGTGTATGACATGGCATATTTTTTTCCCTATAGCGTGAACTACTTGCCGGAGGCTTTTCAAAATCCCCTCTCGGCTGGCTTTCTGAAATCCCCTCTCTTTCCTTATTTCTCAAGAAAATCAGAAAAGCTGACCGCTTCTTCAAACCGCTTTTTTACATCCGGAAGAGAATAAAGTCCGTCAGCTTTCTTTTCAAGGCCTTCAAAAGACAATGCATATACAGCCGGCGGATTTTCAAGGTTCAAAAGAGTGCATTCCCTCAGCTGCTGAACAGTCTGATAAACCAGGGAAAGCTCAGCAAACTCCTCACCTTTTTCGTTCTTCCATACAGAAATTACAAATTTTGAACCTATCGGTGTTTTCTTTTCGATTGCGGCAGGAAGAGAATAAGGAGCAGTTTCAAGGGCGGCAAGGACGCTTCCAATGTTAGAATCGTGTCCGCAGAGGAATGTAAATTTTCTTCCCTCAGTGGAAAGTTCCCGGTTAATCAGCGAAAGAAGAGGCCGGGCAACCGCTTTTGAAATTGAAGGAGAAGTAAAAAGAATGTCGCCGTACACGTCTTTTATCTGAGCAATCAGTTCCCAGTCTTTAGCAGTAAGGTTCTGACCGAAGGCGGCCCTTTTTTCATCAGGCTCCTCGTAAAACTGAAGGATAAGGGCATCACTTGCACTGGTAGCAGTCTTTAGGGAACCCCGCATTCCCGGCTCCTGATTAACACCCAGAGACACCACAGTGTCATCGGTTTTAAAATGCGGAAAGCTTTTTTCTATTGAATAATCAGATCTGTCAAATTTCAGGGTTCTTTCCAGAACTTTATACGAAGGAAGAAGACTTTCGCAAAGTGCAGCAAGTCCCCCTTCTCCCCCCATGGCATTGATTTCACGGTAGGCCTGCTTTTTAAAATCCTCCGTCAGATAAACTGTCTGGGGTGTAAAAACGGCATCCATTTTGCTTGGGTTATAACGGTGTTCAATCTGAACATTTGCAACAGGAAGCATTCCGCTGGAAAAATACTGAGCGGTTGCAATTGTCCGCTGCATGGAATTTGAATAGAAGCGGACTTCACCGGCGGAAGGAATATAGTTCTCAGGAATCAGGCTTTCGCTTTCAAGCCATTTTCTGAAGTACTGACCCATAATCGTTTCAAGAACGCCGCCCCGCAATGAAAGCTCCGAGGGCTTTGAAGTCCAGTTGAACCATTCGTGGGGTGTAAGGGTTTTAAGAACAGAACCGCTTCCTGATAGAGGTGAACGGATATTGTGCCGGCTTAAAACAACAACCCGGCTCAGCTTATATTTCTGATGAAAATCCTCATCGTGAATTATTACCGGCTTTTCTCCAAAATCGTCGTAGTCAACTCCGGAAGTTTTGGTCTTCCCCTGAAGACAGCCCGAAAGAAAAACAAAAAAGAAGGCCGAAACAAAGGCAGAAAAAAGAATTGCAAAAAAGACCGAAAGTTCCCGGGTTCTTCCGGAAGTAAAAATTTTTGATTTCACATTTTTCATAGCTGAAAACCTCTCGTTTTTTTTATAAAGCAAATTTCGAGTTTTATTACTCCTGCTTCAAAATTGGCTTATAGCAAACTCGACATTCGGTTTTATAATAACAAAGATGCACAATATAGAAAAGATGCGATCCCGCGAGATTTCCGAGATTCCGTGTGATTCTACAGCCTCTGCGTTTTCCCCCCTTTTCTACCCCTCCTTTATGTTGAGAAAGCCATTTTTTTGCGCTATATTTATAGTATATGGCAGATATACACATTTTCGATCCGGCACCGGAAGGAACTCCGGTTTCCAATTTTGTTCATCTTCATGTTCATTCAGACTACTCACTTCTTGACTCCTGTGCAAAGCTTGACGGGCTGATTGCAAAGGCAAAACGCCTTAACATGCCTGCCCTTGCCCTAACCGACCACGGAAACATGTTCGGTGTATTGAACTTTGAGCACATCTGCCACGCAAACGGCATTAACCCAATTGTAGGCTGCGAGTTTTATGTGGGCGACGACCATTTAAAACAGGAAAGAACAAAATATGGAAAGAAAAATTACCATTTGATTCTTCTCTGCGAAAACGAAACCGGCTACAAAAATATGAGCTGGCTCTGCTCTGACGCAAACACCGAAGGTCAGTACTTCGGAAAGCCTCGAATCGACTTTGAGATGCTCAAAAAGCGCCACGAGGGCTTAATCTGTCTTTCAGCCTGTATTGCAGGAGAACTTCCCCAGACCCTTTTGAATGACACCGAAGAAGAAGCCGAAAAGCTGATTCTCCGCTACAAGGAACTCTTCGGCCCGGATCACTACTACATTGAGCTTCAGGATCACGGGCTTCCGGAACAGAAGACCGTAAACGAAAAATTAATCCGCCTTGCAAGAAAGCTGGATGTTCCCCTGGTTGTAACAAACGATATTCACTATCTGGAACGGGAAGACGCAGAAGCCCAGGATGCACTTCGCTGTATCGGCTTTAAAAAACAGCTGAACGAACCTCACCAGACCATGGGAGACGGACGAACCGAGTGGTACTTTAAAACAGAACAGGAAATGCGGATTCTCTTCCCGGAGCTTCCGGATGCCTACGAAAATACACTGAAGATTGCAAACATGTGCAACCTTACAATTCATCAGTATTCAACGCCGGAGCTTAAAAACTGTCTTCCCCGCTTTGAACTTCCAAAGGAATTCCAGAAGCACGAGGATTACACAAAAAACCAGGACGACTATGTGCGCTACCTTGTAGAAAAAGGTCTCCGCATGAGATACAAGGAAATCACCCCGGAAATCAGAGACCGTGCAGAATACGAGCTGGGCATTATTTTCAAGATGGGCTTTTCCGGCTACTTCCTTATCGTATGGGAATTCATCAACTGGGCAAAATCCACCTACGACAATGTAAACGACCGTCCAAAACCGTACATTCCTATCGGTCCTGGCCGAGGTTCCGGTGCCGGTTCCATAGTCGCCTACACAATGACCATTACGGATATCGACCCTTTCCGTTTCAACCTTCTTTTTGAACGATTCTTAAACCCTGAACGCGTTTCCATGCCGGATTTTGACGTTGATATGGACTTCGATTACCGCCAGGACATCATCCAGCATACCCGGGATCTTTACGGAGACCCTCAGGTAGGACACATCGTAACCTTCGGTACCTTAAAACCGAAGCAGTGTATTGCCGATGTAGGCCGCGTTCTGGGCATTCCTTTAAGCGAAGTAAACATGCTCAAGGCCTGCATTCCGGATAATCCTAAGGCAAAACTGAAGGACGCCTTTCATCCCTCGGAAAAATTTCCGGCTCCGGAAGGAGGACAGCTTGAAAAATTCCTGGATGACCCGCGCTTCACAAAACTCTTTGAGCTTGCCAAAAAACTTGAGGGCGTAAACCGAAACACCGGTCTTCACGCTTCCGGAATGGTAATCGGTCTTACCGCCCTTCCGGACTGGGCTCCGATTTTTAAGGATCCGAAAACCGGAGAAGTGGGCGTTCAGTACACCATGGACATCATCGAGCCTTGCGGTCTTGTAAAATTCGACTACCTCGGACTCAAAACCCTCTCCCTCATACGCTACGCCGAAGACATCATTAACCGTCACCGGCCGGAAGGAACAGAGGAATTCCATATTGAAAACATCAGCGAAACCGATTCAGAAACCTTCGACATGTTCGACAAGGGCGACTCCGTTGCGGTCTTCCAGTTTGAATCTCCGGGAATGCAGAAAATTCTCCGCCAGGTAAGCCCCCGCTGTATCGAAGAGCTTGTTGCCTTGAACGCCCTTTACCGTCCGGGACCAATGGACTACATTCCTCAGTATATCGACGGAAAATGGAAGCCGGAAACCATTCACTATCCGGATCCATGTCTTGAAGGACTTTTAAAGGAAACCTACGGCGTTATGGTTTATCAGGAACAGGTTATGCAGGTTTCCCAGAAAATTGCGGGCTTCTCCCTTGGTGGAGCGGACATGCTCCGACGAGCCATGGGAAAGAAAAAGCCTGAAGTTCTTATGGGAAAGAAAAAGGAATTCATTGAAGGCGCCATAAAAATGGGCTTTACGGAGCAGCACGCCGCCGACATCTTTGAAATCATGGTTCCGTTTGCAGGCTACGGATTCAACAAATCCCACGCCGCTGCCTACACAGTTCTTGCATACCGCACCGGCTGGCTTAAATGCCACCACCCGGCTGAATTTATGGCTGCCAACCTTACAAACGAGCTTACTTCCACCGACGGCGTTCCATTCTACCTTGCAGAATGTAAGCGCATGAAGATTACGGTAGTTCCGCCGGATATCAATAAATCCTACTCAGTCTTTGATGTTATCGACGGAGAAATTATCTTTGCCTTCCAGGGAATGAAGGGAATGGGAGTTGAAGCTTCCAAGGCAATTGTAAAGGAACGGGAAACCAACGGACCTTTCAAGAGCTTTATGGACTTCCTCGAACGTGTTTTACCTCTTCAGGAAACCTATAAGGACGAAGAAACCGGCAGAATCGTAAAAAAATCCCTCATCAACACAAAGGCAGTTGAAGTCTGTATCAAGACCGGAGCCTTTGACAAGCTTGGACAGAACCGCCCTACCCTGCTTTTAAACATGGCAGAGGCAATAAAATATGTAAACGACAAAAACAGCGGAACCGACAACGGTATGGGCGACCTGTTTGAAGATACAGATGAAAAAATCTATGCTGACTTTGTTTTCCAGGAGGTTCCAGATCTTCCGACCATGGAAAAACTCAACATGGAAAAAGAAGTTATCGGCTGCTATGTTTCAGGACACCCTCTGGACGATTACGCAAAGGTAATCAGCACCTGTGTAACCCTGACTTCAAACGATATGACCCGGGCCGCCCAGGAAGCCGTTGCAGAGAAGAACGCCGCCCTTTCCAGCGGCATGTCCTTCTGGGACGCAAAAAATGCGGGAAAGCGCCACACTGTTTTAGGCTTTTTGCATGACCTTAAGGTAATCCGGACAAAAAAAGGCGCGGGACCTGAAATGGCCTTTGCCCGTCTTCAGGATTACGAGGGAGAAATCGAAGTTACCTTCATTCCTCAGGTCTGGAACGACAAGCTGGACAAGCACACCGGTGCCCTGATTCAGGAAGGTCTTTCCCGAAAAATCACCGACCAGACTATTTACGCCTTCAAAGGCCGGGTAGATGTCCGGGACGACAACGACCTTGAAAATGCATCCTTCAAAGTTGAAGAAATTGAAGATGTTGCAAACCTCAAGCAGAAGTCCATTCAGGAAGTTCACATTGAGCTTTCTTCAAACTACCGGGATGAAAAGGATATTCTGCCTTTAAAAGAATTTATACTTGAAAAAACAGGTAACTGCTCAGTATATTTTCATGTGAACACAAACAACGGACCTTACATAGTAAAGGGCAACAACCAGCTTTTAATTTCTTCTGACGGAGACACGCTGGCGGCTCTTTCAGATATCCCGCTGGTAAGCCGTGTCTGGACCGCATAATTTGTCAGGGATAACCTGATTTTAACACAAAGAGGTAAAGCTAAAATGCAGATGATATTCGCACTTGCGGCAAAAACTGTTTCATTATACTCGACGCTCTGCGTTATACGAATCTTTCTGACCTGGATTCCGTCCCTGAACTATTCTCCCCTGGGACAGATTCTGGGAGCAGTCTGCGACCCCTTCTTAAAAATCTTTTCAAAGGTTCCCCTTAGAATCGGAGGTCTGGATTTTTCCCCCATGATTGCTTTTGCAGTCCTTACCCTTATCTCTTCAGTATTAAGCAACATTGCCCGCACGGGACGGCTCCACTTAGGAGGAATTTTAGCATATCTGGTATTAATTACCTGGCAGCTGGTTTCAAGCTTTGGAGGAATTTTCCTCCTTGCCCTGATTATCCGGCTTCTTGTTCTCCTCTTTTCAAAAAGAACCGATTACTATAATTCTCCATGGAGTCAGTTCGATTCCTCTATTTCCCCGGTTGTCTACAAGATGACAAAGCTTTTCTCCGGCGGAAAAATGCTCCAGTATAAAACTGCACTGATTCTCTGCATTATCGAAATCCTAGTCCTTCTGGGAGCAGGCTCCATGGGCTTTTACTATCTTGCCGGAATACTAAGCAATATTCCGATATAAAAAGGGGAAAATCAGAATGAAAGTTGAAGAGCTGAAAAATCCTGTGGAAACGCTATCCGGAGTCGGAAAAGCGAAGGCTCAGCTTTTTGCCAAACTGAATGTTCACACCATCGGCGATTTACTGACCTTTTACCCCCGGGACTACGAAGACAGAAGAAAAACAGTTCCCCTGAGTGATTTTCAGACCGGAAAAGTTCACACCCTGGCTCAGGTTATCCGCCACGAATGGTTCGGCTACGGAAAAATGAAAACCCTCAAGCTGATAATAACCGACCACACCGGACAGGCTTCCCTCTTATGCTTTTCCCGCCCTTTCATGCAGAAGCAGTATCCGGAAGGAAGCAGCGTCATAGTCACCGGTTCATTTCAGGTAAAATACGGAGAACTTCAGTCCAGCTCCTTTGAGATTTTAAAGGCACAGGATGAAGTGTCTGAGGAATCAGCCCGGCAAAACAAAGCGACGGTCTCAGAAAGCGCTGGCATTTCCTTTGAAAACCTGGAACCTGCCGGACAAACACCCGGCGTACAGTCCCACAGCCAGACTTCTCTTCCAAAGCTCCTACCGGATTCAAAAATCTACCCGGTTTATCACCTTACAGAAGGTCTTACCCAGACTCAGGTTCGGAAGGCCGTAAATCTTGCCTTAAAAACCTACAACCGCTCTCTTTCTTCATCTGTTCCGGAAAGAATTATCCGGGAACGAAATCTGATTTCAAAATCCGATGCCCTGCAGAAAATTCACCAGCCGGAAACACCGGAAGACATAAAGGCCGCCCACGACACCATAGTTTTTGAAGAGCTTTTTAATTTTCAAACAGCTCTGGCCCGCCGCGCCCTCAGACACAAAGGCTTTATACCGGACGCAGAAAGCAGTGAAATCTCAGGGGAAGAAAGCGCCGCCAGATCCCCCGCTGTAAACTCCTCCGCCTTTATCCAGGACCTTTCTCCCCTTCAGAAAGCCCTTTACGATTCACTCCCATTTGACCTCACCGATGACCAGAAAAAGGTGATTCTCAAAATGAACTCCGACATCGACCGGGGCTACATGGAACGGAACGAAATAATTCTCGGAAAAAAGAACGCAGTAAACGCCTTTACCATGCAGCGGCTTTTACAGGGGGATGTAGGAAGCGGAAAAACTCTTGTTGCATTCTTTGCCGCCCTCCGGGCAATCAACTGGAAGGGACAATGCGCCCTGATGGCACCTACGGAAATCCTTGCACGGCAGCACGCCGACCAGATGGCCCGCCTTTTAGAGCCCCTGGGAGTACGAACAGCCTTCCTTACAGGAAATATTAAGGCTTCCGGAAGAACGGCCCTATTAAAGGCCTTAAAAGCCGGAGAAATCGATATTGTGTGCGGAACCCATGCCCTTTTTTCCCAGGACGTAGTTTATTCAGATTTGCAGCTTGCCATAATCGATGAACAGCACCGCTTTGGCGTAGTACAGCGGGAAGCAATCTTAAGCAAGGGCCGGAACGTTTTTGAGCCCCACCTTTTAATGATGAGCGCAACCCCTATTCCACAGAGCCTTGCCCTGACTGTTTTTGGAGACCTGGATATTTCAACAATCAGGACTCTTCCCCTTGGAAGAAAGCCGGTTCAGACCTACCTTGTGCGGGAAGGCCACGAAATGAACGCCTACCAGGCTGTCCGCCGGGAACTGCAGGCCGGCCACCAGGCATACTTTGTCTACCCGGCAATCGAAACCGAATCGGAAGGAAACGAACTGAAAAATGCGGTGGGAGCCTTTGAAAACCTTTCCAAAAACATCTACCCGGAATACAGATGTGCCCTCCTTCACTCAAAGGTCGGTGAAGAAGAACAGATTAAAGTCCTGAAGGATTTCCGGGAAGGAAAAATACAGATTCTTGCCGCCACAACCGTGATCGAGGTTGGAGTAGATGTTCCAAACGCCACTTCAATTGTCATTGAGCACGCAGACCACTTTGGACTTGCCCAGCTGCACCAGCTTCGGGGCCGCGTAGGACGAGGCGCCCACCAGGCATTCTGCTATCTGATATACTCTGAAAAAATCACTGAAACAGGCATTCAAAGAATGAAGGTGCTTCGGGAAAGTACAGACGGCTTTTTAATTGCAGAAAAGGATTTAAAACTCCGGGGACCCGGCGAACTGAACGGAAAAATGCAGTCCGGCGAATTGAACTTGGGCTTAAGCGACTTAGAAAGGGACAAAGACCTTCTTATGAAGGCCCGCTACGACGCCTTCAACTTCGTAAGATCCAGCCTGGCAAAATAACACAAATATCAACTTTAATAAAATCCGATTCCAAAAATGGCTCTCAGCGGGAACCCTGGCGAAAAACGGCAGTACCGCTTCGCGGTGGCTGAGTGTTTTACCTAACAGGTAGTCACAAGTCGCTATTCGTGCTATCAACTACGCTTCTAAGCTACGAAAACAGAAAGTCTTGAGCGGCGGCGGCCCTGCTGCATGCGGATAATGGCGCGGTTTTCAATCTGGCGGACGCGCTCTTTTGTAAGATTGCAGACAACACCAACTTCCTGGAGGCTCATTGGTTTTTCTACGCCGATTCCGTAGCGCATTTTTACGATAGCAGCTTCCTTTGGCTGCAAAGTATCGATAACCGCATTGATTTCGTCATTCATTGCCTGCTTCATAACTTCTTTTTCCGGAAGATGCTCGGTATCTTCAACATATTCACCGAGAGTTTTTTCGCTTCCGTCATTCAAAACAGGTGCGTCCAGGCTTGCCATTTCCCTTGAAATGTAAACCATTTCCCGGACATGAGCCTTGTCCATATTCAGCATATTTGCAACTTCTTCAAATTCTTTTTCTTCAGATGCAACAGAATGAAGAGCCTTTCTTGCGCCTTCGATTTTAGAAAGCTCATTTACACGGTTAGAAGGCAGGCGGATGGCCCGTCCTTTTTCTCCGATAGCCTTAAGAATGCTCTGTCTGATCCACCAAACGGCATAGGAAATAAAGTGATAGCCGCGGTTTACGTCAAACTTATCAATGGCGTTCATAAGCCCGATATTTCCTTCACTGATTAAATCAATGAGTTCAAGTCCGCGGTTCTGATATTTTTTTGCAACATTTACAACAAAACGGAGGTTTGCTTTTACAATCTTATCACGGGCAGCCTTATCCCCTGCCTTTGCTTTTACGGCAAGTTCGTTTTCTTCTTCACGGCTCAAAAGCGGGATTTTATTGATTTCCTTAAGGTATGCTCCAAGAATGCTTTCGTCTTTCATATAGGCCTCCAAAATTGCTTTTATATAAAATATGCAATTTCCGTGCCAACTTTTACATTTTTTATATATTATTTTCAGGCGGTTTTATTCTCCTACCGGCCTTCCAGGGCCCGCCAGAGGCTCGGTACAAAGGGGCTTTTTCAGCCGGTTCATTGAACAAAGCCATTCCACAGGTCAAAAAATCATTCCAGCCGCCTAAAATTCCATTAAATCAGCCCCTTTGCACTGCACTCGCCTCCGCTCCTGCACCCTTCCAGCCCGGCGCCGTACTTCTTTTTCCCCTCTCAGCTGCCTTTCCCTCTCAAAAAGTGTTCCCTGGGTAATTTTTACCCACCACAAAAGAAAGCCCCAGAAACTGAGTATTTTTTACCCACCTGCAAAAAAAAATATTTAAAAAAACTTGACGATTGCACCTTAATTTTCTTATATTTAAACAAAAGGACAAAATCCTTTAACAAAATATAAACAGCTCGCCGCAAGCACGGTGTTCTAATAGGAGTAAATACATGAAAGTAAAACCATTAGCAGACAGAATCTTAGTAAAAAATGACGCTGCAGAAACAAAGACAGCAAGCGGACTTTTTATTCCGGAAGCTGCTCAGGAAAAAACACAGACAGCAGTTGTTGTTGATTGTGGACCTGGAACAGATGAAGTAAAAATCACCGTAAAGCCGGGTGACCGCATTATGTACGATAAATATGCAGGAACTCCGGTTAAAATCGATGGTGTTGACCACCTTATCGTTCGCATGAGCGACATTATTGCCGTAATCGAGTAATTATTTTACATCCTTCAAACGGATGAGTAAAAGCCGGGCTTCCGCCATGTTCTTATTCAGTGTAAGGGCATACTCTGCGGAACGCCTGGCATTTTTATAGTCCGAGTTTTCGTAATAGATTTCAGCCATTCTTTCCATAATTTCAGCCTTCTTAGAAACAGACGAACACCTTCCAAAAGCTTTTCCGTACAGTTCAAGAGCTTCAGCCCTGCGGGAGAGGGAACTATAAATCATAGACAGATTTATGCAGGACGCATCACTTGCCGACGGACGCACAAACTTAGAGGAAGAATATTCGTTCTCTTCAAAAACCAGAAGTTCGTGCAAAAGAAGGGCATCGTCTGCCCTCTTCTGAAGGGCGGCAAAATAAGCACCGTATTCCAGGGAAGGATAGTCCAGTTCGTGAACCTTTTTAACAAGGTTTTCAAAGAAATCGTTTCCCATCTGGATTTTATATTTTGAGCAGACATACCGGTAAAACAAAAGCCAGGCTGCATCCGTTTCCTTGTGATTTAAAAGGAAGCTCAGGGCATAGTCCGTCATCAGTTCAGGATAAACCGAAGGCGAAACTGCGTTTTCCTCAAGAATGCGCCACAGGTCTGCGATTTTTTCCTTTTCACTTAAACGAGTATCCATCTTGTAGCGTAAATCAAGCCGTAGAATATATAAAAGCGGATCTTTTGTCCTTTCAAGGCTCCGTTCAATTCTGTAAACGGCATCGCTCACAGGAATTTTTACCCGGGAATCATATTTTTCCATATCCAGAGTTGCCACCCCGGAATCGCTCAATGAGGCCTGGATAAAATCCTTTTTCATCTCAAGACTGCTCTTCCAGGCAAAATCAGCATAAAGGCTCAGGGCTGGAACAAAGTCCGGCCATTTGGTTACCGCAAAAGTAATTAACTCTTTTCCTTCCTCATCCTTCTGATTATCAAAAGCCCAGCGGGCACTGTTTGTAAAAATAAAGGCCGCATTTCCCGCAGAAGAAACAGAATCACGCGACTCAGAAAGAGTTCCGTTTTTCAAAGAATCGGAAGTACCAGCAGCTGAGCTTCCTGTTTCAGGAATAATCCAGCCCTCTGCATTTTTTTCAAGGGAACCGATAAAGCTATCCCGGATTTTTTCAGCCCCTTCCTCATCACCCAGGGAAGTAAGGGAATCCGACTCAAGAAGACTTATACGTACGGACTCATCAATTTTCTGAGAACGGTTAATTCTGTTGGAAAGAAGTTTTTTTGCACTTTCAAGATAATTTACCGCATCTCCAAAGCGTTTTGCGTCAAAACAGACCATTGCCCAGAAATAGCCGTCCTTTGAATCGTAAACGGTTTCCGGCACAATGCTGGAAGCGGATTCATAGGAGCCCTTCATAAGATTCAGAACGGCGCAGTTTCTGAGCCAGGAATTGTCTCCGCTTCCTGTCCAGGCATCAAAATACACAGGATAATAATCAGGATTCTTAAAAATATCGCTTTTATTTCCGGCAACTGCTTTTCGGTTTACATCTGTAAAAACCGCTTCTGAATAAATGGAACCGTATTTTGTTCCAGAAAGTTTTTTTCCATAGGAAAGGGCTTCATCAATTCTTTCGTTTCTTAAAAGGAAATCCGTAAAAACGGCCCGAAGCTCAAGATTTTCAGGATTTTTTTTGATGGCATTCTGCAGAAATTTTTCTGCCCTTGAGTTTTCATCGCACTGTCTGTAACGCCTGAAAATTCCAAGTTCAGCCCAGCAGCCAAAGGCTTCCTTTTCAATTTTAGAAAGTTCCTGGGTTGCTTCACGGTATAGTTTCTGATTTATAAGCGCATCAATTCTGTCCAGGGAAGAATTAAAGGAATGTTTTTCAGAGGATTTTGCGCAGGAAAAAAAAACGGGCAGAAAAATAAGAGAAAACGCCGTACTGCGTAAAATTTTTCTGCCCGCTTTTGTCATATTAAAACCCGATTATTTTTCCAAGTCTTTGCTGATTTTATCAAGAACGGCGTTGGTAAACTTGTGAGAATCATCTTCGCCGTAGCTTTTTACAATCTCAACAGCTTCATCAATTACAATAGAAGCAGCCGTTGACTTCTGGTAAAGCATTTCGTAAACGCTGATACGCATAACAGAAAGAGCCACCTTATTGATTCGATCCAGTGACCACTTATCTGAAAGATGCGACTCAATAAGGGAATCAATCTCTTTGATATTTTCAATGGTACCCTTTATCAAAAGGCGCGCAAATGTAAATATCTCAGACTTTTTATCAGCATCAAAGCCTTCAAAATTCTGGTAAAGCCCGTCTGAAAGGAAATACTTTACATTATTTACAGGAACCGGCTTTTCGCCTTCTTCTATTTCCTGTACCTCAGAAGAGCCTTCTTTTTTTTCATCTTCAAACTGATCCCGTTCAATCCAGGAAAAATCAAGAAGATCATCTATTTCAATTCCACCTACACTCCAGGAATAAAGAGCCTGAAATGCAAGTATTCGTCCTATTCGTCGCATCGTTTTTCCTTAAAATATGACTAAATGTTTTTACCATGAAAGAAGCTTATCAAGCTCTGCACCTGTCTTTTTTCTTTCAACATTTGCATCTGTTACAAGCTCACTGGCAATTGTCTGTGCAGCCTGCTGAAGATATTCCATCTGCTTGCTCTTTCCAAGTGCATTTCTGATGTAGTCATAAACAGTTACAGTTGTATCCGGTTCAACAACATCGCTCAAAGAAAGCATTTTAGCGTCATATTTTTTGATGATTGTATAGAACAGGAATCCGCTGTCTCTTTCTTCAAGATTTGAAACCCAGCCCTTCTCTTTTCCAAAAAGGTCAAGGAGTGTTCCGTAAGAAACACCAAGCTGCTGAGCGCTAAGCTGGCTCTTGTTTACCAGAGCTTCACCAGCCTGGAAACCTGAACCTTCTTTCTTAGAATCAACTGAAAGCTGGTTTGTAGAAATCTTTTTATCCTTGAGCTTTGAGTAAAGGTCATTTGCCTTAACCCGGGCCTTTTCGATATCACCGTTTGCAGGAATGCTTACAAGGTAAAGCTTAATCATGTCGTTCCATACAAAAGAAGTTTTGTTAAGCTCGTAATATCCGCGGATTTCTTCATCGCTGGCAAGAACCTGCTGAAGTTCGTTCTGTCTCTGGCTCAAAATATACTGCTGGGAAATCATCTGGGACTTAAGGTATGCCTTGTAATCCTGAACAGACATTCCGGACTGCTTTTTCATATATTCGTCTAAAGACATATTTGTCTGCTGCTTTACAATTTCTTCAAATTCCTGCTCAGTTACCTTTCTGCCGATTGACTGTGAAACTGTCTGCAAAAAGTATTCTTCAACTGCGCTGTCTGTTACAGTAAGACCTGCTTTTGCAGCTGCCTGAAGAACAACCCGTTCCTGAATAAGAGCATCCAGAACCTTCTTTCTGTCATCCAGAGAAATTGCAGTTCCTGTCTGCTTCTGATAAGCTTCAACACGAGTTTTAAGCTGTTTTACAGTGATAGATTCATTCTTGTTCAGTTTTACAACTGCCAGTACCTGAAGATCTGACTGAGCAAACATACAGAAAGATGTAAATACCATCATAAGAGCAATGACAATACGTTTCATATAATTTCCTATCCTTAATTCTTTTTTTTATAGTATGAACTATGTTGTTTAAACCATTTTTATTACAAATGGTTACAAAGTATTTTAAATTTATCTTTAACTTCGAGTTTTATAAACCCTACTTCAAAATTGGCTACCGGTCGCGTCCTGCGGGTCAAAACCGCGCACTAGCGCGCTAAGTCGCCTTCGCAACATAGTTGCTCGGAGACTCGCTCAAAATGCTCCACTGGAGCATTTTGCCGGCTTTCAGCCGTCGCTCCCTATGTTTGTGGCAAAGGAACTCATCAAATGCCGCTTTCGCGGCAGCCACAAACAGAGTTTTTTTGCCCGCCTGCCGCTACCCTACCGCCAATTTTGTATTATATTTGCAAACTCGAAGGTAAGGTATTTTAGAAAAATCGGCTATTCCTTATCCAGTGGAAGGCCTCCGCTGATTGTAGCACGGATTCGGCGTACACCTGCAGAACTTGACTGTTCCTTTTCAATCTTGAAGTCACCAATCTGGAGAGTGTGCTGAACATGAGGACCACCGCAAACTTCCTTGCTGAACCAGTCCTTCTTTGCATCTTTACCGATTGTGTAAACCTTTACCTGTTCACCGTATTTGTTTGCAAAGAGAGCGCGGGCTCCTTCAGCCTTTGCCTGATCAAGAGTCATAACTTCCATTGTTACAGGAAGGTCTTCCTTGATTTTTGCATTTACGATGTCTTCAACCTTCTGAATTTCTTCCTTTGTCATAGGGCGTTCAAAAGTGAAGTCAAAGCGCATTCTTTCGTTATTGATGTTACTTCCCTTCTGGGCAACCTGGTCTCCAAGAACATCAACAAGAGCCTGCTGCAAAAGATGAGTTGCAGTGTGATATTTTGTTGTAACATCAGACTGTTCTGCAAGTCCACCCTTAGCCTTTCCTGCGTCCAGTGATTTTGATGCTTCCTGGTGTTTCTTTTCTGCTTCCTTAAAGCCTTCTACATCAACTGTAAAGCCATTTTCTGCTCCAAGTTCCTGAGTAAGTTCCAGAGGATAGCCGTAAGTTTCGTAAAGATTATATGCAACCTTACCGGAAATAATCTTTTTAGGATTTTTCATGAGGTTTGGAAGAAGCTTCTGGAATTCTGCTTCACCCTTTTTAAGAGTTGTGCGGAATTTTGCTTCCTCTGCGGTAAGTTCGTCACTGATTTTCTTTGCATTTGCCTTTAATTCAGGATAAGCGTTACCGAAGTTTTCAACTACAACTTCAGCGATTCCTGCGAGGAATGAATTATCGATTCCGAGTTTCATTCCGTGGCGAACTGAACGGCGGATAAGGCGGCGGAGAACATAGCCTGCTCCAACATTTGAAGGGCTTACTCCGCGCTGGTCACCGATGATAAATACAGAAGCGCGTGTATGATCTGCAATAATTCGTACGCTCTTGTCTTTTTCTTCATCTGAACCATATTTATAGCCTGCAAGAGTTTCAATCTTTGCAATGATTGGCTGGAAAACTTCTGTAAGATAAACCGAAGTTTTTCCCTGAAGGATACAGTTTGTTCTTTCAAGACCCATACCTGTATCAACATTTTTCTTTTCAAGTGGAAGAAGAGTTTTTTCGTCTACGCGGTTGTACTGCATGAAAACGTTGTTCCAGATTTCCATCCAGTTTGCACTGTCAGTTCCCTTATTTGAACCTACAGGTGGAAGACCTTCTCCAACCCAGTAGAAAATTTCAGTATCAGGACCACAAGGACCAGTAGGACCTGCAGCCCACCAGTTATCACTTGCAGGAAGGAAGGCGATTTTGTCTTCCGGCATTCCGTTTTCTTTCCAGTAACCGGCAGCTTCTTCGTCGCGGGGAGCGTTTTCATCTCCGGCAAAAACAGTTACGGAAATCTTTTTTGGGTCCAGTCCAAGCCATTTTGGACTTGTTAAAAATTCATAAGAAAAAGCGATTGATTCTTTTTTGAAATAGTCGCCTAACGACCAGTTACCAAGCATTTCAAAACATGTAAGGTGGCTTGGGTCTCCAACTTCATCAATATCACCTGTGCGGATACATTTCTGATAGTCTGTAAGGCGTGTTCCAGAAGGGTGTTTTTCACCTAAAAGATAAGGAACCAACGGATGCATTCCCGCCATTGTAAACAAAACAGAAGGGTCATTTTCTGGAATCAAAGACTGTCCAGAAATTTCAGCATGATTTTTACTCTTAAAGAACTCAATATATTTTGAGCGTAATTCGTTTGCAGTCATAATAGAATATAGTACCATAAACGGGAGTTTTATTCAAATGGGTTTGTTACCGGGGCAAATGTCGAGTTTTATAATTTCAACTCCAAAATTGGCTTACGGTCGCGTCCGCCAATTTTGTATTATACTTGCAAACTCGACATTCGACCGGCTAAAAAAAGGCTCTCTGCGGAAACCCTGTTCTACTTCTGCAGCTCCTGCTACTCCTTCTTCAGGGTCAGGGATTTTCCTTCGGCGGCGTAGACGGTGTCAGGGGAGAGGCGGACTGGGGTAAAGAGGATTTCGTCCTTGTGGATGCGGATATCCACCGTCGGCTTCTGTTTTTTTGTTTTTGGCGGAATGGTGATTTCTTCAGTGCGGAATTTCATGGCATAGGCCTTGAGCACAAGATTTGTATCAGAATAAGAGCGGAACTGAATTACAGGGAATGCACCCACAGTATCAACGGCGAAAATTCCTTCTACGGCACCGTTTTCAGTAAGAATTTTAAAGGCATTTCTATTGAAGGAATATTTATTTCCGTTTTCATCCACCCAGATTTTGTTTTCAGAAAGAACCTTCAGATATTCGTCTCCCACGGAAACGGTTTTGTCCTCACCGAAAACGTTCTGAAAGGACATCTTTCGGTAAGTTCCGTCCCACTGGTTCGATTCCTTGATGACCATGTTTCCAACATCGTCCTTGACATGAATATAGGCTTCATTCACGCCGGAAAGCATAATGTCAAAACGGCGCTTCATGCTGGAAATAATGGAGTTTACGGTTGTAAGGTAAATACCGCTTCGGCGCAAAGAAGAATCTTCCCAGGAATAAACGCCCTCAGTTTCGTCCGAAAGAAGAATTACTTCCCGGTTTTCGTAATCAAAATAGATATAGCTCGGGCGGCTTGAATTATTGGAGGTTTTGTACCACAGGCCGCTTAAAAAACGGGCAAAGGTCTCAACATTTCCGTTCTGAATGCGGGCAAGCTCCTTTGCGGCAAGCCTGTTTCCCGTAATCTTCAGTTGATTTGTCTGAACATAGGTTTCCTTATCCGGATTCCAGCTGTACTCCGTCTGAATCTGGGTAATTCCCGTGCTGGTATTGGATTCCGTTTTGTCAGAGCTGTAAACCCAGACCGTATAGCTTTTTCCCTGAGACTGAGAAAGTTCGTAGGCCTCCGTTCGTTCCGTCTGCTGAATAAAAATGGTTCCGTCAGAAGAAAAACTTCCGATATTCTGAAGCTCAACAACACCCCGCTTTTTCTTGCAGAGATACATATTCAAAACTGTGTCACCATCAGTTTTAATTCCCTGGTAAACAAGGGCCGTGCGGTGATTTCCAATCATATCAATTCCGTTGTAGGAAAAAGTACGGATTTTTGAAATCTCCGTTGAAATTTCTGCCGAACGGTCGTAAGAATTGGTTTCGGAATTATAGAGTCCGATTATAAGAAAAAGATAGGGAGAACCGGCTTTACGAACCACGATAATCTGGTCATCAAAGGCGTCACCGTCAAAATCCAGGGTCAGGGTACTCATCAGGGTTTCTGACGGAAAAAGAGGAACAAAGGAAGTGTGCATGGTACTGTCAGAAAGCTGGGTTCCGTCGCCGCCGGAAACTTCAGAATCCTCCTGAGCATTTGGAGTTATAACCTGCGGATGAATATTTTTTTCTGAATCATTAAAAAAGAACTTCCGTACAAAAACAAAAACGGCAAGAAAAAATACAACAAATAAAAAAGCCGTTATCACAACCTTAGTTCGAGTTTTCATATTCACACTATACAGAATTTTTCCGCTTCGGTCGAGATGATTTTTGATTTTAACACAGTCTGAAGCAGGAACCAATTATAAATCAGCTTTTCCAGGTTCGCCCTTCAAACTGCAAAAAAATTTGAAACTTTTGCTTTTTGTAGTTATTTTTAAAGTATGAACAACATCGAAGAACTCGAAGAGAACAAAAACCTTAGCCTGCCAATCGTAGCCGACAATTCCGAAAAAATTGTCATAAACTCAGATTTTTACAAAATGGCTTTTCAATATCAGGAAATCATGATGCTCTATGAAAGCGCCATAAAGCAGGTTGTTACAAAACTGGAGATTTTGAACAAGGAATACAAGGTAACAGGAAGACGAAACCCTATTGAAACCATTAAATCCCGCATAAAAACACCGGAAAGCAGTGCAGAAAAGCTCACTTCAAGAAATCAGCCGGTAACCTTTCAGTCCATGATGGACAATCTGAACGATATTGCGGGAGTCCGGGTCATCTGCCCCTACATTTCAGACATCTACACCGTAAAGGAAATGCTTTTAAAACAGCCGGACATCAAAAAGGTTGAAGAAAAAGACTACATTTCCTCTCCAAAGGAATCGGGTTACAGGAGCCTGCATCTTGTGGTTGAAATTCCGGTTTACCTTTCCCATACGGAACAGCACGTCAAGGTTGAAATTCAGCTTAGAACCATTGCCATGGATTTCTGGGCAAGCCTTGAGCACGAATTAAGGTACAAGACCAGTTCCATGATTCCGGAAAGCATCCGGCGGGAGCTCCGGCACTGCGCCGAAACAATTGCTGACACAGACCGTGAAATGGAAGAAATCGCAATAGAACTCCAGGCGCTGGAGTAAAGGGCACGCTCTGCAGGCAAAAACCGCATGAAAAACACTGTACACACAAACTGAATAATACAGTGTCTGTACAGGTTGCGCTCTGCCCTACTTTTTTTTCTGGTGCAGCTTACCGCGGGAAATATAATCCATGGCCGCCTGCTTTTTTCTTGAAGGCAGGCCGGATTTTTCAGCAGCCTTTTCAAAATCCCTGTAGGCTTTCTGTTCCCGTCTTGCTGCGGCTTCTCTTTCATGGCGGGCAGAATGTTTTTTCTGCTCTTCGTTCCAGACTGCTTCGTATTCTTTTTTAAGCCCCTTCTCGACGCAGACTTCCCAGTCCTCCGGTTCCGGCCACTCAAATTTCAAAAATTCCCCGGTAAAAGGATGAACAAACTCCAGAGTCCGGGCATGAAGGGCAAGGCGGTTAAAAGGATTTGTGCGAGCCCGGTAATTTTCGTCGCCGCAAAGGGTATAACCCTTGAAGGAAAGGTGTGCCCTGATCTGGTTTTTCCGCCCGGTTTCAAGGGAAAGCTCAAAAAGGGTATATTTTTTTCCCCGGAGCAGAACCCTGTAATGGGTAACCGCCGTTATGGTTTTCTTTTCCTTTCCGGCCGGTTCTCCATGCCCACCGTGCACATCATGTTCTCCACGTCCGCCATGCTCCTCCCGGGGAACGTAACCCACATTATGTGCGTTGTACGCAAGATTTTCGTCAATGATACCGCTGTCCGGAAGAACAAGAGCCGGGTTTTCAGGATTTTCTGCTACCGCCCGGTAAAGGCGGCTTTTTACCATGGTCTGCCAGGTATCCATAATCTTTTTCTGAGCCTGCTCAGTAAGGGCGAACATCATTACTCCGGAAGTATCCCGGTCAAGACGGTGAACAGGAAGGGGCTTATGATTTTTAGAGAAGGTTCCTTTTTTTCTTAGTATCTCCTCCAGAGCCGCCTGGGCAGTTTTATTCCGGCTTCCCGGATAGGGAACAGACAGCATTCCGCTTGGCTTGTAAATTACGGCAAGGGAAGAATCTTCATAAAGAAGTTCAATTTTTTCTTTCCCAAAGTCTGCCTTATGTTCCATTTTATACAGCGTACTTCTGTTCATCCTAAATGCTCCCGAGTTCAGCCAGAATATGTATCAGGCTTCAAAATTATTCAATACCTTTTCAAGATCAACTTTTTCACATTCTTCAGTGATGTCAAAGGTTTTTCCGTACCGAAGGAAGTGAATAAGGCATTTTACAGAAGAAGCTTCACGAATATCAAGCATTTCACACAGAGATTTTTTATAGCAGGCTAGCTGATTATAGTAGATTGTACAGTCCACGCCCTGATCCGTCTTGTAATCAAGAATGGTGTAGGTTCCGTCAGAATTCTTAAAAACAAGGTCCATAACTCCGTTCACGATTTTTCCGGCGATACAGCTCTTGAAAGGCGTTTCCGTCCTGAACCAGCTCTTTTCCCGGGCTTCAAGAACAGACTTGCCTGCCTCAGTCTCAAAAAAAGCATTTTTCATCTGCTCTAAATCACGAAGCAGAACCCCAGAATCCTTTTTATCCTTCAGAAGGGAAGCAAGGGCTTCCGGGAACACAAAAGGATTTCCATTAACCGCCGCCTCCATATAGGAGTGAGCCAGAGTTCCGAAATCACTGTAATCGAAGGCATTTCCGGATTTTTCAATAATTTCGTTTACAGAAGAAAAAGCAGCCTTGCCGGAAGGAGAAACTCCGGAAGCGGAAGTGTCACCGCCCTTTGAATTACCCCCTGAACCGGACTGGACTTCCGGAGAAATCCCCTCTTCCTGTACGCCGCCGTTAAACTCTCCGTGCAGAGCGCTTGGTGTTATGTATTTAGACAAGACCTCTTCTTTTTCGACAACTTCAGCCTTCTCATAATGGCCGGCTTCTGAGAGTTCCTTAAAAAGTTTTGCCTTTTCTGCACCGGTATTCTTACGCTTTTTACCTTCCGAAACAAAGGCGCGCTTTACGGGTAATATTTCTTCTACATCGAAGGGTTTGATTCCGGTGTAATTTTCTGAGGTAAAATGAGCATAGAAAGGAGCCAGCACGCTGAATACCGTTGAAACATCACCGGCACCTCCCGGAACATAGTCAAAAGCCTTCTGCAGGGAACCTTTGTCAAATTTTCCGCAGGTAACATAAAGCTCGTTTACGGCACGGGTTAAGGCAACATAGACCACACGCCTTAGTTCAGCGGAAGCCTTACTTTTACGGAGCTCCTTTGTCCTGTTGTAAAAATAGTTATCGTCGCTTCCAAAGTTTACGGAAAGCCCGAATTCGCTGTCGTAATAAACAGGAGCGGAATTGGTATCGTTCACTCCCTTTTTATGGGCACTGGAAACAAAAACAACGGGATACTCAAGGCCCTTACTTTTATGAATGGAAAGAATATTCACGCCGGAAACCTTTTCCATAGGAATGTCCATATCTTCAACCTTGCTGGATTCTTCCATATAAATACGGGAGTTATCTACAAAGCTTGCAAGGGTCTCACCGTTGTTTTTAGCCTTCAGGGCAAGGGCAAAAAGAAGGTCGTACATCTTTTCATACATTCCAACGCTCTGATTCCACAATACCTCGTAGCGGTAGCCTGCGTTGTACCAGAGCTCCGTGATTATTTCAGGAATTTCAAGGGTCTTCACCTTTTCCTTAAGGGCATAAAAGAAGGAAGAAGCGTTTTTAAATCTGGAATAACTTTCAGCGCTTAATATTTCCGGTTTCGAAAGTTCAAAAAGACCCTCTTTCAGAAGAAGAACAGTCTGTGCCTCTTCAACCCTCAGGTTTACAAATGGAGAACAGAGCACCTGCATATAGGAAAGAGAATCCTCCGGATATACCAGAAGCCGGAGATAGGAAAAAATGTCATTTACAGGACCGTCGTTAAAAAAGCCCTTCACCGTTTCTGTATTATACGGGATAGAGTGATTCAAAAACGACCGCTCAAAATCGCTCTGGGTAGAATAGTTTCGTAAAAGAACGGCAATGTCAGAATATTTGTACACCTTTCCATTGACGCCTTCTGTCACCAGACTCTTTATTTTTCTTGCAATCCAGTCTGCTTCCGCCTCTTCGCCGGAAAGGTATTCGGAAGACTCAACGGCGTTTTCTGAATCAAAAAGGGCAAAATGCATATGAGGAGAATAGAGTTCTTCAGGGTTAGAAGCTTTCTGAACTTCTTCCTTCATTTTAGAAGGGATTTCTACATGATTATATACGGCTTCGTAAGGCGGAATTTCATTTCCGGATGAATCAAACTGCTTTCCCTCCGGAGAAGAATCCGGAGTGTTCGCGGCCACATAAAAAGCAGAAGGCACTTCTGAAGACGATTCTCCTGAAGACGCCGCTCCCGAAGAAGACTCTTCCGCCCCCGGATCAGTATCAGATACCGCCCCCGGAGCCTGTGGATTTTCAGCACCGGAAGCAGCGTCAGATACCGGAATTGTTTCCAAAGCAGACACTGCCGGACTTCCACAGGTTGGATAGGCTTCTCCGCCGAAAATCGTATTAAAGCAGGCAATAAGAGCCTTATCAGAGCGGTAATTCGTGTCCATCCGTAGATTTCCGTCCTTAAAATCAGAAGAAAGGGCACGGAAAACAGAAACGTCGGCGCCCCGGAAAAGATAGATACTCTGCTTTTCATCTCCTACAAAGAACAGTTTATCCGGGCACAAATCCTGAACTTCCGGAACAGACTTTTCCATGCGGTCTTCTTTTTCTGCAAGCATAAAAAGCATATCACGCTGAAGACTGTTGTTATCCTGAAATTCATCAATCATAATGGCCTTGTATTTCTGTTTTTCAAGCTTTCTGATTTCAGGATAATCCCGCAGTGTACAGAAGGCAAGGCTCGAAATATCCTTAAAGCTTAAAAACCCGCTGGAACGCTTAAAATTATTCAGCTCCTCCTGATATTCTTTTAAAAGCGGAACAAGAGCCTTAAGGCTTGGAAAGGTAACTAAGTACGCCTTTACAGACCGGAAATCCGTGTTCTGCTCTCTGAAAGCATCGCACAATTCGGACAAAAGCTCAGAATCCCTCATTGCACCCGGTTTCCGTACGGTAAGCATGGGTTCGATTTTATTCAAAAAGTCTGTAACTTCCCCATAATTCCCGGAAACTATCATTTCTTCCGTAAGAACCGGAATTGAAGGCACCCCGTTTTCAAAGGCTGCCCGGTATTTTTCCAGGGTAGCACCGCTTTTCTTGGCAAAGGTAGTATTCAATTCATTCACAAAGGAATTTGCGCAGGAAGAAAATTCCGCTGTAGTCTTGTTCCAGACACGGATTATTTCTTCCCTCTGTTTTTTCAAGGCCGCATCAAAATCAATGGGCTGGGAAATAGAAGAATTTTCCGTAACCGGATATGAAAAAATCTCGTTTGCAGCAGTAACAAAATCCTTTGTTCCCACAAGTTCCTTCAGAACAGGATTATTCCGGTTTTTCATCAGATACGAAAGGGAAAGTTCCGAGGCTTTTTTACTTAAGGCATCCTTGTCCTGCACGAAGTCAGGAGTAACGCCGTAAAAATGAGCGCCCATTTTTGCCACGCTGGCACAGTAACTGTCCAGGGTCTTGATATTCGCCTTGTAAAATTCCTTTGCCGCCTCAGGAGCCTTTTCCTTCAAAACCTTATAGATTCGTGACGACATTTCAACCGTAGCCTTTTTTGTAAAGGTGAGGGTTAATATTTCCTCCGGCTTTAACTTCCGTTCAATTACCAGGCGGCAATACCGTTCCGAAAGAACCGTTGTTTTTCCGGAACCGGCCCCGGCACTTACCACAGAGTTTTTATCGGCATTGATTGCCGCTTTCTGGCTTTCATCAAACTCCCGTTTTTTTCCATCAGGAGCGCCTGAAGCGCCCGTTTTTCCGGCAGTAGAAGAAGCCTCATTTCCACAAGCAAAATTATCTTTTGTCATTCTGTTTCCCCCTCACCCTAAAATGCCTTTCCGACATTAAATACCTTGCGGCAGACTGCCCTGTAATCGCAGGAATTGCAGTTTTTCCAGGAAATATCTTTTTTCCCCACAGAAAACTTCTTTTCCTTTATCGCTGAAGCAAAAAACTCCAGGCATTCAATAAACTTCTCTTCCGTTTTCCTGTAGTCCTCAAGTGACTGAGTGTATTTACCCGGTTTTATCTCTGCTCCATCACCTTCCCCGCAGACCAGAGTAAGCTTCTGTCCGTTGATTGCATAATAACAGGCTCTGGTTGCAGTAACCGGCCTTGCCTGATTTTTCAGAAGATAAAAATACATTGGCATCTGGAAATCCGGATATTCCTGAGTCAGGGCAAAGGCCTCTTCATCATAATACAGGTTTCCGGGAACAGTCGAAGTCTTAAAGTCAACAATAACCGCCTCACAGCTTTCCGGACTTACAAGAACAGCATCGATTCTTCCCTCGGCAATAAAGCTTTCAGTCTCAACGCTTAAAGGCTCCTCAACGGAGTACACCGTATAACCTGAAAACCTGCAGGAAAAATCTGCAACCGTGTTGCGCATTTCATCCAGGAGAGAGCCTGTCATTACAGAAAGAACCGTCTGAGCCATAAAGCTCAGCTCTTTGTTTTCTTCTTCAACGGCTTTTTGTACGGAAGCCTGAAAAATTGACTCATATTCATCTGTCAATTCCGGGCTCTTACCGTTTTTTCGTGCAAAAAGAGGAAGTCCCCTTTCTTTTAAGGCCTTCAGGAAGCATTCAAACACCAGATGATTCAAAGTTCCCCTTTCCCATTTATCAATGAATTCTGCTTCATTTTCCAAAGCCTTCAGCTTCATTATGCTGTGTAAATAGTATTTTTGAGGACAGGTAAGAAACAGCTTTAACTGAGAATAAGAAACCCGCACCTTTCCGCCGTTTTCTGTTACCCGTCTTGCCTTTTCATTTATAAGACTGAGAGCCGAGTTCTTAAGCTCTGCCACCTCACACTGAGAAGCAGGGCCCCCAGAAGGAGACACGTTGCCGGCACCCGAACCCGCCTCAAAAGACTCAGAAGACCTTCCATTCTCTTCATGACAGGAGTTTTTCCGCCAGTTTTCGTAAGCATCTTTTGAGTGGCGGGTTATCCGTTCAGGAAAATTCCCCTCCTCCTGATACCAGAGCTTTTCAGCCTTGTAAAAATCCTCTGACAGACCGGCAGCAGAGGAAGAAACTGAATCGAAGCTGACTTCTTCAAGAACGCTCACCGGCTGGGAATAGCCCGTAAAGTTTTTTGCGGAAACGGAAAACCATGCATTTTTTGAAAGGGAATTATTCTGATAAAGTGCAATAAAGGCGTCCCCCGCATTAACATCCTCAACATTCAGAATTTCCTTGCGCTTGTCTTCCCTCAAAAATGAAAGGGCGCGGTAAATTACGCTCATGGAAGTCTGGCTTGCATCCAGCACCATCTGAAGGGAAAAAGGCGCCGTTCCCGAAAGCTTGTAAGGAAGCACCTGCACGCCCCTCTTTTCTGACTGGCTTAAGTAGGATTTTTCATCCAGACAGGAAATGAAAAAGCTGAAAGGAGAAGAAACCTGGCACTCAGAAAAAGTTTTTTCAAGTTCAATAAGGGAAGAAAGCTCAGTAAGGATACGGCCCAGAATTTTATCCGTTTTTTCGGAACACTGTTTCATATCAAAAAAATCTTCCCGAAAGGAAAAATAGTGGCTTCTCAGCTCTGAAAAGTTTTTTGAAAGCACAAGGTTCGTTACGGATTTCTTTAACATTGAATACAGGGTTCTTGCCCGCTCTTCAAATCTTTTTTCTGCAAAGGATTTTTCCCAGACATCCAGAGTCTTTCCTTCATCTGTAATATTGATTATGCAGTTATTGTTTCTTCCAAACTCCAGAAGCTGGTCGATCGATTCCCGTTCCTTCCAGGGAAGTTCAAGATTTAAAAGGAGTTTTTTCAGGCTTTCATAGGAGAAATTACCTGAATAGAGTTCACGGATATCCGCAAAAAGACTTCCCGCCGCAAAGGATGAAAGAGGACGGGCATATTTTGAAACATATGGAATTTCAAAAAGCTCCAGTTCCCGGGTAACATAGGGACCGTAGCTTTCCATATCGGGAACGCTGAGAGCAATTTCATCCCAGGGAAGTTTTTCTTTTTCGTGAACATAACGAAGATATCGCACTGCGGCCTTGATTTCGCTTCTTGAATCAGGGAATGTAAAGACCGGAGAGGATTTTTTTGAAGCCTCAAGGTTCACGATTGTAATATCTGGGGATGAACGAAGGATCGACTCGTATTCAAACCAGTCGCTCAGAATTTCAGGGTAGAAAAGAATGTATTTTTTTCCGTCGTTATTGAAAGGCGGAGTTTCCCAGGCAGGATCAAAAAGATTGTACTTATCAAGAAAAGCCTGATAGCGCCTGTAAATCTCCAGGAAGTCTTCATCTTCGGCATCCGGCGTTTTTCCGGAATTATCGAAAAACTTCTTCCACATGGAAAGCGCAGGAATGATGCCGGAAACCCAGTTTACAAAGCCTCCGGAAGAAGAAGCGTAGGCCGGAGAAACAATTTCTTTTAAGAAAGGCTTTCTTGCATTCTGGGAAAGTAAATCAGAAGCAAAAAAACGCCTCATGACGGAAGGAACTGAAGTTTTATCCTTTCTGGTGCTTCGGATTGCACTTCCCTTAAAATCGTCCCATGGAATAAAGCGCTCCATGGAAACGGCTTTGGTTTTGCTGTTTACAACAGCGTAATCAGCCCAGCGGTCACAGGAAATCTGAGTCGGAAAAACAAAGTACACGTTCTGTTCAGATATTTTTTCAAAAAGAATTTCTTGAATCTTATTTTCCATCGCTAAAAGTCTTCCTTTTTCTTATTCTGAGGTATAAATAGAATCTTATAAATAATATAGCACAAAGAGGTGCCAAAAATTGACACCAGAGATTTTTTTTAGGATTTTAATCACGGCTGTTTACAGAAGGGGAATATCTTCCTCATCAGTACGATTTTCCTGATGGGATTTTATGAATTCAACAAAATCTTCTTCGTCCAGCGGAGGTGCAAAATAAAAGCCCTGAATGTAATCGCCGCCTGAATTCTTTATGAACTCATACTGAGCTTTTGTCTCAACCCCTTCAGAAACAATCTTACAGCCGATGGACTGAAGCATGGAAATGAAGGTGTAATAGAATTCCCGGAGTTTTTTATCGCTTGCAAAATTGGAGGTCAGGGTTTTATCGAATTTAATAATCTCAAAGTCACTTGTAAACATTCTCTGAATATTCGCGTATCCGGTTCCAAAATCGTCAAGTGCAAGACGGAAGCCTCGTTTTGAAAGCTCGTTCAGATTATCCGTAAAAATGTGAGGCGCCGTTGTAGAGGCAGTTTCCGTAATTTCAAAGCAGAGGTAGCGGGACGGAATCCTGTAAATCGACAGCGTCTGATCAATGAGACTAAGGAAATCCTCCTGAATACACTGAATGGCAGAAAGATTCAGTTCAATGTAGGCAAGTCCAAGGGAAGCCATGTTATGGGTTGCAATAAAGAGGCAGACCTGCTCAAGAACATAGTTTCCAAGGCGAAGGATAAGACCGGATCTTTCTGCAATCGGAATAAAAACCTCCGGGGAAATCATACCCAGCTCCGGATCCGTAAGCCGGAGAAGCGCTTCCGCCGTTACAAATTTCTTGTCCTTTGTTGTACAAATCGGCTGATAGACTACCTTAAAGTTTCCATCCTGCATACCCTGTTCCATGGCACGCTCAACCTTGCGCTCAAAAACCGGATTAGAAACCTGCATTTCCGCAAGGGGAACTATTTCCGCCCGTTCCTTTTTCATTGTGCTGAAATACAAAAGGTAGCCGGAAAGCATTTCCCAGTTGTTAAAATTCTCATATGCCCTCAGATTAGACATAAAGAACTCTAAGGAGTAGTCAATACCCTTAACCTTCCAGGATCTTTTGAGGGTTGTATAAATTACATTCAGATTTTCAGTAAAATGGTCATCCTTATAGTTAATAAGGGCAAAGGTGTCATTGGAAACCCGAAATGCGTTTCCCACCCCTGCGAGCTCAATGAAATAACATTCAATTTTTCGAAGGATTTCTTCCACCGTTCCAATACCAAAAATATTAGAAATAACATCGTAATCTTTTATGCGCACAAAAAGAACTTCAAAGGGGCTGTGATAAAACAAAAGCTTATTCACAATTTTTTCAAAGCCCTCTTTTTTTGCCATGCCGGTTACAGAATCAAGGACAATACCGTACTTATCGATGTTCAGGATAAGCACCAGAAGGCTCACGGAAGTTGCAAAACAGTGAATCAAAAGGCCTTTGAACACATACTGAAGACTGTCTGCAGCAATGTTCATAACAGAAATCAGCTGAATTAAAAAACGGAATCCTTTTCCAACTGCATCCTTGTTCAGGGTAACGTACAAAAATGCACAGACAAGATAAAGAATATTAACTGAATAACTGAGGGACCTCATGGGACCGCTAACCCAGACAAAATCCTTATAGGTAAACAGCCATCCCGTCCAGATATTTACGATTGTAGCAACCGCAACAAAAGCAAGGGGCATAACAATTACGATTTTTTTAATCTGCCTTACCCTTCCGGAAAGTTCAAGCTGGGACATTATGAACAGAAGGAAGAAACAGGTATAGCATAACTTTGAAAGATAGTAGATAGTATTAAAAATATAAACAGGAACAACGCCCGCTTTCTGTTCAATCAGGAAAGAGGAAGGAATATCTAGCACCGGGGACAAAAAAGAAAACAGCATCAGTCCCAGAATGCAGTAATACTGAGAGTTTTTTACGTGCTTTTTTCCCACATAGCAGAAAAAAACAAGAATATTTACGATTATCGCGGCAATATCAAAGTCCACATTATAAAAATTCATAGAATAATTTTAACTTACTTTTAAAAGAAAACAAGTTTTTTGTTAGGCTGAAGGTCAAGTTTTATAAAGTCTACTCCAAAATTAGCTCTAGCAAACTCGACATTCTGCCTGAAAGAAAGCTACCGGTCGTGGTCTGCGAGCAAAAAAAAGAGCGCCCGCAAAAAACGAGCGCTCTTTTCTTCGGCTAATTGGAGCTTTTCAAATTAGTACATTCCGCCAATATCGGCAAAAGCCATCTACAACTCCTTCATCATTCAGGGTATCGTGGCTTTTGCTCTAGTTTTCCTATCGGAAAACTGACTAGTATCCCATTCCCATATCAGGGGAAGCAGGAGCTGCTGCTTTTGGTTCCGGAATGTCGGTGATTGCACATTCTGTTGTCAAAAGGGTACCTGCAATGCTTGCGGCATTCTTCAAAGCTGAAGTTGTAACCTTAGCAGGGTCGATGATACCAGTTTCGATCATGTTTACCCATTCGCCGGTGTATGCATTGTAGCCTACGCCCTTCTTTTCGTTCTTTGCGCGTTCTGCGATAACTGCACCGTCAAGACCTGCGTTGTCTGCAATCTGGCGGATTGGTTCTTCAAGGGCACGGCGAACGATTTTGAAGCCGACTTTTTCATCTTCAGAAAGTTCAGCTGGAATTGTCTCAAGAGCTTTTGAAGCTTCGATGAGGGCAAGTCCACCACCTGCAACGATACCTTCTTCCAAAGCAGCGCGGGTAGCGGCGATTGTATCTTCTACGCGGAACTTCTTTTCCTTCATTTCTGTTTCTGTTGTTGCACCAACATTGATTACTGCTACACCGCCTGCAAGTTTTGCAAGACGCTTCTGGAGCTGTTCCTTGTCGTAAGAAGATGTAGATTTTTCAATCTGAGTTTTGATTTCTGCAACACGGTCAGAAATTGCTTTCTTTTCTCCGGCACCGCCAACGATTGTTGTGTTGTCTTTGTCAATCTTGATAGATTTAGCCTGACCAAGAACTTCTTCTCCGCAGGATTCAAGCTTAAGGCCAACTTCTTCTGAAACAACAGTTCCGCCAGTCAAAATAGCGATATCCTGAAGCATATCCTTTCTTCTGTCACCAAATCCTGGAGCTTTTACTGCACAGCATTTGATTGTTCCACGGATTGTGTTCAAAACAAGAGTTGTAAGAGCTTCACCCTCAACATCTTCACAGATGATTACAAGTGAGCGGCCGGCATTTGCAACTTTTTCAAGAATTGGAAGAAGGTCTTTCATCGAAGAAATCTTCTTGTCATAAATAAGAACAAATGCGTCTGAATATTCAGCAACCATTCTCTCGCGGTCTGTTACAAAGTAAGAAGAAATGTATCCGCGGTCAAACTGCATACCTTCAACAGTGTCTACTGTTGTGTTCATATTCTTTGATTCTTCAACAGTGATTACACCGTCTTTTCCAACCTTTTCGATAGCGTCAGCGATAAGGCTTCCGATTTCAGGGTCGTTGTTTGCAGAAATCGTAGCAATGTTCTTGATGTCTGCAGCATCTTTTACCGGTTTTGAGTTTTTCTTTACTTCAGAAACTGCAATTGCAACAGCCTTGTCCATACCGCGTTTGATTTCGATTGGAGTCATTCCTGCAGCAACTGATTTGAAGCCTTCCCGAACTAAAGCGTAAGCCAGAACTGTAGATGTTGTAGTTCCGTCTCCGGCATCATCGTTTGTTTTTGAAGCAACTTCGCGAACAAACTGAGCACCCATATTTTCAAAAGGATCTTCAAGCTCAATGTCTTTTGCAACAGAAACACCGTCTTTTGTGATTGTTGGTGCGCCGTATTTTTTATCCAGCATTACCATTCGTCCGCAAGGACCAAGAGTAACCTTTACAGCCTTTGAAATCTGTTCAACGCCAGAAAGAAGTTTTTTTCTTGCGTCTTCATTGAATAACAACTGTTTAGCCATTTTTTATAACCTCTATAATAAAAAAACATTTTTAAAGGGGCGCCTGCCCCTCGGTTGCGCCAGCGCTGCCGTCGCTCCCTACCCCCTCTAGCGGGGACACCCCGCAACGCCCCGTAAGGGTCGTGCAGAATTCATTTTCATCACTTTTTAAATTACTGATAAAAAAAACAAACGGCAAGAGAAAAATTAAAAAAATTGAAAAATTACTTCAAGCTCATCATTGTTTTTATTTATTTTCTTCTTTTTCCAATAAGATTTCTAATTCGTTTTGAAGCTGTTCTCTATTCGGCAAGTATAATTGATATTTACTTACGAAGAGTGTGTTTTCCAGCCCCTGTGTTGCATATTCCATTAAAAGCTTATCTTTATAGGCACCAAGAACAATTCCAATCGGCGGATTATCACCTTCTGAACATTCCTCGTTCTTAAAGTAATTCAGATACATATTCATCTGGCCGATGTCATTATGTTCAATCTCTCCACGCTTTAAATCAATCAGTACAAAACATTTCAGAATATGATGATAGAAAACCAAGTCAACCTTGAAAGTTCTTGTACCAATCTGCATTTTATATTGTCTTTTTATGAAGGCAAAGCCCTTACCAAGCTCCAAAAGAAAATTTTCAAGATGAGAAATTAGTGCATTTTCTAAATCACTTTCAAGATAAACTTCTTTTTGAGGAATTCCAGTAAACTCTAAAACATAAGGATCTTTTAGAATGTCTTCTGGGGTCTGTATCTGTTGTCCCTGTTTAGCAAGCTCAAGAACCTGTTTCTTATCTTTACTGAGTGCAATTCGATGAAATAACATGCTTTTCATCTGACGTTTTAATTCCCGCACGCTCCAATTTTCATTTTCGCATTCTTTTACATAGAAATTAATTTCCAGGGAATCTTCAGCTTTTAAAATTTCCTGATAATGGCTCCAGCTTAAATTGCATGACAGTGTCGTGCAATTTGGAAAAGTCAGATATAAACGACGCATATATTGGAGATTATTTCGGTTAAAGCCTTCTCCATATTTCATGGTCAGATCTTTTGAAAGTCGTTTTAACAGTTCATCGCCATATCCAGCTCGTTCTTTTCCGCCTTGCTGATACTCAACAATATATCTACCCACATGCCAGTAAGTCTGTACCATTTCTGTATTAACGCTTGTTGCAATTCTTTTACGGGCTTCATTTATTAAAGTACCAATTGAAGCAATCAAGGATGTATAAGCTGCATTATTTTGATTTGCTAAATCTTTCAATATTAAACTCCTACTTTAACCACTTATCCAGTATATCCTGTTTCCTCTTTGGGCAAGCAGCAAGTGTTTGTTTTGCTTCGGAAATTTTATTTTCCAATGCGGTAATTTGAGAAACAATTTTTTCTTGTTCTGCGAGTGAAGGAACAGGAATTATCACATTCCTTAAATTTTCATTATATATTCTTGGAATAATACTGCCTTCTGTTGCGTATTTCTTCCAATCAATAATTGCCAAAACATTTAAAAGATAAGAATTCTTCACTTTACTTTCATTATTATCAATCCATACGATATTTGAATCTTGAAAATAAGCTGGTTTTCCATCAAATGCGACAGCTTTTCCTAGGGTTCCTGCTGCAGAAATAAGAATTTGTCCTTTTTTAGGATATGGATATTCGTTCACATATTTATCAAAAAGTTTTTTTGAAATATAAGCCGTAGCTTTTTTACCAAAAGTTCCTATTTTATAAAACGGAATACCGGAGTCTGAATTTGTTTCATTTTTCTTAATTCTCTTACACATACAAATTTTTCCAATTTCTCCAATAGTTAGATTTTCTCCTTTTACATTTTTAATAATTTCTGAAATTTGATTTTTATAATCATCTATTGATTTTTTAGCTATCTGATAATCTGTATCAACACTATCACATTCGGCAACAATGGATTTTTGAATACCAATCGAAGGATACGGAATTGGAAGTGCTTTCAAATCATCTGCATATACATGAGGTTGTGCAGCCCCTTTTTGTAAATGAAATACAATATCTTGATTTGCTTTTAAAAAATTAAAAATGTATTTTGTTATTGAAATATCATTGGTCAAAATTGTTGTACAATCTGAAGCAAAAATAGGTTCTGACCAGTAATTTACAAAACCAGCATTTGCTCCACTAGCGCTTACTGTAATGATATTAGAAGGTCTATTTGATTCATTATGGAAATAGGCGAAATCGGTTCCTCCTGCAACAACTTTCACGGTTCCGGCTTTAGCTTCTGCTGAAGTTATTGCTTTCCCTTTTTGTAAAGTTGCAATCTCTTCGAGTTTTACAAGGGGAAATTTGCTTTCAATCTTTATCTCAGTTTTCTGCACATTGCATTTAATTGCCTTATCAAATTCTGTCTTTGAAAAATCAATCATATCAGAAAGTTTTGCATTAAAAAGAAGCTCTCCCATTTCACATGCAAACTCTTTATGCAAGTTTTCATTTTCTTGTTTTTCACTTGTAAATGAAAATTTATTACACTGTTGGTAAATATGCTTTCTTATTGCAAATGAAAATTTTGTTTCATCCCAGCTATTATCAGGATTATAAAGTGGTGTATCTATAAATTTAATTGAATTGATTGCATTTACAATTTCTGCATCCTTGTCCTCTTTATCTGTTCCTTCTGTTTCTCCTGTATCCTCTAATTCTGGTATACTTGTTACATATTTTATGCCCTCATCACCCTTGCGGTTACTCCAATCATAGCCAAGAAACTTAATTATCTGTGTTTTGTTGCTTTTATTGCCAACCTTATCTTGTGGAGACTGAAGAATTACCACATTATTATCTTCAATTTGTATAAATGTGTTTAGTTTGTCACATTCAATTTTCTGGGCAAATATAACAAACTGCTTCTTGTATTCTATTTCTGCATACTGCTTATATTCTTCTGTCTTTAAATATTGCTGAAAAATCTTTTTATATTCCTTTGTGTTTTCCTTTATTTTTTTATCAAAAAAAGTTGAAGCTTTAAACCATTCATTTTGGATAGTTTTTGGAAGTGGTTGCGGCTTAAAATTTTTTTTGTAATCAATAAAAAAATCATGATTTGCAAGTTCATCGCTCATTATGCCTCTCTGCATAAAAGTATAAAAATCCGGTAGAGGATAACCTTGTTTCTTAATATACGAATCTACTGCGGTATAGTTTGTATATTGCTCATATCTATTATTTTTAATGAAGTTTTCTAGAAGACCATGAGAGTTTTTTTTGACCTTCTGAGCAATTAAGACTATTGTATTTGTTCCTGTTGATCCAAATGTTCGACTGCCAAGATTGACTATTGAAAGAATGTTGAAATTTTCAAAAAGAATTTCTCGAACCTTTATATATAAATTTCCATTTGAAAGAATCGAACTTGGAAGGACTATTGCCATAATTCCATTCTGTTTTAAAAAGTGTTTTGAACGTTCAACAAAAAAACATTCTATGGATTTAGTTGCCTCAAGTGATTTTTTATCTACAAAATGAGTAAGCTCAAATTGATTACGATCTTTTTCTGTAAGTGTATTCAAAAAACCTTTTACACTATAAGGTGGATTTGCAATTATGCAGTCAAAACTGTCATTGTCAAAGCCCTGTTCTTTTACGAGATTTGTATTAAAAGAACTTAATGAATCTTTGAATATTATCCGAGCATCGGAATTACCATTTATAATTGTCGCAATTTTTGCAACTTGACTCAGAGGCTGGCTTTTCTCAATCCCGTAAGCTTTCGCATCAGGATATGCCTTTACAAACTCTGTAAGAAAATGACCCGCGCCACAAGCATAATCAAGAACTTTTACATTCTGGGTATTTGTAAATTCCGGCAAAGAATTTATGATGAAATTTACAATCGGAAGCGGCGTAAAAAACTGACCTTCTGTCTGATGAACATTCTTTGAAAGTAAACCTTCAAACAAATCTCCAAAAAAGTGATTTGTCTCACTGTTACTTAAATTAATATCCTGAATTAGTGCTGCAATTTTAATAAGAATTTGAAAGTTGTATTCAAAGTTTTCTTTATTCTCAACTTCAATAAAATTAAATTTTTTGATGTTATAAAATTTCATTTCTTCAAAGAGTTTTTTGATTCCATCAAAAAGTCCATTTGTAAGTGAGCGGCTCGTATCTTCAAAGATATTTTTAATATCATCTTCTTCTTTGTTTACAACTTCAACATTAAAAAGATCATGCATTCCCTGCTTGTAAAGTTTAAGGAGTCTTGCACAATATTCTTTTGGAGTATCTCTAGTAATACCTTTGTAATAGAATTGCAAGTCATTTGGATTCTTGCGTTCATCCGTAATCTTACACAGAAATAAATCTATAAGTATATAAAAAGAATGTTCAAAATCCGTAATTGCGTGATTGCGAAGAATTGTTGCAAACTCATGATATATTGGTCGAATTTCTGCATGTGATAATTCTTTTAAATCATTTATCGTATATTTTAGTTTCCCAATAGAATATGCTTCAATATCATCTTCAAATAACCCCTTTGTTTCAAAAGATTTTGCATAAGTTTCATTCCAGACTTCAAAATATTTTCCCTGGGCATTACTGAATGTTTTTGGATTATCAATTTCGCTTATTCGCTTTTCATTATCTTTTAGAGTAATGATATGGCTTTTAAGAATTGGTTTCTCATCAAAATCTGCAGCAAAAAGTACTAGATTTTCACAGAATCCCAGTGTATTTACAAGTGGGCCTAAGTAGCTGAATAACTGACCACCATCTTTCTGCATGTTATTCCATTCATTTGAAAATTCATTTCCATAAGTTTTATTTTCGACAAGAACCAAAGGATTATATTCTTTGTCAAAAACAAGAATGTCACCGTAAGAAGGTTTATTAATATGTCCAACTTTAAAGGCAGGCTCAAAAACTATGTGTTTTGGTTCATAACCTTTTTCAAGAAGAAAATGTACACATAGAAGGCAAACAAAATTTTCATTTGCTTTAAAGTTTAATGTTGTATCTCTATGAATTACAAAACCGTTTGATGGGTTTTCTTTTGTTGGAAATTCTCCATTTTCAAAAGTTGCGTCTAATGGTTCATAAATAATTTTTTGATTGTTAAAATCAACTGCAATACTTGCACCTTGGGGATATTCTTTTTTATATAGATTATTATCCTTTGTAGAAAAATTAAATTTCTCTAAAATATTTCTTAAATTTTGTATAGTAATCATTTTCTATCCCTTCTCACTTCAATTGTCTCATAGTCATAAGTCCAAAAAATGTCTACTCGTACTTAGCAATCTCTTCCTGGCAGAGCTGGTCGCAGACTTCGTTCCACTGGACGCCAGCGTGGCCCTTTACCCAGTTCCATTCCACGCTCAGCTGGGAGTTTAATTCATCAAGAGTTACCCACAAGTCCTGATTTTTTACCGGCTTTTTGTCAGCTGTTTTCCAGCCCTTTGCCTTCCAGCCCTTTATCCAGACTGTAATGCCGTTTTTAACATACTGGCTGTCTATGTTCACCGTAACTTTTTTTCCGGTAAATGAAGGTGTATTTTTGATTACTGTAAGAGCCTGAATTGCAGCGGTAAGTTCCATTCGGTTGTTGGTGGTAGATGGTTCTCCTCCTGAAAGTTTTCTTGCATCATTTCCGCATATTACTACTATTGCCCAGCCCCCCGGTCCTCCCGGGTTTCCATGGCAGCCGCCGTCTGTATATACAACAATTTCTTCCATAA
>CAMHMJ010000026.1 GCA_946186185.1 uncultured Treponema sp. | reverse complement strand
GCTGGAAGTCAGCCTGAATTGTACCGCACTGCCATTCACGTCCAAGACAGTCATAGAGTTTAAACTCAAGCTTTGGACCGTAGAATGCACCTTCTCCCGGCTGGATTTCGTATTCAAGACCGGCTTCATGGCAGGCATCAGCAAGAGCCTTTTCTGCCCTTTCCCAGGTTGCAAGGTCACCAACATGATCTTCCGGCATTGTAGAAAATTTTACAACAAGGTCGTCAAAACCAAAGTCGTGATAAACCTTTTTAAGAAGCTTACAGAATTTTGCTACTTCTTCGGCAACCTGCTCTTCGGTACAAATGATATGGGCGTCGTCCTGAACGAAACCGCGCACGCGCATAATTCCGTGGAGGGTTCCGCTTGGTTCATTTCGAACATCGTGACCAAACTCAGCAAGGCGCATCGGAAGGTCCTTGTATGAGCGGAGTTTGCTCTTAAAAATCTCAAGAGCACCCGGACAGTTCATCGGTTTAATTGCAAAAAGGCGTTTTTCAGACTCTGTGATGAACATATTTTTCTGGTAGTGTCCCCAGTGTCCGCTTCGTTCCCAGAGAGTTCGCGGCATGATTGCAGGTGTATTTACCTCAAGATAGCCGTCACGCTTTACCATTTTGCGCATATAATCCTGAATGGTTGTATAGATTGTCCATCCGTTCGGGTGCCAGAAAATCTGTCCCGGATCTTCAGGATCAAGATGGAATAAATCCATTTCTACACCAAGCTTTCTGTGGTCGCGTTTTTCAGCCTCAGCAAGCATTGTAAGGTAATCCTTCAAGTCATTCGGTTTTTCAAAGCAGAGTGCATAAATACGGGTAAGCATAGGACGGTTCGAGTCCCCTCTCCAGTATGCACCTGCAATTTTCTGAAGCTTAAAGCTCTGTCCGTTGATTTCTTTAGTTGACTGAACGTGAGGACCACGGCAAAGATCCGTAAAATCGTCCTGAGTATAAGTTGTAATAACAGCGTCAGCCGGAAGGTCGTTAATAAGTTCAACCTTGTATGGTTCATCTGCAAAAAGCTTCAATGCTTCGTCCTTGGAAACTTCTTTTCGGATGAATTCGAAATTTCCACTGAGGATTTTTCGCATTTCTTTTTCTACTGCCTGAAAATTTTCTTCGGTGAATTTGGTGCCGGTTGGGAAGTCAAAATCATAATAAAAACCATTGTCGATTGCAGGTCCGATAGCAATTTTTGTTCCCGGATAAAGTCTTCTAATCGCCTGTGCCATAACATGAGCACACGAGTGGCGGATTGTCTGTAATTTTTCATTTTCCATAGTAAACCTCGTACACCAAAAGAATATTATATTCTTTTAATTATAATGATACGTCAAAATTATGTCAAATTGCAGAATATTCATATGAGGGCAGCAAACTACATTGACAAGGTTTAAAAAATGGGGTTAAATTAAATGCTTGATTTTAAGCAAATGACATAACTAAGGAAGGCTTATATGGGTGTACGTGGAGAACTTTTTACTACTGAGGTTTATCTTGACAACCGTTCATATTTTTTTAATGTGAAAGAGAACAGAACTGGAGATGTATTTCTTCAGGTTGTTGAATCAAAGAACAGAGACGGAGCAGATCCTGACAGACACCAGATTGCGGTTTTTGCTGAAGATATGCAGAAATTTCTTCAGGGCCTTGAGCTTTCACTTGCATTCATAGAAAAAGACAAAAAAGAAAAAGCAAAAATCCGCAGTGCTAAAAAAGCCGAAAAAGCAAAAAAAATCTACAGAGTAAAAGACGATTCTAAAAAAGCCGATGACAAGGGCGTTAAAAAGACCGGTCGTCTACATGTAATTTCAAAGCGAAACACAGAATCTGAAAACAGCGAAAATCAGGAATAGGAAAAGGTCAGACGCTGGATTGGTGACGGTCCCAGTGTCTGACATATTTTTTTGTGCTCTGGAGTCGGATAGCCTTTATGTTTCGCATAGCCGTATTCAGGATAAAGTCTGTCCATCTCCAGCATAAACCTGTCTCTTGCAGTTTTTGCTAAAATGCTCGCCGCCATTACCTGATACACTTTTGCATCCGCTTTTACCATACATTCAGCAGTTATTTTACAATTTTCAATCTTACGTTCTTTTTCTGTATCAATTGGTGGAATTTTATTTCCGTCAGCAATGGCCCGTACAGTGAAAGGCAGTCCGGAATCAAAGGAGTTAACGGAAAGCCAGAGGGGTAATTTTTCAGCGACCTCATCAAAGGCCTGAGTCATTGCCTTAAGGCTGGCATTCAGAATGTTGATTTTGTCGATTTCCTTTTCATCAATAAAAGAAACAGCCCAGAGAGATTTCTCCTTTATGATTTTTTCAGCTGCTTCCCTCTTTTTCTCAGTAAGTTTTTTAGAATCATTGAGTATTTCAAAGGGAAAATCTTCAGGTAAAATTACGGCAGCGGCGGTTACAGGGCCGGCTAAAGGCCCCCGGCCAGCTTCATCCAGTCCGCAGATAATTGAACGGTCATTAGAAGCCTGCATTCTTGTTCCTTGAATTTTCAACGGAAAGATTCTTTGCATCCATGTAAACAGGAGTTCCGGTTCCCTGAGGCTTTTTGAGCTGGGCACGGAAATCATTGTCTGTAAGAATTGAATGAGTATCAAAGAGCTCTGCGGCACGCCCCATTACGCCAACGATTGAAACAATATTTTTTCTGAGCTCAAACATTCCGCCCTGGCAGGAGAAGGACACGCTGGTTGAGGCAACAGTGGTAACCTTTGAGTTTTTTACAGAAATCTTGGAATCAACGGATACAATGCAGGCTGAATAGGTATCAGCAGAGCTTGTAAGTCCGGAATTTTTAATCGTGATGACAGAGCCGTCAGAATCGATAACAGTTCCGTTTTTTCCAAAGGTGGATGAAAGCTCTACATTTTCGAAAACAAGAACGCCGTGTTCTACCTGGAACAGCTTCTGGGAGGAAAGAGTATCATCCAGAGATCTGTCCCGGTATGCGTATGAAACAACACAGTTTGAAAGAGCAAGGCTTGAATTTCGGATTACAAGACTTCCTTCATTCAAAAAAGTAAGGCGGGCATCTTTTTCCCCTTCAATTTCTACATTTGAAGATAAAATTACTTTTCTTTGAGGCATTACCATTTCACCGCTGACTTTTATGCGGACATAACGGCTTTCATTCAGGAAAGGAATTACCTCTTCAAAGGTTCCGTACGGACGCTCCCGGCTTCCATCGGCTTCAACTGTAAGAGAGGCATTCTTTTCTGCATCCACATAGCAGTTACATGTATCTATTACAACTGTATACTCAGAGGTATTACTCTTGTTGTTATTGGAATCAATTGCATAGGCAGAAACCTTGTATGCCGCCGCACCGTCATTGGAAGGCTGAAGAAGGATTTTCTTCTTTGTGGTTTTCTTAAAATCATTCTTCATAAAAGCAAAAAGCACATCTGTACTGTCTGTTCCCTCTTCAACAATAACCGGTCCAAGAACAGAAACATAAAGCTCTGTGTCCTTTGGATTCTGGATGTTAAGGGTTACTACTTTTCTTGCCTGTGCATTTACGGCTGAAGAAAGGATAACCGGCTTTTCAGGAATCTTTTTATTTACCCTGAATTCAACAGGAATTTCGCCCTGATATACAGAATCATAGAAAATACCAGCCCTTACCTTTCCTTCAAACAGGTCGCCCTGAAAAGTATCGAATTTTAAGGTTTCATACAGTTCAGAAACATCTCCCTGTTCGTCGATGATTCCGAATTTATAGCCGCTTTCACCTTCGGCAAAGATTTTTTTTGAACCGTCGGTATTTGTTTCAGTTTTAATGTACGGCATTGGAGGAAGAACAAAGAATTTTACAGGATTTTCCGGAGAATAATCCAGACGCTGCCAGCTGATCATGTGACTGATTGTTCTGTCCAGGGTTACAGGAAGCTTTGGAAGCTCCCACCACTGGTCATCGATTTTATAAATGTATTTATTGCTGGTAAAAGTAATATTTGTCCAGTCCTGAATTTCGAAAGGAACATCCCGGCGTGAATAAAGCCCGGACATTTCCGGATATGAGCGCAGCACAAAACGCCACATTGCCCGTCCGTCGGTTACTGTACATGGAATTGCACGGGCAAGAACGGTACCGGCAGGAAGACTCAAAGGCCGTCCGGCTTCAAAACATTCCGCTTTAGCACCAAAACAGTACTCAAGAGTTGAAGGAATTGTAAAAACATCCCCGGCAGCATAGTCATAAAGCCCCTGGGAAACAATATCAGTTATGAATTTGCTTGCTTTTTCTTCTTTTGGAAGATTTTCTTCCTTCACATTATAGAAAACTTCAGAAAAACTTTTTTTGCCTTCTGAATCAATTACGCAGACTCGTAAATAACAGTCCCCTTCAACATCAAGAAGAACCGGACCGTCATAGGCAAAACCTGAACTTTCAGGATCATTTCCGCTGAGAGAATAATATGCCTGGGAGCCGAAGGGTAAGTCCAGCACCAGAATCTGCTTGTTTGCCCAGGTTCCTTCAGAAGGATTTACGATTTTCTGTGCAAAGGCAGCACTGGAAAAAATCAAAAGAGAAAAAATAAATAAAAGTTTTCCAAAGTAATTCTTATTCATCATTAAAAAGCACCATTATTCTTTCTTAATAAGAGGTTCAAAAACCACCCTTAATTCAGGATCCTTAGAAAAATAATTTTCTTCAAGTTCTTCTTCCGTAAGGCCTACAAGCTCGTGACTCATATAGTGAATCCACTTGTCTTCCTCTGGTTTTGTGACCGTGATTTTATTGCACCAGTAATCAGGAACAACTGGAAGAGGTTCCCTGCAGGTTACATCCTTGTAGTCGTGAACAACAACCTTGATGTTTTCCCGGGAAACTCCGTAATCCATAAGAATATTTACCAGGGCATTAATGGTTCTTCCTGAATCAAAAATGTCGTCTACAAGCATAATCCTGTCACCAGGACGAAGATTCTGCGGAGGATAAGTCCAGCCGTCTACATAAACCCGGGTAGAAGCCTTTCGGACATCTGTATAGGAACGGGCAACGACAGCGGCAAAAAGAACCGGATGATGACCTTTGTGAGCAATTTTATAGTATTCACTGATAGCGTTTGCCATGTAAGCACCGCCACGAAGGGAACAATAAATTACATCTGGAACAAATCCGTCTTCTATATACATTTTATGAGCAAGCTTAAAAGCATCATTTCTAACCTTTTCAAATGGAAGAAAATCTTTTTTCATAAAACACCTCGCTAATCCTGCAATATTCTACTATTATAATCGACTTTTTAAAGATTCTCAACGATGAATATCAGCGCTGAAACTCTTGATTAAAAAGTCAGGGAACAAGTTCATTATTAAAAAACTCATGGCTGATTTTTATCTCTTTTATTTCATCCTTCAGTTTTTTCCTATAAACCGAATTGTAGATTGAACATACATAGAATAAGTCTTCCTGCGTTTTTTTATCGTTCAAATAAACATAGCCGGATTTTTTAATTACATTAGAAAGCAGCGCAGTTTTGAAAAGCTTTGTATTCCTGTTGATAACAAAAGCTGCTTTTGAAGGATTTTCATTCAAAAGACGGCTTGATCCTTCCATGTCGAAAAAAAACTTCTGGGCCTCATCAGCTTTTTCAGAAAGATAATCCTTTCTGACCATTAAAACTGCCCCCGGAAAAACAATTTTCCGGCCTTCAATTGCTTCCAGTTCATTTTTAAAATCAACGACTATATGAAGACGATTGTGTTTTAAAGCCGTAGTTACTGCAGGTTCCGTCAAAATTGCAAAGGAGCTTTTTCCCTGAATCAGCTGTGAAAGAGGAATGGAATAATTTTCGTCCCATTCGATGGTAACGCCGCCCCGCCCCCTTTCAATCGGGATGTCGCATTTTTCGAAGACACTGGTAACCATAGCTTCCTGAAGTCCGCCGGAAGCAGACGATATGCGTTTACCCAGCAAATCAGAAATTACCCTGCAGTTTTTATCACTTGAAACGCAGTAAAAACTGGTGTCCTGGGTAACGGCGACACAGACAATTCTTTTATCTGAAAGCTCGTGAATTTGTGCTGCAGCAGGAAGTGAAAAAATTGAAGCATCACAGTATCCGTCCATCAGGGCTTTTGCGGCTTCCTGTGAATCATTGCAGTACAGAAACTTATAATTTTCATTTTCAAAAAGAGAAGCATAGGAAATGTCACTCATATTTTTTGAAAGAGCGATTTTTGTTATTGAAAACGCATTGTGAGAAAGGAGTAAAATTGTAAAATAAACAAAAATCTTCTTCATTTCCGGCTTCCGTTTTTTAAGTTAATTTCAAGCTCTTAATTTCCGTCCACTAAGTTTACCCGGGTGATAATTTCTCCGCCCCGGCCACTGTCTGAATGAATGCAATTTATTGTTGCACCTTCCCCGCCGGCACATTCTGAACCTGTTCCATTCCCACAGGTATCCGGTTCAAAGCCTACATACAGTTTTTCACCATTATAGGAAACCGTAACCTCATGTTTATCTTTATTTTTTTCATCCAGAAGTTCAATCGATAAAGGATCTTCAATTTCCCGCTGAATCAGGCGCTGCATTGGGCGGGCACCCATACTAGGCTCATATCCTTTTTCAATAAGATATTCCCTGGCTTCCTGAGTAAGATTAACCGTAATTGAAAGCTCCTTAAGCCGTTCTTTCAGCTCATTGAGTTTTATATCAAGAATCTTTGATATTTCATCATGAGAAAGTGCATTGAACACGATAATATCATCGATACGGTTTATAAGCTCAGGAGAAAGAAGCTTTTTAAGCTCGCTTTCTGCATTGGTTTTAATCTCGTCATAAGGAAGAACTCCGTCGTCAAATGCTGAAAAACCAAGCCTGCTTTCTGCAGTAATTTTCCGAGCACCGGCGTTACTGGTCATAATGATAACCGTATTTCTGAAATTTACCGTGTGGCCAAGATTGTCCGAAAGTTCACCCTCTTCCAGAAGCTGAAGAAGAAGATTGAACACATCCGGATGAGCCTTTTCAATTTCATCAAGGAGAATTACCGAATAAGGATGACGGCGAACCTGTTCAGTTAAAAGACCGCCGTTTTCGTAACCGATATATCCCGGAGGGGCTCCTACAAGACGGCTGGCATTATGCTTTTCCATAAAATCCGACATATCGATGCGGATCAGGTGCTCTTCCTTTCCGAACATGAACTTAGCAAGAGCCTTTGCCAGCTGAGTTTTTCCCACGCCGGTAGGTCCCAGGAAAATAAAGGAACCGATGGGATGCTTCGGAGAAGAAATACCGGCTCTGTTTCTGCGAACGGCCCCGGCAATAATGGAAACGGCCTTATCCTGACCGATTACCATTGTGTGCATTTCCTTTTCCATATCCAGAAGGCGGGATTTTTCGTTTTTATCCAGCTGTTCCGTTGGAATACCCGTAATCTCCGCAATTATCTTTGAAACATCACTTGCTGTAACATGCTCACGGGCAGAATAATTCTTTTCCTTCCAGAAATTTGAATATACTTCAAACTGCCGCTGAAGCTGAATCACTTTATCACGAACAAAGGCGGCATTTTCATAATCCTGATTTTTTACCAGCTCCTTTTTTTCATCAACAAGGGCATTTATCTGAGTTTCAAGTTCTTTTAATTCAACCGGTTCGTTGTTTTCCTGAATTTTCTTTCGGGCTCCGGCTTCATCAAGAATATCGATTGCCTTATCCGGAAGAAATTTTTCCGGAATATAGCGCCGGGTAAGCTTTACGATTGAAGGAATGACATCTTCGTCGTAGATTACTCCGTGAAAATCCTCATACTGTTTTTTGATTCCCTCAAGAATCTGAACGGTTTCAAAATCTTCCGGTTCTTCCACCTTTACCATCTGGAAGCGCCGTGCAAGGGCAGAATCCTTTTCGATGTAGCGGCTGTATTCCTTTGTGGTTGTGGCTCCGATAATCTGGATTTCAGCCCGGCTCAAAGCAGGCTTTAGCATATTTGAAGCGTCCATGGTTCCTTCCGGACTTCCCGCGCCGATTACCGTATGTAGTTCATCGATAAAAAGAATGATGTTTCTGTCTTCCCGAACCTGCGCCATCATTTTTTTCATTCGCTCTTCGAATTCGCCGCGGTATTTTGTGCCTGCAACAAGTGCTGTTAAATCAAGGGAAAGAAGTTTTTTCTTTAAAAGCCCGGCTGGAACATCCCCCTTTGCAATGGCCTGTGCAAGACCTTCCACAATGGCGGTTTTTCCGATTCCCGGTTCCCCCACAAGAACAGGATTATTTTTTGTGCGACGGGAAAGAATCTGGATAAGCCGCTGGATTTCTTTTTCACGGCCAACAATCGGATCCGCCTTTCCTTCCCTGAAAAGCTTTGTAATATCCCGGGTATATTCTGAAAGGAAGGTTTTCTGTTCCTGACTTTGAGCTTTTTTTTCCATTTCTTCTGCCTCTTTTTCAAGACGCTGTTTTTCCTGCTTCAAAAACGAAATATTATCAGCATTTATGTGTCCGCCAAAAATCTCATGAAGCTCTTCAATATGCTTTCTTGGACGGCGAACCTCTTCTTTTCTGACTTCTTTTAAATCCCAGACCAGTTTTTCATATTCAATGCCTGACTGGGAAAGAAAAATTGCAAAAACACTGTATTCTTCTTTAAAAGCGGCAAGAATGATATGTGCAGAATCGATTTCCGCATCGTTTAATTCAGAGGCGATTATATCCGAGTTTTTAATCAAATTTTTCGTTCTTTCTGACATGGCAAGAAGTTCAGGCATGTTTTCACTGTCAGATTCGAAGGATTCCAGATACTGCTCCAGATTAAAATGAAGCTCTTCCAGATTTCCCAGTTCCTTCAGGACAAGCTGATAGCCGGCTTCTGTTCCCTGCTCTAAAATCGTCAGAAGAATATGCTCCGGTAATAGTTCTGCAGACTGGAACTTTCGCGCTACATTCTGTGAAAGTCCGTAAATTACTCTTGCCGTTGGGAGCGAAAAATTTTTCATAGTTTCCTCAGAGAAATATTTTCAAACGCCTCCTGAATCGCCAGTGCCCTGAGCCGGTCAATCATAAGGATTTTTTCCTGTCTGACATCCTTCTCAAAGTCAAAGTTACCTTCCTCCATGACATAGGAAAGGTGTGCGGGCTGAACCCGGAACAAAAGGCCTGTAAGACGGCCAAAATCAATTCCAGTGACAAGTCCAAGCCGTAAGCCAGTATGAACATCGCCGATGATATCAATTGCTTCCCGGAGCGAAAGAAGAAGACTGTTTCTGGCAATTCCCAGAGAGCGCATGACTGAATTGACAATTACCGTCATATGATTATCGGCATATTCCTGTGAAATCTTGCGTTCATATTCAGCAATAAATGAACAAACAGCTTCCATATCCGCCAGCTGACTGACTTCAGAGCCTTTAAGTGAACGGCAGGTTGCAATATTGAATATACAGCCCGCCGGAACCTGATTGTCCCTGGAAAGCTCCGGAAAAGCGGGAGACAGTTCCACTGGAGAAGTCTTAAGTTTTTCTAAAAGCTCAGGTAATTTTCCGCTTCGTATGGTCATCTGAAGGTTCACCCAGGCGGAAAATTTGATACCGCTTCCCAAATCCTTCATTGCCGAAGTTAAATACCCGAATTCAAGGCTCGAAGCAAACTGCACGTTATTCTGAAACTCTGCGTCCAGTTCAGAAACCCTGGAAAAAGGCTTTGTAAAATCAAGCCCGCTTTTGAAGGCGGCAAGGCGAAGATGGTCAATCTGATTTATCAGAACAGAAACATCACCCTTTGTATTCATTACCACGGTGGAAGGAAGAGGAATATGCCGGGCTTTGATTTCACTCATTGGCTTTAAGATTCCCCTCTCCTGTAAAACCGAATAGTTTTCAGAGCTTAAATCTTCCATTGGAAGCACATGATAGTCATCGGGATTTTTTACCTTGGAAAATACATCCAGCAAAATTGCATTTACCCGCTCCCTGTCGTCAGCCTTGAACTGCAGGGGAAAGGGAAAGTTTGCAAGATTTCGGATTATACGGACACGGGAAGTAAAAAAAACATCGCCGTCGTCCCCATTAAGAGCGTACCAGGGATTATTATTTTCATCATTCTGAAGAGTCTTTTCGTTATCTGCTTCCATTCTCAGCTCTCCTTTGAAGGTCCGTCACTACCCGGCGTATTTTCACCTTCAGTCATATTGCCGTCGGAAACGGAACCCTTTTCTAAAGCCCGTAAAAAGTCTCTGTAAACTGCCGCTTTTTCATAATTTTCTTCCTGGATTGCCTTTTCAAGCTTTAACTGAAGGTCTGCTCTGTCAGTAAGGGCATTTCTGAAATCCCGGATTCTTCGCGGAAGACTTCCCGTATATTTTCCAATAAAACCGTGTTCTTCAAGAGACTTACGGATTTCTGCCTCAAAAACCGTGTAGCATTCAGGACAGCCGGCAAGTCCAAAGCGCTTTATATCACCAAGACTTTTTCCGCAGCCGGGACAGAGCCGTTGAAAATCAGGCCCTGAGCGGGAAAGTTTTTCATAGATTTCATTGAATACAAGGGCAACATTTTTCTGGTCATTTGCAACCTGAACGGCGGTAATGCCACGGGCTTTGGAGCATTCCTCGCAGAGACAAATTTTCTGTACTCCCTGAGGACTTTTTCGTTCAAGGAAAATTACCGCATTTCCTTTTTTACACAAATCACAAAGCATTGAAGACCTCCCTGCAGTAAAAAATCTATTTGTGAAATTAAAACAGGCACATCCAATAGGAAGCGCCCCCTATACGGCGTTCTTTCATCAGCCTGCACAGTTCCTAAACCTTTCTGAAGGTATCTAACGGGCGCTCTTTTCCGGCTTTTATTGAAGGCAGAATCGAAACCACCACGGAAAGAATTATTACAAAAAGACAGGTTCCCATAATTTTTAGCGGCTCCACCCTCACTGGTATATCCTGAAGATAGTATGCCGGATCCATAAGATGTATTTCAGAAATGCTGTTTCCATTCATCCGGCTTATAAGGAGAGGGAAAAAGTTTACGGCTTTTTCAGCGATGCGGACAAGAGAATTAATGTTCAGGGACAAAACTATGCCCACAGGCAGGGCAATTAAGGTTCCTGCCAGCCCACAGAAGCCTCCCGTAATAAGGAAAGAAAGAGTAATTCCCCGGGGCTTTGCTCCAAGACTTTTCAGGATGGCAATTTCTTTCCGCCGTTCCATTACAAGCATTACAAGAGCGGAAGAAATATTTATTGAAGAAATCAGTACAATCAGCATCATAATAAAGGTGAGCATAATTTTTGTGGAAGAAAAATTTTCAAACTGACCCGCATTGGCTTCATCCCAGCGGTAAAGGCGAACCCGGCCGGCGTACTGAAAATCAATTTCATCCTGAAGCCGCATAAGGTATTTTATTTCCGAGCTTTGGGCTTTAAGAAAAATCGAGTGAAGACAGTTTTTTGAGGCAAGAAAACCGAAGGCTTCGTCCAGGGGAATAAAAATCCAGAGAGCGTCCAGCTCCTGATAACCGGAAGAGACCACAGCACAGACCTTGAAGGATTTTACCCGGCTTGTGGTTATAAGGCGGATAGAATCTCCGCTTGTGATTCCCAGGGTTTCAGAGATTTTTTCACCGATAATGCAGGTGTTTCTTCCGGAAGAAAATGAAGAAATATCTCCGTCGGAAACCTTCAGAAGTTTTTTAAAATCTTCATTTTCTTCAAAGAGACGCCGCTCAACAGCCCGGATTTTTGAACCGGTTCTGAAATTTCTGGAGCTTGAAAGTGCATCGCAGTCGATTTCTGCAAAGCTGTCAGTTACCCCCTCGATGTTTTTAAAACCCCGGGCATATTCCGTAAAGGTGTCGTAATCCTTTACAAGAGAGCTTGAGCGGCTTAAAACCGCCTGAATGTGGCTTGAAGAAAGTGCAATCAGGCGTTCTGTCATTCCGTCAAACATGGCATCGCTTACCATTGTAACGCTTACAAGGGGAATTACGCTTAGGGCAATGCAAATGATTGACCCGATAATACTCATCCGCGCCTGACTCCGGGTTCCGGTTTTTGGAAAAAGAAGCCGGCGTGCGTATATAAAAGAGCTTTTTACATTCATCAGACTTTCCCTTTCCCTATTTTTCTCTTGTAAGATTTCCCTCGGAATTAAGGCGGTAGCGGACACTTCCAAGCTCCGCAAGTTCTTTATCGTGAGTTACAAGAATGAGGGTTTTTCTGTATTTATCCGCCATGGAGAACAAAAGATTCCCAACGGTCAGTGAATTCTGAGGATCCAGGTTTCCCGTAGGTTCATCGGCCAGAATTAAAGAAGGGTCGTTTATAAGGGCACGGGCAACGCTCACCCGCTGCCTTTCACCACCGGAAAGCTTTCCCGGAAGATGATTTTTCCGTTCGGAAAGGCCCACTTCAAAAAGCAGTTCTTCTGCCCTCTCCATTGCTTCTTTTTTAGGTACCCCCTGCATGTAAGCCGGAAGAAAAACATTTTCCAGTGCAGTAAAATCCTTTAAAAGGTAATGAAACTGGAAAATCAGGCCAAGGAATTTTCCGCGGTATTCGGTAACTTCTTTTTCTGAAAGAGAAGTCAAATCCCATTTTCCTGAACGAAGGATTCCGCTGGAGGCGGTGTCAATGCTTCCAAGAATATTAAGCAGCGTACTTTTTCCGGAACCGCTTTCTCCGCAGATTACAACCTTGCTCCCCTTTTCTACCGAAAGGGACAGATTTGAAAGGACTGTAAGATTTTCACCTTCGCTGGAATAGGTTTTGCACAAATTTTCGATATGAACGATTTCATTTTCATCAGAAGCTGCACCAGCCGGGATATTAACCGTGCTTTCATTTCTTGTTTTCTTCAACAGTTTATTCATAATCTTATTCATCGTGGAGCACCTCGGCAACATTCATTTTTAATACGCTTCTGCTTGCCAGTGCACTTGAAAAAAGCGGAGAGGCAAGACCAAAAAACGAGATAAACAGTACTTCTGAAGGGAAAATGCGGGCGGGAATTGCAGCGTAAATCTGGTACATTGGATTTTCACGGACGTAGGCGGCATTTTCCGGAGAAAAAATTGAAGTTATGATATATTCGGCGTAGTACATCAGGTGTGAAGTAAACATGAACACCGAATGCATATTTTTTGTAATTAAAAGGGCCAGAATGGTACCGAAAAGACTTCCCAGAAGACCGGTGATAAAACCGCGGAAAATAAAAATAGAAAGAATCTCGGAAGGTGAAGCCCCAAGCGCGTACATTGTAGAGATTTCCGCCTTTCGTTCAAAAACAAGACGACGCATGGCATTGTAAATATTTACGGCAACAACAATAAAAATCAGAAAAACCACCATCATCAGGATATTTTTTTCGATGCGGAGGGCGCCGAAAAAACTCCGGTTGTATTCCCGCCAGGAAAGGCTTTTTGAATCGGGGAAGGACTTACGGATCTGGGAAAGAATGATTGAATCGTGACTGTAGTCCTTAAGCTTTAAAGCATAAATCACAGGGGAAGAAGCACCGAAGTATTTCTGCCCTCCTTCAAGACTTATAAAGCTGTAAAACTGGTTTATATCAGAATAGCCGGACTCAAAAATTCCCTTTACGGTAAATAATCTTGAATCAGAAAGAAGCTCCACATCCTTTCCTCCGCTTAAAGCAGAAAGGTTGATTTTACTTCCAACATAGACACCAAGAATATGAGCAAGGTAATTTCCAATTACAATATTTTCCGGTTCAGAAAGGTCAAATTCGCCGTCGATTATTTTAAGTTCCTTTTTGAAACCTGGATCCTTTTCCAGTATGTCAGAAGGAATTGCCCGGATAATCGAAGAAGTTTCCCGATTATTGCCGGAAGTAAAAAGCCCCTGGGCTTCTAAAAATGGAAATGCCACCTTTATCTGGCTGTTATTTTCCGTAAAAGCGGAAAAATCTGAATAAGTGGAAGTGCCGGAAGAATTGATGGCATCGGAAATGTTATCCGGCAGCTCCCGAACCTGAATATGATATGAGGATAGCTCAAGAATGGAATCTATAAAGCTCATCTGGAAACCGTTCATTACGCTCACTACCGTAATAAGAGTCATTACTCCCAGGGTAAGGGCAAGAACAGAGAGAAAACTGGTAACGCGGCTCCGGCCTTTTCTGTCAACGGAAGCAAAGCGGCGGGAAATAAAGAACACCCATTTTGCAGAAGAAAGTAATTTACTCTTCATATTTTTTTCTCCGTAAGCAGAGCCCTCCAGATTGTACGGCACCACTGAAGCTTCCGGCAAAAGCAATCCTATTCTTCATAGTTTTTTCTCCTCTGAAGCTTTCCGTTATAAAAGTACAGGTCCTTAATCTGTTTTCCGCCCTTCCAGTGATTTTCAACGGTAAAACCGTTTCCAAAATACATTGTGGTTATCCAGTCATTTGAAGAGGAATGCTCCGTTTTAAGACACAGAATTTCATCTTCGTAATAGTAGTAATCCGGCTCAGCATTTTCGATTCTGTAGAACCAGTTTTCCTTTTTTTCTTCTTTTGAAACAATTTTTCCGTATTTTTCGTCAGAGTATTCAAAGGAAACATATTCTTTTTCCGTGAGTTTTCCGCTTTCTGTGTAAGAAAACGAAGTTTCCCATAAAAGAAGGTACGGTTTTTTTGAATTCTGATTATCCGTGTTACCGGACAGGTTACCGGACGGATTTCCGGACGGATTTACGGCAGAATCAGAAGTTTTTCCGGCAGCCCCCGCAGTTTTTCCGGAACCTTCCTTATAATTTTCGGGATACGCAAAATACATAATCTTTGTAACCCGGGATTTTTCGTCAAAGGTAAAGATTTTCTCGTTATCAGGGCTCACAACCTTTTTTGAGGAAGGAAGCACTGTATCCGGATTTGAATAAGTGTAGTATTCAGTATTTAAAAGCGAAATTGAAGCAATGCTGGTTCCGGGTTTCCACTCTTCTTTTTTGCAAATCCGGAGGGAAGAATCGAAAAATTTGCGGAACATTTTCTTTCCGTCAGAAATTACTATTGTGCGCTCCGTATCATTGCTTTCAAAGGAAATAAACTCTTTTTCAAAGGAATGAAGGCGGAGCATGTTTTCGCTGTTTTTAAGGCGGCGCTCAGGACTGTCCGCCTGAATTGAGCTAAGTTTTCCGCTTGATAAAAGGGAATCTTCCTCGTCACCAGTTTCCTGAAGGGCCGGAAGAGAAGCGGGTGCAGAATTGTCCGAAGAAAGGTTTCCGGTTTCAGAATCGGATTCACCGGAAGACAAAGTTTCTTTTGCAGAAGCTTCATTTCCGCCGGTCTTTTCACCCTCGCCTTCTTTCTCCAGATCCTTCATGGTCTTCTGGTATTCCAGAGGACGGGTTACTTTATATGCGTCAGGGTTATTCTTAAAGATTTCCTTTACCCAGTCACCGCTGTCAAGGGAAAGCACCAGGCTTTCTGCAGCATCAAAGCAGCCGGAAAAATCCGGAAGAACTTTATCTATCAGCCGGGAGGGAGAACCGTCATCCATCCAAACAGTTCTTGCGTAAATCATGGCAACGAGAGGCGGAAGATTTTCGTAGTAAACAACATTTGAGGAAAGCTTAATTCCCGTTACTGTGTAAACAAAGCGGTTTACTTCATTTTCTGCACCGGCACTTCGTCTTTTCTGGCTGAAAACAGGAAAAGAACAGAGAAAAAGTGAGAAAATTAAGATAATTTTTTGCACACAGTAATTTTTTTTCATTACGCTTTACAATCCTAAAAATGCGTCCACATATTCTTCACTTGAAAAAGGCCGGATATTTTCGTATTTTTCACCGTCACAGACAAAGGCTATAGGGAGTCCAAGTTCTTTTCCGATTGAAAAAGCAACACCGCCCTTTGCAGTTGAATCGTATTTAGTTAGAATTACGGCATCGAGGGGAACAGATTCATTAAAAACCTCTGCCTGACGGAGAGCGTTCTGCCCCGTAGTTGAATCCAGAACCAGAATGCGTTTGTATGCGCCTTCGCTGGCCTTTTCTTTAGCAATCCTGTCAATTTTCTGCAATTCGTGAACAAGATTTTCCTTGTTATGAAGGCGTCCGGCAGTATCAGCAAGCACAAGTCCGCTTCCTTTAGAAAAACAGGCATCAGCCGCATCAAAAACTACAGCCGCCGGGTCGGAACCATGCTGGTGACTTACAACCCGAAGATTCAATCTTTCACCATGAAGAGAAAGCTGCTCGATTGCAGCGGCACGGAAAGTATCTGCACTTGCAAGAACAGTATTTTCTATTCCCTTTTTCTTCATGTAATTTCCAAGCTTTGCAACGCTGGTGGTTTTTCCAACACCGTTTACACCTAAAACCATCCAGATAGTATTTTTATTTTCCTCTGGAAAAAGGCTGATTTCCTTTACATATTCCAGAAGAATTGATTTTAATTCAAGAAAAACGTCCTTTTCTTCAGAAAGATGCTTCTTACGGGCATTTTTTTCCAGGATTTCAGAAATTTCATAAGCTGTGCGTGCGCCTACATCCCCTTCAATAAGACTGTCAGTAAGCTCCTCAAAAAAATCATCGCTTATTTTCTTATGATTAAAGAGATTTTTTAATTTTTCAGAAAAAGAAACCTTTGCCATAAAATTACCTCATTTCTTTCAGTTTATTTTCACTTTACCTTGTCATCCAAAGCCGCCGTCTCCGAAGCAGTCTTCTCTTCCAGAGCCTGCTGTTCTTCCTGCTGATTTGCCTCTGTCTGCTGCGCTTCGATTTTCGTATAGCCTTTATCCTTCATTTTTTTTGCTTCAACCGGAAGAACAGAATTTGCCGCATTCAGATAGCGTATAAGTTCAAAAAGAAACCAGGATGCGCAGCCGATGGAAATTCCGCTTGAAATATAATCTGCCACCCGATAGGTATTTATCCTTGAAAGAGCAGCATTCTCATCGGAATACTTGTTGGAATTGTACGCGTTAACTGCACTTTCATAGCTTCCCTTAAAGAAAAAGTGGGGCATAAGACTTACAATAAGGGCGCTGTAGGAACGGTACATCCAGATTCGCCTTTTATCGATGTAAAGGCTCTTGTCAAAGGCCTTTTCCTGCACCTGAAGAAGGGCATCCTTTTCAAGCAGGCTTTTTTCAATAATAAACTCTGAAGGAAAGCCGTCCTTTGAAACAAAATGCCCCAGGACAGGCTTATTATCAACACTTATTGAAGAAAAGCGCTGGGAAGCACTTACATGATTTCTGAATTTTCCGTCCGCAAAAACATCTCCTTCGATGGGAGTTGTAAAGGCAAGACGGACGCTTCCTGTGGATTTTTTCTGCATTTCCACGGTGATATTAAAAATTCTGTTTCCCTCAAAAGCAAAGCTTGTAGCCTCTGTGTCATAGCCTTTTGACGCAAACTGAATGAAATGAACTCCGCTGGAAACGGTCAGTTCATTTATGTTCTGGGTATAAACGACATCATCAAGGGTAAGCACCAGAGAAGATTTTGCTTCCGGCGGATTAACATCGATAACCAGTTTTACCGGCATACTGTCAGAAATTTTCGGAGTAATCTGGGAGGCAAGACGCACGGAAAGACTTTTTAATTCGTTCATACTTCCAACATCACTTGCTGTTCCAATTACCCGGGAACCAGGATACTGATAGAGAACGCAGCTTACGGCAATGTAGGAACCGTAAATCGTAATATTTCCGGTTATAAGTCCCCGGATTCCCGCATCTGTTGCAGCCTTTGCATAGGCAAAGCTTGAATACCCCTGATTCTTTATATCATCTGAAACCTGAAAAAGCTGGGTTACATCATTTTTGTACATGACCACCTTTTCAAGCTCAGGTCCTTTCTGATTTTTTGAAGGAACGAAGTTCTTAAAAAAGTCCTTAAAAAAATCCGAATCCCCGTCTGAATCCTTTACAACATGACCTTCAGCAATTCGTTTTTCCCGTTCTTCATCAAGCTGAATCTGCCGTTCCTTTTTCTTACGTTCTTCTTCAACCGACTCTAAGTTAGCGTCAATTTTTTTCTGAACCTCATCGATTTTTTTCTGCTGTTCCTTGATTTTTCTCTTTAATTTTCCTGAAGAATAATCCTGCAAAACAAGGGCATCCCGGGTCTGAACCTCCTTGGAAAGCTGAAGAAAAAGAGAGGAACGCTCCTTCTGAAGCTCATATTCAATTCGGTCAAGCTGTTCCCGGGCTCTTGGAAGGCGGGTTAAATTTTCTGCAATCTGTTCAAGAATTAAAGACGGCAGAACTGAAGCAGATGCCTCTGCAGCTCCCCCCGCCATTTTCTTCTGGGTAAAACCGAATTTTTCCGCAGCTAAAGTCCAGGTTACCGGCTGTGCAGAAAAAAGCGGAAAAGCTGCCATTAAGAGAAAGGTGAAAATATTGATTTTTTTGAAGGCAATTTTTTTTAATGAGGACATTTTTTTATGGCTTTTTTACCCGCATCGAAAAGCTTCTAGCGAAGGGCTGCCTAAACCTCCTCATTTTCATCGTCACTTGACATTGGAAGGCCTTTCCATTTTGCAACAAGGTACGAATCCATAAATTCGTCGATATCGCCGTCCATAACCGCCTGAATATTTCCGGTTTCGTATTTTGTGCGGTGATCCTTTACCATTGTATAAGGCTGGAAAACATAGCTTCTGATCTGGTTTCCCCAGGAAATATCCTTTTTTTCAGAGCTGTACTTTGCGTTTTCCTTTTCCTTCTGCTCCCGGTAATATTCGTAAAGCTTTGCCCGGAGCATGCTCATACAGGCCTGGCGGTTAAAAATCTGGCTTCGTTCACTCTGACAGGCAACAACAATTCCTGTGGGAAGATGGGTAAAACGAACGGCTGAATCGGTTTTATTAACGTGCTGGCCGCCCTTTCCACCTGCACGGTAGGTATCAATTCGTAAATCTTCCGGCTTAATTTCAACCTCAATGGAATCATCAAGAACCGGGAAAACAAAGACGCTGGCAAAAGAGGTGTGGCGGCGGGCATTTGCGTCAAAAGGGGAAATGCGTACAAGACGGTGGATTCCCGCCTCGCCTTTCAGGTGTCCGTAAACATAGTCGCCGTCAATCTGCATTGTAATGGACTTAATGCCGCCTTCCGCTTCAAGAACATCAACTACTTCGATTTTGTATTCGTGGCGTTCTGCCCAGCGGGTATACATTCGGCTGAGCATTGCCGCCCAGTCCTCCGCTTCCGTTCCGCCGGCACCAGAATGAATTGTAATAAAGGCACTTGAATCATCCACTTCACCGGAAAGAAGGTTTAAGACATTAAGTTCTTCGAACTTTCTGCGGCCTTCCTCCAGCATAGCCCTTAATTCGTCTTCATCTGACTGTTCACCGCTTTCCTGGGCAAGCTCGTACATGGCCTGAATATCTGAATATTCTGCTTTCAGAGCCTTCCAGGGTTCAATGCGGTTCTTTAACTTTCTGACCTGGGACATTACTTTTTCTGCTTTTTCATGGTCATTCCAGAAATCCGGAGCTTCAGAGAGTGCCATTTTTTCAGCAATTTTCTTTTCGATTAAGTCTGTATCAAGACGACTCCAGACACTCTCTATATCATTACCAAGTTCCTGAACCGGCATTTTTAATTCTTCAAGCATGAAAATTCCCCATCGGTTTTATGTTTATCAGAAAATTATACAGGAAAACGCTTTTTTTTTCTATAATATATATCGTGACAAATCCTGATCCTGAATGATATCCTTGAGTTTGTCATTTACGTAGGCTGCGTCAACCGTAAAGTTTTCCCCGGAATGCTCATCAGCATCAAAACAGATATCGTTTAACACCTTTTCCATAATAGTATGAAGACGGCGGGCACCGATATTTTCTGCCTTGGAATTTACATCTTCAGCAATAAAACTCATTCTGTCGATGGCATCTTCTGTAATATTGAGCTTAACACCCTCTGTTTCAAGAAGTGCCGAATACTGCATAATCAGACTGTTTTTTGGTTCCGTAAGGATGCGCTTAAAATCCTCTTTGTGAAGGCTTTCAAGTTCAACCCGCAGAGGAAAACGGCCCTGAAGCTCAGGAATCAAATCGCTTGGACTTGCTACGCTGAAGGCTCCTGCCGCAATGAACAGAATATGAGTTGTATTTATTACTCCGAATTTTGTATTTACGTTGCTTCCTTCAACAATCGGAAGAATATCCCGCTGAACACCTTCCCGGCTTACATCCTGTCCGTGACTTTCTCCGTGAACCGCAATTTTATCAATTTCATCGATAAAGATGATTCCTGAATTTTCAACACGGTTCTTTGCAATTTCAGAAACCTTGTCGTAATCAACCATGCTGTCCAGAGTTGATTCCGTAAGAATTTTTCTGGCCTCTTTAATAGAAACCAGGCGCTTTTTTCTTCTTCCGCCGCCGGAAAGAATACCTGCAATATTCTGCATGGTGCTCTGAAGGTCGTCAAAAGAACCGCCTGCAATTATTTCCATGCTTGGACCGTGCTGTGCATTCTGAACAGAAACTTCGACCTCTCGGTCTTCAAGCTTTCCTTCCCGAAGCATCTTGCGGAATTTTTCCCGGGTAGAGTTAGTTGCAGCATCTTCAGCTTTCGCGTCAAAATCTGCTTTTGAGCCGGCATTTTCACCATCAGAAGAAGCCCCCAGATAAATCACTGAAGGAATATCAGCGGAATTTTCAGCTTTTTCAGAATTCTCAGAATCAGCCTCATTCTGTCCTTCAAGGTTCATCTTGTTTTTCTTTTCACCGCTTCCAGGTAACAAAAGATCAAGGAGCTTTTCTTCCACGATTGAAACGGATTTTCCCCGGAGAGATTCTTCCATCTCAGCCTTTACATCCTTGTAACCCACCATCATAAGGTCGCGAACCATGGATTCAACATCTCGGCCAACATAACCCACTTCCGTGTACTTTGTTGCTTCAACCTTCAAAAACGGTGCATTACAGAGCTTTGCAAGACGTCGGGCAATTTCAGTTTTTCCGGAACCGGTTGGTCCAATCATAAGAATATTTTTTGGGGCAACCTCTTCCCGGATTTCTTCAGGGAGCTTTAAGCGGCGGAAGCGGTTTCTTAGGGCAATACTCACTGCTCTTTTTGCTTCACGCTGTCCGATTATATACTGGTCCAGGCGCTCAACAATCTGGCGCGGAGTATAATCGGTTTTATTTTCAAGTACTGGTAAATCCATGTTTTCCATAAAAAGTTCCTATAGTTCTTCGATTGTAATATTTTCGTTTGTGTAAATGCAGATGCTTCCTGCAATATGAAGGCTTCGTTCTGCTATTTCCCGGGCAGACAAATCTGAGCTGTCAAGATAAGCAAGAGCCGCAGAATAGGCATAATTTCCGCCTGAACCGATGGCAATGGCATCTTTTTCAGGCTCAATAACATTTCCGTCGCCGCTGATCAAAAGAATTTTATCTTTATCGGCAACAAGCAGCATTGCTTCAAGTTTCTGAAGGCTTCGTTCCGTTCTCCAGAGCTTTGCAAGCTCTACGGAAGCACGCATTATGTCTCCGTTATATTCCTTTACCTTTACTTCAAATTTATCCAGAAGAGTGAAAGCATCAGCAACGCTTCCTGCAAAGCCCGTAAGAATTTTTCCGTCATAAATTTTTCTTACCTTTCTTGAGTTCCCCTTGCAAACAGTTTCTCCAAGGGTACACTGTCCGTCACCAGCCATAGCAACGTGTCCGTTCTTTCTGACTGCAAGAATCGTTGTACTTCTTATTTTTGTTTTTCCCATAGTACTCACCTTACAAAACAATACTTATAATTAAATATACTGAAATTTTTGGCATTACGGCAACCTTTTTTTTATTTTAATTGGCGGGATTTTTACTTTAAAAATGAATAAATGTCCCAGGCCAAAGTTCACTACATTATTTTGCGTGAGGGTGGCTATTCATATAGGTCTTAATAAGCTGCTGCATGGTCAGATGGGTATAGCGCTGGGTTGTAGAAATGCTTGCGTGTCCAAGAAATTTCTGAACAACCCGGATGTCCGCCCCATTTGAAAGCATTATTGTGGCAAAGGTATGCCGGAGGGCATGAGGTGAAATATGGCGGTTCGTTCCGTCCTTCCCGGTATACCGCGAAAGAATGTAACGCACTCCCCCGGAAGTAAGGGCTCCCCCCTGCTGGTTTACAAAAAGCATTCCAGACTGGTCTTTTATTCCCTCTTTTGAAAAGCGGTCTTTTCTGTCAGCCAGATAGTCTTTTATAGAAGCAATGGCGTCTTTTTCAAAATAAACCCGCCTGTCCTTTCCGCCCTTTCCATGAACAACGGTCGAATGACCGTCATACTCAAGGTCGGATACCTTTATTGAAATCAGTTCGCTTACACGGCAGCCGGTTGAATAAAAGGATTCAAAAATCGCCTTGTCCCGTTTTTCCCACAAAAGCTCCTTCAATTCAGGCTGTTTGCAGAGTTTGTTTACTTCATCCTGAGAAAGAAATGCCGGCACATATTTTGGAATTCTAACCGTTTTTATTTCCAGAGCTGGATTTTTTTTGATATAGTCAAATTTTCTGCAGTAAAAAAACAGGGTTCTGACCGCCGCAATAAAACGGTTAACGGTTGCGCTGGATTTTCCCTCGCTTGAAAGATGTGCAATGCAGAAATTCAGGTCTTCCGTGCTGATTGAAGCTAAAGGCGCATCATCCCCTAAAAATTCCTTCAATCTGGAAAGGTCAAATGAGTAACTTTTTACTGTATTTTCACTAAGCTGCCGCACGGAATTGATATATTCAACAAAATCGTCGATGGCTGCATTCAAAAGAACATGACTCATATTTTTCCCTATACAGAACTTTTATTTTCGGCCGCCGAAGTTCAGTTCCCAGTACCGGCCTTTCTGAGAAAGAAGCTCTTCGTGAGTACCCCGTTCGATTATGTGCCCTTTCTCAAAAACAAGAATTTCATCCGCATTTCTGACCGTTGAAAGCCTGTGGGCAATCACAAAACTGGTTCTCCCCTGCATAAGCTTGTCCATTCCCTCCTGAATCAGCTTTTCCGTTCGTGTATCGATGGAACTGGTGGCTTCATCAAGAATCAGAATCGGAGGATTTTTTAATGCCGCCCGGGCAATGGATAAAAGCTGGCGCTGCCCCTGGCTTAAAGAAGAAGCGTCTCCGGTTAAAACAGTATCATACCCCTTTTCAAGATGCTGAATAAAATTATGGGCGTTGGAAAGCTTTGCCGCTTCAATTACCTGATGCCGGCTGGCCTCCAGATTTCCGTATTTTATGTTATCAAAAACAGTTCCCGTAAAAAGATGAGTATCCTGCAAAACCATGCCCAGACTGCGTCTTAAATCGTCCTTTTTTATCAGGTTGAGAGGAATATCGTCGATATAGATTGTTCCCTTTTCGTCCTGAACATCGTAAAAACGGGAAAGAAGATTGATTACCGTAGTTTTTCCGCTTCCAGTGCTTCCAACCAGGGCAATTTTTGTTCCGGGCTTTGCATTGATGCAGATATCGTGAAGAACTTCCTTTTCGGCACGGTATCCGAAATTCACATGATCAAAGACAACCTTTCCGGAAAGTTTTTTGAGGGAATTATCCGCACTGTCCTTCCAGGCCCATTCGCCGGTGTAAGAGAAAGACTGAACCAGAGTTGTTTTTTCATGTTTAGAGGATGCTGAGTTTTTGTCATCAGCCTGTTCTGCTCCCTCGTTTCTTCCGGCAGGCTTTGTTTTTGCTTCGTAGGCGTTTACTAAAGTCACCCGGCCGTTATCTGCTTCCGGAATCTGGTCAATTGTTTCAAAAATCCGCTCGGCACCTGCCAGGGCATTCAAAATTGAATTGAAAAGCTGGCTTATCATGGAAACCGGCTGGGTAAAGCTTCTTGTATATTGAAGAAAAGCCGCAATTGTTCCAAGGTCAAGGCGCCCCGAAATTACAAAAAAGCCCCCGGTAACTGCAACTACCGCGTACTGAATATGGCTTAAGTTTCCCATGACGGGACCTAAAATCGTACCGAAAGTATTGGCTTCAATTCCCGCCTTACAGAGATTTCCGTTCAGTTCATCAAATTTTTCCAGAGCAGCCTTTTCATGGGAGAAAACCTTTACAACCTTCTGCCCCTGAATCATCTCTTCAACATAGCCGTTTACAATTCCGATATTTTTCTGCTGTTCCTTAAAGCCCTTTGCACTTCTCCGTCCCAGTTTTCTGGCTAAAAGCAGCTGAAGGCTCATCATGACAACGACTAAAAGTGCCAGAAGAGGACTCAAGAAAATCATCATTACAAGAATTCCCACAACCGTAAAGGCGGAAGACATAAGCTGCGGAAGGGCCTGACTCAGCATTTCGCGAAGGGTATCGGTATCATTTGTAAAACGGCTCATAATATCGCCGTGAGTGTGGGAATCGTAATAATTTACAGGGAGGTTCTGAAGCTTTTCAAACAGGTCCATCCTCAGGCGGTACAAAAGTGTGGTCATAACCCTGAGCTGGAGCCGGTTTGAAAGCCAGGAACAGAAAACCCCGGACAGATACACCAGCGCAAGGCAGAAAAGAAGAAACGCAAAGGAAGAAAAATCCGGTTTTTCATGGCCTATGAGGGGAAGAACATAATTGTTTAAGACAGGCTTAATCATATAGCTTCCGGTAATTCCTGCAGCGCTGGAAATTATCAGGCAGAAAAAAATCACGCCCCAGTATTTTTTGAACTTTCCCATATAGTTCAAAAGCCTTAAAAGAGTCTTCTTTGTATTTTTAGGGCGCTGAACGCCTTTCATTTTTACTGGTGGCATACTATCCTCTGTTTTTCTTCCTATGCATTATGCACTATGCAATATCTGCATCCCCTGCACTCTCCTGGGATTTTGCAACTTCCTGATAGATTTTATTGCTTTCCAAAAGCTCCTGATGAGTGCCGATTCCGCTTATAAGTCCGTTATCAAGCACGATTATAAAATCCAGGTCTTTTACGGAAGAAAGACGCTGTGCAATTATGATTTTTGTTGTATCAGGATACATTTCCCGCAGAGCTTTTTGAATCCGCCCCTCAGTTTTTGTATCAACGGCGCTGGTAGAATCGTCCAGAATCAAAATTCCCGGCTTTTTTAATAATGCACGGGCAATACAGAGCCTCTGTTTCTGACCGCCGCTTAAGTTGTTTCCCCCCTGAGTAAGGACATAATCGTAACCTTCCGGAAAATTTTGAATGAAGCTGTCAGCATCACTTGAAATACAGGCTTTGATGAGCTGGTCATCCGTTGCGTTTTCATCTCCCCACTTAAGGTTTTCCCTTATGGTTCCGGAAAAAAGCACATTCTTCTGAAGAACAACACCCACTTCTTTTCGAAGGACATCAAGGTCATAGTCGCGGACGTCTCTTCCCCCCACCTTTACACAGCCCTTCTGAACATCGTAAAGCCGTGCAATCAGAGAAACGAGGGTTGATTTTGAAGAGCCGGTTCCACCGATGAGTCCCACCATGCTTCCGGAAGGAATATGAAGGTTTATGTCTTTTAGCACGGCGTTTTCAAGATTCCCTGAATAGGAAAAACTTACATTTTCAAAATCTATATCAAAGGAAGATAGAGTTTTTACCGAAGAAGAGGCAACCGGGCTTACGATGTCTTCTTTTTCATCCAGAACCTCTACGATTCGGTTCAGGGAAGCCTTGGAAAGCACCATGGTAATAAAAATCATTCCCACCATCATAAGGCTTGTCAAAATCTGAACAACGTATGAAAGAAAGCTTATAAGTTCCCCGCTGGACATATTTCCGAAAACCACCATCTTTCCGCCAAACCAGAAAATACTAATGGTGGTTGCGTACATTACAAAGAGCATCACCGGCATATTAAGTATAACCAGCTTTTCCGCCCTTTCGTGAGCCTTTCGCAAGGCAGATGCAGTTTCGTCAAACTTCAGGTTTTCAAAATCCCGGCGCACAAAGGATTTTACCACCCGGATTCCAATCAGGTTTTCCTGAACGATAGTGTTTAAGCCGTCGTATTTTTCAAGCATTACGGCAAACCGGGGATAAGCCTTTACGGAAACAAAGGCAATAAAAAGCGCCAGCACCGGAATTGAAACTAAGAAAACCAGGGCAAGACTTTTATTCAGGTGGAAGGCCATAATCGTTCCTGCTATCAGCATAAAAGGCGCCCGGAAAGAAAACTGAATCAGCTGACGGTACACATTCTGGGCATTTGTTACATCCGTGGTAAGACGGGTAATCAGTGAAGAAACCTGAAAATGATCCGTGTTTTTGAAGGAGAAGCCCTGGACCTTGGAAAAAAGCCGGCGCCTGAGGTTTTTAGAAAAGCCCTGACTTCCCGCCGCACCAAAAAAAGATCCCAGAGAACCGCAGCAAAGGGAAAGAAGAGACATCACAATAATCAGAAGCCCCTTGGAAAGTACAAATTGAAAATCGTTTTTTACAATCCCCTCATCAATCAGGCTGACCATAACAATGGGAATCATAGTCTCAAAGGCAACCTCTCCAATCATCACAAATGGAGAAAAGCAGGTCGCAAGAATATATTTCTTTTCCATTCCGGAGGTTATTTTTTTTATAAAAGACATAAAAATGTGGTCTCCAACAGTAGATTAAACTTCGTTTTTAAGAGAAAGAACTTCGTCTACAGAAAGGCCCACCCCTTGCGCAATCTGTTCGACCGTCAAACATCCCATTCTCAGGAAGTTTTTGGCATTCTCGATTGCTTTTTCTCTGGAGCCTTCAAGTATTCCAATTTCACGACCATGAGTTTCGCCCTGTTCATATACATAAAGTTTTTCTCGTTCCCATGTCATATACTGATTCCTCCATTGATTATTTTTCTTGGCCTCTTTTACAAGATTTAAAAGCCTTTCTGAAAAAAGAGAATTACTTTCATTATTAGTAAGAAGTTTCAAAAAAGCTTTCTGTTCTTCGTTCAACAGTTTATCACAGTTTTCTGCAATGAAAAAGTATTTATATGCACGGTCATTTAATTTCAAGGAGAATTTCAAGAAGCTGTTTACAAATTCAGGATTTTTTTCGCTCTTCATTTTATTTTCTCTCATACTTATTAGTGTAAAAAAAATTGAAGAAAATAGCGTTCCAAAAACAAGGAAATTATAATTATTTGTTATTTTTCCTTCTCATAATCTGTATTATGAGGAGGATTTATGTTGAAAAAATTAAGTTTTGCTCTTGCAGCAATTTTGTCGGTAAGTTTTTTGGCATCATGTGTTATTAACACAAGTGATGATGATGGGGATGATGATGTAACAATTGATTACACATCTTACAATGCACCAGACTATTCTATTAAAGTTAGAAACAAGACTTCTAAGAATGTAGTTTGTTTTAAAGGTATTCCTAGCAAGGATACATTGATTAGTGGTGCTCATGGTGGAGATGTAATCACAAATCTTAAGCTTAATACAGCATTGTTCAATGAATCATCAGATTTCATTCTTTACTGTGTATCAGAAGAAGACTACAAGAAATTTGGAAATGATTATGACTCAATGGCAGCACAGCCATTAGCTCGTATTTATGCATATTTCAATTCTGAGTCGAAATATCGAGACAATCTTGTATATGATATTGCAAGTAACTTGGGTGGTGAATTCTACTTCAACCTTGATAACGGAACTTCTTACAACTTTGAAATTCGTATGGATGGACTTTATGGAGCTCCTCTCTGCTACTCTGGTGCACATACTCTTAAAACAAAGGTTTATGCTGTAGCAGATGACTATGACCTTTTCCCAGTACTCAGACAGTTTGATAAGAGACAGGGTACAATCGTAACTGTATATCCACAGGATAACAATGGTGAACCGATTTATGTACCAGTATCTTTGAACTCAAAGGCAAAGGCTGTAAGACTTAATTGTGGTGACTATGTTGGCCAGGGAATCAAGACTTTTGCTTCTTGTGCATATCTTAAGATTTCTAACGGTAATGCAGGTGGTATTGGTTTGTTGAAGGGTGCAACAGCAGAGCCATTTATCAATTCTACAGGTGTTGCTTATATCAACTCTGGAGATGATTGTGTTTATGAAATCGATATGGATGACCTTGGAAACGGAAAGTATTCAACTGCTGTTGAAGTTTCAGGTTGGTTTGTAGGAAACAGAACTAAACAGGTTTCAATCCCAGATTACACATACGAAGCTGGAAAAATGTACACATTGAAAGTAAAGGGTACAGCAAATCAGCCAACATGTGAGTTTAGCGACATCATTAGTGAAGTTTCTGTAGAAGGGCTTAACTAATCAATATTCTTCGGCTAACTAAATATTAGCTAGGATTTTCACAACGGCCGCTCGAATGGGCGGTCGTTTGTGTTATGGCTGATTGCGTTTGTAAAATCAGCCGACTTTCCCTATTCATTAAATTTTTTCTGGAGGTGAGGTGTGAAAAAGGCACTTTCTATTCTTTTTTCAGTTTTTTTTCTGATTTCTATTATTTCTTGTGTAAATGATTCTTCTTCAACGGATACGCCGGATAATCCTGAACCTCAGCCTCAGCCGTCTCCAGAAACAAAAGATTCAAATGTTATAGTTAAAAATAATGCTCAGTACGATGTAAATATTTATGTAGATAAGAGTCCGTACTATGACATTCTTCCGGATTTTACGGTAAAAGCAGGTGCTTCTCACAGCTGCAAGCTTCCTGTTTCTGAAGATACTGTGGGAACAGTTTTTTATATTGAATATCTTATTGATATAGGTAATGCAAAATTTACCTACCGAACTCTGGAAACTCAGGGGTATAAATATCTTTTAATTAAAGAAAATGAACAGGCAACACTTACAATTGACGCGCTTGAAAAATGTGAGTCCAATGCAGCCTATTTTTATATTGAAAACCAGACGGCTTCAAGCATTCACCTGATAAACGGAATGCACTATGTTTCAGCCGCTGGAACAACTGAATACAATGTGCCTGCAAAAGGTGCTGCAGTTTACGAAGTAAACGAAACAACCACTGCAATCAGCTTTGGAAACTATTCACAGCTGAAGGTTGTGCTAGGAAATGAAGAATACAAGCTTCCCGTTTCTGAATCTGATGTTCAGAAAGGAAATGTTTATTCCTTTGTTCTTGCAACGGATTCTTCTTCCGGTACAGCGGTAACAAAACTTTCATTAAAATCCATCACTCCCTTCAACATTGACACCCAGAAAAAAATCTGGTCCCGCTACACAAGTGCGGGTAGCGATGTTGATGTTAGCGTTGTTCGCCCGATGCGTAACCTTGCGGACGGATATCTTGCGGCATGTTCAAGCAAGAAGTTTCCGTATGCCGTTATAATGAAAAAAATCAATGCCTATGGCGAAACAACAGTTTCAAAAAATGTTGGAATTCAGGAAGATGGAAACGGATATAAGGTTGTTTCTATCGAATGTAAGGATTTTCTTGAGGCTGAAGACGGCGGCTGCGTAATGCTTTGTAATCTTACTGTTCGCCCAAAAACTTATGAAGAAAATGGAACAATTTATAATATTCAGGCAGACGATGATTCACATGATTTTAGGGAATGGTACATCTGGAAGTACAATTTCGATACGGCAAGTCTTGTTTTCAGCCTGGATATTTCTTCAACTATGCATAACAATGGTGGAAGCATTGTAGATTTTTCAAATGGTAATCAGAATACCTTTATTGAAATTTCAAACGGTGTCTATGTTCTTGCAGGTCTTGCAATCAGTGTTGACAATGAAGATAATCGGATTATCAGAGATCTTCTCTTAAAGTATGATTCAAATACAAAGGCGTTGAGCTTCAAATATCCATACAGCGCATATCTGACTGCTACGGATGACGATAGAGAAAATCTTGTTCTCTGTTCTACAACCTCGCTTTTCTACAGCAAAAAAGACGACTGTATTTATGCAACTGATTTCTACGACTGGTACACAGCCTACGATGCACCGGCTGGAACTCCTCAGTATATCAGCCGCATTAAAAAATACAGCACGGATTTGAATGAACTTGGTACTGTCTGCCAGCAGGAAAATGCCCTTTATTTTGCAATCAACGGTAACCCGGAAACCGGCCGTTACTATGTCTGCGGTGAAGTATGCGAATCGGGAAAAATCCTTAAAGGACTTCTGATTTCTTCTTCAAATATTTCAGATGGCAAGGTTACAAAAAGCAGTTCATACAAAGTAGACAATTTTTCTTATTCATGGTTCAGCAATGTCTGCATCTGTGGAACTAACATCGTGGCTTCAGGCTATGCTGCAAAAGAAAGGACTTCAAAGGATTTACCGGTAGTTGTTTCCTTTAACGCTGACGGAGACCTTCAGTGGGAAAACACAGCGTATACCAATTACAACAGCGCACTTTCCTGCTTTGCAACGTCAATTGGTACATACTTGATTCACCTTAAGGGTGAGAATGGTTCCGGCGCAGAGTTCTCTACAATCGTAAGTGCCGATTTGCTGGGAAATGATACCGGAAATACTGCGGCGTTGAGGTAAGTTATTCTGACTTACAGAAGACAGACAGCAGCTTTTAAGATTTGTTGTTCTGAAATTCTGCACAATATAGCAGAAATCTAAAATATATGTTGACGGCATACGGTTTTGTATGCCGTTTTTTTATGCACGACTTTATTATTTTAGATTTTTTTGTTACAGTTTCTGAGTGAGGTATAATATGAAAAATAATAAATACAAATTCGGCAAGATTTTTTTGACAGCTGCTTTTTTCAGCATTGTTTTATTTCTTTCGTCTTGTTCAAACAGTTATAAAATCGTAAAATATTCTGAATCTGTAGAAGGTTTTAATTCTGTTATAAATATTCCGGAATTTAAGAAATGGCCGGAATTAAACGAATGCTTAAAAAATAGTATTTTTACCTCCAAAGATGATTTTCGTGATAATTGGGCTGTTCCTACCTGGAAAATTTTAAGAGATAAGAAAATCAGCGAGGGTGAAACAGACGAACCTTCAGCTCTATTTTATAACGCTGATTCAACAGTCGTTTGTGATAAAAAATATCTTAGCGTTTTTGTAAAATGTTTTTTTGATGTTGGAAATATAATTCAAAAGCAGGCTTTTTGCTATGTCTGGGATAAAACTCAGAATAAGAGGGTAAATATTCAGGATATAACAGGACTTTCTCTTGAATCAATTTCTGAAAAGATAAAATGGGCGCTTGAGCAAAAGTTTTCTGAACTTCCTGAACTGGAAAGAAAAAATGTGTATGATTACATTGAATTTGCCACTAAGCCTGAAGAGAAAAAGTTTCAGTATTTTTCTGTGAAAGGAAGAAAAGTTACAGTTTACTATCCTGCCGGCAAGGCTGCCCCAGAAGCCTACGGTCAGCTTGAAGCAGTTTTTGAGTTTTAAAAAACAATGCCGTGTCTAGGTGTGAATGACACGGCATTTTTTTATTACAAATATTTTACTGACTTTTTTTACTGTAAAACAGCTACATTTCCCGTAGCTTTTCCAAGAAGGTCTGCGCTTACAATTGCACAAGCTTTTATTTCTTTATCTTCAGTCTTAACAAGATTTACAAGGTATGTACCGATTGATGTTGCAAAGCAGCTTTTTGCACTGGTGTAGCCTGAATAATCTGTATTCTGCCACTGTAATTCACCTTTAGAATTAAATGCAACGACAATTGGAAGTTCTTCGGCATTCGGCTTAGAACTAGCTGCACCACAAGCTACAATGTTGTTTCCGCAGATGCATACTTGATTGAACCATGCGTAACTGTATCCTTTTGCAAAGTAAAGGCTGTAATCACTGGATTTAAGTTTTTCCCCGGCGGTTACATTCGAAGAGGAAATCAAAACACCCTTCTGCCCACTAGTTGAATAGTTTTCGCCAGTAATATAATACTTGCCGGTAGAAGAATCTCCTGTAATTCCCAAAAAGAGCATATTCTCCTCATCAAGAACAACAGTTTTGTTTTCAAGATTTGAATCAAACTTCAAAAGGCGGCTTTTATATGGAATTGAAGATTTATAACGTGGATCCCAGTCGTAATATTCGGTTACATAGAAGCAAGAATCCTTTTTGTTGTAGAAAATTGAACTAGCCACTTGTTCAAGATTTGTGCTTGGCTGGTTAGAAACATAAATCTTTTCGATAGGCTCACTCGAATTCTCACTATCAAGTAAGATTAAAAGACTATAGTAATAATAATTGAAAGAATCATCATCATCTTTTATCTTGAGATATGCACAACCTGAAAGTGCATATTTATTATCTTCATATTCAATCAACGTATTCTGACGATCCGGTGAAAAATAAGTAAAAGGATTTTTATATTTCGTTTCGTTTATTTCAAATTCAACATGCTCTCTAATGTATTGTGAAATATTCTTTTGAAACGAAAAAATTCTGGTTGTAAAATCATACTTCAAAAAATGATTATCAATATACCAATCAGAATTATCATCTTTTTTCTCACAATACGCTGAACCAAGAATAACAGAAGAGCCATCAGCTGCTTCAATAAAATCTATCATACTAAGTTCTTTTAAATCGTAAGGATTTTCGTTAGATAACAAAAATCCAGCAGAATAGGTATCTAAAGTATTACCGTATACATCAATATCTTTCATTAAAATGGCATTTGGCTGTTTTTTTGAAGAGAAGGCTGCTAGATATCCCTTAGAAACGTCTTTCTTAGGGCGGACAGCAGAAATCGACAAATCAGTTGATTGAAGTGTTGTTCTGGTCCAAATTTTCTTCTGAGTATCTACATTGAATGGGGTTAATGATTTTACAGTTGCAAAAGCCTTACCTTTGTCATCTGTGTTAATAGCTATTGTATATACATATCCCTTATTAAAGTCAGAGTTATTCAAAGGAAAAGCTATTGGCTCCAAATCTTTTACGAATTGTAAATTGTCACAATATCCTGTAAGAACTGGCGCTCCATGAAAATTTATTTCATAGACCTGGCAACCACCATTTCCTTTTATAAACTTATCATCAGTGCCATAAGGCATTACTGGTGTATTTGCACTTTTTAAATATATATCTGATGTAGTATTATTTTCAACTAAAAAATATGCCGACTTTGTTGTATTATGTGTTAACGGATCAATTGTTATTGTATCACCACCATTGTCAGAAACTTTTGCAATCTTAATACCAACTCCTTCTTCCTCAGGCCAGTATGGAAATTCTGCATTTCCTAATTTTATGAGATATTCGAAAAAGACTGGAATTGTAGTATCAGTTGGACTTTTATAAAAAGCGTAATTATAAGTATTTGATGGTGAAATTGTAAATGATTTTTTTGTATATTCTGGAGAAAGTTTTATATATACATTGACATCATAGTTACTTTTATTTTCAAATAAAAGCGGTACACTTCCTTCTGGTACAGAAGGTTCTGGTGTAATTGATTCATTATTATCTGAATCTTCTTTTACTCCACACGAAATCAAGAAAATAGAAATTAAAAATAATAGGAAAATTTTTCTCATATACACCTCTCGTACCTATGTTTTAGTCTTTATTCAGTAATTATAAACAAAAAGAAGGGCGTAAGAATTGCTTCTTACACCCTTTGATAATCAATTAAGACATTTAATGACTAGCGAACAGATTCGTCATCAATTTCTTCGAAGTTTACTTCGTAATCAAGGATTTCACCACTATCAGCATCTCTTTCAAAAGCTGTTTTAAAAGAAGAACCATCAGCACTTACAATCAATGTCTGCATATGTCCTGCTTTAATAGTAAATGTATCAACTCCGCCGTCTTCAACTTTTACTCTCTTTACAGCATTTCCAACCTGGAAGCCCTGGAAAGTTACCTGCTTTTCAAACTGAGGATTTGACTTATCGCCACCAAGCTGCTGAAGATTAAACGTAAAGATAAGGTAGTTATAAGGAGCTGCAGTTGTAATATACTTTGCGCCCAAACCTGTTGTAGCACATCCATCTTCTCCTACAAACACATTTCCAGCACCTTTTCCAGGATAAAGTGAAATACCCTTACCAGAGTTGTTTACAATTTTCAAATATGCTGCACTTGGCGCAAACTCAAATTTTCCATTTGTTCCCTTCCAATCAGCAGCCATAAAATCATATCGATTATAGCCTGGCTGATCTTTAAGAGTTACAGTTTCATAAATTGGATCCCCCGCTTCATCTGTTGGAGCAACAGAGATGATTTCACCGTAAGTTTTATTAAACTTTCTGAACACAGGGAAAATAAGGTAGTCACCCTCTGCCCAATAATAGTGCTGCTCATACATTCCTTTACCACAATATGCAATTGAAGGTCCATTAATTCCATTATTACGAAGTTCAACATTGTAACCAGAATTATTATTGATAGTTACATAATAATTTCCGCCTAAAGCACTAGAAATTGTGTAAACATTATCATTTGTACCATCAGCGTTATAATATGCATAAAGTGTTGTAAATGCTGCATCATCAAGAACTTCAAGCTTATCCTTATTATCAAGATAATCTTTTTCTTTTACTGCATACATAATGAAATCAGAAGAAGTTTTTCCAAATACAGTTGCATTTTTTGCCATATGCTGATTCTTTGCATTTGCCTTTACACCACCAATAATCTGATTTGAACTTGGGGCACCTTTAAAGAGAACCAATTTCTGCTGAGTTTCATTTGTTACCATGATTGACCAATCAGATCCATGATCCTTATAGTCAATTCCATGATCATCATCCCCATCATCACTTGTGTTAATAACACATGATGCAAACAAACTTACCGACAAAATTGCTGCAAGAGCAAAACTTAATTTTTTCAACATAAATCCTCCTCATAATACAGATTATGTTTAGTTCAATTTTTTAGAGTGTGCCGTCCATAGCCCGGCTGGCACTCCCCCTCTCCGAAATAATTTCGGTTACTATGGAAATATAACACATTTTTTTAATTTTGCAATACTTTTTACAAAAGAAAACACAAAATTACAAAAAGATTACAAGAAATTCGGGAAATTTATAAATTTTTGTTAGTAAATTTTAGAATTTGTTTAGAATTCACCTGAATTTAGCTCATTTTGCGGTCAAAAACGCCAGAATTCAGCGTTTTTTCACTTTTTTTCTATAATTTTTTTTGTAACTCTACAGTTCTTTTTGTAACCCTAAAATTGTTTCCAGCGGAAGATTTACTGCAGAAGCAATCTGTTCCGGTGTACATACCTTCATTTTTAAGAGATTTCTTGCAGTTTCAATAGCAGACTGGCGTACACCTTCAGAAATTCCAGCAGCTTTTCCAGCTGCAAGTCCCTCTGCCTTTCCTTCAGCAATACCGGCAGCAAGACCCTCTTGTCTTGCCAGATCAAGAAACATTTGCCGGTCGGCTTCGGCAGCAACTCTTCCTGTATACCACAGCCATAATTTCTGAGGAATGCTTACTTCTCTCAAACTCTTAAATGCTCCCATAATTCCGACCTCCTGATTACAGATTTCGCTTACAATTTCCCGGCTTTCAGTATTATCAGCTTCTTTAAGAAATTTACACCATTTAAGAATAGTTGGCAAGTTTCGGATTTCTTCAATATTGTGAATTTCAGGAAGCTTTGTAAGATCCAGAACGATAATAGTAAGATTTTCAGAGCAGATACTTCCGGTTTCTTTGTCATAAAGCCGGTATTTATGAACAGGTTCGTTGTCATTCTTTTCAAAATTGAAGTCAACAACCGAAATCTGATATACGGGCTTGAGTTTTTCCCAGTTATGCCCGCCCTTTAAAAAAGATGTATAAAGCCGTGCCCAGTAATACAAAATCCGTGCACTGAACATGTCTTTTGAACCAGAGCACTGCATTTCAATCTGAGCCAGAGAGCCATCCTCAAATTCGCAGTTCAAATCCAGTCGGATAACCCTCTGTTTTTCGAACACACGGGCCGGCTCGTTGTTGGTCAGGCGAACCTTCTTTACTTCCCGCCCGATTGCCGCTGAAATAAAAGAACGAAGGGCCAGCTGGGAATCCTCCGTAGGCTGAGTGAATATGGCCTTGAAATTCGCATCTTCACGGGGATTTACCAGCGGGAATGGATAAGTATAGTCTACCTTCCTTCTTCTGCCCCACCTGCGTCCTGAGCCGGTTTCTTTTGCCGCCTGCCTGATTGACTTCTGTAAAAGCCGTTTCTCTTTTCGTTTTTCCCGGAGAAAACTTTTTCGGTCAAACTTTTCTTTCATAAAAAGCCCCTTTTTAAGATATATGAGGCTATTTATTTGTGCCTCATATATTATAGGGCGCCGAATGCAAGAAATTCCCGTTTTTTTGAAAAAAAATTAACTTTTTTTTGATTTTTTAAATTTATGCTATTGACTAAAATTTTCGTTTAGTATATTATCTTAAACATCAAGCGGGTGTAGCGAAGCTGGTTATCGCGCTGGCCTGTCACGCCGGAGATCACGGGTTCGAGCCCCGTCACTCGCGCTAAAGCCTTCCTGAATAAGGAAGGCTTTTTTTACAAATCGCAGTAAAAACTGTAGGTAAAAACTTTTTTTTACGGGCAATAGCGCAGCTGGTAGCGCGCGACGTTCGGGACGTTGAGGTCGCTGGTTCAAATCCAGTTTGCCCGATAAATTAAATAGAAAACTCCACTTCTCTTTGAGGTGGAGTTTTTTTGTTTGTATAGAATTATTTTTTTACAATATAAGTTATTCTGAAACCAAATTAACTGAACATACTTTAGTATTTCGGATATTTTATACTCTCTAAAAAAAAAAGCAGCCTGTAAAAACAGACTGCTCCATCATTAATTCAATATCTCGGACCCCGCACATATTTGTTGCGGAGGCCTCTAAAAATGCTACTTCAAAAGCGATTCAACAAGCTCTGCGGCTTTATCAAGGTATTCGTTATCTACGCTTTCGATATCGCCGGCATCTACGGCTGCAGAAACGGATTCTTCCATAGGTATGCGAGCCAGAACCGGGATGTTAAAGCCTTCTGCGATTTTCTGGATATTGCTCTTTCCGAATACAGAAATCTCTTTTCCGCAGTCCGGGCACTTTACATAGCTCATGTTTTCTACTAAGCCAAGAATCGGAATATTCATCATTCCGGCCATCTTAACGGCTTTTTCAACGATAACGCGCACAAGCTGCTGTGGTGAAGACACAACGATAATTCCGTCAATAGGAAGGGACTGGAAAACCGTAAGAGGAACATCTCCTGTTCCCGGAGGCATATCCACGAACATAAAGTCCACATCCTTCCAGTTTACATCCGTCCAGAACTGCTGTACTGCACCGGAAATTACAGGACCCCGCCAGATTACCGGGTCATTTTCGTTCTGCAGAAGGAAATTCATGGACATAATCTGAATTCCTGAATCAGTTACAACAGGATCCAGAGAATCTCCCTGTGCTTCAGCACGCTTTTCACCGACTCCAAAGCTTTCCGGAATCGACGGACCTGTAATATCAGCATCAAGAATTGCTGTCTTATATCCATGATTTTGAATTTTTGAAGCAAGAAGAGAAGTTACAAGTGATTTTCCAACACCGCCTTTTCCGCTGACGATGGCAATTACCTTCTTTACAGAGCTTCCTTCCCTGAGTTTTACATGCAAATCTCTCTCTGAGCACGATTTCCCGCAGGAAGAACATTCGTGAGTGCATTCTTCAGCCATTTATATACTCCCATAAAATATTTTCAATACATTTAAATTTAATGTTTTTTTTCCTAAGAATCAAATTTTTCTTTGAGATTTTGAACTTATTTTTTAATTTTGACGGTATCTGCAGAAGGGCACACACGCTGCCCCTCCCTGCAGGAACCTCACCGCTCTTATTTTTTCAGGAAACGGCAGATGTGATTTCCGGTAAAATCGAAAAAATCAGTTTCTTTTCGTTTAAGAGGTTCGTTCAGCTTTGAAACGAGGTCGTCAATTTCCTTTGCAGAAAGAATTTTCTCTTTAAGGAACATATTCCGCACAGTTTCACAAAGATTTTTACAGTCTTCCGGATTTTTTCCCAGAAGTTTTTCCACGCTGTACTTCAAAAGCCGTCTGTTCCTGTATTCACAGATACCCATATTGCAGGTTTTCTCGTAATCTTCAGCAATTTCATCCCAGGTTGCACCGCAAAGGGCTGCAATAAATGCACTTGTTACGCCGGTTCTGTCGCTTCCAAGCCGGGAATGAATAAAATACGGTCCCGGATGCTCAATTATAAAGCGGGAAACCTTCTGGAGCGTTGAAGTATAATCGTGAGCATCTGAATGAAAATACACCAGATTGTAGTCGATATTGATGCACAGGCGGTTTCCTTCCTTATCAATATTTCTGATAACCTCAGGAATTGCCTCGCCCTCAAGAACATTTGCGCCTTCATAGCCGTTTAATGTAATATCCGTGCGGATTCCATACAGCTCATATGCCTTTTGAACAAGTTCGATGCGCAAATCTTCCGTATCCATGTCCGCCTTGGACTTCTTAAAAAGATTATATCCCCGGAAAAGGCATTTTGTTCCCGGAACAATCCGCACGTTGGAAATATCTGCGCGGCAGGCAGGACAGTTTTCATCAAAATCAGAAAGATTTTTTTTGTAGACAACATTTTTCTTGATTGAAGCAAGGGCAGAAATCTCTTCATCACTCTGCAAAATCAGCTTATTTTCATGGAAGGAAAAATCTTTATTCTTTTTCTTTTCGTTTAAAAGATGACTTCGGGAATTGGAAAGCCCAAAAAACCTGAATTCAGGAAAACCCGTATTTCCGGGAATTAGAACCAGGGACAAAGGCTTTTGAACAGAGTAATAAACCGACTCCCCTTCAGACTTTCGTTCCAGCCGCCATGCAGCGTCCCCGGAATTCAGCCAGCCGTTAAAAGAACCGCAGACATAAACAGAATCCTCAGGCTCAATATCCCTGTATAAATCCGCCTGACACCAGAATTCAATCGAGTCATTGTCAAGAAATCTGTAACCTGTCTGTCTGTGGTCAAAATCCATAAAACACTCCCATCTCCCATTCTGTATTCTTCTATTTTACACCCGATTCACACAGAATGAAAGTTTTTTTTTGAGAGAATTATTGAATTTTACTTTGCCGGGCAACTGCTATTGCACCGGCGCAACTGATAATTTGCGGAGCAAATATTATTTAGCCTTGGAAAGCTCCTCTGCCCTCTGCATGGCTTCCGTGATGTTGTCAAAAATATTTTCACGGCCGATTTTGTCTGCCATTCCTGTTTTTTCACAGAGCATATACGGCTGAGTATGAATTCCCGAAAGAACGATGGCAATGCCCCTTTTGTCACAGACAGCCTTACACTGTTCAAGGGCACGGATTCCGCCGGCATCAAGATAGAGAGTATTTCTCATGCGCAGAACCAGAACCTTGTAGCTGAGGCCCGCCTGTTCAGTTGCAATTTCAAATTTTCGAACGGTTCCAAAGAATAAAGGTCCGTCAATTTCGTAAACCATTACCCCGTCCGGAACATCAAGCTTTTCTTCGTGACCGTCACCGGTAATTCCGGTAACAATAGTTCTCTGTCCGCTCTGAACCTCGCTCAAATCAATCATCTTCTTGATAAAGAAGAATGCTGCAAAAATAAGACCGATTCCGATGGCGTAAGTCAAATCTACAAAAACAGTAATCAGGAAAGTAACCAGCAGAACCGTGATATCTGATTTCTGTCCCTTCAAAAGTGCACGGATTGAAGGAATTCCCGCCATATTCCATGCAACGCTCATAAGGACAGCTGCCAGGGCAGCCATAGGGATATATTCAACATACTTTCCAAAAAGCATCATTATTAAAAGCAGAACAATTGCGTGAATAATGCCCGCTACAGGAGTTCGTCCGCCGTTATTGATGTTGGTTGCAGTTCGGGCAATTGCACCCGTTGCCGGAAGACCTCCAAAAAGAGGGCTGAAAATATTTGCAATTCCCTGTCCGATAAGCTCGTGGTTGGAATTATGCTTTGTACCGATCATACCGTCTGCAACAACCGCAGAAAGCAGGGATTCAATGGCCGCAAGAACCGCAATGGAAACGGCTGTAGGGAACACATTTACGATTGTAGCAAGTCTGAAATCAGGAAGGCTCGGGCGTGGAAGTCCCGAAGGAATGGAATATCTGTCCTTGATGATATCGGTGTGCCAGCCCAGAGTTTTTGAAATAATCAGATGAGCCACCGTTGCAAGAATGATTACCACAAGACTTCCCGGAATCTTTTTAGTTACCTTCGGCCAGAGGAAAATAATTACAAGTGAAATAAGGGCCATTCCAAAGGAATACCAGTTGATTGAAGTAATGGAAGAAGCGTATACAAGGATTTTTCCCGCAAAGGTTCCCGGCATTTTTGCGTATTCATGACCCAGAACGCTTACCGGGAAAGCCGGAGTAAGCCCCAAAAAGTCTCCAATCTGACCGGTGGCAATGGTAACTGCAATACCGGCTGTAAAACCAACTACAATTGTATATGGAATGAACTTTACAAGACCGCCAAGCTTAAAAACACCCAGAAGAATCAAAAGAACGCCGGCAAGAACCGTTGCCGTTGCAAGTCCACCAAGTCCAAGCTCCGGATTGTTTACGATGGCGTAAATAATTACGGTAAAGGCTCCTGTAGGACCTCCAATCTGACATCTTGTACCGCCAAAAGCCGCAATACAGAAGCCCGCAATGATTGCGGTATAAAGACCTGTTTCAGGGCTGCAGCCTGAAGCAATGGCAAAAGCAATTGAAAGGGGTAAAGCAACGATTCCTACAATGATACCCGCAATGGCATCCTGCAAAAACTGCTTTCCGTTGTACGTTTTAATAGTATTAAAAAGTTCCGGTTTATACATAAAATCTTCCTGCCTCCAAAGGCTAAAAAAATGATTTTGACAAAATATCACTATTTGTCGAAAAAAGCAACTGACCGGCGGGAAAAGTGACCGTCGGTCAAAGCTTCTAGCGAATCAGCATACAGTCGCCGTAACTGAAAAAGCGGTAATCCTTCTGCACGGCGATCTTATATGCATCCAAGATGTGCTCCCGGCCTGCAAAGGCGCTTACCAGCATAATCAGAGTGCTTTCCGGAGTGTGAAAATTCGTAAACATTTTGTCTACAACCTTGAATTCATATCCCGGATACATGAAAATGCTTGTTTTTGAAGTTCCCGCTTTGATAACATCATCGTCTTCCGGAGCTTCACAGGAGGCTTTCTTCTTCAAAAGCTCCTGAGCGGCACTTTCAAGGGTACGGACGCTGGTAGTTCCAACCGCAAGAATCGGCCGGCCTTCCCTCTTAGCCTTATTGATTTTTTCTGCCGTTTCAATTGGAATGGAATACCACTCCTCGTGCATTTTGTGGTTCTCAATCTGCTCTTCCCGAACCGGTAAAAATGTTCCAAGGCCCACATGAAGGGTTACAAACTCCCGTTCAATGCCGGCCGCGTCAAGCTTTGCAAGCATTTCTTGTGTAAAATGCAAGCCCGCCGTAGGACAGGCTGCACTTCCGGTATCCGTTGCGTATACATTCTGATATCGTTCGCTGTCCTCTTCGGTGTCACCACGCTTGATGTACGGAGGAAGGGGGATGTGCCCGTTTTTTTCAAACCATTCTTCCGTAACCGGAAAATCAAAGCTGAGGGCACGGAATTCAGTTCCCGCATTTCCCGGAAAATCCATGATAGTTCCAACAGAGCCGTCCGGGAAGGTATAGCGCATTCCCGGCTTCTGCTTTTTTGCAGACTTTACCATAGTATTCCACACTGTAAGGTCGCTTTTCATTGTATTAAGGAACATAAACTCGGTTTCCCGGCCGGTTGTTTCCTTTATACCGTAAACCCTGGCCCGGCGAACCTTGGAATTATTAAAGACCATCAGTGTATCCGGGGTAATAAGGGACGGAAGGTCATCCATCATACGGTGAAGCACTTCTCCGCTCTTCCGGTTAAGGACCATAAGCTTGTCATCTCCCCGCTTTTCACTTGGGTGCTGGGCAATAAGCCGTTCCGGTAAATCAAAATAAAAATCTGAAGTTTTCATATATTTCCTTGTATAAAAAATCTAATTTATCAAAACCCGGGAATTGGGCTAATTAAACAGAGAGGGCTGGCTGTCGTCCCCGGTTTTTCGTTCAATCTTCAAATGCTCGTAGGCTTTAGGAGTAACCATTCGGCCCCGTGGAGTTCTCTGCAAAAGTCCGCACTGAATCAGGTAGGGCTCATAGTAATCTTCCAGAGTATCAAGGCTTTCACCAATGCTGATTGCAAGGGTTTCTGCCCCAACCGGTCCGCCACCAAAATTAGTGATGATGGATTTTAAAATTTCCCGGTCATATTTTTCAAGTCCAAGTTCATCGATTTCAAGCTGAGAAAGTCCCAGCTTTACCGTACTCACAGAAATTCTGTCAGAGCCTTCCATCTGGGCAAAATCACGCATGCGGCGAAGAACCCTGTTTGCAACACGGGGAGTTCCACGGCAGCATTTTGCAAGAAGAAGGGCCGCATCGTCATCAATCTTTACTTCAAGAATGGAAGCAGACCTTTTTATAATCTTTGAAAGCTCTTCAAAAGTGTAAAAGTCAAAGCGGGGAATAAAGCCAAAGCGGCTTCGTAAAGGACTTGAAACGCTCCCCGCCTTTGTAGTTGCCCCAATCAGGGTAAAATGAGGAATCGGAATGCGAACTGTTCTGGCAGCCGGCCCCTGACCGATAATCCAGTCAAGCTCGTAATCTTCCATGGCGATATAAAGCATTTCCTCAATTGCGGGCTTTAAACGGTGAATTTCATCGATAAAAAATACTGTCCGCTCCGTAATGGTGCTTAAAATTCCAGCCAGGTCCTTTGGCTTATCAAGGGCCGGGGCGCTGGTTACCTTAAAATCAACCCCCAGCTCGTTTGCAGTAATCTGAGCAAGGGTGGTTTTTCCAAGTCCCGGAGGTCCGATTAAAAGAAGATGGTCCAGACTTTCTTCCCTCTGCTTTGCGGCCTGAATAAAGGTTGAAAGATTCTTTTTTATCTGTTCCTGTCCTAAAAAATCCTTTAAAAGGCGGGGACGAAGAGAAGAATCGTTGTCTTCCAGAGATTTTAAATCTGCGCGAACAATTGTATCAAATTCAGTCTGCTCAAATTCCTTCATATTTTATCCGCCTGTTCCCGTTTAAGAAAGCTCCACAATTGCCTTTTTGAAAAGCAAATCTTCTTTTTCTTTTCGGCTTTTTCCGGCAAAACCAACCTCCTTTTCAAGCCGCTCGGACAGTTCTGCAATTTTTGCCTGAACAAGATTTTTATCAAAGCCCATTGAAGAAAGGGAAATTATTACATCCTGATACTCAAAGCTTTGAGAGCGAACAGGAGCGGCTCCTTCACTTAGACGAACCTTTCCCTTAAGGGCAAGAAGAAGCTTTCCGGCAGTTTTTTTACCAACACCTGGTATTTTTTCCAGCATTTCAAGGTCTCCCCGCTCAAGAATTTCAGAAAGACGGGAAGAACTGACATTACTCATAATTTTTAAGGCACCCTTCGGCCCTACCCCGTCAACCTTCAGAAGGTCAAAAAACAGGGCTCTCTCATCGTCCGTTGCAAAGCCGTAAAGGTTCATCAGCTGCTCAGTATGCTGAAGCCAGGTATAAACCTTCGCTTCTTCTCCTGCCGGTGGAAGCATATTCAGGCTTGACTCCGGAACTAAAATATCCCATTCAATACCAGAGTTCAAAAGATGAAGAGATTTATCACTTTTCAGAGTAATTATGCCAGTTATGGAATTAAACATTTTTCTATTATAGCAAAAAAGCAGGAGATGTTCAAAGCACCGCTATGGCAGCTAGAGGCCCTGGTTCATTTTACTGTGTATGTGGCAGATGGCGCAGGCCAGGGCATCAGAAGCGTGATCCGGATTGGGCTTTTCCTTAAGATTCAAAAGAAGCTGAACATAGCGCTCAACCAGGTCTTTATCTGCATTTGCTGTTCCGGTCACTGCTTTTTTTATCTGATTGGGCTTATATTCGCTTAATTCAATTGCATTCTGGGCCAGACAGAGGGTTACAACCCCCTTCGCCTCCGCAACAGTGATTCCGCTGGTAACGTTTTTTACAAAAAACAGGGCTTCCATGCAGCTTTCATCCGGCTTGAACTCCTGAATAATGGCCTGAAGCCGTGAATAAATAGTTAAAAGACGTTCTGAATGAGTCTGAGTGGCCTTTGTGGTAATGCAGCCGTAGCTTACCATGCGGTAGCGGCCGTTTTCAAAGTCAATTACGCCAAAACCGGTATTTGCAAGCCCCGGATCAATTCCAATAATACGGCGAACCTTTCCCTTTGGAGCTGTAATTGTAGATCCAGGAAGCTGAGTAAATTTCATGCTGTCATTCTGCATTTTCGCCGCCCTATTCTTTTGCCCTATTCAGATTTTTTTGGATTTATAGCAAAAAAAAGCGCTGTCCTGAATCCTAAAACAGAAAACAGGCAGCGCCTTTATATCAATTAAGAAACAGGACTACTCGTCCATTTCAAAATCGTCTGGATATTCAGCTGTGTGGTATACATTCTGAACATCGTCGTTATCTTCAAGTTTGTCGATAAGCTTCTGAACTTTAGCAGCAGTTTCCTTATCTACAGCAGTATAAGCATCCGGAACCATTCCTACGTCAGCAGAAAGTGTTTCGAATCCTTTTTCCTGAAGAGCTTCAGCAACAGCAGAGAATGCATCAGGAGCTGTTGTTACAGTGATGATTCCGTCTTCGTTTACGATATCATCTGCACCTGCTTCAAGAGCAACTTCCATTACTTCGTCTTCGTTTACTTTTTCTGCATCAAGTTCGATTGTTCCCTTTCTCTGGAACATACGGCTTACAGAACCAGAAGTTCCAAGGTTACCGCCGTTCTTTGCAAAAATGTTCTTTACGTCAGCAGCAGCACGGTTCTTGTTATCAGAAAGAACTTCAACCATTACTGCAACTCCGCCAGGAGCATAGCCTTCGTACAGATATTCTTCGTAAGCTGCTCCACCGTCTTCACCAGTTCCCTTCTTGATTGCACGTTCGATGTTGTCTTTCGGCATGTTAGCTGCACGAGCTTTGATGATTACAGTTCTAAGACGTGGGTTAGCGTTTGGATCACCGCCACCCATTCTTGCAGCAATTGAAATTTCCTTGATGAATTTTGTGAAGATTTTACCGCGCTTTGCATCGGCAATACCTTTTGCATGTTTAATGGTTGCCCATTTACTATGTCCTGACATTGAAAACCTCTTTTAAAAAGTATAATAGCAATATAATAGAAAGATGATAGTGAAAATCCCGAAATATGTCAATTACCCGGCTTCTTTATTCCTCCGGCTTCTTTCCAATTAAAGAAAACCAGATTGGACCCGCCCCATTTGACCTGTCCGGGAGAATATGAAAACCATAAGCTGTTTTTTCAAACACAGGGATTTCCTTGAACTCTGCAAAAACGGAAGCGGTTTCCGCTTTCAGACCGGGAACTGAAGTATTTCCGGCAGCATCATTATTCATTGGTATACCGCTGTTTCCATAAACCAGAAAAGCGTCATCAAACTTTTTTAAGAGGCGGGAAATCACTTCGTCGTTTTCTTTTGGAGTCAGGGCACAGGTTGAATACAAAAGATAACCGCCGGGAGTCAGAAGGCGCCAGGCACTGGAAACCAGAGCCCACTGCTCCATTGAAAGAGTTTTGATACGGTTTTCTGACCACTGGTCAAGATATTTTGGATCTAAAAAAACATGGCGCTCACTGGAACAGGGAGCATCAAGAAGAATTGCATCGAACTGTTCGGTCTCTTTTTTACACATGAGGGCACCGTCGTAATTGGTAATTTTTATCCGTTCACGAATCTGTTCATCAAGGGAAGAATCACAGACCTGAAGAAGCCGGGCTTTTCGCGGTGCAGAGCGTTCGTTTGACTGCAAAAACGCATCTTCCTTCATTCTGTGGGCTAAAACCAGGGACTTTCCCCCGGGAGCGGCGCACATGTCTAAAATACGATCCGCATTTTCAAGGGGCAGCTGAAAAGCACAGAAAAGACTTGCGGGGTCAAGAAAATAATCATCTTTTCCTTCCGTAAAAATCCGGGCATACACGTTCTCTTTTGTAAAAGCATCTTTTAATTCATTCCAGCGTTCACCAAAAATGGAAGTGTAATAGGCTTCAAAGCCCTCTTTTCCCTTGAGTTTGTTTTCTTTTCCCTTTTCCTGCTCTGTCTTTCCTTTCTTTCCCATAACTGATTTTTCCTGTTCTTTCCTGGGTTTTCTGTTCTTTCCAGCCCTTGCTTAAAATTTTCGCTACCTGAAATTACTGATGTAAAAATCTACATTTTCCTTATACGCATCCCGGAAATAAACGATTCTGTCAGTAATTTTTCCGTATG
>CAMHMJ010000025.1 GCA_946186185.1 uncultured Treponema sp. | reverse complement strand
ATAGCAGAAAATTGCGCATTAAATGACATGCAAATAAAAAACTGGCACAACTAAAAAAAATGACGGAACTGGTAATACAAGTTCAAAATTGGCGGGAGGGTAGTCATTTTTTTAGAAATTCATCTTTTATTTGAATCCGTTTATAATGCGCAATCTTCTGCTTAATTGCTAAACCTCGTACTTTTCATTATACTTCCTACAGTTTATTCTAAATTGAGGAAACAATGAGTAATCAAGAAAAAAATCCTTTGCTTTGCCACTGGGCAGACCAGATGGCAGAAAATATCATTCGGGAAAAGGGTGACCTTGAATCCTACACCTGTGCTTCTGGTATCACACCAAGCGGCACCGTTCACCTTGGAAACTTCCGCGAAATCATCACCGTAGATTTAGTTGTACGCGCTCTCCGCGACCGCGGTAAGAAAGTCCGCTTCATTTATTCCTGGGACGACTACGATGTTTTCAGAAAAGTTCCTGCAAACATGCCGGATCCTGAAATCCTTGAAAATTACCTTCGCTATCCGATTACAGAAGTTCCGGACACAACGGGACGAAACGAAAACTATGCACGCCACCACGAGGTTGACATCGAAGTTCAGCTTCCACGGGTTGGAATTGCACCTGAATTCCTTTATCAGGCAAGCCGCTACCGCGCAAACCGCTATGCAGAAGGAATGCGTAAGGCTATGCAGAACCGTGAGCTCATCAAGGAATGCCTGAACGAGTATCGCGATGACCAGCACAAAATGAAGAAGGAAGACGTATACTGGCCGGTTGCAATCTTCTGCGGAAAATGTTCAAAAGACACAACCCAGATTACCGATTACGACGGCGAATACGGAATCACCTACAAGTGCGAATGCGGTAACTGCGAAACTGCAGACATCCGCACCTTCAAGGGCGCAAAGCTGGGCTGGCGCGTTGACTGGCCGATGAGATGGAATGAAGAAAAAGTAGTATTCGAACCGGGCGGAAAAGACCACATCAGTCCTGGCGGAAGCTACGACACCGCAAAGCTTGTTTCTAAAAAGGTTTACGGCTGGGATGCACCTGTTACAATGCGCTACGACTTTGTAAACCTCAAGGGAGTTCCGGGAAAAATGTCTTCTTCAAAAGGAAAGGTTATCGCCCTTCCTGACGCTCTGGATGTTTACCAGGCAGAAGTTCTCCGCTACCTCTTTGCAGGAACACGCCCGAACACAGAATTTGCAATTTCCTTCGACCTTGACGTTCTCAAGGTTTACGAAGACTACGATAAAACTGAAAGAATCGTATACGGAATCGACAAGGCAAAGAGCGAAGATCACTTTAACAAGGAAAAGCGAATCTACATGCTCAGCCAGATTGACGGCGTAATCCCGGAAACCATGCCGTACCAGATTACCTTCCGTATGCTCACCACCCTTCTTCAGACTTATTCCGGAGACATCGACGCCGTAATCAAGTCTCTGGGTGATGTAAAACCTGAGCAGGAAGAACGTCTCCGACGCCGTGCAGCCTGTGCATGGTTCTGGGTACAGCACTCCGCTCCAGACTGTGCACCGGATTTCTGCTTCAGTCTTCGTAACGAAAACACAAAGGCATATCTTCCACAGGATCTTCTGAACGTTGTAAAGAAAATCAACGAAAACGTAGTTCCAAAAATGGACACCTTCCAGACAGACAAGGACTGCCAGCAGGCAATCTACGATGTTGCAACAGAAGCAGGTATTGATACAAAGATTCTCTTTACCGCCCTTTACAAGGTTCTGGTAAACAAGGACCAGGGTCCTCGTCTTGGAAGCTTTATGCGCATCATCGGAAAAGAAAAACTTTCTAAGCTCTTTTCAAATATTGAAGCCGAGAAAGCCGGAAGCCAGAAGCAGGGCGCACAGAATCAGAAAAAGCTTACTCCTGCTGAAATCGACCAGCTTCCACTGGCAGAACGCTTCAGCCGCCGCGTAATCTTAAAAGTAAGCAAAATTGAGAAGGTAGAACAGCATCCTGGCGGAAGCTTCCTCTACATCCTTACCCTGAACACCGGCGATGAAGAACCTCGCCAGATTGTAAGTTCAATCGTAAGCTTCTACAAACCGGAAGAGCTTCTTGGAAAGAACATCGTTTTGGTTTACAACCTTAAGCCTGCAAACTTCCGCGGCGTAAGAAGCAACGGAATGCTCCTTGCAGCCAGCGACCCAACCATTACCGACAAAGATACCTGCGAAGTAATTTTTGCTCCACAGTTTGAGGTTGGAACAGTTCTTGAGCCGGAAGGCTTCTTCCCTCCAGAAGAAGAACTCTGCTTTGTAAAGCCTGAAAAGTTCGAAGAAATGGCGCTGCACACAAAAGACGGCTTTGTAGAGGTAGACGGCAAGAAAATCGGTGCCGATGGAAAATTCCTCACAGTAGAAAACTACAAGAACGGCAAGGTAAAATAAGCTTATAAAATCGGCTTAATTTTGACCCGCAGGACGCGACCGGTAGCCAATTTTGAAGTAGAACCTATAAAACTTGAAGTTAGGATTAAATAAAAAAAGGCGAAGTTCGAGCTGTACAAAACCCGGACTTCGCCTTTTCTATATATAATGGAACTTTGTTGAACTTTCTAAATATTTACGAACGGCTTACGACGAAACCTTTGTGCTTGCAACGTAGCTCTGGGAAGCCTTAAACTCGTTGATTTCGTTGATGCGGCCTTTCCAGTATTCAGCTTCAGCCTTTGTTGTATAAGGACCTACGCGAACGCGGTAGAAAAGTCGGTTATTGCTGTCTGTATAAGTAAATACATCAGCAGGAATCTTGTTTTCACCAAGTACATCCCGGGCATTGTCTGCATTTTTTCTGCTAGTAAGGGAAGTAACCTGAACCCAGTACTGAATCTTTTCATTTGCCTTTGGAGCGCTCTGAACTGCTGGTTTTGAAGCCGGCTTAGAAGCATTTGAAACAGTTTTTGCAGGTTCTGCCTTTTTTACAGCAGCAGGAGCCGGTTTTTCAGCATTTTTGTTCTGAACCTGTGCACTTGCAACCTGTGCAGGCTTCTGATTCTGACGAACTTCGCTCTGAGTTTTTGGCGGAACAACAACCGGATGCTGGCTTCCTGTAAGATCAATAGTTGTTGTGTTATTGATTACAGTCTGAGGAACAGCATTTCCCTCTCCTGACGGAGTGTTTGTATAGAAAGTTGCCTTATCAGCATAAACTGTAAGCTCACCAACATGAGTTACAGAGTTTTCCCGTGAAGCAACCTGATTCTGCTCATACTGAACTGTTCTGTTTGATTCAACTGAAGAAAGTTCATCGCGTCTTTCTTCAACCGGTGGAAGCGGGCGTGTTCTTTCAAAAGGATTTTCCTTACCCTGATTAGAAGAAACTTCATTATTCTGAGCAGGAGCAAGTGAAATCCAGCCACTGTCATTAGTTTTTGTACTGTTATGACCTGAAGCAATCTGACCAGATGTAGCTTTTGGTGAGTACAAAATCAGGGCTGCACCCAATACAACAAGAAGGAAAACTCCAACTGCTGCAATTATCCATAATGTTCTTTTCTGTTCCATAAACAATTCCTCTTTTACCGGCAAAAATACCGTCTTATACTTTCTTATCGGACACCCCAAAAAGAAGTTTAGCGTTTTTTTTCAATCCATCCCCATTCCGGTCTGAAAGACCCCGTACCTTTATTAAAACTCTCAAATTTGTTATATTTATATTGATGAAAACGTATTTTTTTGAAACCTACGGCTGTGAAATGAATGTTGCCGAAAGTGCTTCAGTAGAACAGCTTTTTATTTCAAGAGGCTGGAAAAAAGCAGAAAATCCCGAAGTCAGCGATGTTGTTGTAATAAACACCTGCTCCATCAGAAAAACTGCAGAAGACCGAATCTGCGGACGACTGGGCTGGTACGCTGGACTAAAAAAGGTGCGGGACTGCAAGCCTGATGCAAAAACCAGAAACCTTGAAAAAGCCGTTGAGTTTGTAAAAGACGGTGCAAAGCCTTTAACCCTGATTTTTATGGGCTGTATGGCAGAACGCCTTCTTGATTCAATTCAAAAAGACTATCCGTTCATCGACTATGTTGTAGGAACCTTCGCAAAGCATCACTTCGGTGAAATTGCTGATGCCATCGAAGAAGAACGAAAAGCCTTCACCCCGGATGACACGGAGCAGTATAAATTTGCCTCCACCTCCTACGAACAGGGAAACTCAGAAACCTTCGTTCCGATTATGCACGGCTGCAACAACTTCTGTACATACTGCATTGTTCCTTATGTTCGCGGCCGGGAAATCAGCCGGTCCCCGGAAGAAATCTTAAAGGAACTGGACATATTAAACGGCTACGGTGTAAAAGACATAACCCTTCTGGGGCAGAATGTTAATTCATATAACGGAACGGACGCCCAGGGAAACAGCGTTAATTTCGCTTCACTATTAAAGAAAATCGCAGTTCACATTCGGGAAACAAAATCTTCCATCGGCTGGGTTCGCTTTATGTCCAGTCATCCCAAGGATTTTACCGATGACGTTATAAATGTAATTGCCGAAGAAAGCGTTCTCTGCAAGCATATCCATCTTCCTGTTCAGAACGGTTCTTCTTCAGTTTTAAAGGCCATGAACCGCCGTTACACCCGTGAACACTACCTTGAGCTTGTAAAGAAAATTAAGGAAAAAATCCCGGAAGCTTCACTCACAACAGACATCATGATGGGCTTCCCTGGAGAAACAGAAGAAGACGTACAGCTCACTCTGGACTTAATGAAGGAAGTAAAGTACGAAAACGCCATGATGTACTACTACAATCCCCGGGAAGGAACTCCGGCCGCAAAGCTGGAACAGATTCCAGAGGAAATCCGGAAAGAGCGTCTTCAGCGGGTTATCGACCTTCAGCTTATTCACACTGACGAACAGATGAAAAAGCAGGTCGGCAAAACCGAAAAGGTTCTGGTTGAAAGCGTAAGCCGTGACAACCCGGAAGAGCTTTTAGGAAAAACTGAACGGAACGAAAAGGTCTCATTCAAGGCCGATAAATCAATGATTGGTAAATTTGTTCAAATTGAGATACAATCTCTTAACGGGCATACATTTAAAGGAAAAATTGTCCAGTAAGACACAGCGAGCTATACCCGGCCGCTTACACAGGAGTTTTTTATGATAGTACGACTTATTCTTACAATAATCTGCCTTATTCTTCTGGCATGTTTTGCAGGCTTCAACCTTGATAATAAATGCAATGTAAACCTTCTTGTGCACACCTTTGAAAACGTACCGGTTTTTGTTTCTATTATAATTTCCTTCGCCGCCGGAGTAATTTTCACCCTTCCTGCCGCAATTTTTTCCCGCTCTGCAAAAAAGGACAAAGCAAAAGCCGCTGAAGCAAAAAAAGCCAAAGCCGGCGCGAAATCTTCTGACAAAAACAAGCAGACCGAAAAGCAGCTTGAAAACAGCGCAACTCCTGCCATAGAACAGGACAGGGTCGCCGCAAAATCCCCGGTTGAACAGGCTGGAGTTTTACCAGGAGCTGCAGATGCTTCCGAAGCATCCGCAAGTACACCGGCCGCAGCAGCCGAAGCTTCAAAAAATGATGAAAAAGCAGAAAAATCTGAAAAACCGGCAAAAGGTGAAAAATCCTTCTTCTTCAAGAAAGCAAATAAAAAAGCAGCATCAGACACGGACGCAAGCTCTAATGAAGAACCAGAATCCCCGGCTGACATCGGGGCGGAGATATAATAAAAATGAAAAAAATCGCCTTATTTGTTATTGCCGCAGTTTTTTCTTCAGTTTCTGCTGTTTTTGCACAGTCAAATGCTTCAAATCCACTTTCTGCCCGTCAGATTTGTGACAAAGCCATGGAACAGGGCTCTCCCCAGAAAGCCCTCACCTACCTTGAAAACCAGCTGGAAAATGTAAAAGTTCCGGAAGACAAAAGGGCACTTTACGCATATCTTGGAAACCTTCAGGAAATGCTTTCCATGTACAGTGAAGCCCAGAGAAGCTACGCCACCGCAGCGGGTATTGCAGCAGGGGATGCACCAGGCCTTCCAAAAAAGTCCAGCGAAGCCCTTGTAATAGACGCAGTTCGCTGTGCCCTTTGCGCAGGTGAAAGCGAAACCGCCCTGAGCTACCTGAATTCAGCAGTACGAAATTCAAAATCAGAAAAAATCCAGGCACAGATAAAGCTCTACGAACAGTGGGCCCGCCTTTCCATTGCCCAGAATCTTACACAGACCATTGAAGCAGAAGCCATGCTTAAGGTATATCTTACACTTTCTTCAATGGAATATGTAAAGCCTCAGATTCTTCTTACCCTGTGGTACATAACCGGCGAAAAAAAATATTCCTCTGAATTGCAGGAAAAATATCCTCAGTCTGCGGAAAACGCAGTTGCAAGCGGAAAGGCTCAGATTTTACCAACCCCTTTCTGGTTCTTCCTTCCAAGAAAAGCACTGCTGGAAGAAGAATTCAATACCCAGAGTAAATCGGCTGAAAGCTCGCAGAATAACTCCTCTGGCAGCGCTTCAAACATTTCCGCAGACAGCACCGGCACAGCAGGCAAACAGTCTCTCTCATCCGGCAATGCCGCATCTTCAGAAAATGTGTCAGCAGAAAAAAATGCTTCCGGCACTGCCGTCAAAAAACTGCAGCTGGGACTTTTCCGGGATAAAAACAATGCACTAGGCTTTGTAGAACGGGTTCAGCAGAAGGGCTTTGCATCCTATATTCAGGAAGAAATCAGACAGAGCGGAACAGTATACTATCTTGTTATTGTAGACGATAACGCCGACGGCACCATGAGCCTGAAGCTGAAAAGCGCCGGCTTCGAAAGCTATCCGATTTTTTAGATTCAAGTTTATAAATATAATACAAAATTGGCGTAGGCGGGGTTCCAGCTGAGAGCCAATTTTGAAGTAGAATTTATAAATACCTAGACGTGGCTCACCAGAAACTTTTCGAAGTCTTCCTGAACCAGAGGCTTTGAATAGTAGTACCCCTGAACCAGGTCACAGTTATTTTCTTTCAGGAAGTTTTTCTGTTCCTCAGTTTCAACGCCCTCAAAAACGGTCATCTTATCCAGTTCCTTTGAAATTTCAATAAGACCGCGGATGAATTTCTGTGTTTTTATATCCATCGGACCGGACATGGATTCCTGAAGGAAGGATTTATCGAATTTAAGGACATCCACCGGAATCTTTGAAAGCATTGTAAGGGAACTCTCTCCGGTACCAAAGTCATCAATGGCAACCGTAAAGCCTTCCTTGTGCAAAAGCTCCGTGGTTTCAAGAAGATCGGTCTTTTCCATTACGGAATGCTCCAAAAGCTCCACCTGAACAAGGCTCGGAGAAATATCGTAACGGCGGAAAATTTCCATAAAATCATGTATAAATCTGTCCGGACTATTGTGCTTCCGGGACATATTGATTGAAACCGGCACAAGGGGAAGATTGTTCTCCTTCAGATAATGCAGAAACTTAAACACCTCTTCGTACACATAGAAGTCCAGCTTCTTTACAAAGCCGTTCTTTTCAAACAGCGGAATAAACTGATCCGGTGACAAAAGACCGAGAGTCGGGTTCTTCCAGCGAACGAGAGCCTCGGCACCCACAATTTTTTCCGTTGAAAGCTGAATCTTTGGCTGGTAGACAACATAAAATTCACCGTTTTCCAGAGCTTCTTCCATTTTTGACTCAATGGTTCGCTCACGGCGGATTTTTTCTGCTGTCCTGGAATTATAAATTGCAAAGGAAGTAAGAGTATCATCTTTTATGGAAGCTTTTGCAAAAGAAGCCTGTCCGATAAGGGATTCAATGGTTTCCCGTGACTCGCCCTTTTGAGGTAAAGAGAAGGAAAGCCCGAACTTCACAAAAAACGGTATTTCAGAGCTTTTAATTTCTGCGTTTATCCGGTTAATTTCCTGATTAACAATTTTCATCACATTGCGCACTGAATCGATTTTTGCACAGATATAAAAATGATCTGCATAGCCGCGGCCGCACCAGCCCTTCAGGGCAATGGACATATTCTTGATTTTCGTTCCAAAAAGGTGAATCAGCTGGTCTGCGGCATAACAGCCGTAATTCTGATTTATGAATTTAAAGCCCCGGATATCCGCCTCAATTACCACAACCTTGGAAGAAGGATTTCGCCTCATAAAATTACGGGAACGGGCTTCAAAACGGGTTCTGGTCATAAGTCCGGTAAGCTGGTCATAGGAACTCAAAATGATTTCCCGCTTCTGAAGATACCGGAAGATAAACATTTCCACCGTCAGCATTGCAAGAATAACAAAAACCGTAACTATAAGGAACAGAACTTCTGTATTTCTCTGCTGGTAAAAATCTTCAAGATAGGCCTTCTGTGGAAGCTTAACACCAAGCCGCCAGGTGGTCATAGGAATCGGGAAAAACTGGTAGGCTTCCTTTTCCGAAAGAGAAGCCGCAATCTGATTTCTACTGTATATCTCATCTCCCTCAGAATCGATGTAAATCACATCCCCGGAAACACCGGTTTTTACTGAACCCAAAATCATCTGAAAACCGGAAACCTGAATGAGGGCACAGACATATCCTTTAAACTGTTCATCCTTACCAAAGGCTTTCTGTACAATGGCAAAAACCTTCTGAGTATCAGAGGTAAAAGAATCCGTAAAGAAAACATCCCGGGTATCAGTCTTAATTTTTTCAAAAATTGAAGAATCTGAGATATCCCGCAGTTTTCCGTCAGAAAAAACAGCCTTTCCTTCCGGAGAAATATATCCGTAATCTGCAAAAAACTGAGGCTTCATCAGCGGTGTTCTTCTGATATTTGCAGAAATCTGTTCAACATTTCCGCTTTCAACCTGAGCCGTATTGTGAACAAATGCCAGAAACTGACTGTAATAGCGGGGAACATACTCGAAAGGAGCCATACTTCCGTTTACAAACTTATGAAAATCAACTTCGTAATTGTTTATTGAATAATCTCTGAGCTGCTTGAGAGTAGAAACCCGGGCAAAACAAAAAATAGTAATAAGAACCGTTGCAATTATAAGTGATGAAAGAAATTTTGCCGTGGTAAAAGAAAATTTATGCATGAATGCTGTTTATGTCCTTATGTTATACTCTTCCCACTCAATCATTGTACACGATAAATGGGATTTGTCAAAAAAATCCGCACCTGACACGCACCATCGACTGCATCTGACACGCGCCTTCGAACCACGAACACTAACAGGCAGCTATCTTGAACACAAAACACGAATAAAGTAAAATAGGTAGGTTATATATTATATAGAAAGTTTTCTCTCAGGAGGAATGAGGAATAATGAATACTCTTGCCATGTTCCTGCAGCAGCTCGTAAACGGGCTTACGCTTGGCAGTATTTACGCCTTGATTGCCCTAGGCTACACGATGGTCTACGGAATCGTAAAATTAATAAATTTTGCCCACGGAGATATCATGATGATGGGCGCCTATGCCGGCTACTTTGTCCTGATGGCAATGGGACCTACTATCCCGGGAATGATCGGCGCCTTCACCTGTGCAATGATTTTGTGCGGCTTTCTTGCAATCGCCATCGAACGACTTGCATACCGCCCGTTACGAAACGCACCGCGTCTGAACTCCCTTATTACGGCAATCGCAGTTGAACTCATTCTTCAGAACTTTATGCGCGTTCTTCCTTTTGTTGGTCCAAACCCGCGCCAGTTCCCTACGATGAAAATCGTAAACCTTTCGCTGATTAAAGGTGCAAACGGAGCACTGCTTTCCATTTCCAACCTTCAGCTGATTGTAATTATTTCCAGCGTAGTCCTCATGGTTCTTCTGAACTTTGTGGTAAACAAGACAAAAACCGGAAAAGCCATGCAGGCGGTTTCCTTCGACCTTCAGGCCTCCTCCCTTATGGGAATCAATGTAAACCGGATCATCGCCATCACCTTCCTGATTGGTGCAGTTCTTGCAGGAGCCGGCGGAGTTTTGTATGCAACCGCTTATCCTCAGGTTGACCCGATGCTGGGATACATTCCGGGCTTAAAGGCCTTCGTTGCAGCGGTTCTTGGCGGAATCGGTTCTATTCCGGGAGCTATGGTGGGCGGCGTTCTTCTGGGAATCGTTGAAACCCTCACAAAAGGCTACATCAATTCTCAGTTTGCAGACGCAATTTCTTACAGCCTTCTGATTATTATTCTTCTGGTAAAACCAACCGGAATCTTCGGTAAGAAAAAGACGGTAAAGGTATAAGGAGAAAGTGATGAAAATTAAAAACCAGTTTTTACAGAATACACTTATACTGAGCATTGTAGCCGTAGTTCTTATTGCGCTCCCTACACTTCTTACCGCCTGTGGCGTTCTAAACGCCTATTCAGCAGGTATTCTTTCCCTGGGTGGAATATACGCCATCATGGCAATCAGCGTAAACCTCATCAGCGGTATTACGGGACAGCTTTCTCTGGGACAGGCGGGCTTTATGGCTCTGGGGGGATACGCAACAATTCTTCTTACAAACAACGCACACATTCCCCTTCCAGTTTCAGTGGTTCTGGCAGCCCTGATTACCGCCTTCTTCGGCTTTTTAATCGGCTTTCCAACCTTAAAGCTTGAAGGTGACTACCTTGCCATCGTAACCCTTGCTTTTGGAGAAATCATCCGGGTAGTTCTGGTAAACATGAAAAAGCTTACCGGCGGACCAAACGGAATCACATTCCCTACAAAGCTGACTCTCGACCCGAGTTTCGCAGTTCTTGTAATTATCACTACCCTCACGGTTCTTGTGGTGCTTATACAGAATTTTATCCGTTCATCCTACGGGCGTGCAATTCTGGCAGTCCGGGAAGACGAAATCGCCGCAAAATCTTCAGGTATTCCGGTTTTCAAATACAAGATGATCGGTTTTGTTATGGCGAGCTTTGTAGCCGGAATCGGCGGTGCCCTTTACGTAATGTATGTTGGCTTCATTAAGCCGGACCAGGCAGCCTTTGCAAAATCCGTTGACTACCTGATTTTCGTAGTTCTTGGCGGTATGGGCTCAATGACAGGAAGCATTTTGAGTGCCTTTGTTCTTACCTTCCTTCAGGAATGGCTCCGCTTCCTTCAGAATTACAGGCTTTTGTTCTATCCGGTTGTCCTTATCATCGTAATGCTGTTTAAGCCACAGGGCTTACTGGGAACACGGGAAATTTCCTTTGTAAAAACCTTTAACTGGATTAAAGCCGGCGGCTTCAAAAAGCTGGGTGAAAAAATTAAAAGCTTCAAATCAAAAAAGGAGGCCAAATAATGAGCGGTGCAAAAAAAACAGTTCTCAAGGCTTCTGACATTTCCATCATCTTTGGCGGACTCAGAGCCGTAAGTGAAGCCTCTTTTGAGTTGAATGAAGGCGAACTGGTTGGCCTTATCGGACCAAACGGCGCCGGAAAAACAACCATGTTCAACATGGTAAGCGGAATTTACACCCCGACTCTGGGACAGATGACTTTCTGGGACGCAAACGACAAGGTTCATGTAATAAACAAGGCAGGTCCTGCAAAGCTGAACAAGCTGGGAATCGCACGAACCTTCCAGAATATCCGTCTGTTTGGAAACCTTACGGTTCTGGACAATGTTCGGGTTGCCCTTCACAATGCAAGAATTTCAAATCCCATAGATGTTCTTTTCAGAACACCAAAATTCAGAAGGGACGAACAGCTGATGACAGAAAAGGCTGTAAAACTCCTTGAACTTTTCAAAATCGACATAAAAAAGAACGAGCTTGCAAAAAATCTTCCATACGGAGAACAGAGAAAGCTTGAAATTGTACGGGCTCTTGCTTCAAAACCGCGACTTCTCCTTCTGGATGAACCGGCAGCCGGCATGAACCCCCAGGAAACCAAGGAACTGATGGACATGATCGCCTTCATCCGAAAAGAATTCAACCTTACAATTCTTTTGATTGAACACGACATGAAGCTGGTTATGGGAATTTGCGAACGGATCATGGTTTTGAACTACGGACGCATTATTGCAACCGGAACACCGGAAGAAATCAAGAAAAATCCTGAGGTAATCAAAGCATACCTCGGCTCGGAGGCGTAAAAATGATGCTGGAAGTAAAAGATTTATGTGTTTCTTACGGCGCAATCAAGGCGCTGCGGGGCATCAGTTTCAATGTAAATCAGGGAGAAATCATCACTCTGATTGGTGCAAACGGAGCCGGTAAAACTACAACTCTTCACGCAATTTCAAACCTGATAAAAAAGCAGTCCGGAAGCGTAATTTATGAGGGAAAGGACATCACAAACCTTGCGGCAGATAAAATCGTAAAGGATCACCTGATTCAGGTACCGGAAGGACGACGCATTTTTGCAAACCTTACGGTTCGGGAAAACCTTGAGCTTGGGGCTTACCTCAGAAACGACACTGCCGGAATCAAAAAGGACATGGACAAGGTTTTTGAATTCTTCCCGCGCCTAAAAGAGCGAATTAAACAGAATGCCGGAACCTTAAGCGGCGGTGAGCAGCAGATGCTGGCTATGGGTCGCGCCCTGATGGCAGAACCTCGCCTTCTTTTGCTGGACGAACCTTCCATGGGATTAGCCCCTATTTTTGTAGATGAGATTTTTGAGATTATCAAGAAAATTAACGCTGACGGAACAACAATTCTTCTGGTTGAACAGAATGCCTACAAAGCACTGGATATTGCCGACCGGGCCTACGTTTATAAAACAGGAACCATCGAAAACGAGTTCAACGCAAAAGACCTTGCCGCAAACGAATCCCTGAAGGATGCATACTTAGGCGGCTAAGCCTTCATAAAAAAGTAAGCCAGAGTCTGGGCGTCCTTAATCATGTTGTCGATAACGCAGTATTCGTTAGGCATGTGGGCGCACTCATCCAGAGTAGACCACACTGCGCAGGAATAACCTTCACGGCGAAGCTCTGCTCCCACCGTTCCGCCGCCGATACCGATGGTACGGGCATCAATTCCGTGAACAGCCTTTAACGCTTCGGAAAGTTTTTTTACAACCGGAGCATCTGTGCTTGTGGCAGGACTTTCAGAGTTCTGCAAAACTTCGTAGCAAACCTGAACGCCGTATTCCGCTTCAATTTCAGAGCATTTTTCTTCAACCGCACCCAGCACCTGGTTCACGCTGTAGCAGGGAAGAATCCGGGCATCCACACAGAAAGTATCTTCTCCCGGAATGATATTAACGCCTTCAACATTAGCGTACCGCATAGTCGGCTGAATTGTGGTATAGTCCGGCTCAAAAATCTTATCCCGTGCATCAAAAACTTTTTCAAGGGCATGAACACGAAGGGAAAGGTCGCTGGCTGCAAGGCAGGCATTATTTCCCTGGTCAGGGCGGCTTCCGTGAGCCTGTGCGCCGGAAACGTGGAACTTGAGCCACAGAATATTCTTTTCCGCAACCTCAATGGTCTCACCCTTAGGATCACCGCCATCCGGAATCAGAATCAGGTCATTTTTATTGAAAATATCCGTATTTTTCAAAAGCCAGCAGACACCGTACTTTGAACCCACTTCCTCATCTGCCATAAAAAGAAGTTTTACGGTATGAGAAGGCTTAATTCCCTTTTTAATGAGGTAAAGAGCCGCAAAAACAGAAGAAACCAGCCCCTGCTGATTGTCCTCTACCCCCCGGCCAAAAAGTTTTCCGTCTTTTTCTACAACCTTCCATGGATCGGTCTTCCAGAGTTTTGGATCTCCCACAGGAACAACATCAAGGTGCGCCATACTCCAGATAGAATAATCGGACGGGGAACCGGCAATGGTAACCACAAGGCTGGGTCTTTTTCCGCTGGAAACTCGGGAATCAGGGGCTTCAAAACGCTTGATATCTGTAAAGCCGGCTTCCTTCAGCCATTTTTCAAGAGCATCTGCCTTTTTAGTCTCTCCGTCCCCACCGTTTTCCGGAGCAAGTGCCGGATTCGAAGTCAACAGCCCTTCAAGCTCCACCATAGCATCGCGCTGCCCATTCAAAAAAGAACGGATATCTTCTACCATATTAGTCATAAAATTTCCAACAAACCTCTATCAATTTTTTGAGAGCCAATTTTTGAGTTTATATTCTATTTATTGTATACATTCCAGGTTGTACGAACCAGAGTATCTACATCGCTGTACTTTGGCTCCCAGCCCAGAAGTTCCTTTGCCTTTTTGCTGGTTGTGTAGAGACTTGCCGGGTCTCCAGGACGGCGCTCAACATCCTCGGCAGGAATTGCCTTTCCGGTAATGCGGCGGGATGCTTCCAGAAGCTCCTTTACGGTAGTTCCCTTTTCAGTTCCAAGGTTCAGCTTAATGCTTTCGCCTTTTTTAGAAATATATTCCAGGGCGCGGACATGTGCGTCTGCAAGATCCGTTACATGAACGTAATCCCGGATACAGGTTCCGTCCCGGGTATCGTAATCGGTTCCGAAAACCTTAAGTTCCCGCTGACCGAGAGCCGCTTCCATAATTCGCGGAAGAAGATTTTCCGGCTTCTGCTCAAGTCCGCAGACAACACCTTCCGGGTCATAGCCGGCGGCATTAAAATAACGAAGTGCGGCAAACTTAAGACCTTTCAGCTGGTCATACCAGTCCATGAATTCTTCAATTTTAAGCTTTGTAAAGCCGTAGTAGTTTATCGGGTGCTTAGGATGCTCTTCATCCATCGGAAGATATTCCGGTTCTCCAAAAACAGCGGCGCTGGAACTGAAAATCATCTTTAAGCAGCCGTGCTTAACTGCCGCATTCATGATATTCAGGGTTCCCGTAATATTGTTCACGGAATATTTCTCAGGTTTTACCATGCTTTCTCCCGCAGCCTTAAATGCGGCAAGGTGAACAAATGCGTCAAAGCCCTGGGCAAAAGCCGCGTCCAGATCCTCAGGGAGTAAAATATTTCCATAAATAAAACCGTTTTCGCTAAATAAATTCTGTCTGAGCCCGCTTGAAAGGTTATCAAAAACCGTAACCTTATGTCCTGCCTTCATCAATGCCTTTACAACATGACTTCCAATATAGCCGGCTCCGCCAATTACCAGAACTTTCATAAAACACCTCTAAAAATAAAAGTTAAAATATTATAAACCATTTGGTCACATTTAAACTACATGGACGAATGTTGAGTTTTATATTTCTAACTCCAAAATTGGCTCTCAGCGGGAACCTTGTTTGAAAAACGGCAGTACCGCTTCGCGGTGGCTGAATGTTTTTCAAACAAGAACCCCGCTTACGCCAATTTTGAATTAATATAGCAAACTCACCATTCTCCCTGAATATTTTAAATCAGTTTAAGCCTTCAAGAATCAGAGCCGCCTTTTCCCATTCCTCGTTCAGGGCTAAAAGCTTTTCCTCTGTTTCATCGATTTTACGCTGAACTTCCTTTGCCTTTTCGCCGTTGGAATAGATTTCAGGAAGGGCCATTTTTTCACCAAGGGCTTTCTTTTCTTCCTCAAGGTCGCTTATGGCCTTCTCAATTCTTGCAACTTCCTTTTCTGCCTTTCGTCTTTCAGCCTCGGCCTTTTTCTGCTCTTCCCAGCTGAGTTTGTTTGACTGACCGGCACCCCCTGTGCCGGAACTACCACTAGCACCAGAACTACCCCCTGCGCCGGAAGCACCCGCTGAAGCAGAACCGGAACCGCTTCCAGCCCCAGCGGCGTTTTTTCCATTTCCGCCGGAAGCCCCCGCTCCCGAGGAAGCTGACGATACACCGGAAAGAGATCCAAAGCCCTCTCCCCTCAGTTCTGGATTTTCTTCCTCTGCCTTAAGGCGTTCAAGATAGTAGGTATAGTTTCCAGGGAAATTACGGGCACGCCCCGGAGTAAGTTCCAGGACTCTTGTACTCAAGCCTTCGATAAAGCCCCTGTCGTGGCTTACAAAAATTACGGTTCCGCCAAAATCCTTCAGGGCGTCCAGAAGAACGTCCTTGGAATGCATATCAAGGTGGTTTGTAGGTTCGTCCAGAATCAGAAGGTTGTTAGGGCTCAAAAGCAAAAGCAGAAGTGCAATGCGGCTTTTTTCTCCGCCGGAAAGCACGTCCAGGCTCTTGTAAACATCATCCCCCCGGAACAAAAATGCACCCATCATGTCACGAAGCTTTGGAATCAGGTCAAAAGGAGCCCGGGCTTCAACATAATCTAAGATGCTTTCGCTTCCCTTTATGGTTTCCGCATTATCCTGACTGAAGTACCCGATTTTTACTCCCGCACCGGGAATAATCTCCCCAGAGAAAGAACTGTCCTCCCCGGAAAGGATTCGTAAAAGGGTAGACTTTCCGGCTCCGTTTCGGCCTGCCACCACAAGGCGTTCGCCGTTTTCAACCGTCAGGTCAAGATTATCAAGAACGTTCCGCTTTCCGTCATAGCTTTTCGTGATACCATTCAGGCGCAGAACAAGCTTTCCCGAATGAGGTGCAGGCGGAAAGGTAAAATGTATTTTTTTAAGACTTTCAGGAATTTCAATTTTCTTTTCAAGGATTTTGTCCAGCTGCTTCTGTCTTTCCTGTGCCTGTGCAGCCTTCGTAGCCTGAACTCCAAAACGACGGATAAAATCTTCAAGCTTGGCGATTTCTTCCTGCTGTTTTTCGTACTCTGCAATCAGGGTCTTAAGTTCAACCTGGCGTACTTGTTCATAGTGGGTAAAGTTTCCCTTGTAACGCTTTAAATCTCCGCCAAAAAGCTCGTAGACCTCGTTTATGGTCACATCCAGAAAATAGCGGTCGTGGCTTACAAGCAAAAAAGCGCCCTTAAAATTGCCCAGAAACTCTTCAAGCCAGCTTCGGGCTTCAATATCAAGGTAGTTTGTAGGTTCGTCCAGAAGAAGGATATCCGGATTCTGCATCAGCGCCTTTGCAAGGGCAATACGCATCTGCCATCCACCGGAAAATTCCTTTGTATCCCGGTTAAAATCGTCACGGCTAAAACCAAGTCCAAGAAGAACGCTTTCTGCCAGTGCCCGTCGCCGGTGCCAGCCGGATTCTTCCAGTGCTGAAATAAGGGCAGCCTGCTTTTCAAGAAGCACATCCGTATTTCCTTCACCCTTAGAAAGCTTTTCTCCAAGGGCATCGATTTCTTCCTGCATTTTATAGCCGTAATCAAAGGCCTTGTCCGCTTCCTCGATTAAGGTAGAACCAGCGTGGGTCAGTCCGCTCTGCGGAAGGTAAGCCAGACGGGCACCCTTTTCCATAACCCGGCTTCCGCTGTCCGGCTCAACCAGACCTGCCATGATTTTTATGAGGGTCGATTTTCCGGCACCGTTTGCACCGGTCAGAGCCGCCTTTGTTCCCGTCTGAAGGTTTACACTGACGTTTTTTAATATGTCACGGTCGCCGAATGCAAGGTTCACCTGACTGAACTGTATGAATGCCATAAATATCCTAATTTTTTGTAAAGAAGATTGTGATCGGGCTCATTGAGCGTTCCATGATGATATTGTTTCTCATGCCGGCACCGATTGCAGTTTCAAACTTAATACCCTTCTCTTCAATCTTGTAAAGGAAATTAACTTCCTTATCCATGCCGTCAAAATTGAAGGTCAAAATTCCGTCATAATTCTGAGAAAGGGATTTTGAAAGGAAGTATTTTACCGTTACCGTTCCCCGGTTTCTTGCCGACTGCTGAATAATCGAAGAAGAAACCAGCTGCCTGTTGTTGTTCCAGGTGAAGGTATTGTCTTCTGCAAAATCAAGGGTACCGTAAGCCGCACTCTTAAAATTAGGTCCAAAGGCAAGAATTTTCTTATAAACCGCTGTACGGCGTTCCCGCTCTGCAGAAACCAGTTCTCCCAGATTCTGCTGGATTGTAACAAGATTAAAGTCCTCCGGTTTTCCGCTTTCTCCGGTGTAGCGCACAACAACAAAATCGTTTCGGCGAACAGTAAGAACAATCGGAACATCGTTGATTTTGTACTGGCCGTCTCCGGTTTTTGTAACGCCGTTAAAATCCCACACCTGATAAAGCTTCGGCATGTTGAAATAAAGCTTTTTAGATTCCTGATCAAGATGGAACATATATGAAGGATTGATTTTATCCACGTCGATTCTTCCCGAATCAATCATACCCTTGTAGCTTTCCGGATACCACACCGCTGTAAGCAGAGTCTCGATTGCTTCGCTTCCGTCGTCTTCTTTTTCGATTTCCTCGGCCCCAATCCTCTGGCCGTCCTTATCCATTTCGTAAAGGCGAAGGTTGTAGGAAAAACACCAGCCCACAGTTCCGTCCGAAGTAAGAACACGAAGCCATTCTCCCTGAAGGGCATTTTTTCCGGCCATTACAGCCTGCCCTTTTCCCTTGTAGAGAACCTTGATGCTTTCATTTTTACGAAGACGGTAAACCTGTTTTGCAGTATTTACAGGCTCTGCACGCATCGGAAGACCATCCAGAACAACCGAAGCATAGGAATGAGCGTATTCAGTATATTTCTGTGCAGTTTTATAAGCCTTTCCTTTCTTTTCCGGCTCTGTAAGCTTCCAGAGGGGAACTTCCACCTTCTGAGTTTTACCCTCTGCCGAAGCCCCGGAAACCCCGATTACATATACATGAGAAATATTTGATTTTATATAAACCGGAACAATGTCGCCGCCTTCAAGACCATACTCCGGAACATTCCACAAAAGAACGCTGTAACCCATTACTCCCGAACAGGAAGAAAACAGCAGTGCGCCAAGGAGCGCCAAAACAACAATCGAAATCTTTTTCATAGCTCCATTTTAGCAGAAACACAGAAAAAAGTACACGAGGGGAAAATCTCCTTGTTGTCCATACAGCCCACTTTTTGCTAAACTGTGTCCAATCAAACAGCGAGGTAAATTATGACAGATCTTGAAGAAGCACGCTCTTTTTTTAACGGAGATTTATATGCCACAAAAACCACAGGCGTTATTATAGAAGAAGTTGGCGAGCATTACGCAAAGTGCAGCTTTGAAATAACCAGAGACCATCAGAATGCATACGGTGGCGTAATGGGCGGGGCAATCTTTACCCTTTCCGACTTCACCTTTGCGGTTTCTTCAAACTTCAGGCAGCCACAGACCGTTTCCACCTCCAGCCAGATAAACTTCATCGGCATGGCAAAGGGCAAAAAACTGATTGCAGAATCCACACTTGTAAAAGACGGAAGGAGCACCTGCCTCTACACCATTTCCATCACCGACGAGCTTGGCACCAAAGTAGCCTTCGCCACCTTCAACGGAATGAAACTTCAAAAGTAAACTTTATAATAGAACGCTCTGCAAGGCGAATGCCGAGTTTGCAAAATTAAAAAAAATTGGCATCCGCCCTGCTGAATATTCAATGTAGCGCAATTCTTCATTTTGCGCTATTTTATACACATGGCTTTTGAATATCTGGATACATTGAACCCGGAACAGCGCTCTGCCGTTGTTCACACAGGAAATCCTCTTTTAATTCTTGCGGGCGCAGGAAGCGGAAAAACCCGCGTAATCACAACCAAAATTGCATACCTCATCCAGCACGAAAATATCAGAAGCTGGCAGATTCTTGCCGTTACCTTTACAAAAAAAGCAGCAGACGAAATGCGGGAGCGAGCCGTTGCCCTTGAGCCGGCCGCCTGTGAATCCCAGATAAAAACCTTCCACTCCTTTGGAGCCTGGTTCCTCAGAAAATACGGAATCATTGCCGACCTGGACAGGAACTTCACGGTTTACGACGACACTGACTCCACAACCCTGCTTCAGAAGGCGCTCCCTCACCTTACAAAAAAGAAAGCCCACCAGCTGGCAAAAAAAATTGCCCTCTGCAAGGACTACTGCCTTACCCCCGACGACGATATTTCAAACTTTGACGAAGACGGGGATCTGGAAGAAGCCTACAGGGCATACCAGAAGCGCCTTAGGGAAACCGGAAACGTTGACTTCGGCGACCTGATTATGCTTCCGGTTTTGATGCTGGAACAGAACCCGGAATTACGTGTGGAAATGCGCCACCATTTTAAGGTAATCATGGTGGACGAATATCAGGATTCCAACGTGGCTCAGTTCAGGCTTTTGCAGGCACTAAGCGGCATTCAGGATGAAGGGGACGGTTACGAAGCATACAACGAAAGCGAGATTGCCCCAGACGGAGTCTCCACACAGGACACAGACAGCACTGCACCACAGAGCGCAATAAGAAAATCAAACAGGACCTATGTCTGCGTTGTAGGCGACGATGACCAGTCCATTTACCGCTTCCGTGGCGCTGAAATCCAGAACATTCTTCAGTTTCCGAACCTTTTTCCCAACACGGAACTTATCCGGCTTGAAAGAAATTACCGCTCCACCGCAAGCATTCTTGCTGCCGCAGATGCAGTTGTACGAAACAACAAGGGAAGAATCGGAAAAACTTTGATAGCAGAAGGAGAAAAAGGAGAAAAACCAACAGCCCTCATTCTTCCAAACCAGGACGCAGAAGCTCACCTCTGTTCAAAGCTGATAAAGCAAGCCGTTACCTCAAAGAAATGCCCCGCAAAATACAGCGATTTTGCAATTCTTTACCGGACCAACGCTCAGTCTCTGGAATTTGAGCACGAGTTCCTGCACGAAGAAATTCCTTACAAGGTTGTGGGAAGCTTGAAATTCTACGAGCGTGAAGAAATCAAGGACGCCCTTTCCTATCTTTCGCTCCTTGCAAACCCTAGGGACGAAATTGCCTTCAGGCGAATTGCGAACAAACCAGTCCGGGGCTTAGGTGAAAAATCCCTTGAAAAACTGATTGAAGGCGCAAAACAGAGCTTTTATAATGCAAAGGACACAGAAGACGGCGAAACTCTCTCGGAAATCGAAATTACTGAACAGAGCGAGAAGCGTACTGGTCTCAGCCTGATTAAGGCCGCAGTCCTTGCTTCAGCCGGAAGCTTTGGCCTTACAAAAAAAGCCCAGGAAGGAGCCAGAACCTTTTCTTCAATGATGAACAGCCTCTTAGAAGAGCTGGAAGAAAATTCCAGAAAGGCGGAAGAACAGGAAGCCGACGACGAAAACTATGTTCCTTCCCCCCTTTCGTACTTTATAGAAAAAATCATCAAGGATTCAGGCCTTGAAGAATACCACAAAGCTCAGGACGACATTGACGGAACCAGCCGTGTTGAAAACATGCAGGAGCTTTCCAACTATGCGGCCAGCTACCCCTGCACCCGCCTTGGACTTTTAGACTTTCTGGACAGCATAAACCTGGACCGCACCCTTTCTGAAAATGCAGAAAACGAAGAGAACACGGATGCCGTAACCCTCATCACACTGCACAACACCAAGGGACTTGAGTTTAACCGGGTAATCATTACGGGGCTTGAAAACGGTATTTTCCCACGGGAAGACGAAACCGGAAAAGACCTTGAAGAAGAGCGCCGGCTTTTCTATGTTGGAATAACCCGGGCACGAAAGGAACTGACCCTCACCAGCTGCAGGTCCCGGAAGCTCTACGGACATTTTCAGATTATGTCACCAAGCATTTTCCTTAAGGAAGCGGAGGAAGCCCTGGACGTTCAGACACTTCTTCCTTCCGGCAGCGTTTACGGTGGAAGCGGGTATGGAAGCATCTCATACGGAGGAGGTTCCTACGGTGGGTATGGAAGTCGTGGCGGTTCTGGATACGGCACTGGGGACGGATATTATGACGACGGCTCAAAAAAAGACGATGCTTCGGCTTTTGAATCCAACCCCCTAAAAGCAAAATACAAAAAGGGAACCAAAATCTTTAACGATGACTGGGGCTACGGCGTAGTTATAAACCAGACCGGAAGCGGAGAAGATTTTGTTATCACCGTTCAGTTTGAAAACGGCGGAACAAAGAAGTTCATTCCAAAATTCCAGCAGAAGTCCCTGCAGGTTATAAAGGACTAAAAATTCTGGCGTCAAGAGAAAAGAAGGCTGGCGGAAATAAAAATCAATTTCCGAAAATTAAAAATACAGGCAGAAGAGATGATTTTTTTTCCTTTTGAAGAATTAACAGACCGCCTGAAGGGGCAGGCTCTGAACTTTGTAAAAAAATACGAAATAATTTCAGTGCAGCTTTCCGGCGCCATCAGAAAAAGCTCCCGCTCCGTGTACGCAGTTTTTAGCGGCGACATAAAAGGGGATAAAATCTGGGGCGTTCTGGTACTTTCAAAAACCGTACTCCACTGCCTGCCCTTTGCAGAAAAAAAGAGGGCAGAACCGCTCCCGCCTGAACAGCTTGCCTTCACCCGGGATTTAACAGACTTTTACAGAAGCGAAAAACTAGCCCTGCCGGAATGCGTAAACGGAGTTGAAAGCGGCACTCAGTTGATTTTACAGAGTCTTGAAAACCTGGACGCCTTTCCAAGAGTTATAAACCGCTACATTTTTATGCGCCTGAACGTAAAGTCCTTCCTTTCCCTTGAACTGCAGCCCTTTTCAAATGGAGAAAGTTTTGTGCGATGCAAAAAAGACCTTCCGGAACCGCTTTTACAAAGCCTGATTGAACTTCAGAAAAAATATGAGCTGGAAGAGGTTCTACCCCGGGGCTTTGAATTTAACGAGGACACTTCCAGACTGAAGCTGAAAGCCGCCTTACGGAAACAGTACATCCTGGCAATCGATGACGGAAACGGAAACCTGATTTCAAAAGCCCAAACAAACGCCATCGGAACTAAATGCGCCCAAATCGGAGGAGTTTTTACACTTCCGGAACAGAGGGGAAAGCATTACGCCAGTCGCTGCATTCTGGTTCTTTCAAAAAAAATACTCCACGCAAGAAAACTTCCAGTCTTGTACGTTAAAAAAGAAAACAAAGCAGCGCAAAAACTCTATAAATCCCTTTGCTTTGTACCCCTGACTGACTACACAATCTGTTATTTTTAATTAGGAAGCAGTTATTCCTACACCCCAAATATTTCATCCCTATGCGCCCTTCCAAGTTCCTTCAGTGCCTGTTCCAGGCTCAGCGCAGAATGTGCTTCCATAAACTTTTTAATATCCCGGGTAAAACTGTTCATGGAAAAATGCTGGTACACAAAAAGCCGGTCATAAGCACCGCCGTTTCCTTCACCATAGGAAGCAAAAAGACCGTCCCGGTAAACCTTGAAAATGCCATTTTTCTTCAGTTCAGAATAACCCACCAGCCACAAAGAACAGCTTTCAAGAGATTTATGAAGAAGGGCCGTCCTTTCTGCCATCCATTTTTGACTTTCTTCTATAATAGTACAAAGCTCTGGGCTTCCATTTTTCATAAGATATTTTAAATGCCCGGTTTTTGCTGTGTGAACGGGAGTTTTGTTCAGAATTATTACATTTTTCCTGAAATCCACCCCAAGTTCTCCATTTTTCTTAAAAAAGCCCTCTGCCAGCTTTCCGGACTGACCCACAAGGTATTTCTGATTTTTTGAAAGCTGCTCGTTTTTGCCAGGATTATCCCCGATTACAATAAGGCGGATACAGTCATCTTTTTGTATTTCATCAAGGGCGGTGTTGTAAACCAGAGGATTTTCAAGAGGATAGGCGGGCGTGTCCTTCAAAGACGCATCTTTTGAAAGCCTTGCAATTTCCGGTGCAACAGTCTTCCACTCTTCTATTTTTTTCTTAAAATCATCCCTGAAAGAACAAAAACTATTCCACTCATTTTCCGTCATAGCGAACAAAATCCTCCTTTGAAATTGAAGAAAGCACATCCCCCACCGCCTTCTGAATTAAGCGGCTGCCCTTTGAACCGTACAACTCCGAGCGGCGGATAAAGCCAACATCGTAATAGCCCATGGTGTTGCCGGCGCTGTGAATCACAAAGGAGTTTTTATAAGGAGCGCTCTCCAGAACAAGCTGAGGCACAAGGCCGATTCCAAGGCCCAGCTGGGCAATTGCGAGAATCGCTTCGTTTCCTTCCGTTTCCGCCGCGATTATCGGGTGAACATTCCGGGATTTTGTCCAGCGGTCAAAGCGTTCCCGGGCAATGCCGTTTTTCGGAAGAACAATCGGTGTTGAAGAAAGAATATCCTGAGGCGAACCGCTTACGCTTGTATATGGTCCGTCCTTGGATGCGGCGTAAACCAGAGGCGTCCGTACACACTTTATAGTTTCCAGATAGGAAAGGGAATCCTCCGGAATTGCGGCAACTGCAAGGGAAGCGCTGCCGTCCCGAACCGCCTGAATTGCCCCAGCCGGGTCTCCGGTCTGAACAGAAAGCTTTATCAGCGGATATTTTTCTGAAAGTTTTTTTATAAAAAGAGGAAGAATCATATAGCAGGCAGTAACGGAAGCGTACACATTCAGAATTCCTGAAACCTCGCCCTTTTCTCCCATAAATACGGACTTAAGCTCCTGTTCCCTCTCCAGGGTTTCCCGGGCAAATTCAGCAAACTGCTTTCCGTTTTCAGTAAGCTTTACAGAGCGGCTTGACCGGTCTATCAGGGGAGTATCCAGCTCTTCTTCAAGCCGAGTTACAATCCGGGAAAGTGCTGAAGGGCTCATGTTCAGTCTGGAAGCCGCCCGGGCGTAATGCAGCTGCTCCTGCAGAACCAGAAATGCCCGCAATTCATACAAATCCATACAATATATATTTTGACAAATTACCGTCATTAAGTCTATAATAGGGGGATAATATTTATGGAGGACTTATGAAAAAGGTATTGAGTATTGTACTCGCAGGCGCAATTGCGTCCTCTCTTTTTGCCTATGATATAGCATCTGGAGCAGCTCTTAAAACAAAAGCTAAAACAGTAACAAGAACGGATTTTACAATCGTTTCAAAATTCGGTGAATATTTCCGTACACCAAGTTCAAAAATCGTTTACAAATACGACGAACAGGGAAAGCTCCTTGAATCCTCAGAGCTTACTCCTCGCGACGTTCTGGTAAACAAAATCGTGAATACTTACGACGCCATGGGAAACATGACGGCTCAGGTTTGTTACGATGCAGACAATGTGCAGATCTGGAATACAGCCCTTTCCTACAAGGACAACCGGAAGGCAGACTGCTCTGAATTTACTAAGGGCGGCTTCCTGAAGGGAAAAACAATTTACGGATACACAGGGGCAAACCTTACGGACGAAAGCTATTACAACTCTGAAGGCGTGCTTGTCTGGAAAATCATCTACAAATACGACGATTCAAACAGAATTGAACATGAATACGAGTATTTCGGCGACGGAACTCTGGATGAAGAGCGCACCTACTCATACAACGCTGCAAACCTGAAGGACTCCATCACTTACTTTGATTCAACCGGCGCTGTAAAATCAAAGGATGTTTTCCGCTACGCTGCAGACAACACTCTTTCTGAAGTAACCTCCTACGATTCAGAAAACAAGATTGCAAAACGCTCTCTTGTAAAAATCGATTCCTTTGGAAACTGCTCAAAGGTAACAGGTTACACTGTTCTTAGAAAGTTCGGTACTACAGTAAATGAAATGTCCAGCATGACAGAGTTCATCTACGACTACAACACTGTTGACCAGAAGTAATTCTGAATAGCTGACCAAAACAAGGCTGTCCGAGAGGTTTATTAAACTTCAAAATGGACAGCCTTTTTTTATCAAAATAAACTGAAGCCCGGTTGAAACGCTGGCTTCCTCCAGCCTGATTTTTCCACCATCCTGCACAGTTCATTTTATTATAGAAAAAAGTGGCGAAAATGAAGATTTCATCCGATAATCTAAAGGTAGAACCATTTTTAATTTAGCGAGGCGTTTATGAAGCAGATAGGAATCCGATTAGCGGACGGTTCATTTTATCCAATCATGGAAGATGGAAAGGCGGGAAACAAAAATCTTGGTCTCACCACGGTGCGGGATAACCAGACCCGGATTGTAGTTGACCTTTACCGCTCTTCAACCGGAACAATGGAAGACGCAGAATACATTGACTCACTTCAAATTGATAACCTAAACGCGCACCCCAACGGAAGCGTAGATATTCCGCTGAAAATCAAGCTGGACGAAAATAACAAGCTTTCCGCAGATATGAATGACCCGGAAACCGGAGCCACAAGCAACGCCGATATCACTCTGGTTTCACGAACTCTTGAAGAACGCCTTGAACCTACAAATTACGATGTAAAGCTGGACGGAACAACCGCTTCTGACGCCACAATGGAAGAGCCGGAAATCTCCGACGACACCCTTGTAAGCGACGATTTTAATGGAGAAGAATTTGAACTCCCAGAAGACACCCTTTCCGATGCAGATTTTGACCTCCCGGATGACTTTGGAAGCGAAACCCAGACTGCTGAAATGCCAGCTGTAGACGAATCTTCCGGCGACAGTCTTGCAAACGACGATTTTGCGCTTCCGGACAGCGAAGCAGCAGGCGATGAACCTGCAGGCAACGACCTTTCCGGCGACACACTTTCAAGCGATGACTTTGCCCTCCCGGATGACTTTGGAAGCGACAGCACAGTTCCGGATGCGGGCTTTGCAGATGAATCAGAAACAGACACCCTTACAGCCGACGAACTTGCACCTTTGAACGACCTTATTTCCGGTGAAATGGAAGACGAGGAATTTGCCGGGGAAGAAATGCCTGCTGACGATTTTAATAACGACGCCGCAGATGACGACCTCATTCCTGACACAATTGACGAAAGCGAGATTGCCGCCAATACCGCAACCGATGCAGGTGACGAAACCAAAACTGAAGAAACAGAACCGGAAGAAAAATCCGGATCAAATGCCGGCGCTGTTGCGGCTGGAGTTGCCGCAGGTGCTGTAGGCGGCGGACTTCTTGCCCGAATGATGGCAAAACGAAAAGAAGAAGAAAACAAGCAGGACACCGAAGTTCTCTCTGATGCAATGGCAAGCAAGGCCGACGCAATCAAGGGAATGGGAGACGAAGCTGAATACGATAACAGCGGAGAAGCTGCTTCTGATACAATCGACTTCCCGGAAACTGCAGACGAATCTGACGAAACTGTCACAGACAGCCCGGCAGATTCATTTACCGATGCTGACTCCGGCTTTGAATCAGAAACCTCAGGGGATTCGGATACTTTCGCAGGCACCGCCCTTCCGGAAGACTCCGAACTGGACAATAATCTGGACTTCAATTTTGGTGACGAACCCGCAGATGCAGCAGAAAACGGATCTGTCGGCGAGACTTCTGAAGAAGATCCTTTTGCCCTTCCGGATATGGACGAAGACCCGTTTGCCACTACAGAACAGACCGACGGCAACTCTTCAGACAAGGTTGCAGCAGATGAAACTCAGGTGCAGGAAGAGGATCCTTTTGCACTTCCTGACCTTGATGATAATGCAGGGGACACAACAGTTTCTGACACTTCAGCAGATACTGAGGAAGATCCTTTTGGGCTTCCTGACCTTGATGAAAATGCAGGGGACGCAACAGCCTTTGACAATTCCTCAACCACAGAAGAAGACCCGTTTGCACTTCCAGACCTGGACGAAAATGCCGGCGACACAACCGTCGTTGATAATCCTTCAGAATCAGATGATCCCTTCGCACTTCCTGATTTTGGTGATGAAGGCGGTTCCGCTGACACTACTTCTGCACAGGAAGAAGATCCATTTGGTCTTCCGGACTTTGATGACTCAGAAAACAATGCAGAAGCGTCAAAGGATGCAACCATTGACCCGGTTCCTGTTTCTGCAGGACTTGATTTTGACGGCCTTTACGACAAGGAAACAAAGCAGGGAACTCCATACCAGACCAATGATGACCAGGATGTTCGCAAGAAAACAAAGGTTCCGGTCATTATCTGCGTAATCTGCGCAATAATCTGTATAATCGCTGTTCTTCTTCTGCTCTTCATCGTTCCTTCAAAATACAATCTTCTTGGAAAGAAAAATGCAAAAGACCAGGCTGCTCCTGTTCCTGTTGTAAAAGAAGAAAAAAAACCGGAACCAGAGCCTGAACCGGAGCCGGAAATTCCTGATACTTCAGCAAAGGAAGATGAAATCGTAGTAATCACCGAGCCGGAAGTTGTTGAAACCGTTGTTCCGGAGCCTCCAAAAGAGCCGGAAAAACCAAAAACGATTAAGTATAAAATCAAGTGGGGCGACACCCTCTGGGATATTGCCGACGCATACTACAAAAATCCGTGGAAATATCACATGATTGCACGGTACAACGGAATCAAGAATCCGGATGTAATTATTTCCGGAACCTGGATTGAACTTCCGCAGCAGTAATATTTGATTGCGGTAAATAAGATAAGGCTGTCTTACAAATCACATTGCAAGGCAGCCTTAATTTTTATATTATTAAAAAGTTATGAACATGCACCATATGAAATCGCATAAAAACTCAAAAAGCTTCAAACTCTGGAATAAAACAGCCGGCATAAAAACTCCCGGCAATGCACTTCTTCTTTTTTTTGCATTCTGCCTTACATTTACTTCCTGCAAAAGACCGGCCTATACTCTTCAGAAAAAATACGGAAACGACATTCATTATTTTCTTGGACTCAAAAATCTTGAAAACGGTACAATTCCGGAAGCACAAAAAAACTTTTCTCTCTGCGTAAAAAAAGGAAGCAGCTGGTGCGCCCGACGAAGCTATGAAAACCTGATTTTACTTCAAAACCAGAAAAACCGCATAGAAATGGAAGACCTTTACCTTGAAAAATACAAAGATGAAGATGCTCTGCTTTTTGCAGTCAAGGACTACTATTCCAGCCGGGAATATTCAAGAGTGATTTTTTTTACAAATGGCCTGGATTTTTCCGCTGCAAGTTCAGCGCTTATTGCCCTGCGCCTTCGCTCAATGAAAGAAAAGAATGACAGCCGGCTTTTGGATGAAATGTTTAAATGGTTCATGGAATGTTCACTTTCCACGGAACACCAGAATTTTTACAACGATTATTCAAATTATATGGAAGAAAGCCTTTCTGAAGCTCAGAAAACCCTGCTCAACTTCAGAATGAAGGCAAAAAAACGCCAGTATTCTGAAATTGTGGATGAAGTTCCGGAAATCTTTCAGATTTTCAGGGAAAGCGTAGTTGCACAAAATCCTGTCGGAAGTATGGCAGCGCTCAATAATACTGGAACCGGTTCTTTCGCCGTTCCCCTGGCCTTCATTCCTTCTCAATTCTGCTCGGATATCGGAAAAACTTTAGTATACGGAAACAAAAACTATCTTCAGAATGCAAGAATTCTTGAAAACTACCTTGCCTTTCTGAATGAAAAAAACAAAGCTGAAGAAGCGCACCAGAGCCCGTACGGAGCAGTTTTTACGCCGGCTTACGGCTCTTCCGGCGAAGAAGACTTTTACTTCAACTTTTACGCAGGGCGGCTGTACGATCTGGCGGGAGAATATTTTTCCAAGGCTGAAAATGCATACAAAAAAGCCATGGAGTGCACTTCCGACGGAACAAAAAAGGACAACGCCCTCTGGTACATATTGAAATTAAAAATCCGAAGAAATACCAGCGCCGGCTGCGCGGCTGTTCAGGAATATGCAAAAAGCTGGAACGATGCTTCGTATTTTGACGATCTTCTGGATCTTCTTTCCAACCTGCTTTTAACAGAAGGAAAGTGGAACGAGTTTTACAAAATCTACAAAAGCATAAAGGGGTACGCTTCAGACTACATGGTAAGCCGATACGCCTATATTTCTGCCCGTCTTTTGCAGGAAAAAATGGCGGATGAAAGCGTGTATTCAAAAGAGGATACGAGCCAGGCCCTTTTTTACCAGGCTTTAAGCTCCGGCGGTGACTATTACTACATGGTAAGCGCAATTTCCCGCCTTGAAATCAGCGAAAAAGAAATCGAAAAATTTCTTTGCAAAACAAGACTTCTGGACAGCGAAAAAACCGAAAAAATCGACCGGGACGCCGAAATCCTTTTGCGGGGATATGCCGATTTTGGCTTTGCAGATAAAATCTATCCGGAATTCGTAAAATTGACTTCCACCGGTTCCATTTTATCCATGGACTGTATCACTACCCTTTCTTCATTCCTTAATGAATGCGGGAAAAATTACCCGAAATACTATCCTCAGGCTCTCAGAATGGCGGCTAAAGCGGTCAAAAAAAGCGACAGAAACATTACAAAGGAAGAATTAAAGCTGCTCTTCCCAAAGGACTACCGCTCCCTCATAGACGAAGCGGCACAAAGATATGAAATCCCAGAGGCTCTTTTGTACGGCCTTATCCGAAGTGAAAGTTTTTTTGATAAGGATGTAAAAAGCTTTGCAAGCGCCGTTGGACTCACCCAGCTTATGGATTCCACCGCCGGGGATGTTGCCCGAAAACTGAAAATCAAAGAATTCGATTTACGGGACGCAGAAACAAACATCGAGTTCGGCGCCTTCTACCTTGCTGAACTTTTACGCCGCCTGAACAGCTCCCAGATTCAGGCCCTGCTCTCCTACAATACCGGAATCACGAGAATCCGCCGCTGGGTTGCCCAGAAAAAATCCCTTCCAATGGACCTGTTTCTGGAAATCGCCCCCTACGACGAAACCCGCGAATACGGCCGCAAGCTCACCGGCGCCTCCTCCATGTACGCCTGGCTCTACGACGACAAACCGATTAAAGAGACGGTAGAAGAGATTTTGAGATAAGTCCATTTGGTTCAAAACCTGATTTGTCTTTAGTAAAAATAATTTTACGTTAATAAAAAAAGGGCCTGAACTTATCAGACCCTTCGGCTGCTGCAGGTTTTGGCATTCCAGTCAGCGACTTCCTGTCGCCTCCTTTCATGCCGGCTTCGCTCACTGTCGCCGCCGTCCTGGCGGCTTTTCACGGAAAACGCTCCGCACTGCTCGCCTTTTCCGTGCGTTCGCTCCGCTTCAAAACCTGCAATTTATTTTTCAAAGAATTACTTTATGTTAAACAAAAAAAGGTCTTCCAATAAGGAAGACCTTTTCGGCTGCTGCAGGTTTTGAACCTGCGACACATGGATTAACAGTCCATTGCTCTACCAGCTGAGCTAAGCAACCATTGTTCTTGCGAACATGAAGATAATATACTACTTTTAAAAAAAATGGTCAATAGCTAAATATAAAATATTCAAAAAAAGCCCGAAAAATGTTCAAAATCGAAGCATTTTTCGGGTTTTTCATTAACAGGGTCGGGGGCCGCGGCAGGGCTGTTTAATGAAAAACAGCGCAACAAACCCCGGCATCCGGCTTAAATATTATTTTTCAAGAATAAATTCAACCCGGCGGTTTTTCCAGTTGTTGTCTTTGTCTTTGTAATCAACAACAAGTTCTGTACCACCCTTACCTTCTGTAGAAAGGCGGCTTGCGCTTACACCTTTCTTTACAAGGTAGTCTTTTACGAACTCAGCACGCTTTCCGGAAAGTGGAATAAGTGCTGGTCCCCAAAGTTTTGGATTGTCTTCAGTCTCTTCGGCTTCGTTGTCTGTTACACGGTTAGCGTGTCCTACAACAGTAACCTTGTACTCCTTGAACTTATTAAGGATTTCAGCGATACGCTTAAGAACCTTTTCGTTGTTTGCAGCCTGTTCAGGTTTCAAACCGTTCTTGATTTCATTTGTTGTCTTAAAGTCTGCGTTATCAGAACGGAAGATAATAGAAGGAACTGCCATCTTCAGGTAAGGACCGTCTACGATAACAAGAACATCGATCGGGATAACACCCTTCAAAGTGCTTGTCATACCAAGTGTATCAGTAACAGTAAAGGTGTACGGGTAATCCATAGCAGACTGAACTCGTTCAGCCTTTCCGCTTGAATCCTTCTGGATATTTGAAAGACCGTCCCACATGATTCGGTCAGTAATAGAAGAAGTTCCCTTTGTCTGCCAGAACGGCTTTCCGTTAGGATCAGAGATTACGAAAGACCAGTTTTTGAACTGAGCCATTGATTTTCCGCTGAGCTTGATAAAGAGGTCATCGTCTGTACCATCGTTATCCGGGCTGAAATATTCAGGAGCAGTCTTTACAGAAAGCTGTGGAGCAGTTGCAGTACAGATAAACGGTGAAGAAGTTGAAGTTACCTTGTTACCCTTCTTGTAAACGATGTTCAAAGTTCCAGTATAAGTTCCTTCAGCAGGCTTTCCTTCAGAAGTCAAACCGTCCCATGTAATGCTTGCAGGAAGGTTTGCGCTGTCCTTGTCTGACCAGCCGCGGATAGAAGCGCCGTTTGTACTTCGGATGTCAAAGTTCCATGAAAGGATTCCGTCTGAAACTGTTGTGCGGATATCAAACTTCTGAGTATCAAGAACCTTGTCGCCGTTTGGAGAAATTCCTTCGTTTTCAGCAGTTACATAAGCCTTTGTTTCGCGGCTGTCCAGTGTAAGTCCTGAAATCTTTGTGCTGAAAGAGTTTCCTGCCTCATCCTCAGATGAAAGAACGATAGAATAATTTCCGTCTGCAGCACGGTTTCCGCTTGAATCAGAACCGTCCCATTCAAACATATCTTTTCCGTTTGTGCGGATGTTGTTCTGCCAGGTATAAGTTTTTACAACCTTGCCGGAATCGTTCAAAACTTCAGCCTTCCACAGAGCTTCTTTTGTGCTGTTTGTAATTGTTACAGGGATTGTATCCTGAACTCCGTCTCCGTCCGGGCTGAATGCAGTCCATGGAGCCTGTGCTTCAAGCTTTGGAGCAGCAGTATCAAGAACAAAGGCAGGAGTTGAAACAGTTGCAGAAGAACCGTTTGTAGAAGCAATTTCAAGAGATGCAGAATAAGTTCCGTCCGGGCAGATAATTCCGCTTTCGTCCTTACCGTCCCAGGTAAAGCTGGCAGGAAGCTTAGAAGAATCCTTTACAGTTTTTACGGCAGTTCCCTTTGCATCTACGATTTTGAATACATAACTTGCAATTCCGTCAGCATCCTTCAAAACAGGAGAGAAAGTAAGGGAATCCTTAACCTTGTTTCCGTTCGGGCTGAAAGCTGCATCGCTGGCTGAAAGAAGAATCTTTACGTCCTTTGTACTGAGCTCGAAGGTATCAGCACTTGTGATAACACCGGTGTTTCCTGCAAGGTCAGTTGCCTTGAGTTCAAAGCGGTATTTTGCATCCGGAGAAAGCTTTCCGTTAGAAGCAAAACCGTTCCATTCAATTGATTCCGGCGGGAATTCACCAAAGTCGTACTCTTTTACAACGAATTCAGGATTTGCAGCATCGAAAATCTTTCCTTTCCAGGTCGGAATTGAAGCAAATTTTCCTGTTGAATCCATAAGCATTGAAATCTTTACGTGAGTCTTTGAACCTGCACCGAAGATTTTGTCTGAAACAGAAATCTGTGCAGAAGGCTTTGTCGTATCAAGAATGATTTCAGGTGATTTGATTACAGCCGGTTCGTAACCGTTCAAATATGCTGCAGAAACTACTGCGGTGTAAATTCCCTGAGGAATAAGTTTTCCGTCATCTCCCGTACCGTCAAATACGATTGAAGCCGGAGGAACTTCGCCGCTGTTTTTCTGATCCAAAGTCTTGTAAACCTTTCCGTTTCTGTCTGTAATTTTTACAGCCCAGGCAGTAAGCTTGTTTCCGCTTGAAGCCTCAGGAACAGGAATTGTTACATCAAATTTTACAGAACTGTTCTTTGATTCAGTCTTAGGTGAAAAATATTTTGAGCTTACAAGAACAATGTTTGTAGCTGGTTTTTCAGCCGAATAGATGATGTTAGAAACGCTGGCAGGCTCAGAAACGTTACCTGCCCGGTCAGTTGCGCTTACTTCATAGGAGTAAACTCCGTCCGGAACAAAGCGTCCCTCTTCATCGGAACCGTTCCATTTGAAGTTTGCCGGTTCAGAATCCTTCCAGTTGAATGTGCGTACAACTTCGCCGGAAGCATTGCGGAAACGTCCGGTCCAGTTGTCTTCACGGGAACCAGTCTGCTTAAGGCTGAGTTCAGCCTTTGCACCTTCACCAAAAATTTTGTCAGAAGGCTGTGAAACCACGATGAACGGAGCAACTGTATCAACTACAACAGGATATTTTTCTGTAACACCCTTGTTTCCGTTGTCGTCAGTAGCTGTAAGATAGTAGAAATATTTTCCGTCTGGAGCGGTTTCACCATTGTCCATTGCACCGTTCCAGGAAACGCTTGCCGGAATTGAAACTCCGGTTTTTACCGAAACAAGCTGCTTAAAAAACTGCTTGAAGGTAAGTCGGCTTGGAAGTGCAACCTTGTTTCCGATTGTACGGATTACCTTTCCGCCTTCGTCTTCGATTGAAAGGCTCCAGGAAGTAATGTATCTTCTGTCTGAAATTTTCAAAGGAATTACAAATTCATCCTGAACACCGTCGTTGTTCGGAGAAAAATACCGTTCTTTTTTTTCTGCTGAAAGAAGTGCAGGAACTGAAAGAAGTGCAAAAAATGCTGCTTTTGCTAAAAATGTTTTCTTCATCACTAGTCTCCTATTCCTTGTCATCTACCCAGAGCTGAATTACAGGAGGATTTACGTCCTTCTGACCAAGATAAATTCTTGCCCCGCCTGAAACTGCCTGAATCTCGCCATATTTCTGCTGCCATGCAAGACCGGCAAGCATTTCACTTGAATCCCAGCTGTGACTCTTTAGGTAGTCGTTGTTCTTTGCATTAAGATTAACCTTGAAAATCAAGCCGATTGAAGGAATCAGGTCCGCATGTCCCTGACTTGCTTCAACAACGTCGATTTTTTCTGCCACTGTAAGATATACCAGATCCTTTAAGCAGAACTGAAGGCCGATGTCAAAAATTACATCCTTGAAGGTAGGTGCAGTCAGGTCAAAAGAGAAACCGCCCTTAAACTGTTCTGTACTGAAAAGAAGGGAAGCCACACCAATTCTTGTAGTAACGATTCCCGGGAAGTCATCTGTTGAAGAAGAATCATTCAAGCCAGGAAGAGAGTTTGTGTAGTACTTACCAAGGTTCATTTCAGCAAAACCGATTCGGAAATCCTTCATAAATCCAAGGTCGCCGAGTCTGTACAAAAGTCCAAAATCAGCACCAAGAGCCCAGTCAGAATCTGCGCCCCAGAAAATACCGCCGTTCATGCTCAAACCAAGACTCAGACGGTCAGTAATTTCCTTTGCGATTCCGGCACGCATGTTAAAGGTATTTGCAACATCCATGCATTCTGCAGAACAGAAAACTCCATTCAAAATTCCGCTTGAAACAAAAGCTTTTGTCGGAATCAAGATTCCGCTCTGAACGGCTGCTCCGCCGGACTCATCGCTGTTTGTAGAGATGAGGGCTGTAAAGCCAACATCCAGCTGAGTTCGCTGTTCAAGGGCAGTTAATGCAGGATTTAATGAGATAGACTCTGCTCCCGGCATGAATATTCCACCTCCGGCACTTGAAGTTGCCGAAGTGAGTATTGTCGGACTGGAAAGATTGAACAAATTCTGAGAGCCTACCGGCGGGTTGTAAGCAAAAACCAAAGCCGCCGACAAGAAAGCCACAGAAGCCAAAATAATTCGTTTCATAATAAACTCCATAAAAGTTTTATTCGTTAACATAATATTATAATGCATATATTTTTTTATTTCTATATAAGGACTACATTTGACACAAAGCCCTGAATTATTTATATTTACAATATGAAGAAAGGTAACTCAAACGGATTTCTCCAGAGCATCATCGATTCAATTTTTGGCAAAAATGATGCCGATGCAGAAAAAAGACGACAGCTCAAAAACATTGCAAAAAGACTTTCAAAATCCCGCTATAATAAGTTCTATAAATTTCAGGGAAATGAAGCTCTGCCTACCCTGGCAAAATTCATGTATGAAATTTACAAGGTGATTTATCCTGCCCAGACAATGTTCCAGAGTGTTGCAAATCCGAATGTCCTAAAGCGCCTTTCCATAGACTTCCTTACCTCAGAAGAAATCAGAGACATCGAAGAATCCCTCAGCGAACAAAACCTGTTAAAGCTCAGCAAGGAAATTCCAATCGCAAATCTTCAGGCTCAGGCACAGGAAAGAATCAGTAAATACTCAGACTTTTTTACCCTGGAAAAAATCACGGAAATCGACGGACTCTACAAGCAGCTTATGTGCATGAAGGACTTCTGTACCTTCGACTTCTATTTCTTCCTCAAAAAATTCAACAAGGGAATGCGGGAAGCTGATTTTGGTACAGTTCCGAACTTTGAAAAAATCAACGCAGAATACATTCTTGGAGAACTCAAGGACTTCATGACAGCCGCATGGACTCTACCTCTGGATATTGACTGGACAAACTGCATTAAGCTTCTTCGTGCCTACAAGGGCGTAGAACCAGTTACCCTTCAGAACTGGAAAAAGGTAGTTCAGAGAATACAGAGCCTTAAAGCTTCCGGAAGCCTTGAAATGATGATAAAGCTCATCGGTTCAGATCCGTCTGCAACTGTTGAAATAAACGATACAACGCCGAACATCATTGAGCCTCATCTGGACAAAATCAAGGGTGACGCTGAAAAAATGATAAACCAGCTTATCGCTCAGGAAAAGGCAAACAAAACCGGAGACATCTGCTCTCAGCTTTTCCCGAACATTGAAGTTACAATGCTCAGAAATTACAGCGAAAACTGGAATACAACATTAAAGCACAAGCGTCTGGACACCTTTAACAATGTTGAAGCAATGGGCTATCTCAAAACCTTCCTCATCGAAATCTTCAAAAAAGATATCCGGGAATACTACGACCTTGTTTTAGTCCGGGGTCAGTGGGAAACTCAGCCTCTTTCTTCTTCTTTCTCTGACGCATACAACTCGCTTTTACAGACATCAGACCAGATTATTCAGTTTGATTCAGAGCTGGCAGAAGACGGACCAATCGGAATTAAAATCAAAACCCTTCTTCCAAAAACAGACCGTGACTCAAGTTCAAAAAATATTGTGAACCGACTGGTAAACGACGCAAACGAAGCGGCCTACAAGTTCATAGTTGTCAGCACGCGAAACCTTATCACCATGGGAAAAATCATCAAATCTCTGGTTGAAGATTATGCAAAACAGAAGCCAATGCTCATCGGCAACTGGAAAGAACTTGAAAAATACGCTGAAACTCCGTTAAAGGACATGAACATTGACCTTTACAAGAAAATCTACCTTTTCTCAACTCTTGTAAAAGAAAGTCTTACAAAGATGGAAGACGACGACTAATTACGAGAACGGTTCTTTTAACGCTAAATCACTGGCATTCAACCCAAAAACGGTATTCGTATTGCGGAATACCGTTAGACTTATTGCGAAATATTCCAACCTTTGCTTGAATATTCATTTATTTTCTATTATATTAAACTCCGTTAGAGTTTATTATGCTAAGCTTAAGCATTCCCTCTGACTGCGGAATTAACCCGCAAAGTTATTTTATCTTCACGAAACGTAAATCCGGACATATCTGGCACTATAGTCTAAGCGGTTTATAAATCGTGAAAAGGTATCAGGTATTTTATGGATTTATCAGAAAATGACGAAATTGTTCCAATTGAGGAACAGATGGATGTCCAGGGCAGCGCACTTTCTCAGGAAGAAGGTGGTGCACAGGATGACGGTGAAATCTCCTTTGAAGATTTAGGACTGGACGAACTCACATTAAAGGCAATCGAAAAAAAGGGATTCAAAACTCCTTCTCCAATTCAGGCTCTTGCAATTCCTCGCCTTCTTTCCGGCGAAGCAAACATGATTGCAAAAGCACGAACAGGAACCGGAAAAACAGCCGCTTTCGGTCTTCCAATCATTCAGAAGCTTCGTGATCTTCATGGTGAGGTACGGGCACTTATTCTTGAGCCAACCCGGGAGCTTGCCATTCAGACCTGCAACGAAATGCAGTCTTTTACAGAAGGAAAATCTCCTCGCTCCTGCGTTTTATACGGCGGCGCTTCTTACGCTACCCAGATTAAAGACCTAAAAAAAGGAACTGAAATCGTTGTAGGTACACCGGGACGAATTCAGGATCACCTTGAAAGAAAAACCCTGGACATCAGCAAAATCGACTACTTTATTCTTGACGAAGGCGATGAAATGCTGGACATGGGCTTTATCGACGACATTGAAGCCATTTTCAGACAGGCAAACCCGAATGCCCGCATTCTTCTTTTCAGTGCAACCATGCCGCCGGAAATTTTGAAAATTGCCGGCGAATTCATGGGAGACTATGAAATTGTTGAAGAGGAAGGCGTACTTGACGAACCGCTTTTAATCGACCAGAAATTCTGGGTGCTTAAAGAAAGCGAAAAAATCGATGCCCTTGTACGCCTTATTGATATTGCAGATGACTTTTACGGACTGGTATTTACCCAGACCAAAAACGATGCAGATTTCGTTTCCAAAACACTGGACGAAAAGGGCTACGAGGCCGCTGCCCTTCACGGAGACATCGCTCAGACTCAGCGAGAAAAAATTCTTTCACGCTTCCGAAGCAAGAAAACACGCATTCTGGTTGCCACCGATGTTGCAGCCCGTGGAATCGATATTTCAGGCTTGAGCCATGTTGTAAACTATTCACTTCCTTTTGACGCCGCAACCTACGTTCACCGAATTGGCCGAACAGGTCGCGCCGGCTCTGCAGGAACTGCTGTAACCTTTGTTGCCCTCAACGAAACAAGAAAGCTGGGCTTCCTTCAGCGTGCCATCAAAAAAGCAAGCAAGGGCGAACTCAAGGAAGAGCAGATTCCTAGCGTAGACGAAGTTTTGAACAAGAAAAAGGCCAGAATTTTCTCTGAACTCAAAAACCAGCTTGGTCTGAACACCCTTCACCTGCAGAAAACGGAAGAGGAAGAAGATGACGAGCTGAAAACTAAAAACAGCGAAGAGCTTCTTCTGGGAGCAAAAAACGAAGCTGTTACCTCCAGGGACCTTTCCGGTTCAGAAACACAGGAAGACAATTCTGAAAACACAAACAGCGCTGACCAGACAGAGCTTCAGAATAATGAGCAGGATAACTTACAGGACGAAATGCCGGCTCTTACAAACCTTACGGATACCGACGCAGAAGAAAAATTCTTTGAAGAAATCAAGGAAGCAGATACAACAAACTCAAACCTCATCAAGGTTTCTCCAATGTTCGAAAAAATGGCTCTGGAGCTTTGCCGGAACAACGATTCCCAGGACGTACTGGCGGCAGTTCTTTCGGTTATGTATTCTTCAAAGCTGGACAAGTCCCGCTATGGAAAAATCCAGGCCCACGGAAACGCAGAAGACCAGCTGAGACTCTATGTACAGCTTGGAAAAAAAGACGGATACAACGCACGGTCCCTTGCCGACTATTTCTCACGCCTTCTTCACATCCCGGGACGCCAGGTTGACCGCATCGACATTTCACAGACCTTCTCCCTTGTAAGCCTTCCGAAAGCTGCGGCAAAAAAAGCCCTGGAAATGTCTAAAGGTTCTTCACGGATTCCGCACATGCACATTGATACAAAGGACGGCGATTTCTCCAAGAGCCGCCGAAGCCGTGACTCCCGCGGAGATTTCCGGGATTTTTCTGACAGAAAACGAAAAGGCTCCTTTGGAGGCGGAAGTTCGTACCGCGGAGACCGAGATGGCCGTGGCGAACGCAGTGACAGAGCAGACCGCGCAGACAGAAGCGAAAGAAACCGCCGAAGCCGTCAGGCCCGCCCGAACGTTCACACCCCAACCGAGCGAAGCGGAAGCGCCGGCCTTTACAAGAAAAAGTCCGGCAAACCGGAACGGTTCTAACTCGCAACACAGGATTTTTGCCCCGGGCCGCGTCCGTAAGCCTATTTTGAATTACTACTAACTTCGAGTTTGCAAAAGTAATATAAAATTGGCGCGAGGGTAGCGGCAGGCGGGCAAAAAAACTCTGATTGTGGCTGCCGCGCAAGCGGCAATTTATAAGTTCCTTTGCCACAATCAGCGTTTAGCGTGCTAGCACGCGGTTTTGACCCGCAGGACGCGACCGGGAGCCAATTTTGAAGTAGTTTTTATTAAACTCGAAATTAGGAATAATAATTCTAAATCTTTTCTTCTTCCAGTCGTTCCAGCCGCTTTTTATCCGGCGTAACGCATAGATTTTTTTCATGGGTCGGAAGCACAAGTCCTTTCGGCCCATTTTTTGCGCGCCTCAGGTATTTTACTTCCGTGTAATATAAATCAACCTTTGTATTGTTTCTTGCCTTTGAATAATAAACTGCAAGGTTTGCTGCATCCAGAAGCACTTCCAGCGGAACTGTTTTGCCGTTCCGTGCCTTGATAAACACATAGCCCCCCGGAAAATCCCGCACATGAAGCCACATATCGTTTCCGCGAACGTGATGGCGCAATAGCTCGTCATTTTCGTTTGCATCCCGCCCAACCAGGATATACCACTCACCCACCGTATAATCCAGTCCTGGATGCGCCTTTTTCTGCTGCTGTTTAGGCTTCGTATCGCGCCTTAAGAGCTGTTCAATCTTTATAGGATTTTTTTCGTTCAGAATCTCCAGATACTGTTCCTTCAGCTTCTGAATTTTCTTCTGAGTAATTTCAATATCGTGCAAAAGTCCGTCTTTTCCGCTCAGCTGTTTTTTGTAGTTTTCGTACAGAAGAGCAGCATTTTCCTGAGCAGAAAGCTTTGGATTCATAAGAATCCGAACTGAACGACCACCCGCTGAATTACAGGAGCCTTCCCCGTCCGAAATACCCGCTGCATCACTTGTACTTGCAGACACATCAGCAATTTCATAGTCCTCGCACTCAAGGAAATTAGAAACTCCATCCCACAGATAAGAATTGGAAAGAATCAAATCCCCCTGATGCTTCAGTTTTTCCGCACCTTCAAAAAGCCGCAGCTTCTGTTCAAGCTTTTCCAGTGCACTTTCCAGGCGGGAAAGACTTGCCTGGTACCATTTTTCTGCCTGCTCCAAAAGCGCCTTTCTGGAAAGACTGTCAGCTTCCTCGCTGTACCACAGGTCAACCTTCTGATTAAAGGAAAGTTTTTCAAAATCAAGTGCTGCCCGGCAAAAAACGCTAACACCTGAGGCTTTACCCGAACCGTATTCCGGTACTTTACCTGTCTCAGCAGAACCAGTCCTTTCACAAAGCCGCTCCTTCAATTCAGAAAAATCCCGGACAGGCCACTTAGCAGCATTCTGTGTACTTCCTTCAGAAGCAGGAAGAACAAAGACAGAACCGGTTACTTCGCCTTTTTTTGGACGCCGGAACATGGAATCCAGAATCGTATTTTTTTCATCACACAGAATAATATTCGGATTTCCACTCCACAGACGCAGATACAAATTGAACCGCTCTTCACCATGGGAAAGCTCTAAAAGAACAATGCGCATAAAATCGAGCTGGCAGCATTTTTCAATTTTTGAACCTTTAATCCGGGACCGTAAAATCTCCATAAAGCGAAGAGGCTTGTCGTTTTTTACAATTTTTCGTTTTGTTTCATTTATTCTGCAGCCGTTCTGTACAAGACTCACAAGCACGGTTTTTGCGCCCTCGGCTCCATATACATAAAACGCAATGGTTTCATATCCCGGTTGAATTATATCCTGAACGAAGCAGCCCTCAAGGGAAAGCTCCTCTAAAATCACATTAATTTCATTACAATTTAAACTCATTTTCTGACCTATTATGTCGCAGTCAAAGCGCATCACTGACTGTATCACGCGCCCGAAACACAACCTTCAAAACTATATCAAAAAATTTGTCTTTTTTATACTGCTGATTTATAATTATACGAAGGTCTTCTCTTGAAGTACCCTGAGGTAAATATGAGTCTATCCGAAAAGTGTAAAGCATTCATTAAAAAAAGATTTCCAAACCTTTTTTACAGTTCCTATGTCAAGGATTACCTGTTTATCTCAAATGTCCGTTCCAGCATTTATCTCAGCATCGTGATTTCCGCACTGGAAATATGCATGCTCATCATGGTTGTTCTGGGAATTATCCTGAAAGACGGTGACCAGACCTTTCTCTGGATTCTTCACCATGCAATTTCCTATATAATTCTTCTTGCAACATCGGTTTTCATGCTTCTTTATTCAATTGCGTATTTAAAGGGCAAAATCAAGAATCAGAAAATCGGAATATTTCTAAGGCTCTTTTTTACCGTCATTGCAATTCTTTTCGGACTCTATATTTCCTTTGCAAGCTACGATAAAAGCGGACAGGCCTTTGCCTTCATTACCATGGAGACCTTCTGCCTGTGTCTTCTTGTATGGCACCCTATAAACCATGTAATCATTCTGACTCTTTCTTTTGCCGCCTATTTATTTCTTCAGAGCAGACTGGGACCCATCACCTTCAGTATCCAAGTAAATATTTTTACAATGTGGGTTGCCCTTCTAATGACGGGACTCAATATTCATCATCAGCGCCGGGTTGAAGCACAAAAGGATGAAAACCTTGAAAAACTGACCCTTTATCTGAAGGACAAATCCTTAAAGGACGAACTCACAAAGCTTCCGAATCTGGACTGCTTTCAGAGGAACGCATTAAAAATCATTTCTGATGAAAATAACGACATTTCAAAACTGCGTTTTGTTTACATTGATATAGAAAATTTTAAGAACTACAACGAAAAGCACGGCTTCAGGGCCGGAAACAATTTTCTTCGAAAGGTTGCAAAAAATATCGAAGAACTTTTCACGGGAGAACCGGTTGCACGCTTTTCAGACGACCACTTTATTCTCCTTGCAAATTCTGAAGGCTTAGAAGAAAAACTTTTAAAACTCAAGGAATTGATACTTCAGGAAGAAGCAAATGTTTCCCTTGGCTTAAAATGCGGAATTTATATGCCACAGGACCGTCTTACCGACCCGAGCGTTGCCCTTGACCGCGCCCGCTACGCCTGTTCTTCAATCAAGAAGCATTTTTCCCACGATATTGCGGAATACAACCGTGAAATGAACCGGGAGTTCAAAATAAAACAGTACATCATCAACAATATCGATACCGCCCTAAAGGAAGGCTATATCGAAGTTTACTACCAGCCGGTTGTCTGGGCAGCAGACGGAAAGCTCTGCGGAGCCGAAGCCCTTGCCCGCTGGAACGATCCGACCCACGGCTTTTTATCTCCGGGAACCTTTATTCCGGTTCTGGAAGAATATCACCAGATTCACAAACTGGATATGTACATGCTTGAAACCGTCTGTGAAGATTTGCAGCGGGCACATCAGAACAATTATCCTGTTCTTCCGATTTCCGTCAATTTTTCCCGTCTGGACTTTGATTTAAGCGATCCGGTTACAGAGGTCTCTGAATTCATAAAAAAATACCAGATTGACAAGAAAGACATTCATGTTGAAATAACTGAAAGCGCCCTTACCGCCAACGACACAAAGCTTCAGAAAGCAATGAATGAATTCCGTGCCCAGGGCTTCTCTCTGTGGCTGGATGACTTCGGCGCAGGCTATTCCGGCTTAAATGTTTTGAAAGACTATTCCTTTGACACAATGAAAATCGACATGCAGTTTCTTTCCCACTTCTCGGAGAACGAAAAAACACGCCCGATTCTTATGAGCATAATCGAGCTTGCACACAAAATCGGAATGCAGACTCTCACTGAAGGTGTTGAAACGGAAGAAGCCTATGAATTCTTAAAGAAAATCGGCTGTCAGCGTCTTCAGGGATACCTCTTTGGAAAACCTCTCCACAAGGATGTCTTCCTGCAGAAGCTTATGAACGGGGAATATCAGGTACACAAGGAGTAAACCTTCACCGCAGAGAACAGAATTAAAGTTTTCGGGAATTTAACATTTTTTTGTGGGGCATTCCAGGACGTACAAAATCAGCTTGTAAATCTTGAAAGGAAGGCCTTAGTTCGTTCCTGCTTTGGATTTGAAATCACTTCTTCAGGTTTTCCTTCCTCAACGATTACGCCACCGTCCATAAAAACAATGTAGTCGCTGGTATCCCGGGCAAAGGCCATTTCATGAGTAACGATAATCATAGTCATCTTATCGCTTGCAAGGTCACGGATAACGCTTAAGATTTCCCCCGTCAATTCCGGATCCAGAGCACTTGTAGGTTCGTCGAAAAATAAAACCTTCGGATTGAGTGCAAGAGCCCGGGCAATACTAACCCGCTGCTGCTGTCCGCCGGAAAGCTGACACGGATAATAATCAGCCCGTTCACTAAGATTCATTCTGTCAAGAAGCTTAAGTGCCGTTTCATAGGCCTCATCTTTTGATTTTTTAAGAACATGAATCTGAGGATCCATGATATTTTTTAAGACGCTCATGTGTGGAAAAAGATTAAAGTTCTGGAAAACCAGCCCGGTTGAAAGAGCAATCTTTCGGGACTCCTCTTTCGAGCAGTAAACGCCGTCCTTAACAAGAAAATCGTGACAGATTTCAATTGATCCGTCATCTACAGTTTCAAGCTGGCTTAAACAGCGAAGAACCGTGGATTTTCCGCTTCCGGAAGGGCCGATAATTCCCATAACCTTTCCCGTGTGAAGGGAAAAATCTATTCCTTTTATGATTTCCACATTATTGAAGGATTTTTTCAGGCCTGTTACCTTGATTATTTCTTCCATTTTGAGCGCTCCTGACCTTTAATTATAATACGAAAGCTTTTTTTCAAGCTTAGCAAAACCAAGAGTGACAAACCAGTTCATCACAAAATAGAAAACTCCGGCAATAAAAAGCGGTGTAAAAGAAAAAAGCGCACTCTGCCTTTCCTTTGCCACCATCAGAAGCTCTGCAACTCCGATTACCGAAACAAGAGCCGTATCCTTAACCAGGGTGATTACTTCATTTCCCATTGCAGGAACAATCCGCTTTATAACCTGGGGAATTACGATTCTAAAAAAAGTCTGAGAAGGCGTATAGCCAAGAACCTTGCCCGCTTCGTACTGTCCCCGGGGAATGGATTCTATTCCGCCCCGGTAGATTTCTGCAAAATAGCAGGCATAGTTAACTGAAAGTGCGATTATTGCGGCGGTAAAACGGTTCCATCTGAAAATGATGTTATAACCGAAAGAATTAAGCCAGCGGACGAAAAGCCCCGGACCAAAATACACAACCAGAAGCTGAAGCATAAGGGGTGTTCCGCGGATTATAAGAAGGAAAATGCGTGTAATCCAGGAAACAATTTTTGCCTTACTCATTCTGCCGCCGCAAATTAAAAGAGCCAGAGGAACGGAAAATAGAAGCGTCAGAAAAAACACTTCAATTGAAGTAAGGGATCCGAAAAGCATCGCCTTTAACATCTTAATATATTTTTCGCTCACAACCAGCTCCTTTTATTTACGCAGTTATTTATTTACCAATTACGCTAATATTGCGTCCAAACCTGCGCATATCGCAGAGGCGTTAAAAAACGAGCCGAAAGGGTCGTTTTAGCCTCTTCCTACTAATGCACGCGGAAACTCCCTGTAGGAGTTTCCGCTCAGGACTGCGTAAAATGCAATTATTATTTACCGATTACGCTAATATTGCGTCCAAACCCGCGCATATCGTGGAGGCGTTAAAAAACGAGCCGTCAGGGTCGTTTTAGCCTCTTCCTTTATCCGCGTCCAGAAAGTCCCGGTAGGACTTTCTGGTTAGAACTGCGTATAAGCAGTTTATTTTCCGATTACGCTTATATTTCTACCAAACCACTTCTTACTAATAGCTTCAACAGTTCCGTCGGCTTCCATTTCTTCAAGAAGCTTCTGAACTTCATCACGAAGCTTTATATCATCCTTTCTGAAAGCAACACCGTATGCTTCATTTGCAAGAATTGCAGGAACAATTACGAGAGGCTTTGCAGAAACCATGATATCGTAAGCTGCAACAACGCTGTCCATTACAACACCGTCAATACCACCCATTTCAAGGTCGTTCAAAGCAGTTACATTTTCCTTAAAGAATACAATATCCTTAAGAGAATCAGCAAAAGTTTTGTTTCCTTCAACAGCTTCCTGAGCACTTGAACCGCTCTGGATTCCAATTACTTTACCTGCAGCATCGCTAAGGTTCTTGATTCCACTGTTATTTCGTACGATAAGAACCTGTTCGTTGTTCAAATATGGCTTTGTAAATGCAAGAGCTTCTTCACGCTCTTTTGTGATTGTTAAACCATTCCAGATACAGTCGATTTTTCCTGTAGAAAGCTCCATTTCTTTTGCATCCCAGTCAATCGGCTGAGCCTTGAATTCAACGCCAAGACGCTTTGCAACTTCTTTTGCAAGATCAATATCATAACCTACGATATTGCTGTCTTCATCCCGGTATCCAAGAGGTGGGAAAGAATCATCAAGACCAAGAACAAAAACACCACGAGTTTTGAGTTCTTCAAGAGAATTGTCTACTTTTGCAGTTTTTTTACAGCTGAACAAAAGTCCTGAACCAAGAATTGCAAGTGCAACCAAAGCAATTTTTTTCATTTTTAGCTCCTTATATTCCATACCGGAATTTCATCGAAAATCCGGTACTATTTACTAAACTCTTTCAGTGCAGAAAGCTGAAGCTTTACGCTCTCTTCTGCAGGACCGCCGGCGGTGTTTCTTGCGTTTACGCATTTTTCCGGCGGAATTACGTCAAAAATGTCTTTTTCAATTAAATCGCTCAAGAAACGGAATTCTTCAAGGCTTAAATCTTCAAGACGACAGCCTTTATCGATTGCAAGACGAACGCTTCTTGCACTTACCGCATGAGCAGTTCTGAAAGGCAGTCCTTTTCGAACAAGATAATCGGCAACATCGGTTGCATTCAAAAATCCGTCCTGACAGGCATCCTTCATTTTTTCAGTATTCCACTGAGCAGAAGAAATCATGTAGGTAAAAATCTGAACGCAGGAAATAACCGTGTCGCAGGCTTCAAAAAGACTCTGCTTATCTTCCTGCATGTCCCGGTCATAGGAAAGAGGAAGTGCCTTCATCATGGTCAAAAGTGCAATTAAATCTCCGTAAACCCGGCCTGTTCTTCCGCGGATAAGTTCTGCAAAATCCGGATTCTTTTTCTGCGGCATGATTGAAGAACCGGTTGACCATTTTTCGCTCAAGTTTATAAAACCAAACTCAGTTGTAGACCAGAGAACCACTTCTTCACAGAAGCGGGAAAGGTGCATCTGAATAAGACTGAGGGCTGATGCTACCTCGATGCAGTAGTCACGGTCAGATACGCTGTCCATAGAATTATCAGTAATGTCACCAAAACCTAAAAGTTCAGCCTCGTATTTTCTGTCCAGGGGAAGACCGCTTCCGGCAAGAGCGCCGGAACCAATCGGGGACTTTTTGATTCGTTTTAATGCGTCCTCAAGGCGACCGTAATCACGAACAAGCATCCAGCTCCATGCGCAAAGATGATGGGCAAGAGTTACCGGCTGTGCATGCTGCATGTGAGTATAACCCGGCATAATGTCAGTTACATGCTTTTCTGAAATCTCAACAAGTGCCGAAACAAGAGTTTTAAGTCTGTTCTGCATGTCCGGAATGAAGCGGCAGAGGTAAAGGCGCTCATCAAGGGCAATCTGATCGTTTCGGCTTCTTCCGGTGTGAACCTTTTTACCAGGTTCGCCGATTCTATCAGTCAAAGTCGCTTCAATAAACGAATGAATATCTTCCGCACTGTAATCAATCTTAAGTGAACCGTCCTTCAAATCCTTTTCGATGGATTCAAGGCCGCATACAATTGCGTTTTTTTCTTCCTCTGAAATAATTCCAGTCTTAAAAAGCATTTTTGCATGAGCAATACTGCCCTTTATATCGTCAAAAGCCATTCTTTCATCAACATGAATGGAGGTTTCAAAAGCAACGGCAGCCGCATCCGGGCCTTCTTCAAAGCGTCCGTGCCAGAGCGCCGCGTGATTATCCTGAGTAATTGTTCCGTGTTCCATAGGCAACTATTATATAGAAAAAACATTTTCGGGGGAAGTAGCCGTATTTCTCCTGTATTTCTCCAAGCCGCATTTCTCCAATTGCCCCACTTCTCCATTTTCACTATAATGGCGGTATGGAAACACGAAACATTTTTGAAAACCTTTCTTGTATCGATCACAGATACTCT
>CAMHMJ010000024.1 GCA_946186185.1 uncultured Treponema sp. | reverse complement strand
TATGACTGTCTTGGACGTGAATGGCAGTGCGGTACAATTCAGGCTGACTTCCAGCTTCCTAGTGCAGAGCGCTTAGACGCAACCTATATCGGAAGCGACAATAAGGCTCACCACCCGGTAATGCTCCACCGTGCTATTCTCGGTTCAATAGAGCGCTTTCTTGGTATTCTTATTGAAAACTTTGCAGGTGCTTTCCCAACATGGCTCAGCTTTGAACAGGCAGCAGTAGTTCCTGTAAGCGATAATTTTGTTGATTACGCAAAAAAGGTAAACGATGCTCTGCTTCAGGCTGATATCAGAAGTAACGCTTATCTTAGCGATGACAATATGAGACAGAAAATCAAGGTTATCACTAAGGAACATAAGACACCTTATATTCTTGTTGTGGGTGAAAACGAACAGAAGGAAGGAACCGTAACCGTTCGCTTCCGCCAGTCCAGCGGCCTTGAACAGAAAACAATGAAGCTTGAAGACTTTATTGCCTATGTTCAGGAAAAGAACAATAACCATTTTGTTGGAATTTAGGGAAATTCTAGTTGTTAGGATTAACTTCACATTTATAATTTTATATCTAAAATTATTTATCTATGAATAAAATTGAACTAAAAGACGAAAAACTAAAATCTCATATTGATTCTCTTGTAAAGGATGAAATGTGCATTTTTGTCATGGCTGAAGGACGCCTGCGTGGTGCTCTGTTTCATGGAACCCGGTTTGTAAATCAGATCCGGCTTCAGCATAACTTAGGAATCCTTGAATCCATGATTTTAGGACAGGCAGGTCTTGCTGCAGCCCTTATGATTCCAATGATGAAAGGCGAGGAGCACATTACCTTAAAATATGAGACGGAAAGTCCAGCAAAAGGTTTTTCTGTGGAGGCCGATTCTCAGGGGTTTGTAAGGGGTTTTCTCTATAATGAACGTATTCCTGTGGAAAAGCCTCTTGACTCCTGGGATTTATCGCCCTTTTTAGGAAACGGAATTTTATCTGTTTCTACGCTGCATAAAGAAGATAAAGAGCCTTTTATAAGCTCCGTAAATGTAAACGGCTCAAATATTGCTGAAGACCTGGCACTGTATTACAAACAGTCTGAACAGATCAGCACAGCCTTTAATCTTTCGGTGCAGATGGACAAGGAAGGTAAAATTGTGGGTGCCGGAGGAATGTTCCTTCAGGTCATGCCGGAAACCGGAGGAAAACGGGGTAGCGGAAGTTCTAAAACCTCTTCATCCGATAAGACTTCTGACGATGAGCTTCTGAGCCGTGCCGAGCTGGCTTTTAAAACCTGCCCTTCTTTAGGACAATGGTTTTCTGAAAAAGGAAACTTTGAAGATTTGATTTACGGCCTGTTCCGTGAGTTTAAGCCTTCTATCGCAGTAAGAAGAAATGTTGTTTACGATTGCCCGTGTTCTAAGGACCGCTATATCAGTTACCTCAGAAACCTTCCAAAGGCTGAATTAGACGACATTAAGAAAAACGGTCCTGACCCTCTGGAAATCTACTGCAGAAACTGCGGAAGCGTATATAATATACCGGTTTCCGAAATATAATGTTTGATTGATTTTCTATATTTAAGAATAAAAAAACTTCCGGAAAGGTGAACATCTGTTCTTCCGGAAGTTTTTACAGGGAATTGAGCTATAGATTAATGCTTGTTTCCAAAACGCTTTAACATTGCAACGGCATTTCTCTTTCCGTTGTAAACAAAGCCGCCATTCCAGTATTCAAGAGCTGCAAAGAGAGCGTTTCCACCGTCCTGAGCATCTGATTCTTTTGTTTTGAATGAAACGTAATCTGCAAGCTGTTCGTAGTCCTGGTTGTGAAGACAAGACAGTCGCTTACGGTTGAATTCATTCCATTTTTCAAGGTCTTTGAAACCTTCTCCTTCATCCTGAACGATTACATGAGCGTGTGTAGGGCTGAAAGAATACCATACTGTAACTTTTTTATTCAAATCACAGTGGTTTCCGTGTTTTACACCGTTTTTGATTACTTCACTAATCTGCTGTTCAAGAAGGTTCAGTTCCTTGATTTCAGAAGGTGCTGACTGAACAATGAGAAGTGTGAAATATCTGATCTGTCTGAAGTCAGAAGGGAAATCCTTTCTGAGCATATTTGTTTTATCGAACAAAGGATCGTTATCATCTGAACGTAATTCTTTGAATTCTGGTGCATCCATAATTATTTACTCCTAGTCTCTGTTTTCTGTTTAGATTACTCTTTTACCATAAGCAATGCTTCTTCAACACTGTTTGCAATAGGGAAATAGCCCATGAGTTTTGTAAGTTCAATAACCTTTTTTACTGAACCATGGATGTTCGAAATTGCCAGTTTGAGGTTCATTTTCTTAATGGTAGAACTGATGTAAATCAGAGCACCAATTCCAGACGAGTCGATGTAGTCTACCTGTTCAAGATTGATGATGAAAATTTTGATGTTTTTTTCAATCATTTTCATTACCAATTCCTTGAGTTTGTAGGAATTATAGAGATCCATTTCACCATTTACATCAATGATATAAACATCTCCATTCTTTCTTATTTTAAGTTCCATAAAGAAGCTCCTTATCCCTGTATTTTTACGACCAGAAGACTCTGATCATCATATTGCTGTGCAGTTCCACAGAATTTTTTTACATTATCTTTGACTTTGTTTGCGATGTCTTTTCCAGACAGCTTAGCATTGTCTTTAATAACCTTTAACAAATTATCGAGTGAGTATTGTACACCATTTTCATTAAGACATTCAAGGATTCCGTCGGTACATGTTACGATAATATCGCCTGCATTTACGGAAATATCCATATCTTTGTATGTGGTATTTTTCTCAACACCAATCGGTTCACAATCTGTTGAAATCTTTTTGATACTACCGTCGCTGGCAGAGTAGAGTATTACCGGATTAGTTCCACAGGTTGCAATCTGAACAGTATTTTCAATGCTGTTATAATTGATAAGGGAAATACTTGCAAAGTGATCCATACTGTTTTTTTCAGAACAGATTGCTTTGTTTACCCATTCAAGAAGCGTTGCAGAACTCTGGTTGGTGTTAGCGATAAGGCGCAGCATGGCACGGACCATAATCATGATTACAAGAGAGTTCATTCCCTTTCCGGCAACATCTGCCATGATGAATGAAATGCGCTCTTTTCTTGAAGGAATAATATCGTAATAGTCACCGCAGACATTTTCTGCTGCAACAGAATACTTTCCGATTGAAAGCTTGTTTATAACCGGCATTCGCTCCGGAAGAAGAGTTTTCTGGAACTTGGTTGCAATGTCGCCTTCCTTTGTAAGCTCTGTGTGTTCAGCATAAGAGAGGAAGCTCTTTAACGGAACGATTGCGGTGCTTACAGAATCAGCGATTGTAAGAGCCAGGTTGAAGGTTTCTTCACTGTAAGGTTCTTTTTCAGGCTTTCTTGAAAGACAGAGAAGGGCAACATTTTCACCAGCCTGACTTACAGGGATAAAGAGGTAAGGTCCGCATTTAAGGAATTCTTCCGGACCGTTCTGAACAATGTAACGGCTTCTCTGAGGGTCAGTAACATTTACCGGTTTTCCCTGCGAGAAAACTTCTCCGAAACAGTTTCCTGTAAGACCAAACTGTGAGAATTTAAAGTTTGTCTCAACACGAATAGGCTTGTGAGGAAGGTCGTCAGAAAGTTTATATGGCGGCGGGAAGCTTCCGAAAAGGCTTTTTACCGCAAGAATATTGTCAAATTCGTCGAAAAGAAGAATAGCACAGCCGTCAGATTCAGTTTTTTCTGCACAGTGCTTTGCAAGATATTCATAGAAAGCAGTCTGAGTATCTTCAGAGTTGAAGAAAGATGCTGCTTTAAGGGTAATTTCCTTTGTTGTTTCAAGCTTTTCTTCGTATTCCTGCTTTAAAGCCTTTAAGGCTTCTTCGTCTATGGCATTTTCACCTGATGCTGCATCCTTTTCTTCATGCTTCTTTTCCTTCTTTTTCTTTGGATCAGAAACAGCAAGAACAAAAGCATAAATAATCAGAAGAAGCTCTGAGATAAGCACCGTAAATACAAGATATGCCAGTTTCTGATTCAGATAAGTGTAAACCAGGCCGGCAAGGGAAATCCCGATTACGATGTAGAAGATGAAAGACACCTTGGAGGTGTTTCTAATCTTAGACAGGAGCAGCAAAATAAATAATATAAGACCTGCTGCACAAGTCACAAGAATAGGAATATTTACGAAAGAATCAATAGATGGATCCAAATTTATACTCCTTTTTAGTCTATTTTAAGGTCTTATATTCATTTTAACATTGAAATATTCAGCCGTCAACAAAATAGATTTTATTTTCACGATATATTTTAAAGTCTGGAAATCTTCTTCTTCAGAATAATTCTGCCGATGGCATTGCGGATTTTTCTGAAGGGTTTTGCCCTGTACTCCTGACTGATGTCTTTAACAATAGTGTCTAATTCCACATCGTCACCGATTTTGTGTTTTAAATCATCCCAGAAGGTGATAATCCAGACATAAAGGTCGCTTTCTGTGGCTTTTACATATTTTTTGATTTTATATTTCTCGATTGTTTTTACAACCGGGAGGTAAACCAGTGAATACCAGGAAATTATAGCTTCTTCAAGGGGAATTTCTTCCGTAATTCCCTGATTTATAAAATACTTGTGGGTGAGGATGTGCTGATAAATTATGTCGTACTGTCCCGGAAGAGAAAAATCCAGGCACCAGAAATCGGTTATGTCGCCGAAGTTTGTTTCAAAATAGAAATTTTTCTTTTCCCAGCTGATAATCTGTTTTATCATGCCCTGAAGGGTTCTGACCGGTGAAAGTTTGATTTCTGTCTGAAGGCTTATGATGTCTGCATCGATGAATTCCACGCCTTTGGATTTTGCTACAGAGACTCTGTGGTTTCCGTCCCGGACAAAATACAGTCCTCCCAGCTCATATACGCGTATTGGAGGAAGAATTATGTCTTTTATAACTGCTTCGTCTACATGTTCCCATCTTTCTTTTAAGAATGAACTTTTCGGGAAAAACTGATTGTCAAAATCCTTGTATCGGCCTTCGCTTCCTACGATTTTAGAAATCGGTATGGTTTTCATTCCTATGTAGGTCTGGTTCTGAGGTTTTAAGAGACTCTTTATCTGTTTAAAAGATATCATCTTTGTTTCTTCAGGATTTAAGAAATGCTGAAGCTCGTTGATGAAGGCTTTGTTTCTTGCTTTTGTGAAGTCTGATTCTGTTTCTGATAGCATTACCTGCCTCCCTTTAGCGTATTTATATAATCTTTCCTGAAATCTGCTTCAAGAATGTGGTGGGCATAGGCATTTACAACCGTTGTTTTTTCGTAGATACCGATTCTTTCTGCTCTCTGATCATAGAGGTGAATATGCCCGTGAATCATGTAGGCCGGCTTAAAGGTTTTAAGAAACCAGTTAAAGCTGGAAAAACCCTTGTGGCAGGGGTCGTCCATATCGTGAAATCCCAGAGGAGTTGCGTGTGTAAGGAAAATATCAAGATAACGCCCGTACCGAATCCGGTTATAAAGCAGGTATGGAATCATGCGGATAAGATGTGCCTTCATCTGGCTTTCTGTGTACTGGCACTGACCGCCGTTATAGTTTCTTGAGCCTGAAGCTCCGCAGATTAAAAGGGGAGTGGCTCTTTTTCTGGCGGGGTGATAAATCTTAAATTGTTTCAGCCTGAGGATTTTAAAGCCCGTGTAAATGGCTCCGTGATTATGGTGAGCGTGTTCTGCAGCCTTCTGCCTGAAATTCTGGCTGGTGAGGGCGCTTAAGGCGTTTCCTGCGGTTTCGGAAGGAGAAAAATGCTCCCTGTGATAATATTTGAATTCTTTCAAGTCATGGTTTCCAAAGACAAAATAGGCCGGCTTATTGAAGACGGAAACTATAAAGTCAATGTAGTCCATGGGAAGGTCACCTGCGCATAAAATTAAATCGATGTCAGGAAAATTCTTTTTAGCCTGAGTGCTGTAAATGAGAGGATCGATATAATCTGAAACACAGAGAATTTTCATCTGGAAAGAAACCGTTATGGGTTAGTTTGCAAGGAGCTTTTCGAGCCTTTCTTTGCCAACCAGTTCAATCGGACGGTTTTCACCAAAGGAAATTGCCGAGCGGGTAAAACCTGCACTGTTAATCAGATAGGTTTTTGTACAGTTTGAAGATTTAGCGTCATCAAGTGCTGAACGAACGGCGGCATCTTCAAGAGGTTCCGGATTTCTGTAGAATAGAAGGAGATTGCTCTGTTTCCTCATGTTGCGCCAGTCGCCGTCCTTTGCTTCTACGGCAACGATTCTGCAGTGATCTTTTTTTGAATCAGCCTGCTGTGAAGAAAGCTTGAGGCCGTTTAATGCCGCTTTTTTGCAGAGTTCAAGGAATTCTGCGTCTGAGCTTGTAAGATAGTCCTTCATTGCATCATTGTTCTGCAAATCCTTGTATTCTGAAAGCTTTGCAGAAACATCCCGGAAGGAACGGTTGCGTTTGTAGATAAGCTCCCACTGTTCAATTGCTTTTTCAATTTTGCGGGATTTTTCGTAGCAGGCTGCAAGGAAGTATCGGGCGTAAAGAGTATCGTTGCTTGTTCCGTCCTTATCAATTTCTATGGCTCTCTGAAGGTCGATTATGGCGTTATCAAGGCGGTTTCCCATCATGTAGCAGGTACTTCGTTCAATAAGAGCCTTCTGCTTGAATTCGCTGTCACGCTGTGCTTTTTCAAAGGCTTTAATGGCTCCGCCATAGTCTTTTGCTTCCTTCAGAAGCTTTCCCAGGTAATAGTAGCAGGAATATTCTTCCGGATTTAAGGAAATTGCAATATCAAGCTCGTGCTTTGCTTCTCCCATCTGTTTTGCAAGGAAGAGAATGTAGCCGATGGATGCATGAGCCTTTGCATTCTTTTTATCGATTGCAACGCATTTTTTATAGAAGCCAAGGGCCAGGTCTTTTCTTCCCTGGGATTCGGTTAATTTTCCGGCATTAAAATAGTTGTCCGCATTTGTCGGTTCCATTTTTGTAAGAAGGAGATACTCCTTCATAGCTTCTTCCGGCTGGTTGTATTTCATTAAAAGTGAAGCAAATTCCTTTCTGAACTGAACTTCCGGCAGGGTTGCGTCAAAAAGCGCATTCTCGTTGACTGTTTTATATTCCATCAGCGCAAGTTCGCTTCTGTTGTCTGCAAGATAAGCCTTTCCCAGGTAATAATGGGCATGATAATCTTTAGGATCTTTTGCTATCAGCTGTTTTGCGAGCTTTGCTGCCGCCTGATTTTTTCCCTGTTTTATGAGTTTTCTTACGGATTCGACTTTTTTTGGTGAAGTGACAGCCTTTATAATGAAAATGAAGAGACCTACTACAACAACGAGGGCTGCTACAATTGCTATTATCATCCTTAATCTCCAGATTATTATGAAAATTACCCGAAGATTATAACAGAAAAATTAAAAAAATGGAACTGAAAGAACAGTGGTTTGCATATAAAAGGGCGAATGCCGAGTTTGCTATATTAATTCAAAATTGGCGGGAGGGTGCAGCATAAATGCTGGCGGAATGCGGGCAAAAAAACTCTGATTGTGGCTGCCGCGTAAGCGGCATTTTATGAGTTCCTTTGCCACAATCAGCGTTTAGCGCGTTAGCGCGCGGTTTTGACCCGCAGGACGCGACCGGAAGCCAATTTTGAAGTAGAAATTATAAAACTTGGCATTTGGCCTTATTTATTCATCCTCATCAATAGAAAGGTAGATTTCGCCGTCCTTGTATTCCATTTCGGTGAAGTCGGTTTCCTTTACGTTTCCGAAGATGTCTTCGATTTCAAACTGGTAGTAGTAAAGACCGTCCAAAAGCTCGCTCCATTCTACGTTAATACCGTCTTCCCACTTTACGCCTTCGCAGACATAGGAATATTCTTCATCGTCGTTTTCGTCGTCGCTGATTGCGTCAAAAATAAAGTCGATTTTGTCGCCTTTCTTGAACTTTCGCATACCTTTTGCAGAAGCTCCTCCTGAAGTTCCGTCGAAGGCTCCAAGAATTTCAAATTCGTCCTTGTCCTTGTCGTAGGTAAAGCGGAGGTTTGTTTCCTTTCCGTTGAGTTCAATAGGAACGGTGTAGGTATTGATTGGGCCGGACTGACTGATAAGGTCTGCATTGATGTAGCTGTCTCCGATGGAGAACCAGCTGGCATCAAAGTTGTCGTAGAAGATTCCTTTTTTCCAGTCCGCATTTACATCGTCGTCGCTTCCCAGGTAGAGATATTCTTTTGCTTCTTCATCGTACCAGAAAAGACACATGGTAACCTTTTTTACGGATTCAAGACCGCTGGTGATTTTAAGTGCGTAGTTACATTCGCTGTCCGGATTCATTACGAAGGTGTTGAATTCCAGCTTGTAACTCTTACTCTTAACTGGTGTAAATGCTCGTACACGTCTGTCCTGATATACCCAGTCCGGTGCTTTCCAGGCGTCAAGAATTGTATCCAGGTACTGAAGGTAAGGTCTGTTATCTACGTTGTCGGCGTAGGCATCTGTATCTCCTGAATAGTGAACCGGGTAGTAAACTGCAATACCGCAGGAATTTCCTTCATTTTTTCCATGGTTTTCAAAAAGAACGGCATTCTTGATTGCAGCCAAAACTGCTTCTGCCTGGCGCGGAACTTCCGTCTGTGCGCCGGTGGCAAATTCTCCAAGGTCAATAAGGTTTGTGTATCCTTCTTTTTCACTGTTGGAACCGTATTTTACCCCTCGGCCAACTCCGTTTACGAGATTCTTAAAGGAGGTAACGTCCTGGGTTTTCTGTGTCATCTGACCGGCCATTGCCTGGAAGGAGAGTTTTACCATATCGATTTTTGAAAGATCCAGGGCTGCAATGGTGCGGGACTCCTTGTATTTTCCCTTTGTCATGTTTGTGGCGTAGTATTTTGCAATCTGAACAGCAAGTTCAGCCGGGTTGATATCCGGAGTTTCAGAAATTGTTGTAAGCCATTTGTCGTAGGACATCATTCCGCCGATGAGGAACTCTTCGGAAGCAACCATGTATTTTCCGAAGTTCTGAAGGGCGTCTGCAATTTCAATGGTAGCAGAAAGACAGCAGTCAAAGATGAAAAGATCAAAGTTTACGCCGCCGTCGGAAAGAGCCTGCTTTACTTCTGAACAGGTCAGGGAGTCAACATTGCCTTCGTCGTCAATTGCAAAAAGCTCGTCGAAGCAGACTCCGGTAACACTTCCGCCACCGTGGTTCCAGAAATCCAGAATATAGTGCTTTGCAGGGTAATTTTCCTTAGCCCATTTAATGAAATCTGAAAGGGTTTCCGGTTTACCCATGTTTCTTGTAGATTCTGAATATACTTTTTTGGCAGTTTTATCGGTCAGGACAAGACGCTCGTTTTTCTTTGAAGAAATGTTAAAGCCGTGCCATTTGCTGGAGCCTCCAGTCTGAATTACAACATTTACATTCTTTCCTCGTTTTGACTGAAGCATCTGGTTTATATCGTTGATTCCTTCTCCCCAGCTGGATTCAAGGTCAGAACCGCACAGGTAGCACAGTACTGTCCAGTCTGCAACTTCTTTTTCTGAATCAGTCTGAGCCGTGGCAGTCTGAGATGCTGTATCTGTTTTTGGAACATTAACGGCTTCAAATGAGCTTTTGTTTCCGTTTTTGCCTGAGGAAGCGCCGGAATCCTCGAAGAAGGTGTAATCTTCCTCGTCATCCAGATCCTCGTCTTCAAGTGCGAAAAGTTCTTTTAAATAATTATACTTTTCTGAGATGGAAGAAAAGATGGAGCTTTCATCATCGTAGTCGTCATAGTTTTCATCGTCCTCATCCCAGTATTCCTCGTCGTCATCGTAATCTTCGTCGTCCCGGGAATAGCCGTAATGATCGGCATAAGCCTCTTCGTAGCCGTCTTCATCGTCTGAAAAATAGCCGATGACAAAAATTGCAGCAATTAATATTACTGCACCCAAAAAAATCTTTTTTAAAAAGCCTTTGAATGTCATTTTTGTTCTGAGCCTCCTCAAATTGACCTGTAATAATACAGTTTTAAAAACAATTCATTCTACAACATTTTTACAAAAAGTCACCTACCTTTTTGAGTAGTTTTTACTAAGGGGGCGGACATAAAGTTTTTTTTGTATTCAGTTATAATGGGGAAGCTCAGGGAGTTCTTTTTGTATGCTGTTCTTTTTGTATGCGTGACTAAAACCTGTTTTATTGATAGAATATTCTTATGTACAGGAAAAAAATATTTGTTTCCGTTCTATTAGCTTCGCTTTTATTCTTTCCGCTTATTTCCGAAACGGAAGGAGAAAAGCTTTTTAAACAGAATAAGCCGGAAGAAGCTTCTGTTGCCCTGGAAAAAGAAATTGCAGAGAATAACATTACAAAAGATACTTACAATTTTCTGGCTCTTTCATATTTTCAGTGCGGGAATTATGCAAAATCAATAGATGCCTTTGAGCGCGGCTTAAAATCTTCATATTCAAATAAAAAACTTCTGTGCCTGAATGAAGGAAATGTTGCCTTTGCTCAGGGAGATTATTCAAAGGCGGAAAGCTGTTTTTCCCTGGCTTTAGTTGTTGCCCCTGATTATTATCCGGCCCTCTTAAACAGGGCTAATACATATCTTGTGATTCAGAATTATAAAAAGGCAAAGGAAGATTATTCTGCGTTCCTTACAGCCCAGCCGGAAGATGAGCAGGCTGAAAATATCCGACGGTTAATCGGTTATCTGGAAGAACAGATTGTCTTTCAGGCAGAAGAAGAAAAGCGCATGGCGGAGGAAGAAGCCCGTTTAGCCGAGGAAAATGCCAGAATTCAGGCTGAGCTTCAGAAAAGGGAAGAGGAACGCCTTGCTCAGGAAAAGCTTGAGCGGGAAGCAGAAGCAGAAAGAAGGCGAAAACTTCTTGAAGATGTTGCAAGTTCTTTAAAACAAACCGATAGTATGAATATGACGGCAGGTGCCGAAGACGTAATTGATTACGAATACGAATCTGAACTGGATTAAAAAAAATTACTCACGGTAAGAACCGGAAACTTTTTAAAAAGCCGGTGGATTTTTTTTTAGAAAAAAGGAAATAAAAAATGAGCGATAAAGACGAAAATTCCCTTAATTTTTCAAAATTTGATTTTAGCAAAACTGAAACTACTTCAACCACCAGAAATACTTCATCAAAAGCGTCCTCAACTGACCGGAACGCTGCTTCTGCGTCGGTTCCTGATTCTGAAAATAAAGATAAAAAGGGACTTACCAAAAAACAGAAGATTATTGCAGCGGCAGGGGCCGGTGTTCTTGGGCTTCTTTTGATTCTGCTCCTTGCCCGTGGCATTGGTTCTTCCGGTTCCTCTAAAAATGAAAGAAAAAACATCATGAACCTTGTAAATATGTACATGGATAAGGGTGAATACGACCGTGCCTTGGACAAGCTTGAAGAGCTCCTTATAAAAAATGCTGACGATAAAGAAGCTCTTGCACTGATGGATACAATTCTTGATAAGAAGAAAAATTCTGATTCAAGGGGCGGTTCCTACGGTGTGGAAAACAATTATTATGGCGATAATAACGGACAGTATTCCGGTTCAGACGGAAAGGAACAGGACGGTGGTAATGGAGCCGGCGGAAATTCTGCCGGGGGAAACATCACCGTTGAAGTAAATACAGACAACCTGACAGAAGCCATGAGAAGTTCCCTTGAATCCATGAAAAATGAAATTGCCAAAAGCAATGAAAACATGAAGAACGAAATGGAACGAAACAATAAGGCGGCCGAAGAAAACCGTAAGGCCATGGAAAAACTGTTAAAGGAACAGAAAGAACAGGCAGAACGGGAAAGAGCCCAGAAAAAGGCTGAAGAAGAACGCAGACTGAAGGAAGAAAAAGCCCGGGAAGAAGCCAGAAAGGCCGAAGAAGAAAGAAAAAAGGCGGAAGAAGCAAGAAAGAAAGCTGAAGAAGAGGCTCTTGCAAAGAAGAATGCTCAGTTACGAAATGAAATGAAGGCAGTAAACGAAAAAATTGAGCAGGCAAAGAATTCCCTGAATTCAGGTAATGTGGATGACGCAATAAAAAACTTCGAGGATGCAAAAAATAATCTTCCGATTTCAGAGGGAGAGCCGGCATTTTCTGCAAAAAAATATTCTGAAATGGCGACACTGCTTTCTGAATCTGCAGAAAAAAGTGGTTCTGAAGAAGAAAAGAAGAAAATGAAGGAAAAGGCCCTGGAGTATGCAAAGATGGCTGTGGAACTTGATCCGAAGGATGCTTCTTCAAATTATATCCTGGGTCAGGACGAAATGAACCGCAAAAATTACCAGAAGGCAATAGATTACTTTACAAAGGCAATTGGCTCTGACGGAAAGAACTATGAATATTTCTATAATTTAGGCCGCGCTCAATACATGGTAAAAAAATATGCTGAGGCAAAGAGCTCTTTCCAGACGGCATCAAATCTGAATCCTAACTTTGCAGCGGCCCGCTATAATCTTGGTTTAACCGACTTAAAGCTGAACGATAAAAAAGGTGCAAAAGCGGAGTTTATCCGTGCCCATGACATCGACCCGCGCTACGAAAAGGCTTATCTTGAGGAAGGCCGGGTTCTGGTTCAGCTTGGGGAATATCAGAATGCGGTAAAGGCCTATGAAAAGGTTATAAGCCTTAATAATGTAAACCGTCAGGCTCTTCAGGAACTGGGTTCTGTATATTATCAGACAGGGGATCTGGTGCTTGCAGAAAGTAATTTCAGAAAATCACTGGCCCTTCTTCCTTCCGGTCAGAAGGATCCTTTGACCTGTTACAATCTTTCTACGGTTTTATTTGACCAGAGAAAGCCTGATGAAGCCCTTAATTATGCAAAAAGAGCCTACGAATCCATGGATACAGTCAAGGATAACAACACTAAGGCAAATATTGTATACAATTATGCCCTGATTTCTGAAAGAACTGCAAAGGTAGACCAGGCAATTGAAAAATATGCCGAGGTTTTGACCCTGAACCCGAAGCACATAAAGACCCAGGTAAATCTTGGCGTTATGTATATGAATATGAATCCTCCTGATGTGGATATGGCTCTTGGACTTTTTACAAAGGCCGTTACAAGTGAGCCGAAAAACTTCGAAGCCAATAATAACCTTGGAAGTGCATATCTTGCAAAGAAGGATTATTCCAACGCGATAAAATATTTCCAGACCGCCCTGATGCTTGATTCAAAGAATAACGATGTCCGCTTTAATCTTGCCCAGGCCTTTGCCGGAGACCAGCAGTTTGATAATGCAAAAACAACTTATCTGGAATTACTGCGGCTGGATCCTAAATACTGGGACGGCTATATTGAGCTTGGAAAAGTATGTATGGCTTTGAACGACAATGCTTCCGCTGAAAAGTACTTTATTGTTGTTCAGGAAAAAAATCCGGGGTTCAAGGCCGCTGAGGTTCAGCAGCTTTTAAATTCGATAAAGTAAAGTGCCTGGAAAATGATCTGCGAAAAAATATCATCAAAAAACTATTCCGTTCTTCTGACCCACTTGAAGAGTTCTTCCCGGGTCAGTGTAAAATAGCAGGGGCGTCCGTGAGGGCAGTGAGGGTCTTTAAGACAGAGGGCTCCCTTTGCGATTTCTTCGGCGGTGCTGTCAGCCAGAGTCCAGCCGTCTTTTACGGCGGCTTTGCAGGCGGTCATTGCGGCGATGGAGTAGAGTAAATCTTTCGGGGCTACTTTTTTGTCAAAAAGTGCGTGTTCCAGGTCCTCTTCGCTTCCTTTCCAGCGTTCGTTCAGGGTGGTAAATTCCCAGGTTCCTTCAGATTTTTTATGGGCGGTAAAGCCGGCTTTTTTAAGTTCTCCAAGAATTGATTCAAGATACTTGTCTTCGGCTTCGTCCTTTGTTTCAATTACATATGGAATTAAAAGCTGCTGTTCCGTGGATTTTTCATTCATTATTCTGTCAAAAATCATGCGCTCGTGGGCGGCGTGCTTATCAATGATGTAAAGGGCGTTCTGATATTCGGCAATGATAAAGGTTCCAAGGGCGCTTCCTAAAAGATGAAAGCTGTGGAAGTCAGGAGTTTCTGCTTGCGGGGCATCTGCTTGAAAGGTATCAGCTTCCGGGGCATTAGAAGCAGATTTTTTGTATTCTTCCCCGGAAAGAGAAACCGGGTTTTCAGCAGTTTTAGAATTTACTGAGCTGTCTGCATAATTTTTGCCTGCGGTCGTCTCTGTTTGTCGGGTATTTTCTTGAGCCGGTTTTTCAGATATGGAATTTCTTGTTGATGAGGAAAGTTCAGCTGCTTTTTCTTCCGGTTCTGAGGACCCGGAATTATACAGACCGATTATTTCATCCATTTTTTCTTTTATATAGGAAGTCCTTTCGGCTGCGGTTCCCGGTACAGCGGCTGTAGCTGAACTGAAACTGCTTTCCGTCGATGAGAGGTTGTGACTGTCGGAAACGGCTTTATTTGAGGAAACACTGGCTGCATTATTTGAAGGGGAACTGAAGGAAACAGAGCGGGAGAAGGCTGTACGTTTCCAGAGTTCACTTGGTTCTGAATAGCTTGAGCGGGTGGAAAAAACTTCAGGAAGGAAGTCTGAGCCTGATTTTATGCTGAGGCCTGAAGTGGTTTTAAGGCCTGAGATTGCGCTGGTTCCTGAAGAGTTTTGAATGGCTGAAGAGGTTTGAAGGCCTGAGGATGTGCTGCTTGAGCCATAACTTGTATTTTTAGCCCCATTATCCGGAGTACCTGTCTTTTCGCTTCCTAAAAAAGAAGCCTTCATGGTTCTGTTCGTATATTTTTGCCAGAAGGCGGCCAGGGTACTTGAAAGCCCGTGGTGAAGACCTGCAATATCCTTGAATTTTACCTCTTTTTTAGCCGGATGAATATTAAAGTCAACCAGAGAACTGTCAATCTGAATAAAGGCAGCGGCAACAGGAAAGGTTCCGTTTGGAAAATAACCCTTGCAGCCGTATTCAATAGCCTGAACCAGGGCATAGTCCTGAATTTTTCTGCCGTTTAAGAAAATCTGAATATCTTTTTTGTTGGGTCTTCTTATTCCCGGTTCTCCGATTATTACGGAAAAAGACCAGTCGTCCTTTTTATCAGAGCTTTTCCCGTCTACCTGATAGAAAAGGGTAGAATTTTCTTTTATTTCACTTGCCTCAAGAAAGCGTTCTTTTAAGGACTGGTTTTTGGGAAGATTCATTTTTACTTCCCCGTTTATAATCAGCCTGAAGGCTTTCTCGTGCTGGGGAATGCATTTTTCTACAAACATGTTTTTGCAGAGAATTCCTTCTGTTGCTTCCCGTTTTAGGAAAACCCTGCGTGCAGGTATATTTTCAAAAAGCCCTTCGGACTGTACGATGGTTCCTTCAAATTCAGGGGTCTTTTCGATTACATGGTCTTCCGTAATGGACGCTTTCATTTTCCAGCCGCCACTTGTTATTGAAAGCCGGGAAACGGCTGCAATTGAAGCCAGGGCTTCTCCACGGAAACCCAGGGTTGAAAGCTTTAATAAATCGGTTTCGGACCTGATTTTACTGGTGGAATGAGGCCGGGCTGCAGAAATCAAATCTTCCTTTGTCATTCCACAGCCGTTATCTACAACGCGGATTTTTTCAATTCCACCGCCAGTGATTTCAACTGTAATCGAGTCTGCTTTTGAGTCTATCGCATTGTCCATTAATTCCCTGACAATGGAGCAGGGCCGGTCAATTACTTCGCCGGCTGCAATTTTCCGTGCAACTTCTGCGTTCAGGGGTTTTACAGGGCTTTCTCTGCTCATTGTCTGAGGCCTTCTTCCGGAGCACCCTGGCTTCCGCTTGTTCCTACGGCAGAAAATAAGTCCAGCTCAGCATTTCCGCCTTTCTGAGCAGGCTGGTTCATCAGAATCTGGATTTTTCCTTCGATTCTGTCAATTTCTTTTTCCAGTGTTTTTGCAAGCTTAATGCCTTCTTCAAAATCTTTCAGGGCATCTTCAAGGGAAATGTCACTTCTCTTGATATCCTGGGTGAGATTTTCCAGTCTCGAAAGATTTTCTTCAAAATTAGCCATATAGTTACCTCTTAAGGAGTCAAATGCAGGGAATTATAAAATTTACTTCAAAACTGGCTCTCAGCGGGAACCCCGTATGGAAAACGGTAGTACCGCTTCGCGGTGGCTGAGTGTTTTCCATAAAGGAACCCCGCTTACGCTAGTTTTGAATTACTGTTTGCATTCTCTGCATTCGCCTCTATTTAATATCTATCCTAAAGTACCACGCTGTTTACGGTGGCGTCGATTTTTCCTTTTGACGGAATTATTTCTATTTCGCTGCCGGCCTTAACTTCAGTGCTTTTTCTGATAATTTTGCCGGTAGCCTTGTCCCGAACCATTGAATAGCCCCTGTCAAAAATTGTCTGGGGACTGGAGCTTTCAAGAAGATTCCTGCAGTTTTCTACGATTTTTCTTGTATCTTTAATCCTCAGCTTCATGGCCTCTTCAATATCTTCCTTTGCATTATCAAGGCGCTGTAAAAGAGGCTGCTGAATTGAACGGAATTTCAGTTCAAGGCTTTCCGGCTCAAAGGTTCTGAGGGTCAGCTTGATTTTTTCAACTCTTCCGTTGATGGTGTTTACAAGCTCGTTCTGGTAATAATTTATTGTCTGTAAAATATCGATTTTCTGGGGAACTGCAAGCTCTGCGGCGGCGGAAGGGGTAGGAGCCCGTTTGTCTGCGGCGTAATCGCTTAAGGCCCAGTCAATTTCGTGTCCTACGGCGGAAATTACAGGAATTTCACTTTCATAAATTGCCCGCACAACGCTTTCTTCGCTGAAAGGCAGCAGGTCTTCAAGAGAGCCGCCGCCCCGACCAACGATTAAAACATCGCAAAGGTGTGTTTTTCCGGACTCCCTTGCCTGTGGGGCTTCCGGAGTATCTGCCTGACCAGTTTTGCCGTTGTTTCCACCAGAAAGCATTGCATTTGCGTTTTTAATCTGGTCTACGATTGTTTTAGCTGCTCCTTCTCCCTGAACAAGGCAGGGAAAAACGATAACATTCACTCCCGGATTTCTGCGCTTTGTTATCTGAAGAATGTCCCGAAGGGCGGCTCCGGTAGGACTGGTTACAACTCCGATTGTCCTCGGAAAAAAGGGAAGTTCCCTCTTGTGTTTCTGGGCAAAAAGTCCTTCCATAAAAAGCTTTCGTTTTCGTTCTTCAAGCATTTTCAGTACGGCGCCTTCGCCTGCAATGGACATTTTTGTAATTACAAGCTGGTATTTTCCCTGAGGCGGATATACAGAAATTTTTCCTGAAACCTGAACCTTCATTCCGTCCTTTGGAGCAAACTGAAGGTACTGTGCGCTTCCCCGAAACATTACTGCGCTGATTAAAGATGTTGAATCTTTTAGAGAAAAATAAAGATGTCCGGAAGAATGGGGCTTAAAGCCTGAAATTTCGCCTTCAAGCTTTATTACGGGGAAGGTTCCTTCAAGAACATCCCGAATCATTGTATTCAGTTCGGTTACAGAAAAAACTTTTTCACCTGAAAAATTCGAATTTGTCATATATTGATTTTATACATTCAATTCAACTTATTCAACAGATTGCCGATGATTTAAGAGATGAAGACTCTTGTAATTTTTTATGCGGATGAAAACTGCCGTTATATTTCAGATAACTCTTTTGATAACAAAAATGCCTTTGATCTGGCTTTGAACTGGGCAAAAGCTGTATGTTCCGGGGATAATCTTGGGGACAAAGAAAACACTCCTTCAGGGGAAGGTCATGTGTCCGGCTCCTGTGAAGGGGGAGAGTTGAAGGCACCTGTGGTGCTTTTGCCCTCGGTTGTGCTTTCTGGTGAAAAAACAAAAATGAACGAAACTTCTGCTTCCCTCAAGGCTTTTTTTGAAAAATACGCTGATGCCGGCTGTATCCGTATTCAATATATTGAAGATAATTCAGTTTCTTCACTTTTTAAGGGGCTGTCTGAGGCTTTGGAAGAAGCAGGGGCAGAAAATGCAGTTTTTTCCTATGCCGATACACCATTTTTGAATGTGCCTCTTACAGAAAAAATAATCGGCATTCAGACAGAGTTTAAGGCCGAGTATACCTTTGCCGACGGCTATCCTTACGGTTTTACTCCTGAGATTTTGAATGCTGGAACTGTAAAAATTCTCCTGGAGCTTTCAAAGGAAACTTATAAAGACGCAGGCCTTAAAAAAATTGAACGAACATCGGTTTTCGACTTTTTAAAGCTTGATATCAATCAGTATGAAATTGAAACCTGCATATGCGATGAGGATTTGTCCCTTCTTCGCCTGAGCTTTTGTACGGCTTCTTACCTTGATTTTAAAAGCTCCCTTGAATTTCATAAAAAAGTTCAGGAGACTTGCGGGAATTCGCCTGTAGAAAAGCTTTCTGAGGAACAGATTATTTCTACAATAAAAAATACTCCTGAAATCTACAAAACGGTTCCTTCATATTATAGCCTTCAGATTACTTCAAAAAGGAATTTTACCCCTGTTTACGAGCCTGAAAGCCCGGCCGCTTTTTCCGGTGAAAAAACAGATATGTCTAAGGCGGAAATTGAATCTCTGATTTCAAAAATAAGCGCTTTTTCCAGGGAAGCCTGGATTTGTCCTTCCTTGTTGGGAGAACCGCTTCTTCACCCTGATTTCACTGATTTTTGTAGGGCTGTTTTTTCAATGCCTGCCCTCAATCTCCTTATTGAAACCGACGGTCTTTTGGTTTCTGAACAATTGTGCCAGAAGCTTAAGGCTTTGCAGGAAGAATGCAGTTCTGGTGCAGGAACTTCTGAAAGAAAATTCATCTGGATTGTCCGCCTGGATGCCGTAAGCCCGGAAATGTACGCTTCTATTCGCGGTGGTAAGCCAGAGGAGGCAGGAAATCTGTTTAATAAAGCAATTTCTGCCGTCTCAATTCTTGAAAAATACTTTCCGGACTCAGTTTATCCTCAGTTTGTACGGATGAACGAAAATGAACAAGAACTTGAAAATTTCTGGCGCTTCTGGAGCGACAAAAACAGTCCTTCCAAGGGAAAAGTGCTGATTCAAAAATATTCAACCTTCTGCGGATTCCTTCCGGAAAGAAAGAGTGCAGACCTTTCACCTCTTGAACGAAATGCCTGCTATCACTTAAGGCGGGACATGAGCATTTTCGCAGATGGAACAGTTCCTCTGTGCCGGGAGTGCGCAGGAAACTTCATCAGCGCCGGAAACTGCAGTTGTGCCGGAAGCAGCGACCGCACCGTAACCAATATTCTTGGAAATGCCTTTAAAAACGAGCTTGAAGAAATTTTCAGAAAATCTGACGAAGAATTTAAGAATCATTTAAAAAATAAATACTGTTGTGAATGTGAGAAATGCGATGAATTCTATACCTTTAACTTTTAATGAACATCAGATAGACCGCACCGTTCTGGGAGGAGAGCCGTCGCCACTTTCCTGGAAGCTGAATGTTTCTGTAATTATGCTCAATACTAACGGCGGACACTTAAGGCTTCAGGCTCTTGATAATCTTGTAAGCTGCGGTTTCCGTTCAATTATTTCCGTTGAGCCTGCACCGGACAGCTACAACCTTGAAGATTTGTCCCGCCGTTATCCTTCAATTAAGTTTGTAGTTCCATTAAAGGGCACAAACGACGGTGAGCTCATCAATATGTGCATGTCAGAAATTTCTTCTCCTTACGTTCTTGTTTTGCGGGATTCAATGCACATTCCTCAGAATATTTTAACTGCAAACCTGGCAGAAAACCTCACAAAGGATAAAACCTATTGCGTTGTTCCACGACTTTACGAAGCCTCAGGGGCTCCTGTTTTAGTAAACATCATGCCAGAGGCTGTAAAAGGACGATTCTGTCTGACCCAGGCAAATTACATCACGGAAGGACTTTCAACTCTCTTTCCTTTTGATTACTGCGGACTCTATAACCGGGAAAAATTCATTCTCCTGGGAGGCTACGATTACACAATAGAATCCGCTTACTGGCAGAATGCAGATCTTTCCATGCGCGCCTGGCTCTGGGGAGAGAAAATTACGATTTCTCCTTCCTTTAAAATTTCCTATTCCGGGGAAGCGCCGATTCTTGATTCAACACGGTCTCTTTCCTACATAAAATTTTACATTAAAAATCTCCTTCCGAAATTCAAGGAAGATCACGGATATGTTTCAAACCTTTCTTTCTTCAGGTTTGCCCTTCATTCTACAAGCGGATTTGTAGAAACTATTTCTCAGTTCAAGCAGGCGCGCCGCTGGGTTCGCCTTAACAAATACAGATTTAAAACAGATGCAAAAACTCTGATTGAAAACTGGGTGGTTACAAAATGAACTATAATCCAAAAGGACTTGCCGTAATAATTCAGTGCCGACTTTCCTCAACCAGGCTTCCCGGAAAAGCCGTAAAGGATTTGGGTGGCCGCACAGTTTTAGAGTGGACTCTGGCTTCAATGAAAAAGGTTAATGCGGAATATTATTATGTTGCAACCGATGAAGACAGCTACGACACTCTTTTACCCATCGTTAAAAAAATGGGTTACGAGCTTTTTAAAGGTCCTCTGGAGGATGTTCTTGAACGATACTGCCTTTTAATCGAAAAACTGGGCTGTAAAACGGTGCTTCGTGCAACGGCGGACAATCCGTTTTTATTCTACGAAGCAGCCGGCCTATTGTGCGAAGAATTTGAAAAAAAATCCCGGATTTCAAAAGTTGACTATATGACATGGACGGGGCTTCCTCACGGTTCCGGCGTTGAAATTTTCAGGGCGGACTCCCTTCTTCTTGCCAGAACCCTTACAAAAGACAGCTTTGACCACGAGCATGTAGGTCCTTCGCTGTACAACCATAAAAATACCTTTGTTTCTCTTTTTACCAAGGCACCGTCCCGCTTTTACTATCCGGAACTGCGAACTACAATCGATACGCCCCAGGATTACAGAAGGGCAGTAAGCGTTGTAAAAAAGCTTTCCAACGGAGCTTTCCCGGTGGAACCCTATACAACCGAAGAAATTGTCAGCGCCGTAAAAGACAGGACTGTAACGGACACAGTACTCTTTATTCCTTCGATAAAAAAAGGGCAGGGAACGGGGCATTTGAAGCGCTGCCTTACTCTTGCAAATGAGATAAACGGCTTTGTCTATATAAATCTTGATCAGCTCCATTCGGAAGGTCTTCCGGAGACACAAGGATTTATCAAAGGCTTCCGCGCCTCTCATCCGGATTTTAAAGATTACCAGATAGTTTTTACCTTCCCTGAAATAAACGAATATTCTTTAATCGTTACCGATATGTTCTCCTGTGAAAAAGGCTTTCTGGAGCTCCTGAGGACCCGGGGAACGGTGGTTTCCATCGATGAAGGCTCAGGTTTCCACGAAAACTCAGATTATCTTGTAGATGTAATTCCATCAGAAGGCTTGGACAGGAAGGCAAACTTTACCAAACCGGAATTCATTGAGGGCTCAAAAAATAAAAGAGAGGGAAAGCCTGAAAATATTCAGAAAATTCTTATCAGCTTTGGTGGTGAAGATGCCGGTCACTGGACTGAAAAAACTGCCCTTTATTTTTCAAAAAGTTCTCTTGAGGTTTCCGTAATTGTTCCAGGGGCACGAAAGAATGAAATATTCGAAAACCCGGTTTTAATGGAACTTTCAAACAAAGGTTTTATTAAGCTTTTAGAGCCTGTTCCTGAATTAAAGGAAACCCTTTACCTTTATGACCTGGTTTTGACTCACTACGGTTTTACAGCCTATGAAGCCCTGAGTGCAAATACAAATGTAATTCTTTTCCCAATAACACGGCTTCATGAAAAGCTTTCTGAAAAATACGGCTTTTCCCTGTTTGAAGAAAAAAAACTGGATTCAGATTATGACAGGGCTTATGTGGAAGGCCTTTTGCAGAAAACAGAGGACTCCAGCTCTTTCTCAGCCGCTGTGGCCGACTATCCGGATGAAAAGCAGACTCTTCCTTCATTTATAAAGTTTCTTTCCCATTCCGAGCGCTTTATGTGTCCTGTTTGCCAGATTCCTCATGAAAAGCAGGAAAAATCAGACAAAATTGTCTTCAGAACAAAAGAAAGAACCTTCCGCCGCTGTTCAAAATGCCAGATGGTGTATATTTCTTTCTCTGTTGACGGCGAAATGTCCTATGGAAAAGAATATTTTTCCGAAGAATACAAAAAACAGTACGGAAAAACCTATCTTGAAGATTTTGTTTCCATTAAAAAGAATGGACTCCGCCGTATTCAGGAAATTAACTCGGTTTTAAAAGTTCACGAAAAGTCCCGGCCTGTGGTTCTGGATATCGGCTGCGCCTACGGTCCGTTTTTGAAGGCCTGTCAGGAGGATGCATGGCTTCCTTTCGGGACCGATATTTCTGAGGAAGCCGTTTCCTATGTTCAGAATACTCTTCTGATTCCCTGCGTAAAATCGGCCTTTCCGGATTTTGACAGCGTTGCGGAATTTGGAATTCCGGGCTTTGACGCCGTAACCATGTGGTTTGTCATTGAACATTTTAAGGACCTTCAGAGCGTGCTTAGAAAGGTTTCTTCCCTGGTGAAAAAGGGCGGTGTTTTTGCCTTTTCAACTCCGTCCCTTGAAGGGGTAAGCGGAAAGCGGAATACAGCTGAATTTTTCAGGAACAGTCCGAAAGACCACTATTCAATCTGGGAACCTTCAAAAGCATCAAAAATTCTTAAGGAATTTGGATTTAAGGTTGTCAAAGTTGTTTCGACAGGACATCATCCGGAACGCTTCCCCTACATAAAAAAACACGGATATTCAAAAGGAAGCCTGCCCTTCAATTTCTGTAAGCTTGTCAGCAGCGTAAAGTCTCTGGGTGATACGGTTGAAATTTATTGCGTTAAGGAAAACTAAAATGAGTGAAACATATATAAACAACAAGGCTTCAGTCCTGATTCTTGGCTGCGGTCTTTTGCAGAAGCCTGCATTTATTGCCGCTAAGGAACTGGGACTAAAAATATTTTCCGTAGACAGGGATAATATGGCTCTATGCGTTCCTCTTTCAGATGAATTTTCTCCCGTTGACTTAAAAGACCAGGAAGGAATCTATGAGTATGCAAAAAAGCTTAAAGAAACACAAAATTTAAAGGGAATTTTTACAGCCGGAACGGATTTTTCGGCTTCCGTTTCTTACGCCGCAGAAAAATTAGGCTTTCATGCTCATACCTTTTCTGCCGCCATGAATTCCAGCGATAAAAGCCTCATGCGCACCTGTTTCAAAAATAACCGGGTTCCCTCTCCAGATTTTTACTATGTTAATGAGGGCGGTAATGAGGGCGAAGATAAAGCTGGCGCCTCCGGCGGCAAAGGTGCCGCTTCCATTGAGGCAATTGCTCTTGCAAAAAAAATCGGTTTTCCCTGCGTTGTAAAACCCTGCGATAATATGGGAGCCCGGGGCTGCCGTTTAGTCCGGGATGAAGATGAAGCGGAAAGCGCAATACAGTCCGCCTTTGAAAACTCCCGCTCCCGCACAATTATGATAGAAGAATATATGGAAGGCCCTGAGTTTTCCATTGATGCCGTGGTTTACAAAAATACCCTTACAATAACCGGTTTTGCAGACAGACATATCTATTATCCGCCGTACTTTATTGAAACCGGCCACACAATGCCTTCAAAAATAGACGAAAGCAGGAAAACTGAACTTTTACGCTGCTTTTCAAAGGGAATCAAAGCCCTTGGACTGACAGAAGGTGTTGCAAAGGCTGATATTAAATATACAAAAAAAGGCGCCCAAATCGGTGAAATTGCAGCCCGTCTTTCCGGCGGCTATATGTCCGGCTGGACTTTCCCTTATTCTTCAGATTTTTTTCTTACAAAAGAAGCCTTGAAAATCGCCGTGGGTATGGAACCTGATGAGCTTCTTTCAAAGCGCGTAAAACTGGATATTGAAGACAGTCCCTTTGAAATTTACGAAATCCCTTCTGTAAAAGTGAGCGCAGAGCGTGCCTGGATTTCTATTCCCGGAAAAATTAAGGAAATTGTCCAGCTGCCTGCGAATTTGCCGGTGGATTTGCTTGTGGAAAAATCTTGTGTGGCTTCTGGCGCCACTAATTGTTCTGGAGGCGCTGCAGTTTCCGCTGATGCTGCTTCTTCCTGTGTAAAAGATGTTTTCCCCCGGGGGTTTACGGAGGGAAGCGAAGTTGATTTCCCCCGGAACAACGTTCAGAAATGCGGAAATGTAATTTCAGTTTCAGCGGATTATGAAACGGCCGTTAAATCTGCTGAAAAAAAAGCAGCTTCTTTTGTGTACCGTCTTCAAGCTCCAAATCAGAAAACAGAAGCTTTCTTAAAGGGAATTGAAGAAAAAAGCGAAAAGGGATTCCCTCCCTGCGCATATTCCGCATATACAGAAATTAAAGAAAAACTTGAAGGGAAGGCAGATTTTGAAATCAAAAAGAATGCTTCACCTCTGGAAAATGCGCCGGATTATGTAAAAGAAGCCCTTTTCCTTCCGGAAACAGGCTTTAATTACCTGACTGCCGCAGAAGAAATTGCTGCTTTTGATAAAATTGCCACGGTTCATCCTGCCATGAGCGGAAAAAAGTTCTGGACTTCCTTTTTCAGGGGCGGTCTTCAGGGCGCTTTGTACATAGCGGATATTTCAGATTCAGAAAAAAATTGCAAGGAATAATAAATGAAAACAAAAAAATTACAGACATTTTTTACAGCAGTTTTACTTTTTCTCAACTTTCCTTTTTTTGCTGCAGAGGTAAATCTTTCTCTTTTTGAAAAAGCAAAGGAGGAGGGGATTACGGTTTACTGGGACAGCCTTTCTTCCCTTGGAATTCTTGAGAAAAACGGACATCAGATTACCTTCCGGGAAGGTTCTGAACTTGTGATGTATGATTCAGCACTTCTTACAAAAACAGAAAGTCCGGTTATTAAAAACGGAGAAATTTTTGTAAGCACTTCCTTTATGGGAACCGTTGAAAATCTCTTTAAGGAAAGCACGGAGGAAAGTCCGTTTAAAATCGGTGCAATCCTCTTAGATCCGGGGCACGGCGGAAAGGATCCTGGTGCTTCCGGTTCCTTTACTGTGGGCGGAAAGCCTCTTAAGGTTCAGGAAAAGGATGTGGTTCTGTCGGTGGGAAAAATCCTCTACGGACAGCTCAAGGAAGCCTATCCTGAAAAACGAATCATCATGACCCGTAATACCGATAAATATCTTACCCTGGGTGAAAGAACCGACATTGCAAACGGAGTAAAGCTCAAAGAAAACGAAGCCGTGCTCTATGTTTCAATTCACTGCAATGCTTCCCTGGATAAAAAGGCCAGCGGCTATGAGGTCTGGTATCTTTCTCCGGGGTACAGGCGCACTGTAATCGATAAATCCCGTGCCGAGGACGATAAAACCCTTTTTCCAATCCTGAATTCCATGATGGAAGAGGAGTACACGACAGAAAGTATTCTGATGTCCAAGTTCATTATGGACGGCCTTCAGGCTCAGATTGGTTCTGTTTCAAAAGCCCGGGGAATTAAGGCGGAGGAGTGGTTTGTTGTCCGCAATTCCAACATGCCGGCAGTCTTAATCGAAATCGGATTTGTTACAAATGAAAAGGAAGCCATAAATCTTTCAAATCCTGAATACTTGAAAAAATCATCAACAGGAATATATAATGGTATTCAGGCGTTTGTAACACATTTTGAACGCTCAAGAGGATTTACATCAACAAAATGAAAATGAATAAAGAAATTTTTTCTGCAAAAAATATAGCTGTAACCTCCGTTACCGTTGTTTTATTTGCAGTCTCCCTTTTGATTTACATTCTGAAATTTCCCGGCTTCCGAAAGGTTTTTATCTTCCAGAGCACGGATTCTTCAGGTCTCTCCATCGAACGGCGCTATCTTCCGCCTCTTTCCGGAGACAAAAAAATCGAAAACTATGTAAGTGAGCTTCTTTTAGGACCGGTTTCAGAGCACTGTATGCCGGTTTTTGCCCTTGGAACCCGGGTTCTTTCCTGCTTTGAAAGGGAAGGTGTGCTTTATGTAGATCTTTCCCAGGACATGCTGGTTTCTAAAGGCCCGCTTTCTGATTTCAAGAAAGGAATTTCACTTTTTGAAAAAAATATTTATACAAATTTTCCGTCCGTAAAAAAGGTGGAAGTTTTTATTGAAGGCCATAAACCTTATGAATACTGATTTTTTCTCGTTTTCAAATTATAAAAAGCGTTGACAAAATGAGTGTCATAAGAGATAATAAATTATATACAAGGCTACATCGAACTAGTTTAAAGGAGCTTCTAATGAAGAGGACTTTATTATTGACAGCAGTAGGTATGCTGCTTGCAAGTTTCACAGCTTTTGCTGATGAATCAATGCTTATCGATTTTACATTGCTTGATGCTGACTGCGTTTCTGATGAAGATGGAAATCCTACCCAGAACAGTCGTACAGTAATGGATTATTCTGTTTCAGCTGGCGCTACTTTCACACAGGATCAGAAAGATCTTATGAAGACATCGCTTGCTCTTCCTGAATGGGAAGTTTCGCTCAATTCTTCTGCACGCACAGTTAAGAGCCTCGGACTTTCTACTGTTGTTGCTGCTCCTGTAAGAAGCGACTCAAGCCAGAGCTTTGCTGGAAAGAACGTAATGGGTGTTCGTGTTGTTTTCCCTGAATGGAACTCAAACGCATACGCTTACATCAAACCTCCGTTTGAAATTCCTGCTTATGAAAAAATGTCATCAGCAGATGAAAATGGTAACAGACAGGAACCAACAGACGAAGAAAAGGCTACTAACAAGACACTTTTTGAAGATGGTTATGGTGTTGTAAAAAATGTTGGAACTGTAAAATCAATTGCAGTTATCACAATGGGTATGAACTATCCTGAGGGACTTTATGTTCTCCTTAAGGATACTGATGGTGTTGAACGCCGCTACTTCATGGGATATCTCATGTTCGACGGTTGGAAAACTCTCACATGGAACAACCCACAGTACATTTCAGAAATCCGTAACCGCGAAATTCGTGTATATCCAATCTATCCAAGAGGACTTCCATTCGTTAAGTTCACTGGATTCCAGATTACACGTGATGCTGCTCACATTGGTGGAGATTTCATCGGATATTTCAAAGATGTTCGTGTAATCTACGACAAAGCAATTCTTACATCTGATCGTGATATTGCTGATGAAGACCTTTGGGGAATCATTGGTAAGAAAGAAGCCGAAAGACAGGCAGCTGAAATGCAGCTTTTCGGAAACAAACAGGTTAACCGCTACCTCGAAAGAGCTAAGCAGGCTACTGAAGATCACTTCGAAGAAACTTTGAACCCAGACACTAACTACGGTTCACAGTCATCAGCTTCTGGAGATGAAAAATAATCAGATTTAATCTGTAGGGGAAGGCACTTCTTAGGAAGTGCCTTTTTTTATTTTGACAAAAAATAAAAATCATTCCGGGAAACGACTGTATCAGGACTTTAATAGAATCCAGCCTTGAACAGTTGTGTTAAAAGGTGTGCAATGTATAATTCGATTCCTGCTAAGACAAAAATTAAAAATACCTATGAAAACTATTCTCCATATCTGAATCAGATTATGGGTAGTATTCAGAATATTCTTAAAGAGAAAATTTCCCTTTCAAGCCAGCCTACATTTAAGGCTCGTATTAAAAGTTTTCCAAGTTACTATAAAAAACTTTTACGACAGAAGCCTCATGAAGCGGCCAGTACGGAGAATTTGGTTTGTCTTACAGATATGATGGGAATTCGAATTATCTGCGCTTTCCTTGAGGATATTTCCGTTGTGCAGGAACAGCTGAAAGATTTGTTTGATATCAAGGAAATCGAGGTGAAGGGAGCGTCCCAGAGCTTTAAGGAATTCGGTTACGAGTCCGTTCATGTTCTGGTTGCAATCCCGGAAAGCTGTATTCCGGCGAACCTTCCTGAAAATATCGTTATTCCACAGGATCTTGTCTGTGAAATTCAGATTCGCACCATTCTTCAGGACGCCTGGGCCGAGGTTGAACACGAGCTTATCTATAAAACTGAGTTTACTCCATTTGACCTGCCGTTACGAAGAAAGCTTGCTTCCATGAATGCATCCCTTTCTCTTGCAGATATTATCTTTCAGGAAATCCGGGACTATCAGAAAAAGCTTCAGTCTGAAATGAATGAACGGCGAAGAAGCTTCTATCAGATTGCCGATGATCTTACGAATATTGATGAAAATCGTGAAAAAAATACGGAAACTCACATTGAACGGGTTAATCCTTATGTTGCGGGAACAATCGACGAACTTCTTCTTCAGGCTATTCATGCCCACAATACCGGTGATTTGAAAAACGCTGTTTTCATTTACACAAAAATCATTGAATCGGAACCTAAGCCGAACAATATCGTTCTTTCCGTAATCCATAAGCACCGGGGAATGGCATATTTTGCCCAGAACGATTACGAAAATGCGGTAAACGATTTCCATCTTTCCTTTGAGTACGATAAGAATAATTTCCGTTCAATTTACTATGAAGGAATTGTTTTCTCCATTCAGCACCAGTATCAGAAGGCCGTTGAATGTTTTTCACGCTCTCTGGATTTGAATGAATATCAGTCTCATACCTTCTACCGCCGCGCCATTGCCTATTACGAATTAAACCAGTATGAAAATGCCATGGCAGATGTTGTTGCAGCCCAAAAGCTTGGCCTTGAAGATGAAGGTCTGAAGGTGCTTCATGACAAACTGGTTTCAAAATTTGACATGAAGGTTTAGAAATCATCAGCAGGGTTTTGCTATCCTGCTGCGCTTTCAGTCTGTGCTATCAGGACTTTTTCTAAAATTACAGCAAAACGGCTACCTGTCTATTGACATTTTTTCTTCTCTCTTATATATTATCTCTCGGTAGAAATACCTATGTCTCCTTCGTCTAGTGGTTAGGACATCGGGTTTTCATCCCGACAACATGGGTTCAATTCCCGTAGGAGATGTAAAGGGCTGTCTTGTGGCAGCCCATTTTTTTTGTAAAAAACAGCTCTGTCAGACAGAGTTTCGTCTTATATACGTATGCAGAAAAAAACGGCCCAGGAATTATTCAGTCAGGAAGTTCTCGAAAATATTCGTAAAACCATATGGTCTTATGATGGAAATGAAGTTTTCTTTGCGGGAACAATAGATTCTTCAGGCATTGTTGTTTCCGTAACAGATGCGGCCCATGGAAACGAATCTTCGGTGCCGGTGCAGGTAGAGGAAGCCCGTAACTGTTCTGTCTTAATTCACAATCATCCCGGAGGAAATCTTACTCCGTCAGATGCAGATATTCATGTGGCCCAGATTGCAAGTGAAAATGCCCAGGGCTTTTACATAATCGATAATCAGGTTGAAAATGTCTATGTGGTGGTTGAGCCGGTAAAGCTCCGGGAAATCCAGAAGCTTGATGAAGAAGAAGCCTGTTTTTATCTTTCAAGTGAGGGGCCTCTTTCCAAAATCTCTGAAAATTACGAGGAACGAAAGGTTCAGATTCAGCTTTTGGCAGGAATTGCCAGGATTTTTAATAACAGCGGCATCGGTGTTTTTGAAGCCGGAACCGGAGTAGGTAAATCCTTTGCCTATCTAATTCCTTCCATACTCTGGGCGGATAAAAATAAAAGCCGGGTTGTAATTTCCACCGGAACAATAAATCTTCAGAGTCAGATTTGCGAAAAAGACATTCCCATGGCGGAGAAAATCCTTGGGAAAAAAGTAAAATACATTCTCTTGAAAGGGCGGAACAACTACGTCTGTAAACGCCGATTTTTTGAAGTGAATACTCAGCGGGAGCTTTTTGACGACGCGGATGTTCTGGATAAACTTTCACAGTGGGTTGAGGCAACGCCTACCGGAAGCCGTTCAGACCTGACCTTTATGCCGCCAGAACAGCTCTGGAGCCGCATCTGCTCAGAAAGTGATGCCTGTATGGGAATGAAGTGCCCGTACCACGCTGAGTGTTTTGTAATGCGGGTACGAAAAGAGGCATTGAATGCAAATATTATAGTTGTAAATCATCACCTTTTGTTTGCCGACATCGATGCCCGGCTTCATTCCGGCTCCTGGGAGGATGCTATGGTTCTTCCTCCATACCGCCATGTGATTTTTGATGAAGCCCACGGAATTGAAAGCGCCGCCACCAGCTTTTTCAGCTCCTCCTTTAACCGTTTTAAGATTTTAAAACCCCTGAATACCCTCTATAGAAAAAGGAAGACAAGCGAGCAGGGCTATCTTTGTACTCTGGCAATCCTTTCGAATTCGGAAGATAAAGCCTCTCATTTTTCAGAGCTTACCTCAAGAATAAAAAAAGAACTAACAAATCTTGAAACAGCTGCCCTGGATTTACTTTCCGCAGAATCCACTCTCCGGCTTTATGAAGGTTCTGCCCGGGCCTTTGGACCTGTTGTATCTCTGGCACAGACTCTTTCAAAAACCATAGATACCTTTGTCAATCTGGCCCGGGAAATTATGGAAGCTCTTGATGAAAAGCAGAAAAATGAACCTGTTTACTGGGAAACGAATCTTCTGCTCCGCCGCCTGGAAGATGCCTGCACTGTTCTTCATGATTTTTCCATGTGGGATGAAAAAAGAGAAACTGTTTTCTGGATTCAGAAGAGGGCTCTTTCACAGGAAGCTCAAAAGGATGCGGAAAACACGTTCTATGTAATTTTTACCGGAACTCCACTTGATATTGCCCCTCTGATGAACACCGGCGTTTTTGAGCCCATGAAAAGCGTTGTCTGCACCAGTGCAACTCTTCGTACCGGAAAAAACTTTTCTTTCTGGATGCAGCGGAACGGAGTTTTTTTTGCAGAGAAGGAGAGGGTAAAAACCGAGGATTTTCCGTCGCCATTCCCTTATTCAAAAAATACGCTTTTTGCGGTGCCTAAGGATGCGCCCCTGCCTGAAGATATGAAATTTCAGGGGTGGGTTGAAAGTGCAGTTACAAAGCTCATTATGGCAGCAGAAGGCCGGACATTAGTCCTCTTTACCTCCTACGAATCCTTGCGGCAGACCTGGCAGGCGGTGGAACGGAACCTCAGGGGCTCTGATTTCCCGCTTTTAAGGCAGGGACTGGATGACAATGCCCGTCTTCTTGAAAAATTCAGAAATGATATAAAAAGCTCTCTTTTTGCAACGGATTCCTTCTGGCAGGGAGTCGATGTTCCCGGAAGCTCCCTTTCTCAGGTTATCATTGTAAAACTGCCGTTCTCCGTTCCAAATGACCCGGTTTTTGCAGCCCGAAGTGAAGCCCTGCAGAAAAAAGGCCTTTCTCCTTTTATGGAACTGAGCATTCCTGAAGCAATTGTAAAATTCCGTCAGGGCTTTGGCCGCCTTATGCGCCGTTCCTCCGACAGGGGCGCCGTTGTTGTTCTTGACCGCCGCCTTTACGAAAAACGCTACGGCTCCTTCTTCCTTCAAAGCATCCCCGAATGCAAAAAAATGTACGCCCCCCTTGAAGAAATCTGCCCCGCAGTTTCAAGAATAATTTTTGATTGAAGTTTATGTATTTAACCCTAAATTCAAGTTTGTAAATATAAGTCAAAATTGGCGGGAGGGTAGCGGAATGCGGGCAAAAAAACTCTGTTTGTGGCTGCCGCGAAAGCGGCAATTAATGAGTTCCTTTGCCACAAACAGCGTTTAGCGCGCTAGCGCGCGGTTTTGACCCGCAGGACGCGACCGGTAGCCAATTTTTGACGTAGAATTTATTAAACTTGAAATTTATGCTATTTAAAAAATTACAAAAATATGTTATATTTTTTAGAACGGAGTTAATATGAAAAAACAGAAATTATTCTATGGTATTTTTTTGATTATTGGCTGTCTTTTTGCTCTTGCTTCCTGTGACTGGTTTACAGAGGAAGAGGGTGAAGACAGAATCGATGTAAAAGGTCAGCTTACAGTATATGTTGGAAGTACGGCCCGCCCGCTGTATGCCATTACTGCTCCAAGCTATGCAGATTTTGACTACGTTCACATGAACGTAAAAAGCTATAACAAAAAGGGTGTAGAGGCATATTTTACAGACTCCTGTGCAGATGATGAGGACGGCTGGTCTGAGTTTGTTATTGAAGGAATCAAGAAGGGTACCTATAAGGTTGAACTTTCTGTTGAAGAGTTTGAGCTTTCAAAGGTTTTTGAAGTAAAGGTTGTTGATAAAGACAGCCTTTCTTTTGAAAAGACCGACTTAAAGCTTGTGCGAGGAACTTCAGAACCACTTGAAGTAATTAATAATATGAATCTTCCGCTAATATATTCATCTACAAATGAAGATGTTGCTAAAGTGTCAAAAGATGGTCGAGTTACGGCTGTCAAATCAGGGCTTGCTCAGATTATCGTTGAAAGTGAAGACGGAATTCTTACTTCTTCATGCAATGTTACAGTAGTATCTGATGTTGTTGCACCCCCTTATTTCTGGGGTGAATGGATCAGTATGTATGACGGTTCTCATCTTAAAATTCAGGAAAAGGATGTAACTTATTCAGGCTATGATGAAAACGGCGATGAAATAAAAGCCGAACTTGAAATTAAAGATAAAACAGATGAGACGATTACAATTATCAGTAAAGCAGGAAATACTGTGGATGATAAAAAATTGTCGAATGTTTTAGGAGAATTCAAAAAATCATCCTCAAGTGTAATGATTTTAGATTATGATGAAAATCAAAGCGATGGGAAAAATATTCCTTTCTTCAGAAATGGCGGACAGGATCTTAAGTATACCCTTCAGCTTGTTGGTTTTACAAAAGAAGTTGCAGAATCTTCTCGTGCTGTTTCAACACTTAATTTAAATGGTTTGAAAGTGAAGGGACAGTCAAATACATATACAAGTTATGAACAAGCTGAACAGACATCTGATCAGGACGGAAAAGTTACTCTTACAGCTCCTGTTGCAGGTGACGTTCAGACTGTAACCGTTACTTCAAATGAAGGTGCAGTTATCGTAGTTCCTGATTTGAAGATTGAAACTGACGGTGTTGCCATGGGTAAAATTCCGGTTGTAAACAAGGGTGACTATTCCCTTAAGGTTACCGGTACTCCTGTTGGTGATTTAGTCGACGAAGATGACGGATATCTTTACCAGGGAATGGACAAATCATACGAAATGGAAATCTGTATTACAAACATCAGTGAAGTAAAGAGTGGTGCAGGTCACATTTCCATTACCAGTGCTGATGAAGATCATCTTATAGTATCTCCAGCTTCATCAACAAGCGAGGATATTAAAAATCTTGTAATTCCGACATTAAAACCGGGTGCTTCAAAGAGAATCAAGGTAGAAATCAGCTATACAGGTACATCTTCAACTCCTTATGTTGATACTGCCCTCAATATTTCCATTACAAATGCAAAAACAAGCGTTTCTCCGGAAAGAACCTGGGATGATGTTGTTCCTGTCCGCTTCTTCCAGAAAAAGGTTCCGATTTATATCAGACCTCAGCTTCTTGATGACGATGATGGTGATGAAGATGCACAGCTTCATGTATTTGTAATGTATCCAGACGGAAGCTGTATGTACGATTATCTTGAAGATCGTGAACCTGGCTGTCTTGAAGTTCCTTCATTCGGATCTGAAAAACCGTATTATCTTGCCTTTTGCGGTGCGACTTCTGATTCTGTACGAGGTAGTTCAGAAATGTGGTATACAGTTAATCTTGAAGGGAAGGAAATCAGTGAGGATGTTATTCATGAAAGAATGGCTGTAGATACCGCTGGTGATATGGGCTATGGTGAAGAACTAGGCAAAGATGAAGAGGTATTGAAAAATCTTGACGCTGCTTATGAAGTAACAGGAACTAAATTCCAGGCTACAGTTGGTGACGGTGATATCGACTTCTGGAAGTTCTATATTAAATAGCGATTATTAAATTATAAAGCGTTATATAAAGGCTGTCTGATTTTTCAGGCGGCCTTTTTTTGTGTAAAAAATACTATGCAAAAATTGCTTGAGAAAGTTGAGTTTTTTCTATAAAATAACCCTATGTCTGAAAAAACTACTTTAGAAGAAGAAAAACGCACCCTTACGGTTTTTGGTCCTGAAACAGAATTTGACGGTGTCCTTGAGTTCAGTGACGATTTGATTATTACCGGAAAGTTTAACGGCCGCATCAAGGCTACTGGAAATCTTGAAATTGCAAAGGATGCTGTCTGTACAGTTGAAAAAATGTCTGCAAAATCCATCGTAATTTCCGGCGCAGTTACAGGGGATGTAAGTGCTTCAGAGCGGGTTGAAATCTGCAGTGGCGGAAGCGTAACCGGTGATATTGAAACCGCTAGAATCCGCATTGAAAATAATGTAAATTTTGAAGGACAGATTACAATGCTTGACGCTGAGCCTGAGGAAAATCTTTTCAGCGTTTCTTCTGCAGAATATAAGAATGCAATGGTTCTTCGTTCGGATGTTATTGAGTAGGGTGGATTTTTTTTGAGTTTATCGCTTTGAGAGTTTTCGATAAACTGATTTTTAAGCAGGTGTTTTTTGGGAATTTTGTTTTTTCCCTTGACTTTTTTACTGATTAAAAGTTAAAATGACTTATTATTCTAATTTTTATACAAATCTTATTTAGCTTTTTTTATTTTTTAATCATAAATCATTATTAATGGAGTTTTTGAATGGCCTTAAGAAAACGGCGCTCAGAAAGTGACTCGGAGGTTTTAGAACCTCAGACTCAGGCGGACAACGAAGCCCAGCCAGAATCTTTTGATTCATCCAACAATATTTCCCAGGATGAAAATTCTTATTCACAGGATGTAAATGTTTCCGCTTCTGAAAATCAGGAAGAAGGAACTCAGTCGGAGAGTGCACCTGTAAAACTTACGGTAAGACCAAAGAGAAAAATTGTAAAGGTTACCGCGGAAAAGACTGAAAAAACTGAAAAGCCTGAACAGAATCAGGAAAACGAAGGGGAGACAGCTCAGGGCTCCCAGAATTCAGGCGAAAATCATTCTTTCCAGAAAAATTATAACCAGCGTTATAACAATAAAAAGCAGGGAACAAGGCAGTTTACTCCTCGTTCCCAGGAGCATAGAAGTGAAATGCCGGTTCCAACTGGACAGGTAGATCCTTCCGTTTTGCAGCCTTCAGGCGAAGGAACTGACGAGAATGCATCAAAGCCTCGTCTTTTAATCAACGACCTTACTGCCATGGGTATGCACGAGCTTCGTGAGCTTGCAATAAAGTACGGTTTTAATGCCGATGATCTTGCACCGATGAAGAAGCAGGAGCTGATTTTTGTAATCCTTAAGGCTCATACAGAGCACGGCGGAATTATTTTTGCTTCCGGTGCCCTTGAGATTCTTCCTGACGGATATGGCTTTTTAAGAAGTCCGCAGAACAGCTACCTTCCGGGACCTGACGATATTTACATTTCACCAAGTCAGATTCGTCTTTTCAACTTAAAAACCGGCGATACAGTTTACGGACAGACCCGTTCTCCAAAAGAGGGTGAACGTTTCTTCGCTCTCCTTAGAATTGAAACCGTAAACTTTGATGAGCCGCGGGTTGCTCAGACTCGTATTCCTTTCGAAAACCTTACACCGCTTTATCCAAAAGAAAAGCTCCGCCTTGAAACAATTTCCACAGAAGTATCTAACCGAATTGTAGATTTGTTCAGCCCGATTGGTAAAGGTCAGCGACTTCTTATTGTTGCACCTCCAAAAGCCGGTAAAACAACCCTGATGCAGAAAATGGCCAATGCCATCACAACTAACCATCCTGAGGTTTACTTAATCGTGCTCTTAATCGATGAACGACCTGAGGAAGTTACCGAAATGGAGCGTGCCATCAAGGGTGAAGTTATTTCTTCTACCTTCGACGAACAGGCTACCCGCCATGTTCAGGTTGCAGAAATGGTTCTTGAGAAGGCAAAGCGCCTTGTAGAACACAAGCGGGATGTAGTAATTCTTCTTGACTCAATTACCCGTCTTGCCCGTGCATATAACGTAACCGTACCTACCTCAGGAAAGGTTCTTTCCGGTGGTGTTGATTCCAATGCTCTTCACCGTCCAAAGCGTTTCTTTGGTGCTGCCCGCAATATCGAAGAGGGCGGTTCCCTCACAATCATTTCAACTGCTCTTGTTGAAACCGGAAGCCGAATGGATGAAGTTATCTTTGAAGAGTTTAAAGGTACAGGTAACTCAGAAATCAATCTTGACAGAAAGCTTGCTGAACGCAGACTTTTCCCTGCCATCAACATCAAAAAATCTGGAACCCGCCGGGAAGAGCTTTTGCTTACCGAAAGCGAACTTCAGAAAATGTGGATTCTGCGTAAGGTATTCGGTCCAATGGAAGATACAGAAATCCTTGAGCTCGTTCTTGACCGCATGAAGAAGAGCAAGACCAACGAAGCCTTCCTTGCCAGCATGAACGTAGGAACTGCAGTTGTAGATTAATTTATGGAAAAAGGGGCTGTCCAAAAAGAAAAGTTTGCGGTGGTTGAGGTTCTCGAAACCACCAGATATAGTGTAAATGGTCATTTCGACAGGCTCAATGACCGCAGTCACTAAACTTATTAGACAGCCCTTTTTTTAATGGCTCTTGTGGAAGGCCTGCTTCTGGATGTACATCAGGTTATCAACGTGGTTTACGGCTTCCTCAAGGGACAGTTTTGAATCCGGATCCACAAGATATGAGCCTACACTGGCCGTAAGACTGTATGGCAGGCGCATTACCGAGGTTTTCTGGCTGATGCGTTCTTTTATTTTGGCACAATAATCTTCACCATTGTAGTTTACGGTGTTTCCAACTACAAGAAATTCGTCACCGCCGTAACGGATGCAGAGCCAGTTTTTTGGGACTGTTTCAAGAACGGCTGCTGCGATAGTCTTTACGGCAAGGTCTCCGTGAAGGTGCCCGAACTGGTCGTTTATGACCTTCATCCGGTTTATGTCTACGAAGTAGAGAATCGTGGTGATTCTTTCGTTCTTGTTTTTCTGAAAAAATGGCTTTGCAAGCTTTTCGATTCCCGCTCTGTTTAAAAGGCCTGAAAGGGCGTCCCGGGTTGAAAGCTTTAAGTACTGCTGGCTCATCTGCTTGAACATGTTCTTTTTTCGAAACTGTTCGATTCCGTCTCCGAAGTTTCTTGTCCATTTGTAGCCGTTGGCATTTTCCAGCATGAAAAGATTGTTCTTTGTTACAAAATATCCGTGAACATAGGAATGATAGAAAATCGGCATGAAAAGGTAGATGTTGTTTCCCTCTGATTTCATTTTTTCCGGAATCAGGCTTTTGGTGCTTATCATTTCACGGAATGACTTTTTGTCGTTCTGAATAGAACAGAGGGGCTGAACCTGTGTTCCGTAGGTGATGTTCTGGGGAAGGTTTTCCTCTGAGTTTATGAGAACCGAAGACCAGTCTGATTTCAAGAAAATACAGAAATCATTTCCTTCAAATTTGTGGGATTTTACAAAGTAATTTTCGATATTTGTAAGAAGGGAGAATACGTCCATGGCTTCTGTAAAAAGTTCCCCGATGGAATTAAGATGATTCGAAAATTCTTCAGAGCTTTCCATCTGATTAATTGCCGAGAGAATTGAAAGTGTTCCGTCTTCTTTCGTAGTTTTTTCAGAAGAACAGCCGCAGGATTCCCGTAAAACCATGTTTCCTTCAAATTTTATGTCGAAAAGGTCGGTATTTCCGTTTATAAAGCGGTTTACTGCACCATAACCTGCATGAGTTGTGCTGTTCTGAACGGTTGTAATTGCAGGATGTACGATTTTTGAAAAGGGTTCGTCCTCATAGCCAATGATTTTTAAATTTTCAGGAACTTTGATTTCATTTTCCTTTGCCGCTAAAAGGCAGGCCAGGGCAATCTGGTCGTTGGCACAGACGATAACTTCCGGAAGTTCTGAATTTGTATCAAGAAAACCTGAAAAAAAAGCGTAGGCGTCTTTAAAACAGCTTTTTTCAATCGTAACTATTCTTTCGTTCGGAACAAAAATACTTTTTTCCGTGGTTATGGTTCGGAAAGCTTTGTAGCGTTCCGCATATTCAAGGGATTTTTCGCTTCCTGAAACGTAGGCGAACTTTGTAAGCCTGTGCTCCATAATAAGGTGGGTTAAAAGACGGTAAAATCCTGTGTAATTATCGATTTTTATAAAATTCAGACCGTTGATTTTTTTGTTGATTGCAATGGCGGGAACTCCGGCTTTCAAGATTCTCTGTCTTTCTCTTTCAAGAATACGGGGATTGTCAATCAAGTCCGAAAGAATGATGACTCCGTCGTAGTCTTCGTAGTTGATTAGGTTGAAAATTGAAAAGCCCGTGAAATTTAAAAAGCCTGAATATTCTGTGTAATTATACGCATTGAAAATATAAATATCTGCTTCAGCGCTGGCTAAGGCTTTTTTCATTCCGCTTATAAAGTTTAAGTTGAATGAATTATTCCAGCCGCAGGTTAAAAGCGCGATTTTTTTCTTCAAAATTTTCTCCCACTGTTTATATATAACCATTATACCATAAATTTTGATTTTCGTAATCAAAAAAAGTCTGGAAATGTCTGGAAAAATGTGTCATCACAAAATTTCTAAGGATAAACCTATACAATCAGAAATCACCTCTTGAAATAAAATTCTAAAAGTTGTATAGTATCTTACTTATATTTCAATATTGCATATTGTTCCGGTGCTTTGAGAAATCCGTGCCGGAGGGCAAGTGCAGTGGGAGTCCAAAATGAAAAAAGGTATTCATCCTGAGTACAAAATGACAAAAATTACCTGCGTTTGCGGTAATGTTATCGAAACTCGTTCAACAGTTGAAAACATCAACGTTGAAATTTGTTCTGCTTGCCACCCGTTCTATACTGGTAAGCAGAAGCTTGTTGACACAGCAGGTCGTATCGACCGTTTCAACAAGAGATACGGTATCAAGGAATCAAAATAGTTTGCTTTCCGCATGATGCAAGAACCGCTTCGTAATGAGGCGGTTTTTTTTTACTTATTTTGAGTCAGCGTTTTTTGCATCCTGCTGCTGATTAGAAGAGGGGCGACCAGTTTTTTAGTTCTGTTAAAATCGTTCAGCCATGGCTGTTTTTTGTATTTTCCAGAGTCTGTGGCACTTTGTTCCTTCAAAGTCCTTTGGAATGCTTTCGCCAGTAACATCCTGAACCTGAACCCCGGCCGGCAGCTTTTCCTTTTCAAACTGAAGGGTTTTTGAATTTGTAGAAAAATAGAGAACGCCTTTTTCTGAAAGCAGGGAAAGACAGTCTTTTATCAGTTTTATATAATCCCGGTTAATGTCCAGAACGTTCTGGGTGGATTTTGAATTGGAGAAGGTTGGGGGATCCAGAATTATAATGTCGAAGGGCTTTTTTGCTTCTGACTTCCCTTTGTTTTCCGGAAGCGGCTTATTCTCCCTCATGTTTTTCGCTTCCGTTTCAAGCCAGAAAATGACATCTGCCTTTGTAAAGACGAATTTTTCTTCATCGGAAAAGCCGTTCAGATTCATATTTTCTTTAGCCCAGGAAAGATAGGTGTTTGAAAGATCCACTGATTCCACATATTTTGCACCGCCTTCCGCCGCATATACGGAAAAGCTTCCTGTATAACAGAAAAGATTTAAAACCCGTTTGCCCCGGCTCAAATCCCGGATATTTTTACGCAAAACCCTGTGATCAAAAAATAAGCCTGTGTCCAGATAACTGGAAAGGTCTATTTTAAAAAGCTCTCCCTGTTCCTGAGTAAGGCCGGTAATTTTAGTTCCTTCTGCCTTTTCGTACTGGTTCTGACCTTTCTGCATTTTTCGCATCTTCTTTATTACATGGGCTTTTTCAATCCCCAGAACATCACAGGCTGCATCCTGCATGAGTGAAAGCCAGATTTCTTCTTCCTCTTCCAGTTTTTCATAAGGGCGTTCGTAAAGGTACAGAACTGCATATCTGTTTTTCTCAAGTTCTTTTTCAACGTAGGGATCATTTGCAGAAATTCTTGAATTTATGTCGTTCAGATAGCGGGCACATTCAATCTTATCAGATATTTCCTCCGGAAGAAATTCATAAATATCCAGACTGAGAGGAATTTCCGGAATATCCCGGTCGTAGAGACGATAGGAAGAAATTCTGTTTTTTCGTGCGTATTTTTTTAATTCACGGTATTTTTTTTTGAGCCGGTTTGTAAAAAGCTCTTTCTGGTACAGGTTTTTCTCTTCAACAGTCATTTTATGTTTCTCCTGTCTATAAATTAATAAAACAAATCCAGGAGTTTCATCAGTTTTTTGTGATTTCTTTCGTCTGTTTTCTGCTGTTCCTGGTTAATATGTGAAATTATAAAATCTCCTTCGTAGAGAGCAAGACACTGGTAAATAAAATCAATATCGTCTTCATCAAGACAGGAAAGGGAGTCTATATCCGTTATTTTTTCCCTCAAATCATCAAGAACTGTGTAATCGTCCCTGTATTCATCACGGATATCTTTATCTGAATCATCCTTTGGCGCAGAAAAATATTCGTAATTTGCCTTGAACTCTTCCGAAACCTTTTTAAGAACTTCAACTAAGTAACTGTCTAACTCTTTTTTTCTGATGAACATTCCGTGATTTTAAAAAATAACGCAAAAGTGGTCAAGCAGAAAACATGAGTTTGAGAAAACATGAGTTATTTGCAGTGTCATTTGCAGAGAGGGGGATTGGGGGACAGCTCCAGCCATTAATTATAATTAAGACGACCGAAGTGAAATTTTTGTTTTGAATTCCATTATTCTTCCTTTTTTGCTATAATGGCGCAGTTAATTATGGAAATTATCAACTGGTCGGAAATTACAAAAGAGAATTTTTCACTTTCCAGGAACTTTCAAAACGGGAGTGCCCTGTGTATCGGCTCCTTTGACGGACCTCACCGCGGACATTACGAAATATTTAAAAAGGTCCTTTCTCATTCGGATAATAATTCTCTTAAAAGTATTATCGTTACTTTTTCACGGCCGGTAACGGGAATAAAAAAGCAGAACGACTATCTGGGGGACATTTCCACCCTGGACCAGCGGCTTTCGGTTTTTTCATCCCTGGGATTTGACTATTGTGTTCTGATTGATTTTTCTGAAGCATTTGCAGGTCTTTCCGGGGAAGAGTTTTTCAGTATCCTTAAAAATAAGCTGAATATTAAATATATTTGCGAAGGCCTTGACTTTAAGTGCGGCCATAAAGGTTCTTTTAAGATGAATGAAATAATTCTCTGGGGAAAAAAGAACGGTGTAGAAACAGAATTCATTCAGCTGGTTCTGGAAGAAGGGGAAAGAATCAGCTCTTCAAAAATCAGAAAAATGCTTAAAGAGCATAAAGAAAATGAAGCGCGTTCATTATTGACCGCGCTTCCGTAAAAAATCAGATTAAAAAATAAGTTTTCTGCAAATCAGGCTTTCTATAGTTTCTAAAGATTTACCCTCAAGCCCAGGGAAACAGTACAAAGTCCTGTAAGGCAGCAGATTCCAAAGCCCATCAGATTTGAGATGTTCACATTAAAGCTTTCGTCTCCCTGTTTTCCTGCGATAAACAAAGGTAGCCGAACCCGCCAGTTCATTCCAAGATGAGAAGTGAAATTTACGCCTCCACGATAAAAGAGTGAAACAGCGTGCACTGCAGGAAGAGATTCTGTGTTTTCATTGTCCTTGTCGGTAATTTTTGTAATCATATTGGTGTACATAGGACTTAAATACATGTATTCTCCACCAAGCACAGTTGTTGAACCTGGTTCAAAAGGATTTGTATTAAATCCGATTGAGAATGAAGGTGCGTAACCGAATTTATCTCCCTTTAGCCCTGTGTTAAAGATACAGGTTCCTTCAAGTTCCAGATGACTGATATTTATATCTACAACAGGCTCAAGTCCGAGAACTGAAAACCGAACTCCAACGGCGGCTCCAAAGGTTTTGTCTTCTGAAGCAGTATCTTTTTCAGTAAAAGTTTCTATATCGTCATATTCATCTGCAAAAACCGAAGGTGTTAAAAGAAGTCCCAGTAAAAGCAAAATTGTAATTTTCTTCATAGAATACCTCATAAATTATTTGTTATAATTATATATGAATTCTATTGAATAGGCAATGTTTGAATTTGAAACAGTTTGAATTAGAAACTGCATTGGATGTAAAGTCAGAAGGTAACTTTGTAAATGCTCATAAGCCGGGATTACAGCCTGGAAAATCTGGCCTTGAAAAAAATGTTTTTTGCGTTAAAATATACAGACATAAACAGTTCTTAATCGGGGGATTATATGAAAAAAAATATCGCTTCTAAAATTGTCTTTTTTGCAGCTTTTTCAGCATTCGTAACTTTGTCATTTTGTTCCTGTTCAAAGTCAAAATCCGGCGCTAACTATTCTTACACTGATTCGGCTGAAGCTCCAATGATGCGGACCATGGGTGTTAATTCAAAAATGGCTGCAAAATCCATGGCTCTTGAAGATGCCGCTATTATGCAGGACAGAGCTGTTGAATTTGAATCTGCCGCTGATAATTCTTCAATTGAAGCCGGCAATAATGTGGGAGCGGGAGTCCAGGCTGAAAAAAAACTTATTAAAACCGGCACTTTAAAAATTGAAACAGAAAATCTTGATAAATCAAATGCAGCCGTAGAGACCTGGGTAAAATCCTATGGCGGCTTTGTTTCGAATTCTTCCTGTACGGAAAGAAATGCCTGGTTCTGTGTAAAGGTTCCTTCTGCAAATTTTGAAGAAGCAATGGCCAATACCCAGGGAATTGGAAAGGTTTTAAATCACGGAACTAATGTGGATGATGTAAGCGAACAGTATTACGACCTTGAAAGCAGAATCAAGAATAAAAAAATTATGAAGGATAAGCTTGAGCAGTATTTGAAGCAGGCAAAGGATATAAAGGATCTCCTTCAGATTGAACGGGAATTAAACAGCGTAATTTCAAATATCGACAGCATGGAAGGAAACTTGAAGCGGCTTTCAAATCAGGTTCAGTATTCCACTATCAATATAAATATTGTGCTTCCTGTAAATCATGATGAACACGGCTTTGTATTCCCTGACGTTAAAAACGGATTTACAGAATTCCTTTCAATTATTTTGAATTTCTTTGTAGGGCTTTTTAAGGTTGTACTTCTTATTGTAATTTGCGGTGCTCCGATTGTTCTTATTGCTGCTCTTTTCTTCTGGCTGCTTTTTGGAAAAATCGGACTTCTCAGAAAACTGTTCAATAAGCTGAAAAAATAGAAACTGAAAAAAAAGATTGTAGAATGGAAAATATCAAGAAAGAGGGAAGTGAGTGGTTCGAAAATCCTGACTTCTGGAATTTATATGGTCCCATAATGTTTGATTCTCAGATGTGGAAGGAAGCTGGTGCCGTTGCTCATAACATTAAGCTTTTGTCCGGAAAGTCTGAAGGAATGGAAGCTATGGAAGCCGGCTGCGGGACCGGCCGCATCACAACAAGTCTGGCTCTTGAAGGCTTTAATGTTATCGGCGTAGATATTATTCAGAGCGAACTGGATGCCGCAAAAGAAAGTGCCGAAGACGAGGGGCTGGATATTTCTTATGTGAATCAGGATTTACGAAGGCTTTCCTTTAAGAATAAATTTGACCTTGCTGTGAATGTGTACAATTCCTTTGGATATTGCGATTCAATAGATGACGATACCCTTATTCTGAAGAATATTTATGAAAGCCTTAAAGAGGACGGGGTTTTTATTCTTGAATGTATTAGCCGGGAAACCGCAATCCTTTATTTTACGGAAGGCGAGTGGTTTGAACGCTCCGGCTGGACGGTTCTCACAGAATTTGAGGTTTCCGGGCTTTGGGAAGGATTGATTTCCCGCTGGACTTTGATTGGTAAGGACGGTCAGCGGGTCTTCCATCAGTTTACCCAGCGCCTATATTCAGCAAAAGAGTTAAGGGAAACGCTCCTTAAAATCGGCTACAGAAAAGTCGAGGTTTTTGGAGAGTGGGACAAAAGTCCGTATAATCAGAAAGCCAGAACCATGATAATCCGGGCACAGAAATAATGCGGACGAATGTCGACTTAGATAAAAGTCTAACTTCAAAATTGGCTCTCAGCGGGAACCCTGTTTGGAAAACGGCAGTACCGCTTCGCGGTGGCTGAGTGTTTAGCCAAAAGGCCCGTCACGAGTCGCTTCACAAGTGCCAATGCAAGCATCGTCACTTGCTCCGCTTTGTCGTGCCTTCCAAACAGGAACCCCGCTTACGCCAATTTTTTACTGTGCTTTCTAATTCGATATTCGTCCTGTCAGAAATTCTATTCCTTAAATAAAATTAAATCTTTAATCTTAGTGGTTACTGTCTCGCTGATGCTTCCTGTAACGGAGTTTTCGCTCATCAGGACGATTTCAAAGCCGTGTCTTATTGTTGTGTAGCCCTTCTTTTTTGCTTCAACTGTGAAGGAGAATTTTCTTGATTCATCCCTTGAAACGGCCTTTATTGTTTCCGGCCAGAAAGAGAAGGAACCCTTTGTGGTTTTAAATGTATTTGAAGGGTTAGCCCAGGAAATATCGTGCATTTTTACGATTCCATTCTGTCCGTAAAGAGTGACTTCTGCGTCCGTAACAGGTTCAAAGGTGTCGCCGTCGTAAAGGGAACCGCTTATAACCGGGAAATTGAATACAGGACTTCCTTCAAAGCGCTTTGAAGCTTCGTCTGTAAGGCTGTTTTCCTTATGATATGGCCGCTGAATTGAGGAAATGATGCGGATTGCTTCCATGCAGATTGCATTTAAATCTGCCTTAAGCTGGGGGTCTTCTAAAATCTGGGAAGTATAAACTGCTCCCCGTCCGCTTACAGTATAATGTGGCTGAACTCTATTTAAAACATAGCTGATTGCATCCAGCCGGCAGTTTTCACAATCGCAGGAAAGCCAGGATGTATTAGATTTTTTTAACTGTTCATAGAGCGAATTAACATTTTTTTCAACGTATTCTTCCATTATGTTATGTACTTTCATGATTATTCAGCCTCAAAAAGGCTCTCCTCCAGAATTATTTTCTTATATTATAGCATACTTTTTTTAATATTTGTGATATAATTATTTATATTAAAGAAAAAATTATGAAACGTATTTTTTTAAGTTTGTATACAGCTTTTTTACTCTGTTCTCTCTTTATTTCCTGTGCCGGAAATCAGGCTAATGAGCTTGTATATTACAATGACGATACACTCAGGTTCATAACAGATCAGAAAGAAAAAGAACTGATGTGGACCCGGGAACTTGAAAGCGTCAGGCTTTTAAAAGATATTTCAAAAAATGAAGGAACTACCACGAATTTCCGCTTGAGCTGTCAGGCCCTCTGTGTAGTTGAAGCCAGCGAATATTCAGAACCTGTTTATCCTCTTTTACCCGGTTTTTCCAGCCTGAATACTTCCTCTATGATGAAAGATTTGAGGGATTTTCTTGATTCCTTCTGTTCTAAAGTTTCTGAATGGAAATTTGATGAAAGCCAGTTTGAATCAGAATTTATTTTTTCTCCGGCTCTTTTTAAGTTTGATGTAGAAAATCAGTGGGAAAACTTTTTTGGCGTTCCTTTTCCCTATCAAGAAAAAAAATCGGATGAGGCTCAGAAGGCTCAAAATGGTGAAAACGGACAAAACGTGGATGAAGGCTCTCAGGTTTTTACCCGCTGCCTTTACGGAGAACCTTTTTTTGATGAAGAAACTATCGAGGTTCCGGTGCGTTTTTATGCACAGAAGGGAAGTGTAGACGTTCTGCTTTATATTTCAAAGGATAAGCTTAAAGTGAATCAGCTTCATATTCAGAAATGGAATAAGGGTTCAAAATAAAACGGGGGTAATATGGAAAATACGGTGCTTTCAGGAATTGAACGTGAATTAGTTCTTCAATATTTGATTGACGGAAATGTACCTGTTACCGTTACTCCGGTGGAAGATTTGAACTCCGATGAAGAGATTCATTCTCTTTCTTCTGTTGTTTTCCCGGTTGCCATTAAGGCTGAACAGATTTCTGTTTTGAAAGAGGGAATAATCCTCCTAAAAAACTCTCCTAAAAGCGTTGTAAACTTTAAGGGAACAAAGGTTAAGGTTGAATTTTATTTTAACAGCATCGGTCTGTACTTCATCACGGAGATGAAATCCGTTTCAACAGGACCGGCCCTTGTAATTCCTAAGGAAATACTGAGAATTCAGGATGTAAATCCTGAGCAGAAATATGATTTTCAGGCAGAGATTTATCCTAACGGCGAAGAAGATGCTTCCTCCGTTTTATGTGTACCCGCAGAAGGGTTTCAGCTTTTTGCAAGACCTGCATGGAGCTCAATTCCTCTTGAAAAACAGCAGGAAGCCAAGGACTATCTTGAAAGTTTCGTAATGGAAGCAAAGAAAAGCGGGAAAGCGGGAAACGGCATTCAGCTTGTAAATATCTGCCGTTATCTTGTTACTGAGCAAAAGGGATCAATTCAGGCTGTTCAGGGGCGGTTAAAGCCTTTTGATATTCTTTTTTTGAATCACGAAAGAATAGTACTGGGTTTTGAAAAAAATGAGTCTTTCCTTCCGGTTCAGAATGAAGAATACAGCATTACAATTTCCTTTACACTGAAGGCGTCAAGTTCCATAAAACGAAATATCAAGGTTCTGATAAAGGCCGATTCCCTGTACACAGATAAAGCTGGCGAAAGAATTACGGTTGACTGTTCATTCTCTAAAATTCGGGAAGAAGATATCCGGTTCCTGTACGAGAAAGCCACAAGCCTGCTGTTTATATAAAAAAAACAGACAGATTTTATGTTCTGTCTGTTGTGTGTAGCCTGTTGTTTATAACTTCGGTTCCTGAACCTTACCGTCCCTGATTTCCTTTGGATATACCTTGATTTGCAGTTTCTTTTCCAGGCTTGCGTAATGCCTCATTTCCCATTCGTCTCCAATAACGATGTTTATTCCCTTGTTTCCGGCTCTTGCTGTTCGACCGGCTCTGTGGATGAAAAAATCATCGTCGGAAGGTAAATCCGTCTGAATTATGTGGGTAATTCCCGGAATGTCCAGACCCCGGCTTGAAAGATCGCTTGTAATAAGTATTTTTTCTTTTCCGCTTCTGAACCGGTCGATTACGGTTTTTCTTTCCCTACCGTCACTTCTGGCATGTAGGGACACGCAGTTAATTTTCTTGTATTTAAGTTTAGAAGAAATATTTTCAACCTGATCTGGGCGGCTGGTAAAAATCAGTACCTTTTCATAGTCCAGGGCATTTAAAAGCTTCCGGAGGGTTTCAATTTTATCTCTGGTTTCCGCATAGATTGCCCAGTGGGTAATATTCGAATTGATTACATTTTCTTTTGGAAGAAGAATATTTTCTGCGCCGGGGAAAAATTTCTTTGTTTTCTGATCGATTGTAGCACTTAATGCAATTTTTTGTGACTCTTCTGGAATCAGCGAAAGAAACAGCTTTATTTCGTCCACAATTTCTTTTTTTAAGAGTCTGTCGGCTTCGTCAAAAACTACAGCCCTCACATTTTGTACCTTTAATTTTTTGAGCCTTATAAGCTCGTTTACCCGTGCAGGAGTTCCGATTACAAAATCCGGTTTTTCTTTTAAGGCCTCTTCCTGCCGTTTTAGCGGCGCTCCACCGATTAAAAGGGCAGCCTTAAAATCTGAGAAAAACTGAACTGCGCTTTTTATCTGGCTTGCAAGCTCAAAGGTTGGGGCTAAGACAATTACTTTTACGGATTTATCAGAACGGTTTTCTTTAGCCTGCAGGGGGGCCTTTACGGGACTATTTCCTTTTGACTGAAAGTTTTTATCAGTAGCCGGTTTTTCCATAGCCAGAGAGTTATTTGCCGCAGAAACGTTTCCATTCTCAGAAGCATTTTCTTCGGTGACAGCCATTGCTTTCTCTTTGTTTAACCGTTCAAAAAGTGGAATCAGGTAGGCCAGGGTTTTTCCTGTTCCAGTTTCTGATTCAAAAACGGTGTCTTTTCCGCTTTTAATTACAGGAATTACAAGTTTCTGCACCTTTGTAGGTGAATATATATTTTTTTCAGCAAGTTTATTTTTTAAGTTTTCCGGAAGTTCTGAAAAGATGTCTGTAAATTCATTCATAAAAGGAGTATAGCATAGAAGGACTTTATTTGCTATAATAAGAATATTATGAAAATTGGAATCGACACTTTCGGTACGGATCACGCCCGAAGTGGTATTGGAACTTATCTTCTTTCTTTTGCCTCTAATCTTCCTGAAAATACAGAAGAAAATAAAGACTTTAAAATTGAATTTTTTGGAACTGAACTGGATCATTATACATATACTTCTGGAAAAAAACTGGATTATAAAAGTATTCAGGTGCCGGAAAGTCTTCAGAGTCAGCGTCTGTGGCATTTTACCAATATGAATAAATTTGCTCTGGAACAGGGCTATAATGTGGTTTTGTATCCGGCTGTTGAAAAGGTTTTGCCGATTTCCTTTAAGGTTCCTGGCGTTGCCGTTGTTAATTCCGTTCTTTCAAATGAAATTGAAGGAAAACGAGACTGGACGCAGAAGCTTCAGATTAAACGGGGGCTTTATAAAATTCCTAAGATTATTGCTGCCAGCAATTTTATAAAAAAAGACCTTGTAAATCACGGTATTAGTGAAGAAAAAATCGAGGTTGTTCATAATGGAATCGACCACAAGCTTTTCTTCCCGGCTGTTGAATTTGAGACCGATATGGTGGATGTAAAGCCATTTGCCATTAAAAAACCGTATTTTATTTATTGTTCCCGGCTATCTGGCAGTGAAAAAAAACATGTTGAACTGATTAAGGCTTTTTCGCTTTTTAAGGATAAAACTCATCTGCCCCACAGACTTGTTCTTGCCGGAAGTGATGGCCCATATTCAAGCGAAGTTCACAAGGCCGCTTATGATTCAAACTATGCATCTGATATATTTTTAACAGGCCATTTCCCCCATGAAAATCTTTCCCGCCTTTATTCAGGAAGTGAAGCATGTATTTTCCCTTCCGTAAATGAGGGGGTAGGGCTTCCTGTTCTTGAAGCAATGGCCAGCGGAGTTCCTGTTTTATGTTCTTCCAGCTGTGCTCTTCCTGAAATCGGTGGAAGTGCTGCCCTTTATTTTGATTCTGATAACATTGAAGAAATCTGCTCCTGCATGGAAAAAATCGTAACTGATTCAGAATTAAAGGAAAAGATGATAAAAAACGGTATTGAATGGGCAAAGACATTTAACTGGGAAGATACTGTTTCAAAAACCTTAAATATAATGAAGTCTCTTGTATAAGATTTATAATTGAAATTAAAAGTCTTGGTTTCGGTGGTAAACAGATCCGAAAAACAACTGCACCGGTTTGAGAGGGGCTTTAGGTTATGTTAAATAAAAAAACGAAGGTTTTACACCTTCGTTTTTTTGTTTACAGGCTCATAAAAGCCTGCTTTTTATAAAAATCGCCCTATGAAGCAATCTGCTTTACTTTGATGATATCCTTTACATCTCTTGGATTTTTCATCTCAACAATCTCTTTTGTAACTGTCAGCTGCTTCTGTCCTTCAATGCTTGGAATTTCAAAAGAAATATCCATTAAGAACTTTTCAACAATTGAGCGGAGTCCGCGGGCACCGGTCTTCTGTCTGATGGCTTCATCGGCAATGGCCTCAATTGCTTCAGGCGTAAACTCAAGCTCAAGGTCATCCATCGCAAAAGATGATTTGAACTGCTTTGTAATTGCATTCTTTGGTTCAGTAAGAATAGAAATCAAATCTTCTTTCTGAAGTTCCTTCAAGGCAACTGTAATCGGCATTCGGCCGATAAGCTCTGGAATAATACCGAATTTTACAAGGTCATCCGGTGTACAGAGGTTTAAAAGCTCCATCTTCTGTTCTTCTGACATTTCGCCGACTGTTGAACCAAAGCCCATGGAATGTTCTGTAGTTCTCTGTTCAATGATTTTATCAAGACCAACAAAGGCTCCTCCAAGAATAAAGAGGATGTTTGTTGTATCAATATGAATCATTTCCTGGTTAGGATGTTTTCTTCCGCCCTGAGGAGGAACGCTTGCTTCGGTTCCTTCGATAATTTTTAAGAGTGCCTGCTGAACGCCTTCTCCGCTTACATCTCGTGTGATAGAAGTGTTTTCACTTTTTCTTGCAATCTTATCAATTTCATCGATGAAAATGATTCCCCGTTCGGCAGCCTGTACATTTCCGTCTGCAGCATTGATGAGCTTTAAGAGTACGTTTTCAACGTCTTCACCAACGTAACCTGCTTCTGTGAGGGTAGTGGCATCTGCAATAGCAAAAGGAACGTTCAGTTTCTGAGCCAGTGTTTTTGCAAGAAGGGTTTTTCCTGAGCCTGTAGGACCAATAAGAAGAATATTGGATTTTTCAATCTTTACATCTTCGTCCTGAAAATTTGCCTTCTGAACAGACATTCTCTTGTAGTGATTGTAGACAGCAACTGAAAGAACTTTCTTTGCCTTATCCTGTCCTACAACATACTGATCCAGATATGCCTTGAACTCTTTTGGTGTAGGAACATCATCAAGATCGATTGGAGTGAGGTTCATCTCCTCATTTTCGAACATTGTTTCACATACCTGCACACAATGATTACAGATGGTTACATTTCCGCCTGGAGCCGAAAGAAGTCTTCGTTTTGAATCCTGAGGTTTTCCACAGAATGAGCAGAAAAGTGTATCGCTACCGAAACGTTTCATTTATTTGTTTCTCCTTTCCATTACGCTGTCTATAATTCCGTAAGAAAGAGCGTCCTGAGCTGTCATGTAAAAATCACGTTCCATATCTGCACGAACCTGATCTTCGCTCTTTCCTGTGTGTTCAGCAAAATGTTTTACTGTAAGTTCTTTTAATCTTCCGATTTCTTTTGCCTGAATTGAAATGTCGCTTTCCTGGCCTTCAACTCCGCCCCATGGCTGGTGAATCATTACTCTGGAAGAAGGAAGGGCATAGCGTTTTCCTTTTGTTCCCCCTGCAAGAAGGAAAGCTCCCATGCTTGCAGCCTGACCCATACAAATTGTCTGAATCGGACACTTTACATACTGCATTGTATCGTAAATAGCAAGACCAGCAGTTACAGAACCTCCAGGGGAATTGATGTATACGCTGATATCCTTGTCCGGATTTTCTGATTCAAGGAAAAGAATCTGCGCAACAATAAGATTTGCTGATGTATCTGTGATTTCGCCGTCAATAAATACAATTCTGTCTCTCAAAAGACGTGAATAAATATCGTAGAAGCGTTCTCCATTTCCGCTTTTTTCAATTACGCTTGGCATAAAGTACATTTGTTCGTTCATATTTTCTTCCTTATTAAGTTAATATAATATAAATGTAGCGCAAAAGTCAAAAAAAAAGCCACTTTTTGCGAATTTTTTTTGAAATTCTACAAAAAGTGACTTTGTTTTAAGAGTAATTAAGCACGAGCAAAGAGGTCAGCAAATGCGATTTTGTCACCCTTTGTTACTTTTACTTCTTTATAAAGCTGTTCGTAAAGCTTCTGCTCTTTAGTTTCGTCAATAAGGTATTCCTTTGAACGTGGGTCAGAGTAATGTTCTTTTACTTCTTCAACTGTAAGGTTTCCTTCCTGAGCAATTTTTGTATATTCAGCTTCAATTTCTTCAGGAGTTACAGAAATGTTTCTTTCCTTCAAGAGGCTGTCAACAATGATTCTGCTCTTAAGCATTTTTTCACTGTCACCAGTCCAGTCGTTGAGCATCTTTTCTTTTGTCATTCCTGATGCAGTAATCATTTTTTCAAGCTGTTCAGGGGTTGTCTGGAACTGCTGAGCCATCATTCTCCAGCGGCCGTCAAGTTCTGCCTGAAGCATAGATGCAGGAATATCAAAAGGATTCTTTTCTACGAGCTGTTCAAGAAGGCTGTTGCTCTTCATTTCCTTAAGTCTGCGGTTCTTTGCAACTTCAAGGTTACTCATGATATCTTTCTTGAGGTCATCAAGAGTCTTGAATTTTTCACTTACATCCTGTGCAAAGTCATCGTCGAGCTCTGGAAGATTTCTGATTTTGCAGGCTGTAACAGTTACCTGAATCTTCTTTGTAAGACCTGCCAGTTCTTTATCTTCATCGTCTTTAGAATAAGTCTTAGAGATGTCTTTTGTTTCACCTTTTTTCATTCCGATGATTTCGTCATCGATTTTGTAGATGTTTTCGCCGCTTCCTACAGTAAATACGAAGCCGTCGCGCTTTGTACCGTCGATTACTTTTCCACTGTCGTCAAGCTCTGAATAGTTGATGGTTACGATATCGTCTTTTGCAACTTTTTCGCCGTCTTTTTTATCCATAACCATGGCATTTCTTTCCTGAAGATTCTTAAGTTCTTCCTGAAGCTCTTTGTCGCCTACTGTAACCTGTGGTTCTTTGATTGTAATTCCAGAGAACTCTTTTACAGATACCTTAGGGAAAACATCGTATGTAACTGTGTAAGCAAAGTCTTTAGATGTATCGAATTCCGGCATTGTATCCATAACCGGCTGTGCGTATGGAAGAGGGCGATTTTCTGTTTCTTTTTCAAAGATTTCGTTTAATGATTTGTCGATAATTTCGCTCATTGCATCAGCTTTCAATGAATCACCGAATTTTCTTTCAAGTACATTTGCAGGTACATGACCCTTTCTGAAGCCCGGGATCTGGGCATGTTTTACATACTTTGCAACTGTTGAATCGTATGCTTCCTGTACATCTTTTTTTGCAACTGTTACTGTCAGTTTTACTGCTGACTTTTCAAGACTGGTGAATTCTGTAGTAAGTTTCACTTTGAGCTCCTTTACGGTGAAATAACTGATATATAAAAAAAGCGATTAAGTTGCCTTAATCGCTTTCTATAGTAGAGCGGAAAACGGGAGTCGGACCCGCGACATCCACCTTGGCAAGGTGGCGCTCTACCACTGAGCTATTTCCGCAAAAAATAACGGCGTTAACCGGCCATAAAATAAAAAGAGCGGAAAACGGGAGTCGGACCCGCGACATCCACCTTGGCAAGGTGGCGCTCTACCACTGAGCTATTTCCGC
>CAMHMJ010000023.1 GCA_946186185.1 uncultured Treponema sp. | reverse complement strand
TTCTGTGGATTAACAAGAGATTTTTAAAAAGGTTTAGAATATGTTTAGAATTGAAGTGCAGGAGCGGTTTGCCGTATGCATTGACCTGCAGCGAAGCTGTCAGGTCGAAAGTAGTTTCTCCCGCAGACCGCAGGGCTGTCGGGAGATTAAATGTTTTATACGGCAGTCAGCTTGACTGACTGTCCGTGTGAAAGTCGGTCGCTAGCGCGACCTTACCGAGTTTTACTTCGTAAAACTCGACTATTTAGTTGCCAAAATAGCGATACCAGGCAATGTCTTTCCTTCAAGGAATTCGAGGGAAGCTCCACCACCAGTAGAAACGTGGCTCATTTTGTCAGCAAGGTTGAACTTGTTTACAGCAGCAACAGAGTCACCACCGCCAACTACAGTCATAGCACCCTTAGATGTTGCTTCTGCAACCAGGCGGGCTACAGCTTCAGTTCCCTTTGCAAAGTTTTCGAACTCGAATACTCCAACAGGTCCGTTCCATACGATAGACTTTGAAGCAAGAATAGCGTTCTTGTAAAGTTCAACAGTCTTAGGACCAACATCCATACCCATAAGGTTATCTGGAAGGTCAACTGCATCAACTGCAACTGGATCCTTATCAGCAAATTCTGCACCACCAACATGGTCAACTGGGAGAAGAATCTTTACGCCAGCCTTTTCAGCCTTTGCAAGAAGATCTTTTGCTGTATCAAGGAAGTCATCTTCAACAAGTGACTTACCAATAGCGTGTCCCTGTGCCTTGAGGAATGTATAAGCCATACCACCACCAACGATGAGTGTAGAAGCGTTCTTCATAAGGCTTTCAAGAACAGCGATCTTTGAAGAAACCTTAGCACCACCGATGATAGCAGTCATTGGTTTTTCTGGATTTGTTACCATTGGCTGAATGTATTTAACTTCTTTTTCCATAAGGAAGCCGCCAACTGATTCAACTGGCATGAACTTTGCGATAGAAGCTGTAGAAGCCTGATCGCGGTGAGCTGTACCGAAAGCGTCGTTTACGAAGATGTCTCCGTATGTAGCAAGTTCTTTTGCCATTACATCGCGTTCTGCAGCATCTTTAGATGTTTCTTCCTTGTGGAAGCGAACGTTTTCAAGCATTGCAACTCCACCCTCTGGAAGAGCATCGATTGCAGACTTCTGTCCCAGTGCATCTGGAAGGAATGTAACTTGTTTTCCAAGTTTTTCTGCAAAGTATTTTACAACTGGAGCCATGCGGTTCTTTCCGTTGATGAACTTTTCTGCATCAGCGTCTGTCCATGTCTTTCCAGCTTTTTCAGCTTTTTCCTGAGCCTTTTTTACGTCCTTTTTAGGATCGCCAAGGTGGCTCATAAGAACGAGTGAGCGAGGGCTCTGTTCAAGAATGTATTTGATTGTAGGAAGAGCAGCCATGATACGAGTATCATCCTGAACAACTCCGTCCTTCATAGGTACGTTAAAATCAACACGCATGATGATGCGCTTGCCTTTAAGATCTACATCTTTTACTGTTTTAATCATCTTTTACTCCTGTATGCCGCCAGCGCGGTAATGATTTTCAATTTAAATATAATGATTTTGGCCTTAAAATTCAATATAAAAAGGGGTACGGGGGCAAAGCCCCTGTAGAGGGGGTAGCGAAAGACCGCTTGCGGGCTGGAGCGAGGGGCAGGCGCCCCTCCTGAAATAAGCTTTCTAAAAACTATTCACGAACGATAACGTTGTACAGACGGTCCAGGTCGTCCTTGCTGTAATAATCTACAACCAGTGAACCTTTTTCCAGATTTCCCTTGAGGGTAACCTTTGTTCCGAAGATTTCGATGAACTTCTGCTCAATTGAAACAAGATCCGGGTCGCGATCCGGAACAACTTTTGAAACCTTTTTTGAAACCGCTCTGCTTCCGCCGTTCAGTTCTCGGGCCATTTCCTCGGCATTGCGTACGGAAAGTCCGCTTCCAATAATTTTACCGAAAAGAACACGCTGATCGGCAATATTTTCGCAGGAAAGAAGCGCACGGGCATGGCCGTTTGTAATCTGACCTTCCACAAGTGCCTGCTGAATATCCTCAGGAAGCTTCAAAAGGCGGATTGAGTTTGCAACTGTAGAACGGTTTTTTCCAACCCGCTTTGCAACCTCGTCCTGAGTCAAATCCCCCATCTGCATAAGATTGTAGTAGGCATTGGCTTCATCAATCGGGTTCAAATCAACGCGCTGGATATTTTCGATTAAAGCGACTTCAAGCTTTTTAATCTTGTCTAATTTTGTAACATGAACCGGAACTTTTTTGAGGCCAAGGAATTTTGCAGCCCTTGTTCGGCGTTCACCGGCGATAATATAGAAGTTATCCCCTTCCTCTGCCTTTTCTACGACAATCGGTTCAATAAGACCGTTTTCACGGATGGAATCGGCAAGCTCTTCAATCAGCTTGTCGTCAAAGCTTTTACGAGGCTGACTTGGGTTTGGAACAAGCTTTTCCGGATTGAGCCACATGTTTCCGTCAGCGTCCATTTCGATTCCGGCAGGAAGACCTTCCTGTGGTTTTACGACTGCTGTTTCGGCTTTTTTGATTTCAACCGGAGTATCATTTACGATTGCAGAAATTTCTTCGCTGGATTCTGTACCCATCAGGGCATCAAGTCCGCGTCCTAGTCCAAGTCCACCTTTCTTAGCCACGGTTCATTACCTCTTCTGCCAGTTTTTCATAGCTCTTTGCACCTGCACAGGAAGGATCGTAGTTGCAGATTGGAAGTCCGCGGGAAGGCGCTTCCGAAAGACGAACGTTGCGCGGGATAATTGTATTGAATACAACATCCTTAAAGTAGGACTTAACCTGCATAACAACATCCTGAGCAAGTCGGGTTCTGGAATCGTACATCGTAAAGAAAATACCGCCGATTACCAGATTTGGATTAAAGCTCTGCTGAACCTTGCTTACTGATTTTAAGAGAAGAGTAATTCCTTCAAGCGCAAAATATTCACACTGCATAGGAACCAGAACTGAATCTGCCGCAACAAGTCCGTTCAAAGTGAGAAGTCCAAGAGAAGGAGGACAGTCGATAAGAATATAGTCGTACTCAGCCTTCAGAGGCTCAAGGGCATTCTTAAGGAAGAATTCTCGGTTTTCCTGATCTACAAGCTCGATTGAAGCACCTGACAAATCGATTGAAGCACTGATAGCATCCAATCCCTTTACTGGTGTATGTTTTACAGCGTCCTTTGCAGAAACCTGACCTGCGATCAATTCATAAACTGTTGGTTTATCCTTTGAAACGCTTACTCCGCTGGACATATTTCCCTGGGAGTCAAAATCAACAAGGAGAACCTTTTTTCCGGATAGAGCAATATAGGCTCCGATATTAATGCACGAAGTTGTCTTACCCACACCACCCTTTTGATTAACAAAAACGAAACATTTACCCATATCGTTTATTTTACCATTTTTATTTAAATTAGTATATATGAAAAATTTCGCCTGAGCTTACGCCAATTTTGCGTTATATTTGCAAACTCGACATTCATCCTTCTATATGGTACATTTTAGAAGCTGGAGTTAAAAATGGCTGGGAAACTTGGAATTATTGCGCTGGAATCGGCGCGGAACGCTGGAGAAAAAATCAATGCTATTCTTTCCGGATGGAGGGGCGGCGAAGATTTTTTAATTCCTTCTGAATGCCCGCGGTTTGGAAGCGGAGAAGGAAAGGGTCTTATCAGGGAAAGCGTCCGCGACAGAGATTTGTACATTCTTGTGGATGTCTGCAATCCTTCCGTAACCTACACTATGGACGGCCAGCCCAACAGAATGAGTCCGGATGACCATTACCAGGATTTAAAACGAATTATTGCGGCAACCAACGGAAAAGCGGGACGAATCACCGTAGTTATGCCGTTTTTGTACGAAAGCCGCCAGCACCGGCGCATGGTCCGGGAAAGCTTAGACTGCGCCCTCATGCTCCGGGAGCTTGAAAACATGGGCGTTCACGACATTATCACCTTTGATGCCCACGACCCACGGGTTCAGAATTCAATTCCCCTCAGCGGATTTGAAGATGTTTCCCCTTCCCTGCAGTTCAGCCAGGCACTTTTAAGCGAATACAAGGATTTACAGATTGATTCAAACCATATGATGTTCATTTCTCCGGATGAAGGAGCAACCCAGAGAGTCGTTTTTATGGCTTCAATTTTTGGAGTGAACATCGGAATGTTCTACAAAAGGCGGGACTACGCAAAAATCATAAACGGAATGAATCCCATTGTTGCCCACGATTTCTGCGGAGAATCCGTAAGCGGAAAAGACGTGATTATAATCGATGACATGATTGCATCCGGCGGAAGCATGATTGACACCGCCACAAAGCTGAAGGATATGGGAGCCCGCCGGGTATTTATCTTTACCACCTTCGGGCTTTTTACCCACGGTTTTGAAAAATTCGACAAAGCCTACGAACAGGGACTTTTTGACCGCATTTTTACCACGAACCTGATTCATCAGAAGCCGGAGCTTCTGGAAAAGCCCTGGTACTACTCCGTAGATATGAACCGCTACGTTGCGGCAATCATCGACACACTGAACAAGGGAAACAGCCTTCAGGAAATTATCCGCCCTGCCCAGCGCATTAAAGAAATTATAATGGAATACAAAAACAGGGACCTGCAGGAATAGACTGCACTGCAGCAAATTACAATGTTGCGCCACCCACAGAACAGGCGCGGGTCACCGCGGTGAATGTCATACTTCGTATCTGCGGCGGTCTTTCCCGTTACCTCGTTTCGATTCTGTACATCGGGTCTTCACCCGGAAGCAGCTGCAGCACATGATGCTCGCAGGCAAGAACTTCTGACTCCTCATGGGTTACATGAAGCAGGGTTGTGGTTCCGCTCTCTGCAATTATTTCCAGAAGAGAAAGTATTTTTTCCCGGAAGGAATCGTCCAATCCGTGACACGGCTCATCCAGAATCATAACCGGCGGACATTTTACGGCTGCACGCAAAATCAGGATTGCACGCTGTTCACCGTAACTCAAGGAATTAAAGGATTCTCTTCCCCGGCCTTCAAAACCGCCCAGCTTTAACCATTTTTCAGCGGCCTCAAGTTCAACCTCTCCCGGGGTCTGGTAAAGCCCGATTGAATCATGGAAACCGGACATTATTACTTCCCGCAGAGAACAGCCCAGCATTCTGTACTCAACATGAAGGCGGTAGGAAACAATTCCCAGCCTGTGCTTGATATCCCAGATTGTTTCCCCGGAACCACGGCGTGCGCCAAAGAGCTTTATATCGTTGCAGAAAACCTGAGGATTATCCCCGGTAATAAGTTCAAGGAAGGTTGTTTTTCCGGAACCGTTTGGTCCGCGGATAAGCCAGTGTTCCCCCTTTTTGAGAGTCCAGTTCAGATTGCGTAGAACCCGGGTTTCGCCCCAGCCCACATTCACATCGTGCATTTCAATAAGATTGACGGACTGCATTTTTTCAGAGAGATTGCCGGAACTGCCTGAAGTGCCGCTGTCTGCGCCATCACCGGAGCCAGTTCCGCTTTCGGCACTACATGTGTTCAGCACAAAAACAGAATCATCCACGCCCATAATCCGGTCAACTTCCCGGCTCATTTCAATCACCTGCTTTCTGAATTCCCGGCGTTCAGCTTCAAGTGCTCCGCTGTTTTCAGCTTTTCGTTTTTCCAGAAGAGCTTCGTAATCCTTTCGTTCGCCGCAGAAACTCACTTCCCCCTTTGAAAACTCAAGAACGTGAGTAATGGAATCCGGAATCTCAACATAGCGCTCCATACAGAGAATAATGCGGGGCAAAGCACTTTCCTCCGGAGCTGCAGTAGCCTTAACTGCCTGACCTTCATTTGCCTGAGCCGCCCCAGACGCAGCAGTACTCGCCTGAGCCGAACCAGACTGACTACCAAGCTGGCGGCGGGCGATGGTATTAAAGAACTCAAGAAGAATGCGGCGGCTTTCAACATCCAGTCCGGCGAATGGGTCGCTCAAAACAAGGAGTTTTTTTCGTGAAAAAAGAGCCCGGGCAAGGAGGGTACGGCGGATTTCGCCAGTGGACATATATTTAAGTCCACGGTCAAGAATCTTTTCAACGCCGCAAAGCTTTATTTCCGGGAGATTTTCAAGGGTTCGGGCAACCTCCGGCAATTCTGACAAGGCTGCTTTCGGAGAAGCGGCAGTTTCAAGGTTTCGCTTGATTTTTCCGCAAAGTGCCTCAGCAATAAAAACCCGTCCGGTTCGGCCTATATCGACGCCACCCTCAATAAATTCACTTTCATCGTTTTCCCGCTCTTCCTGAATAAGGCGGGCAGCTCGCTCAAGGGAAACAACTTCCACAGAACCGTCAAAAACATTGGCGTAAAGGGCAGTACCGGAAACCCCTGCACTGCCGGCAGAAGTGCCATTGTTGGAAGCACACGCATTTGGAACAAAGCGCTTTGAACCCCCTGCAAGATAACCTGCGCCGCTTGACGATCCGCCTGCACCCGCAGAACCGGAGCCACCTGCCGACACGCCGCTTGTAAGGGCTGCAAGAAAATCCGCTTTTCCGCCGCCGTTTGGGCCAATCAAAAGCCAGGCTTCGTTGGTTTTCATTGTCCAGGAAACATTCTGAAGGAGAACCTGTCGTCCGTCCTCGATTCTGCAGTCTCGGATTGTAATTAATTCTTTCTTTTCCATATCAGCGCCTTCCAAGAATTACCATATAAAAAAAGGCCGGACATTCATCCGGCCTTGAGCATCTCCTACGGGAATTGAACCCATGTTGTCGGGATGAAAACCCGATGTCCTAACCACTAGACGAAGGAGACTTAAAAGTGTATGTGTTTATACTATTTTTTTGCCCACTCTGTCAAGAGTAAAACAGGGGATTTTCAAAATTTTTCTATTTTTTCGTCTGAATCGAGCCCATGGAAATCCGCTTTTCGCGAACATCGCTCAGGTACGCCTTAAGACCTTCAGAATCCTCAGTCTGAATCAGCTCCTTCATTTTTTCCATCTGGGCCACAAAGGAATCGATGTGACCGCAGAGCTTTTCCTTATTGGAAATAAAAAGCTCAGACCAGAGAGGAGCGTTAATCAGGGCGATGCGGGTCAGGTCCTCAAAGCTTCCGCCGCCAAAAGCCGTAATCTGGCTGTCCGGCGCAGACTGAACGAGGGCACTAGCGATTACATGGCACAGCTGGCTTGTAAAACCGATTTTGTAGTCGTGAATGTCGCAGGTAGTTTCCGTAATCCGGGTAAAACCCATGGCGCTCACCAGGGAACGCATCAGTTCTAGATTTTCTTTTCTATTATAATCCTGGGGAATCAGGATATAATTGTGATTTACAAAAAACTTCGCATTGGAGGCGGCGTAACCTTCCTTTTCACCGCCGGCCATAGGATGCCCGATGATAAAATCAACGTCCTCCCGCAGAATTGAAGGAAGAGACCTTTCAAAAATCCCCTTCACGCCGGAAATATCGGTAACGATTGCGCCGGATTTGAAGGATTCCTTGTGTTCACGCATAAATTCCAGCGTAGCATTTGGGTACAGGCAGATAAAAACCACGTCGCAAAGGCAGAGCATTTTGTCCACTTCCGGCGAAGTGAAAACGCCGTCCACCACACCGTCGTTCATGGCCATGGAAAGACTGGCCTGACTTCGGTTACAGGCGTAGATTTTTCCCGTAGAATCCTCGGTTGAAAGAATATTTTCCCGGATAGATTTTGCAAAGGAACCGCCCATAATTCCAAGACCAACGATTCCGTAATTCAACTCATTCAGACGCATTTTTTACCTCCAGCGAAACTCCGGCACTAACCCCGCGCAACAACAAATCGGAACGCAACCCCGCGCTCATTCAGCGCGCCTCGTACATCTACCTCTTTAAGCCACGCTTGAACTGCGGGATTCGGGCAGAGGCGGTGGTGTTCCAAGGAGAACGGTCGCCCCGCATCAAAAAGTGATAGCCCACCCCCGCAATCATTGCTCCGTTATCGCCGCAGAGCTTTAACGGCGGGAAGATGCAGTTCAAATCCTTACGCTCAGCAAGAATTGCACGCAGGCGGGAATTGGCCGCAACACCACCGCCGGCAACTATGGTTTTAAGACCGGTATCGTCCACCGCCCTGAAAAGCCGGGAAGTAAGGGTACGGCAGGCGGTTTCCTGGAATGCGGCACACATATTTTCAACGGAATGCTCGTAGCCCGGCTTCCAGAACATGTCGCACTGGTGAATAACGGCGGTTTTCAGGCCGCTGAAACTCATATCGTAACGGTGCTCTTCTCCGTCCAGACGCGGAACCGGAAAACTTGCGGCAGCGGCATCGCCCTTCTTTGCAAGATTATCAACGATTACGCCTCCCGGATAACCCAGACCGTAAAATTTTGCAACCTTATCAAAGGCTTCACCAACTGAATCATCAACGGTGGTGCCTAAAACTTCAATATCGTCAAAACCGGAAACCTTGCAGATGATGGTGTGACCGCCGGAAACCAGAAGTCCAAGATAGGGATAAGGAATGTCGTTTTCAAGATGAGCGGCATACAGGTGACCCAGCATGTGATTCACTGCAACAAAAGGCTTATTGTTCGCCCAGGCAAGAGTTTTTCCAAAGGTAAGACCAACCAGCAGAGAGCCCATAAGCCCCGGACGGTTGGTAGCCGCAATGGCATCCACCTGATCAATGGTCATGTCCGCCTGCTCAAGAGCCTGCTTTACAACCGGCAGAATCCATTCAGCGTGTTTTCTGCTGGCAATTTCCGGAACAACACCCTTATAAATCTGATGAAATGGAATTTGAGTGGCAACCACATTACTGATAATTTTTCTGCCATCTTCAACAATCGCTGCAGCAGTTTCGTCACAGCTTGATTCAATACCTAAAACCCGCACAATCGCTTCCTTATAATTTCAGAATATTTCCATTTTAATGATAAAACAAAGTTAGGGGAAGTCTCCCCCTGAGTGAGGCTGTGGGCTTCAAACGCCAGCCCGCTCCGAAGGCACGAGCGAAGCGATGTACGCCCGGCTTATCCCCGTTAAAACAAAAAAGGCCGCCCACAAGGAATTCCCGTGGACAGCCTTCACTAGTTTTCAAAAATTGCTTACTTAGTTCTGAAATGTCAGCTTCAAAGCCAAAAGATACGGATATCCTGATTCAGCTGTGAAAAGTAATTTGTCTGTACATCTCCAGGACGCTCCAACAAGACCGTTCCAGTCAATGTTAAACAGATTGTGGTTCTTAAGCATTTCATTATCTTCAAGCCAGATTTCAAAATCGAAACCGATTTTTACACCAGCATAAACATCAAGGTTTTCAACATCGAAGTTAAAGTGGTATTTTGCAAGAGCACCCATTCTGATCCATGTAAAAAATCTGTTTACTTCATCAGTATTGTGAACCAAAAGGTTTCCGCCGCCGTATCCACCAAAGCTGAAAGGAAGCATATCGTTGATGTGAACCATTTTTTCATAGCTTGTTTCAACAAAAGGAAGATAGAATGCTCCAGGGTATGTAGACCAAAGAGGAAAAGCCATTGCATCCAAAGCCATACCTACACTAAAAAGACCATCACCATCTTTAAGACCGGCACCATATTCTCTCCAAAAAGTTTCACCATCAAATGCGAAAGCCGAAGTGCCCATCACAAACAAAACCGAAATTGCTGCGAATAATTTCTTAAATTTCATAATTTACTCCATATATAAAATGTTATATAACAATTTATATATATATTTTGGGGCATTGTCAATGGTACAGTCAGCGACTGAAGAAAATCCAATAAAAAAGAGGGGGAAGTCTCCCCCTCGCTCCAAAGCAAGCCGCTCCAGAAAGCGCCACTGCATGCAGCGTCACTTTCCTCCGCTTTGTTGCTTTTCCGCTACCCCCTCTGCGGGCTTCAAACGCCAGCCCGCAACACCTGGCTTTGAAGGTCTGCAATTTTTTTATATCTGAATTAACAATAGAACTATTAAGCTAATTAAATTTTAAAAATATTGTTTACTAGTCAGTTGTAGTATAAAGATATAACAATATCTATTTACATGTCTAGAATGGTACTCCCCATAAATACAAACTTTCATTGCTTTAAAACAATATTTCACTAAAATCTTGCTCAAATAAAGAAAAGATAATTATTTATTGTTTGTAGTAAATAATTTTAAGGAGTCAAAATTGAAATAGCTTCAATAAAAAAAGCCGCTCTAGTACTGCAATACTAGAACGGCAAGGTCAGCCGAAAAATGAAGACCTGACAAAATGTACCAGCAAATTGTCGTCTTCAATTTATCGGCTTTTGTAAAATGTTTCAACTTATCATTAGAGACCCTCCATGTCAGGCGTATTGAATGAGTTGATTTCTCTACAATCCTCAAATAGAGGAAGGAGCCGATATGAAGAAAATTCATAATCACGGCAAACGAAACGGCATTCACGATATTTGGAATGCCTTTATGGTTCGCAATTGTAAATGGACTGAAGGAGATATTCCTGAATGTCCTACTGCAAAAGTTGAGATTCCTACTGACCTGATAACCTGGGTTGAAGCAGTAAGGATTCATAACAAAATGAAAAAGCAGAATGCAAGTTATAAACACGATGCTTATATATGTTTCTACTGCGATGACTGGCTGTTTGATGGCCCTCGCGGGGTATGGAATAATTACAATAAAGCAATCGAAATAATAAAACATTTTGCTGGAATTATAAGCGTAGATTTCTCTACTTACAAAGATTTCCCAACTCCATTAAAGGCTTGGAATACTTATAGAATGAGAGCCTTTGGTTTCTGGTGTACAACACAGGGTATCAACGTAATTAATAACGTTAGATGGAGCCCTGATACACTAGATATTTGTTTTAAGGGAATTCCGAAAAACAGTGTTGTATGTCTTGGCGTTATAGCCAGTGATTTACGACATTCAGAAAACCGCCCTGAATATGAGCATTATCTGAAAATGATGGTTCAGGAACTCCAGCCGAAAATTATTCTGGTTTACGGCTCTTCCCGCTATAAGTTTTTCCAGGACTTACAAGCACAAGGAATTGTGGTAAAATCATACAAGACTGCAAGGAATAGAAAAAAGGCTGTTGCCGGTGATACAAAATGAGCAAGGAAAGCAGCGGACTTTTTTCTGGGACAATTGGTAGTTCTGGGGGCGGACATTCTTCTACAAGTAATTCTTTGCCTACTAACCCAAGCCAATTAAGTCATATATTCAGAAGAACAAGAGGACATTTAGTTAATACAGCAAGAAACAGGGCTACATTACAAAGAATTGCTAATGATCCATCTCTTTTTATGGGAACGGATATACATGGTAATGATTGGTATGTTGAAACTTGCAGAAACGGAGGACAGCATTGGGTAACTGTAAGGCATGGCGTTATTCAAAATGGAGGTTATAATCGGACTCCGATTGATTGGAATCCAAATACTGGCCTTTGCGCACCTTCTAAAGCTTATGAATTTAACTGTAATGAAATACCAATTATAGAGTTTAGAAAAAAGGAGTTTATAAAACATGAATAATTTTGAGTTTTTTTCATTGATTTATCTTATGTTGAATAGTTGCTGGGAAGAGAATAAAAACGAAACTCTTGGTCAATTCTTAAGCGAGATGAATCCATTCCTGTGGAAACAAGAAGTTTCTGCAGATCCGGCTTACTTTGAAGAATTTAAGACTTTTATGAAAGATAAGAGTCTTGGAAATGATAATGGATTCCAACTCGCAAAGGATTATTTAAAAACTATTGATTATTTTCCAAATCTTGAAAAATATCTGGACGAATATGACCAAGATGGTTGGAATGATGCAATGCAACAGCTTATGAATCAACCTCACAAAGGTGATGACAAATAAAATAACAACCAGGACGGGGCTTTCGTCCTGGTTTATAATTCTTTCTCTATAAAATCCTCAATTTGAGGAAGCAGCTTTGTCTTCAGAAGATTTTTTGTATTAGAAACCGTGGTGGATGCGTTGCGCAAGAAGAGGTCTGCGGGGTTTACATGCAAAGCATTTGAAATTTTGACTAGCAATTCAAAAGATGGAGTTTGTCGACCACATTCAATACATCCAATCGTGGAAGTACCACAATCGCAAAGTTCTGCCAGCTTTTCTTGAGAAATATTTCTTTCCTTTCTATAAAATTTAATATTCGCAATTAAATCTTCTTGAAAATCAATCACATTGTTATTTTAAACGATAAATTCACCCTTTTTTATTGTGTACAAACAACAGTTACCGCGATATTATTGTTATATACAACATTTATAAAATAATTATTGTTTTAACAAGGAATATCTCATGTCTACAAACATATCAGGCGAAAAACGACAGGCTTTACTTTCAAAAATTGCAGAAATCAAATTATTTATAGAACAAAACTCGAATGATAAAAATGCTTCTCAGTTGATTAGTTATCTCGGAGACCTAACCCGCGAAGTGAACGGTAAAAAGTACGGACTTGTGTTTGAAGAACACCGCGAAGCCATTGATGAAAAGCTGGAGCAGAACGCACCTGTTTTTACCGAAGAAAAAGAATTGTTTATAGATAATGGTGGAGAGTTAAACTTTCTACTTGAAGGGGATAATCTTGCAAGCCTGAAACTTCTGGAAAAAACTCACCGAGGAAAAATTGATGTGATCTATATTGATCCGCCGTACAATACTTTAAAAGACGAAAAAGATGATTTTACATATGATGATGTTAGAATTGATAAAACTGATTTATTTGCTCATTCTAAATGGTTGTCATTTATGAAAGAGCGGTTAACAATTGCATATTCTTTACTGTCAAAAAAAGGATGTATTTTTTTATCAATTGATGATCATGAATTTGCGAATTTAAAATTACTAATGGATTCAATATTTGGAGAGAAAAATTTCTTATGTGATATTATATGGAATTCTACAAAATCTGTTACAAATACTGCAATAATATCCGTTTCCCACACTTATAATTTAGTATACTTTAAGGATATAAATTGGATAATAGAAAATAGAACAAATTTTAGAATACCTGAAACAGGAGAAGGGTTTTCAAATCCAGATAACGACCCACGGGGTCTATGGAAAGCAGATCCTTTTCAAGTTGGGGGCTGGCGTCCAAATCAGCAGTATGAAATTGTTAATCCAAATACGGGGGTAATATACAAACCAAATAAAGATTGCTCTTGGAAAAATGATTATAAAAAATTCCAAGAATTATTAAAAGAAAATCGTATTGTTTTTGGTAAAAATGGAACAGGAGGACCTCAGCGAAAACGTTTTATTTGGGAAGCAGAAGAACGTGGTCGTGTAGTTAAAACAATTTGGGATGATGTAGATACAACTACAAACGGAACTCAAGAATTAAAAAAGATTTTTAATGGCGATGCACCTTTTTCAAATCCAAAACCGACAAACTTTATTCAGAGAATTCTCCAACTTTCAACAAATCAATCTTCCACCATCCTCGACTTCTTTGCTGGTTCCGGTACAACCGGTCATGCTGTACTAAAACTCAATGCAGAAGATGGTGGTCACCGCAAATTCATTATCTGTACCAACAACGAAAACAATATCTGTCGCGAAATCACATATCAGCGTCTTAAAACCGTAATCACCGGCACTCGTAAGGACGGTTCAAAATATTCTGACGGTCTCCATGGCTCTCTCAAATACTTCAAAACTGACTTTATTCCAATCAGCGAAAAAATGTACTACGAATATGCCGACGACCTTCTTCTGCATATTCGGGAACTGGTAGAACTTGAAAACGCTGTCAATTTTGACAAAGACAATTCTGTTGCAATCGTTCTGGATGATGATGAAATGGAAGAGTTTATTGCAACGCTCGTTGAGCCTGGTCTAAAAGAGCAGAAAGACACTTCGACGGGGCTCAGTGTCCGCAATACTGGGCTCAGTGTCCGCGCGCTCTATGTTGGGCATGATGTTTTAGTTTCTGGAAATCAGGAACGAATCTTAAAATCTCACAACATCAGCATAAACACAATTCCTGACTATTATTACCGCGACCTGGCACTGTAGCATCGGAGGAACTTATGGATTTATTGAACTTTCAGCGTAAGGCAATTTCGCTTCTTCAATCGGCAATCGAAAACGGCAAGGAAGAAATCATTTTAAAATCCTGTACGGGAAGCGGAAAGACTATCATGCTCACCCACTTTATGGACGAATACCAGAAGTGCCACGCAAATACGGTTTTTATCTGGTTTACGCCGGGTAAGGGTAACCTTGAAGAGCAGAGCAAAAAGAAAATGGACGCCTACATTCACGGTGCACAGACAAAGCTTCTTTCTGATGTGATGACCAGCGGCTTTTCTGAAAATGATTGCTGCTTTATCAACTGGGAGCTTTTGAATAAAAACGACAATATCGCTGTTCGTGACGGTGAGCATACTAACTTTATAGAGTATATTCGTTCCGCACGTGATTCCGGCTTGAATTTCATCCTAATAATCGATGAAAGTCACATGAATGACAGCAAAAAATCGGCTGTAATTATCAATTATTTTAAGGACGGTGGCGCAAAACTTCCGATTATTCGGGCAAGTGCAACTCCTAACGGCTACAATCAGAATGATCCAAAAGTTGCATTTATCGAGGTTCAAGAAAAAGCTGTAATCGAAGAAGGTCTCATTAAAAAAATGCTGATTATCAATGAAGGCTTTCCGATTACGATTATGAGTAACGAAATTACGGAGCTTGAAGGAGAAAGTCAGGTTTCTTATCTTTTGAATAAGGCTCTGGAAAAACAGCGGCTTTTGCGAAGCAAATTCCTTGAGCACGGCGAAAATATCAATCCGCTTATTCTGGTTCAAATGCCAAACTCTTCTGATTCGCTTTTGGATGAAGTCCAAACCTGGTTTGAAAATCACGATATTTCATACGAAAATGGAAAGCTTGCAATCTGGTTGAGTGAAAACGGAAAAAGCAAGTTCAGCCGTCACGAAAATCTTGAAGGAATCGAGAAAAATGACGCTGAACAGGAAGCTTTGATTTTTAAGATGGCAGTTGCAACTGGCTGGGATTGTCCGCGTGCGCATATACTTGTAAAACTCCGTGACCATGAGGGCGAAAAGTTTGAGATTCAGACTTTCGGACGAATCCGACGAATGCCTAATGCTCACCATTACGACGACAAAGCACTGGACAGCTGCTATCTTTACACCTGGGATAACAAATTTACTGAAGGCGCAAAAGCTTTCCTTGAACACGGTGCCTGGGACGCAACTTACATTCATTTAAAAGATGAATACAAGGATGTTACGCTCAAAAGCCAGCAGCGCCCGGATGTAATCGACGAAAATGATGCCGAAGAAACCATGCAGAGCGTCGTAAAACATTTTAAAAAAAAATATGGTCTGACTGTCGGAAAGAATTTTGAAGAAAATCAAAAGCTTCTGGCCAAAAATGAATATATTTTCAGCGACAAAATCGTGGTTTCGGCAAAAATGGGATATACAGAAACTCTGGACGCGGGAAAAATGAACCAGATGTACGATTCTGATTTTGCAATTCCGCTAAGTACTCATACCCACGGCCGCCAGTTTCACCATGAAATTGGTATTTTAAGTACCGAAATCAGCCTGAAATACGAAAAGATGAATGCGGTTTTCCGCCGGGTTTTCTATAAGAATCCAAAAATCACCAGCAGAAAATATTCACTTCTGAATCTGGGAACACGGGAACTGTATGCCTTTGTCATAAATAATTCCGCTCTTTTAAAAACGGATTTTCATGAAGCCATTACCGAAATCAATTCCTTGATTACCCCAACCCTCACCTTTGAGCCCTCGGAAATCGTGGAAAAAGAATTTCATATTCCGCAGGTATGCCTGTTTACCTACGACGGAAATAATAAGTCTCAGAAAATCTACAGCAAGAATGTATACGCCGAGTACCGGAAATCCGCCGAAGTCCGCTCAATGCCGGAACGAAAATTCGAAGAGTTCTGCGAAAACTCTCCTTTTGTTCACTGGTTTTACAAAAACGGCGACAAGGGAACAGAATACTATTCCGTTGCCTACAAAGACGGAAGCGGAAAAATGCGCCTGTTCTATCCCGACTATGTTCTGGGAACTGAAAAAGGAATCTGGATTATCGAAACAAAGGGCGGCTTTTCTGCAAGCGGTCAGAGCCAGAATATCGACGACTTTGCTCCTAGAAAATTTGAAGTGCTGAAAAATTATCTTACCGAATATAACCTGAAAGGCGGCTTTGTACGCACCGATAAAAACGGGGAGCTCTGTATCTGCACGGAACATTTCAGCGACAATATAGACGGCGAAGACTGGAAACTTCTGGAAGATATAATGAAATTGTAAACAGCACTTAACAATTTGCCATTTTCCCTACTTAACCCCGTTTGGGCTCATCTGGGATACTGTAGCAAAACGGTAACCTTTGCGTTTCAGTTCAGGATAGATTTCAGTCAAAATTCCCGGAAGTATGTCCGCTGACCATACATGGCCGATCATCACTACGGAGCCTGCCCGGTTTGCAAACTTTAAGCCTTTTTCAATTTCAGCAAGAATTGCCGCCCTGTCTTTTGAATTATCCAGAAAAATATTCCTCTGGTAATAAGAATAACCCAGAGCCTGAGCCACATAGGGAACTTTTGTCTGGGAATTTGTGCGGGAATCTAGAAAATACAAGCCTTCATCTGAAGCAAACTTCATAATCCAGCTCATTTTTTCTGCATCAGCCGTGATAAGGGAACCCTCGTGGTTGTTCAGCCCCGTAACCGGTCCTACCTCAAGAATATTTTCAAAAAGAACGGCGCGAATATCGTCTTCCGTCATATCAGGGCCGATGGCACCAGCCCCGGGATTCACCTTCAGATCCACCGCCTGCATAGGCTGATGAAGGATAAGTTCATTTCCACTTTTTCTGACCCTTTCTCCCGCCTGGGCAGAATGAGAAAGTTTTGGAAGTACCGCAATGGTAACCGGAAAAGGAAGAGTTACAAAGGCTTCCAGCTGGTTCATATTGTGGCCGCCGTCATCAAAGAGAAAGACAAGGCAGGGAGAATTTTCAGCCTGAGGAATAAAGGAATAATCTGAAGAAGAGTTCGTTTCCGACGGCTGAAGACCAGAATCAGGAAGAATTGAGGAAGAAACAGAAGAAGCCATTGCAATTTTTTCTCCCTTTAAAGAAGGCTGCTGAGTCTGACCGGCGGCATTTTTTTGAGCATTATTCTGTAAATTGCTCTGGACCTGACTCTGAATCTGGCTTTGTGACTGCTCCGGCACCTTATTCTGACTCTGGCTTGCAGTCTGTCTCTGGCTTTGATTTTTTGACTGCTGGTAGGAGGCCGCTTGCTTTGACTCTTTAGAAGTATCTTTTGATTTATCCTGAGGCTTTTCTGCTTTTTTGTCTTTTTCCTTTGAAGATTTTTCAGGCTTATTTTTTGAGTTCTGCTCTTTTTTTTCTTTATCTGAAGTGGCTTTATCCGGACTAACCTGAACCCACTCTGACCTTGCATCTGACTGAACTTTTGAAAGCTCTTTTTTGCTGCCCAGAGTCTGGGCGATTATCAGTAAGATTGTGCAGAAAACCACGATGCAGCCGCACAGAAGAAGCATTTTGCTTGCAGGAATATAGACCTTGGGCGCTTTTTTCTTTGAAGAAGAACGGCGGCGGGAAGAAGATGCAGAGGACTTGCCCGCAGTCTTTTTGCCGGTGGCAGAAGTTCTGGAAGGTGAAGCGATTTTCCTTTTACTTGAAGAAGAAGTACTTCTTGATGCAGGCTGCCTTTTTGCGCCCCCGGAGGAAGTGGATTTTTTTGATGAAGATAAGTTTTTTCTTTCCGCCATAATCTTGGAGGATTTTAACACCACAGGGGGATTTGCTCAATAAGAGGGGTGACTGCCGGGGCGTTACGGGGGCGGCATGGAGCCCCCGTTAGAGGGGGTAGCGGAAAAGACCGGAAGGGCAGTATCAAAGGATAGCCTAAAATCTTCTTTCGAAGATTTTTTAACGGCTTTCCATTCATCAGAGGCTGCCAGCAGCCTCACTCAGGGGCAGGCGCCCCTCCTTGTGAAATATTAGACAACTGTTTTTTCGGGGCGAACTGGTCTTTCCGCCCCTTACCCTTTCAAAAAAAATTATTCCTATAGAAAAAGCGCCTTCAATTCATTAAAATTGAAGCATGGAACAGTACAAGAAAGAATTTATTGATTTTATGGTTGAATGTCAGGTTTTGAAATTCGGGTCGTTTGTGCTTAAAAGCGGACGAACTTCACCGTTTTTTATGAATGCGGGTGCCTATGTTACCGGCGCTCAGCTTGCCCGGCTTGGAAAATACTACGCTCAGGCGATTCACGACAATTTTGGGGACGATTTTGACGTTCTCTTTGGACCGGCTTACAAGGGTATTCCTCTTGCGGTAACCACTGCCATCGCATACTCTGAGCTTTACGGAAAAGAAGTAAAATACTGCTCTGACCGCAAGGAAGAAAAGGACCACGGTGCAGACAAAGGCGGTCTTCTTGGCTACAAAATCAAGGACGGCGACCGGGTTGTTATCATCGAGGACGTTACAACTTCCGGCAAATCTATAGAAGAAACTTATCCGAAAATCAAGGCGCAGGAAACTGTTGCCGGCGGAATTAAAATCGTGGGCGAAATCGTAAGCCTTGACCGCCGGGAAAAAGCTCCGGACTCTACAAAATCTGCTCTTGCAACAATTACAGACAAATACGGATTCCCGGCACGCTCCATCGTCAGCATGGACGATGTTGTTCAGGCACTTTACACTGAAGGCGACAAAACCGTGATTACCGACCAGATTAAGGCGGAAATCGACAGCTACTACAAGGAATGGGGCTCAAAGGATTAATGAGAAAAAACGGATTTGTAAGGACTGAAAAATCTCGGCGGAGCGCTGAAAAATCTTTCGGCATGAGCGAAACACAGTGTTTTTTCCGCAAAACAACCGGCTTTGAGAAAGGCAGACAGGCAGGTTTATTATTCTGTTCTTTCCTTCTGGCTCTGGCGCTTTGCTCCGGACTTTCCGGCTGCAAAAAAAATGCCGCTTCCGGTGCTAACGAAGCTTCCGGAGTAAAAGCGGAAAGTCAGGTTACCGCAGAGGGCGAACAGAAGCTCAGTTCCCAGACAAAACAAATCCGTACAAAAGAAGCGTATCCTTCAAGAATCGTTTCCCTTTCTCCGGCTGCAACAGAAATTCTGTGTGCGGTGGGAGCAATTGACCAGATTGCGGCCCGCTCTGATTTTTCGGATTATCCTCCGGAAGTCCTTTCAAAACCGGTTGCCGGTGGCTTTGACGGAAAAAACCTGAGCGTTGAAAACATTCTGAGCTTTCAGCCGGATCTGGTTTACCTCACCAGCGGAATGCACGACTTTCTGATTCCCCTTCTGCGTTCAAAAAAAATCCGCTATTTTATCTCCATGGATGCTTCCGTAAACGGAATTCTTTCTGAAATCAAGGAAATCGGAAAAATTACGGGGCACGAAAAAGAAGCCGAAGCAAAAATTTCAGAAATCAGCAGTCAGATTGAAGAACTGAAGAAGCGGGCTTCATTAGCTGCGGCAGGAAACAGTGGAAATGGAGGGGCTGGGGAAACCACCAGTGGAAATAAAGTGGCTGCGGCCGGCGCTCCAAAATCTGTTTACTGGGAAATCTGGTCCCCGCCCTATATGAGCATCGGAAAAAATTCCTTTATCAACGAACTGATTCAGATTGCAGGCGGAAAAAATATTTTTGACGACATCAAGGAAGCTTACCCAATTGTAAGTGATGAACAGATTATTTTACGAGACCCGGATGTTATCATTATTCCGGACAACCTTTCGGACGGAATTGAAGGAATAAAGAACCGTAACGGCTGGAAAAACATTTCTGCAGTGAAAAGCGGCGCAATCTATTCACTTAACGCCGACATGATTTCCCGCCCAAGTCCGCGAATTACAGAAGCAATTTCAATGATTCAGAACTGCATTCTGGCTGAAGCAGGAAACTAACAGTGAAAAAATCTTCCATTGAAAATAAAAGCGGCAGTTTTCCTCCGACGCTTATTGTTCTGAAAGCCGCCCTTCCCTTTCTGGTGCTTTTTGCATCAGTCTGCGTTTCACTGGCCCTGGGGTCAAAAAATATTCCCCTAGGCGAACTTTTTGCTTCAATCCGGGACCCGTCCAGCACCACCGGAACGATTTTGTTTTCCCTCAGAATTCCACGCACCCTTCTTGCCCTTGTTTCAGGCTGGCTTCTGGCTTCCAGCGGCGCCTGTTTTCAGATGTTTTTCAGAAACAGCCTTGCAGAACCGGGAATCATCGGAATTTCTTCCGCCGCAACCCTGGGTGCAATTTTTTCAACAGTGCTGGGAAGCGCGGTATTTCCGGGAGCAATTGCGGTTCTCTTCAAAATAATTTCTCCCATGAACGTGTTTGCCTTTTTTGCGGCCCTGATTTCCGGTTTTTTAATCAGCTTTATCGGCTCAAAAAGCAGAAGCCACTCAAACATGACAATTCTTCTGTGCGGAACGGCCCTGGGAACCTTCTACGCCTCCGTTTCTTCCATTATATTGCTCACCCAAAGTCAGTATCTTCACGGAATCTATACATGGATTTTAGGAAGCTTTAACGGCCGGGGCTGGAACGAACTAGTTTTCATTCTTTTACCCAGCGTAGTTGCCTGTACCATTATGTTTTTAAGCGCAAACCGCCTTGATGTAATGAACAGCGGCGAAGAAACCGCCGGTTACCTGGGCGTAAATATCCGGAGTCTGAGGGCTATTGTTCTGATTTCAGCCAGTCTTGCGGTTTCTGCCTCGGTTTGTGCCGGAGGAACAATCAATTTTGTAGGACTGATTGCGCCTCACCTGGTCAGGAAACTGTACGGAACCGTCAAACTGAACGCCAAAAAACTGATTCTCCTTTCCGGTGTTTTCGGCTCAATTCTGGTTCTTTTGAGCGACACCCTGGCGCGCCTTGTAATCCGCCCAAGCGAACTTCCGGCCGGTCTTATCACAAGCCTGTTTGGCGCTCCGTTCTTTATTTCACTTTTGTTTAAAAAGAAGGACAACGATGGCGGATATTAAAGATTTTTGTAAAAATGCCGGCACAAAAGCAGGCGTATGTCGGGGCGACGGCTTCCCAGAAGAACGAAAACTTCAACAAGAAACAGCCGGCACAAAAACGTGCGAAATCTCCTTAAAAATCGAAAAGTTTTCCTACGGCGAAAAGCCGGTACTCAAAAATATTGATTTAACCCTTCGATCAGGGGACTTTATCTGCCTGTGCGGACCAAACGGCTCCGGAAAATCCACACTTTTGAACCTTCTGGAAAAAAGCGCGAATTGCACGGGTGAGGGGCACGCAAAAAATGCAGCTGGCGCACTAAAAATGCCGTTTTCACAAAAAAGCGCCAATCCTCAGACCAGCGCTTCCCGCAAAATGAGCGAAAAGCTGGCTTCCTTCCTTCCGCAAAAGGAATTCTGCGCCTGGGATACCAGTGTTAAAAACCTGATTCTTTCAGGGCGCTTTATTTTTTCAAAGGGGCACTACACAAAAAAAGATTATCAGATTGTGCAGAAGGCTGCCGAACTGCTGAAAATCACTGAGCTTCTGGAAAAAAGTGTCTACGAAATCTCCGACGGGGAATTTCAGAAGGCGCGGATTGCCAGAACCCTAACTCAGGAACGACCGTTTTTAATCTTTGACGAACCCTGCGCCAATCTGGATTTTACAGTCCAGCAGGAGCTTTTAGAGCTTTTTGTACAGCTCTCAGGCGGAGCGGACTCTGCCGACAAGTTTGCATGCGGAAATAGAACTGGCTTTTCTGAAACAGATACCGGTGCGAGTACAGGCAGCGCCGCCACGGAATTCACCTCACAAAAAAAGGGAATCATCATCTCCATTCACGACCTGAATGCCGCCGCCCGCTTCTGCAGAAACTTAAAGCTTCTGGCACCTCTTTCTGAAAATAACACGGAAGGCGGGCTTATCGGCGGAACCCCGGAAGAAGTTTTAACAGGCGAAAACCTTACAAAAGCCTTCGGGAAACCCCTCAAAACTTTCATTCACCCGGTTTTCGGCTGCCCCCAGATTTACTGACAACCCCCGGTTCCGGAAATCCCACAACAAGCCAATTACGCAGCGTCGATTCCCTGACTTTCTAATATTTCCCTCAGGTGAAGTTTTGCTTTCTTTTCGTAGTTACGCACCGTTTCCTGGCTCACGTTCATAATGGCGCCGATTTCCCTGAAGCTCAAATCCTTTTCACTGGCTGCATCCATGCTGTTTCTGAACTTGATTACCTGGGCTTCCTTTTCCGGGAGGCTTTCAACTGCATTCCGTACAATCGATGAAACATTGTTTTCCACTGCTTCATCTTCCGGAGTTACCGAATTAGCACCAAGCTTCAGTTCGTAATAGGTTGAATCATTGTCAGAGTCCTTTGAAACAAGGCCATCCAGTGAAACCGGGGAAGCATAGTCAATCTGACTCAATTTGCCGTGCAGAAATTCCTCAGTAACACCAAGAGCATCTGCAAGTTCTGCCTCGGTGGGATAGCGCTCGTTCAGTTTAAAAAATGCTTCCCGAATTTTATTCACTTTTGCAATTAAATTGAAATTTCGTTCAGACATGGTGATATTCGAACGGTAAATTCTCTGCTTGATCCAGAGCCAGATAAAGGTTGAAAAGCTGGCACCCTTTTCATAGTCGAACTTGGATGCCTGTTCCAGCAATTCAACATAGCCATCCTGAATCATGTCTTCAATTTCTGCGTTAGGAATATTGCATTCCCGGGCAATCACGTGAATCAGGCACAAATTGCTCATTACAAGAGTATTTCTTGCCTGAATGTCCCCCGCACGAGCCTTTTTTGCAAGTTCACCTGCTTCAATCTGAGAAAGCACCGGATAATCTTTTCTGATTTTTTCAAGCTGAGAAATGTAAAATTTGTCGATTCTTGCATTTGTGTTTGTACTCATAAAACCCCCAATAAATCACGCGTATCCTGCCAATCCGGATACATAAAAAACTCGTAAACCTTTCATTTTCGGACGTAACAAATAATATAGCGCGATTTTTTAAACCGTAATGTAAATATAATAAAAAAATGGGGAATTTCTAATTTTATAACGCTTTTTAAACTACAACTTTAATTTAAAGGTGGATTTGCATAAAAAAAACTATTCAGGCACAATTTATTTTCCAACGCAGAAATGACTGAAAATGCTTTCCAGAACGTCGTCGGCACAAACCTCGCCGGTAAGTTCACCCAGGCTGTCCAGGGCATCCTCCAGATCCTGAACAACGGCATCCAGAGTCAGCTCTTCTGCAACCATAATTGCGTGGCTCACACTTTCAAGTGCTTCCTGAACGCAGTCCTTCTGCCTCTGGGAACCAAGCCCAACCTGTGCCCGCTCCGTTGCTCCGCCTTCCTTTAAAACCGAACCAACCGCCTTGTAAAGTTCTTCAAAACCGGAGCCTTTCTTTGCGCTGATTTTTACTTCTGCCCTGACATTCGGGTATTCAGGATTATTGGCCTCTCCGGCACTTACCCCCGCTTCGCTTTTGTCAGCCTTATTCCAGACCAGAACGCAGGGATTCTTGCTGTTTTTCAGGAAAGTTCTGTCTTCATCGCAAAGCCCCTTGGAGCCGTCCACGATGTAAAGATTCAGGTCAGCGTCACTTGCCAGATTTCTGGTGATGGTCACACCCTGAGCTTCGATAACGTCTTCTGTTTCCCGTAAGCCCGCCGTATCAAAAAGGCGGACCGGAATTCCCTGAATATCAACATAGCTTTCAATCCAGTCACGGGTCGTTCCTTCAATATCCGAAACGATTGCCCGCTCTTCCTTCAGAATTGCATTGAAAAGACTTGATTTTCCGGCATTTGTTTTTCCGCAGAGAACCACCCGAACTCCGTCCTGATACAGTTTTTCACCCTTCCAGGAATCGTTCAGCGCACTAAGACGCTCCCGGGCTTCCAGAAGCCAGGCCATGTCAAAGGTGTCGGAAATTGTTTCCTCATCCTCAGGATATTCGATTTCCACCTCAATCGCGGCAAGAGTATCGGTTATAAGTTTTTTTATTGAATCAATTTCTTCAAAAAGGTTTCCCGCAAGTCGTCCGGCAGCGCGGCTTCTTGCTTCTCCGGTGTGGCTGTCGATGATTTCACGAACCGCTTCCGCCTTGGTCAAATCCGCTTTTCCGTTAACAAAAGCACGGAATGTAAACTCGCCCTTTTCAGCCTGACGGAAACCGTTTTTCAAAAGCAGATTATAAACGGAAAGCACAACATTGGGACCGCCATGGCAGGAAATTTCCACCATTTCCTCGCCGGTAAAGCTTTTTGGAGCCCGGTAAACGCTGACCATAACTTCGTCGATACGATTTTCTGAGATTGAATCCGATACCGTGGAAGTTGCCTCAGGCGATGCAGTACGCCCCTCAGAAGAATTGAGGCACTCATTGCCGGAAGTTTTATCCACCAGCCAGCCGTAAACCAGCGTATTTCCTTCCGCCTTATTCAAGGCAGCCGGACGAGAAAAAACTTTTGAAACCAGCTCTACGCAATTTTTTCCAGAGCAGCGGACAATTCCCAAGGCTGCCGGAGCCAGAGCAGTTGCCACCGCGCAAATCGGTTCTTCCGGAGCATATTTTACATTCTGCATAAATTATTTCCTTTTTGATTCGAGCCGGTTTCAGCTCAATTACCTGGACGGAACCTGCAAAATCGGAGTAAATCGGGTATTTGCAGATGAATCGGCATAATCCCCGTTATAATAATACATCTGGTCTAAAATAGAAATGCCGTCATCGATGTACACCGGTGCTTCCTGACTTCCAATTGCCGGCTTTCTGAATTTTCTGTCCGCCTCAACCGCCTTTCCGTCATAAACATCGTCGTCCCCAACATCCGGATAGAGGGTTGTGTATTCCCCGGAATTGTTCCAGTGCATATAACCGCGGCCGGCTGCATCCCGCACACCAAAAATCTCCCTCTTTACATAGTCCGTATTGTAATACTTTCTGTCGTAACTTACATTCAGATAGAAGGCCTGAACCCACGGACGGATAATCGCGCGGTTTCGTGCCATAATCGTATTTCGGTAAGTTCCGTAGAAATAGATTCGGTACGGCCGCTCCGGGAATGGTTCATAGTTCAGGAAAGACTGCTCAAAATGGCTCGGATAGAACATCGGACCGATTACATCTACGTATTCAGCCATCATCTCAACATCCTGTCCTGTGCGGGTTCCGCTTCTGTACCAGCCGTTAGCTCCGTAAATATCGATACCAATCGGTGCTTCAATATTTTCCCGGGCATATCGCAGGAAGGAAACGATTGCACCTTCCTTATCCATTTCCTTGTTTCTCCAGCGGTAGGAAATCTGATTCATATTCAGACCGTCCGTCGGAAAGCGGATATAGTCAAACTGAATTTCGTCAAATCCGCGGCGAATCAGCTCTTTTGCAACTGCGACGTTGTATTCCCACACCTCAGCGCAGTAGGGATCAACCCAGTTTTCATCGTAATAAGTCGGTTCCTTTCCGGTAACCTCGCCGGTTTCCTCATCCACAACATCTTCGTAGGTGCGGATTCCAACCCAAGGTGCATTGGTCTTATAGTTCCAGACCGCGTACTTCGATTTTCCGTAATTTGCCAGGTTTCTGTCCTTGAAGGTTACGATTCGCGCAATCAGGTACATGTCGTCCTTTTTGAACTCTTCTACAAAGTGATCCAGATCCACCGCATACTGAGTGATTTTTCCTTTTTTCACAACCAGCGGATCCTTGGCATCGTAGCGCAGAAGTCCGTAATCGTCCTTCATATCAATAACAATGCTGTTCAGCTTGTTGTCCTTTGCGATTTTTCTGAATTTATCGATTCCTGCCTGAAGCCGGCACTGGTAAGCCGAAACATAAAGGCTCTTTTTTCCGTTTGCCGTTTTTCCGTAGCGGGTATTTATCGTTGAAGGATAGAGCATCCAGAGCTCGTTCAGGCACACGCCCTTTTTAAAACCAGTATGAGTGTAAGGAACCCAGGCCGTATTTATAAGGCCCGGAACACATGAAAAGCTCTTCTTCCAGTCATCAAATTTTGAAGGAAGCCCTGCGTCGCTGTAGAAAACTTCAGTTGAACCAGCACCGTCAGCTGCCACTGCATTTCCCTCTGCAGCCTGCTTTTCCACCTTCAATCCGCCGATTCCTTCAATTTTTGTGTACATCAAAACGTCGTTTACAAAGGTAAGCCCGTCGATAGTGTCCACCGGCTCGCTTCCGGAATAAATCAGGGTCGCATTGGATCTGTCCCGTAAAAAGTTAAACTTATAGATTCGCGGAATATAAGTCTGGGAAACGTAGATATCCACGTCAAAGGTTCCGTCTGCATTCACCCGTGCAACCGGAAGGATATCCGCAATTTCATCCGGGCTTGTCATGGTTTTGAGCATTTCAAAACCGCTCTTGATGTCCACCCAGGCAGGCTTTGCCGCATCGCAGCGGTAGTAGGAAAAACCAAAAATCGGATGGCTCATAAAAACCACCAGCTCCTTACCCTGAGTTCCGTCCGCATTTTTTACCGGCATGGAAGAAATGGCAACAGCCTTGTTTCCACTTGTAGCACGGCTCATGGACCCGATGCTTTTCCAGTTCAAACCGCCGTCCCGGGAAATATACACATTGTCCTTTGTAGCCGTAACCAGCTCCCGGGAATTCAAAGGATTTACAAACAAATCTTTTAGAGTGTGAATTTTTTTATCAAGGGAAGTATTTTCGCCGTCATATTTTTTCAGCGTTAAGAACGGAAGACCGTTGTTTCTGAGTTCAAAAGTTTCAAGGTCCGCACTGTACAGAATACCCTTTGAGGTTCTGAAATACCAGACTTCATTCACTTTGTCCCAGTCAATGTTCCCGGCTGCCCCGTTACCAGCACCTGAAGTTCCACCTGATGAACCGGAGCCACCTACATTTCCGCTATTTTCATCGTTAGAAGAAAGCCGGGCAAAAGCTGCCTTATCAGCCTCAGAAAGCGGGGCACGCACAATCTGTTCAACGGCACCATCAGTCCAGAGAGGCACCGCCTGATTGCTGGAAGAAATTTTAAAAAGCCCCTCACTGGAACCCGCCAGAAAAACTTTACTTTCAGGAATATTTTCATCCACAACCGCGGTCTGGGCCGGCAATTTATATAAAGGTTTCGCCTCCTTCGCAAAAACATTATTCAAAGAAAGCATCAAAATTAAAAAAATTACTACAGTCATATTCAGTTTATCGACATTTTTTAACTTTTATTTAGAACAATTTGGGGCGGAGACGGTCGTTCGTGACTGCGCCCTCACTCCCTGTTCCACCTACGGGCCTTCCGTGGCCCGCCTAAGGCTCGGTCTCACTCTCCGCTTCGCTCCGAGCTCGCCTTTGCTCCCTACGGTCGCAAACCACTCCACCCCCGCCGCCGATAACTTTTTGTTATATTTGTAGATTTATTCACCAAAAGGGGAAATTTTCGCACTTTTTTTTCAAATATATAGGTATAGGAATGAATGTTAGATTTTAGGAATTTTACGCCAATTTTGTATTAATTTTACAAACTCGACATTCAACCGATACACCCACAATAAAAAGAGGTACCTATGCCAGAAACAAAAAAACTTACCCCGGAAGAAAAGTGGAATCAGGCCACTATTGCCGATAATTTTATCTTTTATAAAGTCATGCGCCACAATCAGGATGTATGCAAAGAACTGCTCGAAATCCTTTTAGAAATAGAAATCGACCGTATAGAAATGCAGGGCGAGGAGTTTATTCAAATTGATGCAGAACACCATGCCATCCGGCTTGATGTATATGCCAAAAACTCGTCCCAAGCCTTTGATATTGAAATCCAAACCACAGATACTCATGAACTTCCAGAGCGCTCCCGCTATTATCAGGGAATGATAGATGTGGACAGTTTAAAATCCGGACAAAAATACAAGAATCTGAAAACCTCTTACATTATTTTCATTTGCATTGACGACATATTTAATAGGGGATTAGGAAAATACACATTTCAAAATATCTGCCGTGAAAATCCAGAAATCGCATTAAACGACCGTGCCTTCAAGTACTTTTTTATCGCAAAAAACTATGATAAAATACTGAACGAAGATCAAAAAGCTTTCTTAAAACTTATGCTCGGCCGTCCCGCAAAAGGCAAATTTGCAGATAAAATTACTCGCCTTGTAGAACAGGCAAAGCATAACGAACAGTGGAGGCACATGTATATGACACTCGAAGATTTAGAAAATGCAGCCTATGACCGCGGTTTGGAACAAGGAATAAAACAAGGAATGGAACATGGAGCAGAATGCAGTAAGCTCGAGGATGCAAAAAATGCTCTTTCTTTAGGCCTTTCCATAGAACAGGTAAAAGCCATAACCGGTTTGAGCAAAGAAGAAATATTAGAAATTAAAAAAAATGAAAAATAATTTTCTCAACACAAATTTGTAAAAATTCATATATTCAAAAAAACGGGGCTGCCATTTATTGACAGCCCCAATTGATATATTAAGCCCTTATCAATTTCTTATTAATAACCGCTTACGCTAGATTATATCCTTCAATGCCTGGATAACATCCGGGTCGTAAAGCTCGGCTTTTTCTTCCAGCATTTCAATTGCAGATTCCTTGTCGATACCGGCACGATAGGCGCGGCGGCTTGAAATTGCATTAAAGCTGTCTGCAACACGGATAATTCGTGCAATCTTTGGAATGGCTTCGCCCTTCAGGCCTTCCGGCATTCCCGAACCATCCATATTTTCGTGATGAAGGCGAGCCGCATTACTGAAGATTTCCCAATAGCGTCGCGGAACAAACTGAAGGTATTCTTCCGCAAGGTCAATATGGCGCTGAAGCTCCTTTCGCTGCTCTTCGGTAAGCTGTTCTGCCTGTACAAGTTCCGGATCAATTCCCAAAAAGCCTGCATCGTAAACCATTGAAGCACAGAAATAAACCATTGCTTCGTGCTGGTGAACGCCCAGCTTTGTGGCAAGCTTGTATACAAGTTCTGAAACGTTCTTTGAGTTGTTCTTTCGTCCTGTAATCTGGTCGATTTTTGCACCAAGGTCTTCGCACTTTGCAGCGAGTTCCCGGAGCTCTTCTTTTTCCTCAGGAGTTTCTTCCGGCGGTGGCAAAGCGTCCTGACTCCAGGTTGAGCTTGAACCTGCAAGCTTTAAGCCGTCGTCGCCGTACAGCCCCGCAATTCCGCCAATCATCAGCTGGTTTGTCTGACTCTGGTTCTGTGCCAGAAGCTTGAAGGCTTCCACATACTGCGCCTGCTGTATCTGGGAATGCTTTGCCGCAGAACGAACGATAAGCACAATCAGGAGAACCACAAGAAGAATTACAACTACAACAATAATCAACAGAATAAAGATATTCCTGAAATTGTTCTGGTTCTTTCTAGATTCTTCGCGGTTCAATTCAAGACTCTGCTTTAAAACCTCAGTCTGTTCCTTCTGCTGTTCCATCTGCTGCTTCTGAAGCTCTGCATTCTGACGGTTTTCTTCCTTCATCTGGTTTACAGCTTCACTAACCTGGCTCATGGCCTTGGTGGTGTTTTCAGAGCTCTGCTGCATGTTATCGTAGAACTGCTGCTGGCTTTTCTGCTCTTTAACTCTGGCATCTTCTTCTGCCTTTGCTTCAATCTGGCGAACCAGCTTGGTAATTTCCGTTGTTGAAACCTCAGGATATTTTTCCAGGTTTGTCTTAACGTCAATCAAATCAAGCTGATCGTACTTCTGCATCAAAACCTTTAATTTCTGTCTGTAAACTGTACGCGCAAGAACAAGAATATTCGTAGGAATGATATCATCATCCCCACTCTTCGAAATCTTCATTGCATTTGTAATGTTTGTGTATGCATCGTTTAAGCGGCCGTCTTCCAAAGCTTCGTCAGCCTTATTCAGATAGCGGTTTGCCAGATCCTGAGTAGACAACTGCGCATACACGCTTCCAACGAGAACAAATGCTGTAACAAGTAAAGTCCAAAGTCGTTTATTTCGCAACATTTTCAGCTCCAATTGCAAGGATTACCCTCGCTCTGTTTTCAACCCCTTCATCCTTAACAAAAATCGTGTCTTTTACACCCATGTTGAATGTAAGACGCGCTTTCTGCATTGCAGAAATTGGCACAGACATATTCATTTCTACACCAGCAACTGCATTGCTCGAAGAAATACTTTTTATCATACTCGTAATATAAAAATCTGCATTCAAGCCCAAGGTCACAAAACCAAGCTTCAAGCGGTCAAATCCCAGACCCATAGCAGGAGAGAACAGATGTCCGCTCATGATATGGTAATCAAGACCACTCCAGTTTCCGACCCAGGCAAAACCGGCCCGGGCGTAGTAGCTTCCGTTTCTGGAAGAGAAACCGAGCTTTGGAATAAGGAACATATTCATCGGAAGCGACTCATCAGCTTCAGCCTTCAAGAAGTCATCTGTCTTCATGTAATCATCATGACCGTGAGTATTCCTAAATTCTTCAGACGGAGTCCATTTTTCAAACCACGCTTCTTCAAGATCCTTGGAAGTCTTTCCCTCTTCCTGGAAGAAAGCCGGGAAGTTGATTTCAAAGTTTCCGTCAATACCCAGAAGAAGCTTGTTAAAGGTATACTCATAATTACCTTCAAGGGCAATACCATATCGCCAGGAAGAATAATTATTTTTTGTTTCCATAATATTGTTTAAGTCTGCAATACCAAACCTGAAGTTCCAGTAACTTGCAGTATAAACTTCCTTTTTATCCTGAATGTAGACCTTTTTTCCTTCAGGAGTAACAACCGCATTAAACTCTTTATCTGCAGCTGCCCTCTTTTTGGCCTTTTCTTCTTCTATCTTAGCAAGCTCGGCCTGTCGTTTTGCTTCCCTAATCTGCTCCTGCTCCTTTTTCTTTTCAAGAGCACCGGCGATTATGGTATACATTTCGACCGCGTCAGTATAATTCAAATCGTTATCAATAACAACAAGATTTGCCTGCAAAGCGAACTCGTAATCTTCATCAATTACAAGATGCCGGATTTTCTTCATGGTGTAATTTTCAAGAAGATAATAGTTCAGGCTGTCCGCATTCGTAGAAAGAATGTGGTTCAGTTCCGCTTCTGATTTATTCAGGAACGCAATATCAATCTCACGGTAGAGATTTGCCACATACGCATCAATTGCGAAGGACGGCAAAACTCCGGTTACCAGAGCAGCGCAAAGTGCAAGAACTGTTCGCTTCAGTTTATTAACCATACCTTTCATCCTAAAAGCCTTTCGCATATTCCACCATCCTAGAATACATTAACACGAATACCTTCAGAGAACTGAGGCACAAGGTTCTTGATTGATACTTCTCCGGAACTCATAACGTCGGTTGGGATGAACCAGAACGACAATTCTGAATACAGAGAGAAGGTACTGAACATCTTCATCTGCTTAAAGTTCACCTTAGGGAACTCAACCTGAGCCAGGATTGCAGAAAGTGTCTGAGCCTGACCACTGGCAGTCTGATTGAAGCGTGTGAAGTTAGCACCTACGGCAACACTTGCAGAAAGCCAGTCGAAGTCTCTTCCAAGGAAGAAGCTGAACGGAACCTGCGCAATGTTTGCAATAAGTTTAACACCAATTACATTGTCTCCACCGTAACGCATTTCAGAAAGGCTGAAGAGGTTACGCTGAGTCTGTGTGAACTGACCCCACTGCAGCTGAAGCTTAACGTTGTCATCAAAGAATGTAAGTCCCGCACCAAGGCTGAACAGGGTTGCTCCCCAGAAGCTCCAGTCTAAGTACAAGCCCTGAATAAAGGACGGAACCTCGTAGGAAGCCTTGTCACCCTTTCGGAGAGAAAGGCGTACGCTTGAAAGTCCTACATCATCACCGGAAAGACCGCTGAACATAAGCTCCTGGTTGTATCTTCCGCTAGGTGCCGGTGCAATAAGACGGATGGTAGGCGCACTGTTATCAATCTGAATGATACAGCGGTCGATTGCAACATCACCGTTCTTCATTGTGGCACGAACGAGCATGAAGTGGTAGCCTTCCGGCAAATCTTCATTTTCTACGCGGTAAGCCCACTTTTCATTCTTTGAAACCTGTTCAAAAGTCTTTCCGTTATTAAAGCTGATTTCAACCTTGGCAACCTTCTTCTTCTGAATTGCAGCCTTCTGTTCAGGTGTGGCATTCTTCATTCTTGAAAGAAGAAGCTCGTCTTCATCAAGGGCATAGTCCGCACGGCCGGTAATATATGGACGACCGATAGCAAAGTCTCCGTATGTGAAGCTGTCTACCGTTACCCACGGACCGTGTGAAGTATAGTCAACCGTCTGTTCACGGGAACGGATTACTGTTCCGCCCTTTACCCGGGCATCTACACGGTATTTGTGAACGCCGCTTTCTATAATAGAAGAATTAATTGCGAACTTGAAGAAGCCTGTCTTCTCAAGAACTGTATCTGCAATAAAGTTGTCATCAATGTAAAGCGCAAGACTTTCAATCGGTTTATCAGCCGTTGCTTCACCGTAAATATTGAAGTTACCCTGCTTGTGTTCACCGTTCAACGGGTAAAGAAGATTTACAACCGCAAGCGGCTTAGTCTTATCTACCTGAATGTTTCGGCTTACGTGAGTTGCGTTTCCTGATTTATCAAGGGCAGTAAGCTCAACGTTGTAGAAGCCGCTTTCAAGAGTTCCAAAATCCAGAGTATTTGCAATAATTCGCTCAAGCTGGAAGTTTATCTTCTGCATATTTCGCGGAATTGACTTTCCGTCCAGACTGCGGATTGTTACGTACATTTCAGTGATGTTTACATTATCAAATGCGTATCCGCTGAAGAACAGAGGACCGGTTGTAATCGAGTAGTCTTCCGGATAATCAAGAATCATTTCTGGTGCCTGGTTATCGATGTTGATAAGACTTGAGTACAAGCCCTGAATTCCGTATTTATCAAAAATCTTGATGAACACAACCTGGGTTCCGTTTGGAATAGCCCGTGTATCAAAGGTGTATTTCCAGTCTTCCTGACCAACTGCCAGGTTGTAAGAGTTACCGTTATCAAGGGAAACATAAACCCGGTCAATTGAGTTTTTGTCGGATGCGTAACCAGTAAGGGTAATTACGCCGCGAACTGAAGTATCAATTGAAGGAGTTACAACCGCACCCTTAGGCTCTTCTGTTGAAACCCTGAATTTTCGCTCCATTACAGGACCCTTTACACCGTTGATATCAACCGCGTAAACGTAAATCGTGTGCTCGTTGTCCACCATTGTGCTGAACGGAATATCGATAGCAAAGCTGGTGCTAGGTTCCGGAAGCTCAATGTATTCGCCTTTATCAATTCTATAGTAGATTGTAGAAGGGCCGTCATCATCGTAAACAACACCCGAAATCGTGAAGTCACGGGTGATTACTTCGTTTTCTGCCGGAAGATGAACTTCTGCAATCGGAAGGTCGGACTTGTTATCAATCATGAATTTCCATGATTCAACAGTTGCAACGTTTCCTGCATCATCCACGAACTGGAAGGACATTGCGTCGTCAATCGGCATTACTTCCGTTCCGATGTGAGTCATAAGGAAGTTATCCGGAATAAGCTCCATCTTTGGCTGAACATTTTTAACTCCCGGAGGTGCAATATAGTAAGCCTTTTCAAAGCTTCCTTCATCGTAAATCTTAAAGCCGATAAGGTTATCGCCGTTTACAACCGCTTCTTCCGTCGGCATTACGATTTCTACAACCGGTGGAGTAACATCCTTCTGAGCAACGGTTCTTGCGTAGGCAACGTGTCCAGCTGTATCCCAAACGCGAACATCAACCCGGATTTCTCCGTCTTCAAAGGCAGAAATATCTTCCGTATTGCTGAAGGTAACACCGACGGAGCCCTTTGTTGCCGAAGCAATGTTCAAAGTTTTCCAGGTAAGTCCACCGTCAATAGAGTATTCTCCATTTTTTACGCCGGAAGGATCTGAAACCGTTCCCGTAATTCTGAGGGATTTCTTTACCCAGGCATGAAGAGCCGGAGTAGAAATCACAAGCTCAGGAGCCGCAGAGTCAACAAGGAAGTGAGCTTCCGGAGAAGTATAACTGATTCCGTTTATATCTTTTACACGAATCTGCTGCCATCGGAAGGTACCGTCCTTTGAAACTGTAAGGATAACATTGTTTCCGTTTCGTTCAATCGTAATTCCGTCAATCGGATTAAGCAAATCTGCACTTACAATTTCCGGTGTATTACAGTAGAAATTGAAGGTTGAACCGGCCTTCATCATGTAAAGCTTGTTTTCTTTATCGTAAACCGTTCCGGCCGACTGCATCAGATAAATTGAACGGTTATCGTCAGTGTTTGCCTTATTCAGAGGGCGAACAACTGCAACAGAGCCGATTAAATCCTTTGAGAAAGAGCCGACTTTTAATGTGAGTTTTACCTTGTTAATTCGTACCGGGAGCCCGTTAAGAGGAACCTTTACTTCGTAGCGGTTCGGAACATCCGGAACAGCGGTAAAGGTTGCAGTTCCAGTCTGCTTTTCACTTCCGCCAGGAACCGCTTCTCCAGTAATTTCGTAGTCTGCGCCAGTCAATGTGCCTTCCACATCAACATAGGCAGAGAGGGTTCCGCTTGAACCGTTAGCAATTTCTACCGGTACACCGCTCAAATAGCGCTTGTCGTTTACATATACAAAGTGAGCCTTGATGTCCGGAACCCGGGTTGCGCTGTATTTTGAAGGGAAAGCCTTTCCCTTAAGGTTTGTTACAGACCAGTTCAGGGAATTAGATCCGCCGGTCATTTCTGAACGCTTGAAAATCTTGAAATCCTGAATTTCAGCAGGCTTTTCTTCAGCGGCTTCGGCATTTTCACCTTCTGCTCCCTCGGCAGCTTCTCCTTCCGGAACTGCAGGTGTTTCAGAAACTGGTGGCGCAAGTGGATCCTGAGTGATGCAGGCAGCGTAAACATCTTCACCGTCTGCCCACACAATCATTGGTCCCTTAGCAACATATGGTTTTCCGTTTGGCTGCATTCCAAGCTCAGGAACATTTCGAATACATACTACGGAAGAAGTCTTGTTTCCGGCATTGCTTTCTGCAACAACTTCAATGAAGTAAAGTCCGTAGCCTTTTTCGCCGGCATTGAATTCAAAGCTGAAAGCACCTCGCTTGAGCTCAAGGTCAACAGGTTCTGCCTTATTTACGCTTTCCATGGCGTTGATAACGTTACCCGCCATAGTTGCCCGTGAAGAGAACACGGTGTAGTAGACCTTTTTAAGGCCGGTTGTACAGCTTGCAGAACCGGTAATTGTAACCGGTCCCGGTGTTCCGTCAATGGTTTTTGTTTCCGAAAATTCTTTTACAGTAAGAACCGGAATTGCAGTATCATTTCTGAAAATTAATTTCTGTGAATCGTAGCGGATTCCCTGGTCGGTGGTTACGCGAACCACAACCGGCTCGCTGGTTCCAACGCCTTTTCCAGGAACCAGAACAATCTGATTTCCGTTAAGTTCAGCGGTGGCAAAGTTCGTTGCCGGAATGATTTCTACAGAGCGTGCATTTCCGCCGATAAAATATCCCGTTGCAGGGAATTCCGTATTATTGATGATAATTCCGTCTTCACTCACCGTGCTGTCATCAAAAACAACCCGCGGTTCTGTGGAAGTCACATAAGAAGTATTTACAACATCCAGGAGCGCACGGTAATCGGTCTTTCGTCCCTTTGTATCAGTTGCTTCAATGAAAACCTTTACAACACCCTTCGGCATATCCGGCGACATCGGGATGCTTACAAGCTGGCTGGTAGCGCCGTTACAGTTGATGTCCTGAACGGTATTTCCCACTGAACCCCAGATAAGCTCGTAGTGAATGGATTCAAGTCCCATTCCCGTTGTTACCGTAGTCTGAAGGGAAAGGCCGGCTTCCGGATGAACGCTCATTCCGTCCACCACAGGACCGGCTCCTGCGCCGCCGGAAAGCTTTGCTTCACTGAAAACAGGAAGAGGTCCCAGTGCATTGAAAGAAACCGAATAAGAGTCGCCCTTAACGCCGTTTTTATCAACTGCATAGGCGGTAATGGTATGTTTGCCAGGCTTCAAGTCTGAACCGATACCCAGCTTTCCGTAAAAGGTACCCTTTGTTTCTTCTTCGATAAACTCACCGTCATCAAGCTTATAGAAAACGGATTTGATTCCTTCTTTATCCTTTGCAATACCACGGACAAAAATTGCATCTTCTGCATCAAGTACAGTATCCGCAGTAGGTTCACTGAAGGTGAGTGTCGGCTTATCAAGGGACTGATCAAGAGAAATCGTTCGTGAAACCGTAGTTACGTTTCCCACAAGGTCTTTACCGGTAACCGTAAACTTGCGGCTTGTATCTTTTGATTCCATTGTGTCAAAAGTGATTCCCCAGTAAGGGTTTCCCGGAACCAGGTCAAAATCGCCGCTTTCTGTTCCAAATGTCCATTTAAGCTCTGTGATACCAAGCTTATCCTTGGCAACACCGCTTATGGCAACCTTTCCGTACTGAGGATCTTTTTCAAGAGGAGTGATGATGCTGATTTCAGGCTTTGTGTTGTCAATAAAATACAGGAAGGAATAGATACCTTCAGAACCGGCATTATCCACCGCCTTAAACCACAGAACGGCAGGACCGTCCGGGAATTTCTTTGTATCTACAGAAATTTCAAATTCCTTGAAAGTTTTCTTGTCCTTCAATTTGATATCTTTAAAAGTTTCGCCGCTGTCTACCGAATAGGCAAGGTTTCTGATTCCGTTACCGTCGGTTACAATTCCGGAAAATTTTACGGTTCCAGAAACAAGGTCACCCATTTCACGGTTATTTACATCTGTTACCGGCTGGCGGCGGTCAAGGTTCCAGGAAAGCTCAACCGGGTTTCCTACAAGACCGTTAATATCGGTTCCAACAACCTTAATTGTATGAGGACCTTCTTCAAGTTTTGTTGTATCAAGATAGTAAGACCAGAATTCCTTTCCGCTGGCTCGAACCGGATGCTCTTCGTCACCGTCAAGAATAAGTTCAACATACTGAACCGCATCATCATCCACACAGGTACCTACAATGTTAAGGTTACCTACGATTCTCATATCCTGATGAGGGTTTGTAATACCGCTTATCGGAAGGTCAGAGTCCGGGTCAATATACAAGTTATGAGGACCTTCAATATGAACATTTCCACCAAGGTCAGTTGCTGTAACCATGATGTTGTATTTTCCCTTCTTTTTTCCTGCAAGTTCAAAGGATTCCTGCCAGCTTTCAAGATTGGAAACATCCATCTCCTCAACGTCCTTAGCACCGTGAGCAGACAAATTCTGCACGCCAAGGAATACTGAAAGCAAGATAAACAAGATTCCCTTCATAAATCTAGAAGACAAAACCTTTCCCATAATATTACTCCTCATTTTATATAAAGTAATTTTAATCTGAATTCACAAACTTCGCAAATTTTTGTTAAATATGCAAATTTTATCTCTTTATTAACGGCAGAATTTAGCAAAATCTTTAGTTTTGTAGTATTATTATTGCAAGAATAGGAGAAAACGAAAGCCGAGTTCGCTGATTTCAACTCAAAATTGGCTTACGGGCGCGTCCAGAGGATAATAAAAGGAGTTTTTTTTATGGAAGAAATTGATGAAAAAATAAAAAAATTGCAGAAAATTTACGACGAATGCTCGAACATCGTGTTTTTTGGCGGCGCCGGCGTTTCAACGGAAAGCGGAATTCCGGACTTTAGAAGCCAGGACGGACTCTACTCCCAGAAATGGAAATATCCGCCGGAAACCATCATCAGCCATAGTTTTTTTGAAGCAAAGCCAAAGGAATTCTTCGAATTTTACCGGGAAAAACTGATTATTCACGATGTAAAACCGAACACGGCTCACCTTACCCTTGCAAAAATGGAAGAAGCCGGAAAGCTGAAGGCAATTGTTACCCAGAACATCGACGGCCTTCACCAGGCTGCGGGAAGCAAAACCGTCTGGGAGCTTCACGGAAGCATTCTCAGAAATTACTGCACGAACTGCGGTGAATTTTACGATGTGAACTTTATCGACAAGGAAAGCCGGACTGAAGAAGGTGTTCCTCGCTGTAAAAAATGCGGCGGCCGGGTAAAACCAGATGTTGTCCTGTACGAAGAAGGCCTGAACCAGAACATCATTGAAGGTGCGGTACAGGCCATTGCCAGCGCAGACTGTCTGATAATCGGCGGAACCTCTCTTGTGGTCTATCCTGCTGCAGGCTTAATCGACTACTTTTCCGGAAAATACATAGTTCTTATCAACAAGTCGGAAACCGCAAATGACAGCAAAGCAGACCTTGTGATTCACGACAGCATCGGAAAGGTTCTGGGTGCATTGAAAATATAGGGCTTTCTGCATTATAACTTAATTTAATAAAAAAAATTGGCTAACGGTCGCGTCCTGCGGGTCAAAACCGCGTGCTAGCACGCTAAACGCTGTTTGTGGCAAAGGAACTCATTAAATGCCGCTACCGCGGCAGCCACAAACAGAGTTTTTTTGCCCGCATTCCGCTACCCTCCCGCCAATTTTTTTTATTATACAACTATATTGCAAAAGCCTAGAATGCCCCTGCACATCTCCACCGCCACACCCCCTATTCTCAGGGGGGAGTTTTTTTGCTAAAATGCAGCCGTGGAAAACCAGAACATTTTTAATCCGACTGAAATTATTTTTGCGGGAAATTCAAGCTGCAATTTGAACTGCGCCCACTGCTTCGTTACAAGAACGGGAGCAAAGCTGACTGCTGACGAAGCCGTAGGTTTTATGAAAAGTGCCCGGGCCTCTTCAGCCTGCACTATTGAAAAAATCGGATTTTCCGGCGGCGAACCGTTTTTATATCCGGAATTTCTGGAAACCGTCATCAAAGAAGCCGTAAACCTTGATTTTATGTTCGACCGCCTTATGACAAACGGCGTCTGGTGGAAAACTGAAGAAGAACTTGAATGCGCCCTTCAGAAAGTGTACGACGCAGGCTTTGACGGAAAAATCGGACTCAGCTGGGACTACTTCCACTCTCAGGATTTCGAAAAAATCTTTGTATTCATAGGGAAGGTTTTAGCGATTTTTGGCGGCGACAGCCTTGAAATTCAGTCCGTTGTGCCCTACGACAGACGGAACACGGATTTTGTAAAGCGGGCTGACACAAAGCTTATTGACGAAATAAAGGAGCTGGCAAAGCGCCTGAACCTGGTTTACGATTTTCACACAAATTTCTTCGATAAAACCGGAATTATCACGCTTGAAAGCTGCGACGAAACATCACGAAAATGCTGCCTTGAAAAAATGAGGCAAAAAATTTGTGAAAACAAAGCCTCAACCAATTCTGAAGCCAGCAGTAGCAAAGAAAAAATTTTTATCCGCATTTTCAGAACCCCGGAAACCTTCCAGTGCTCCGACGGCCGCGGCTGGAACAGCAGAAAATGGTTTAAGGAAGACTACTGCGCCGGTCCCGGACAGATTCTATACGTTCATTCAAGCGGAAAAATCGCTCCATGCTGCGGCTTTGCCAACGAAAACAACCGCCTGATTCTGGGTACCGTACGCCAGACCTACGACGAAATCGTTCTGAACGCTGAAGTAAACCCGCTTCTTAATGTATGCTTCAAAACCGGACTTTTAAATCTCGCAAAAGAAATCTCCAAAAAACAGGACAGCACCCGAAAAACCAACGATCCCTGCACCTTCTGCGACTATGTTTGTAAGTATGAGCTGGTATAATTTTATCGTGTATACACGATAAAATTACTTGCAAACATCTTGTATGCACGATAAAATAGTTTCCAGCGAGGTGACAAATATGAACCATGATATATTAAAAGAAGTCATACTTGACCAGCTGGAAATTATCAAAAACGCAGAAATCATAGATCGCAATTATGTCTTTGAAAAAAATTTAAATTATATTCTGGTTGGTTTAAGACGCTCTGGGAAATCAACCCTCCTGTATAAAATTGCAAAAGAACTGGTTGCAGATGGTTGTGACTGGTCGCAGATAATATATATAAATTTTGAAGACGACAGATTATTGGGATTTTCTGTAAGTGATTTTAATGACATTGTTGGAACTGCCCACGAACTGACCGATGCAAAGGAAATCTATTATTTTTTTGATGAAATTCAGCTTGTTGATGGCTGGGAACATTTTGCCCGCAGAATGGCGGACCAGAAAAAAAGAGTTTATATTACAGGCAGTAATGCAAAAATGTTAAGCTCTGAAATGGCAAGTACACTGGGCGGAAGATACATTCCAAAAATGATTATGCCTTTTTCATTTATAGAAACCCTTGATTATAAAAATATTTCTTATGATGAAAATGCAATGCATACAACTTCAAAGGCAGCAAAAGTACGAAAAGCATGTCAGGAATATATTGCTACAGGCGGATTGCCAGAAGTTCAAATGCTGGTTAATAAACGTGAGTACATAAAAGCTGTTTATGAGAAGGTTCTGCTCAGGGATATTGTTGAACGTGAAGAAGTAAAAAACAAGGTTGCCCTCAGAATGATGATTAAGAAAATTGCAGAAACTGTTATGAGCGAAATCTCCTTTAATACTCTTGCAGGAAATGTGAAAGCAACCGGGAACAAAACCTCAACAGATTCTATGATTGAATATTCTTCCTATGCAGAGAATGCTTATCTTATTTTTAGAACAAGCAATTATGTATCAAAATTTGCCGATAAAGAAGGTACGCCAAGATTCTATTTTTATGATAATGGATTATTGTCGCTTTTTCTTGTAGACAAAAAATCCGCTCTCTTAGAAAATACCGTTGCTGTTTTTCTTAAGCGTAAGTACGAAGAAGAGGTTTATTATTTTAAATCTAGTCAAACCGGAATAGACATTGATTTTTATCTTCCAGAGCAGAAAACTGCAATTCAGGTTGCTTATAAACTTGGAGATGCAGAAGAACGTGAAACTCGCAGTCTCTTTCAGCTGGCAGATAAAACTAAAGATATAGAAAAATTGCTAATTGTAACGAATGAAGAGGAACGAATAATTGAAAAAAATGGCATCAAAATTGAGGTCATTCCGATTCATAAGTTTCTGCTGAATATTTAATTTTCCTTATAAAGCGTCGGCAGAACTCTCCACAGCCCCATTTCCGGCTTTTACACCATCGGTCTTTCCTGCTTCCCGTTCCGCCCGGGCCTTTTTCTTTTCAGCAAGAACCACCATTCTTTCAAGGCGCGGAACGTTGTAGCGAAGAACCATATACGGAAGGATGCTGCAGACGAAGTTTACCCAGAAACCCGGGAAAGTGAAACCCCAGAAATATTTCTGCCAGTTTGGGTAGCAGAAAATGATTGCAACGGCAGTGAAGGCGCCGATTACGTGTCCCACAGCGCCGTAGTTTGCCTCAAGTATGAAGCGTTCCAGGTAGGCCGGGTCGTTTGGGTCGGCAACGTGCTTTTTGCTGAAGGCGGTGAACATACCAAGCTCAAGGACGTGGTCTTTCCAGACTTTAATTCCCAGCTTCTCATAGAACTTACACTCCCGCTTTGAAACTGCGTGAGCCTTCACACCTCGGCAGAACCATTTTTCAGGAAGGCGGCGCACGATAAAAGCCACAAGTCCGTCGTTTAAGACAAGGGCCGGAATAAGTACAAGAGCGGCGATAATCACCTCTTTGGTTGAAAAACCTGGGCGATGCATAAAATAATTAGTAAGGAGAACAGCAAGGTCTCCGCCAAGAATCAAGATTAGATAGAGAACCATTTTTACGCCTCCTGAGATGGGGAACTTTCTGCAGTAGCGGAAGAACCGCCGGCTGACTTGGATGAGCCGTCCTGCGCCCCCGAACCCGCTCCCGTCTTGGAAGACTCATCACCCATAGCGGACGAACCGCCAGCCTTGGAAGAGCCATTTTCTGCTACGGAACTATTTTCCGTCCCAGACACATTTTCCGATTTGAAAGCCTCATCTTCCGTCTCATAAACCAGCGGGATTCCGTAGAACTTTTCGTAGCAGTCTTTCCAGGCGGCATAGTTTTTGTCCCGGAGCAGGACCATGTTTTCCTTTACGGTCTTATCTTTATCGGGATAAATTGCCGGCATTATGTTAAGGGTGTATTCCTGAATCGGGAAGCCGTCCGGGCCGATTTTTTCGGAATCTTCCATAGTAATGAACATGGGAAGAACCGGAACCTTGTTTTCAGCGGCAAACTTGAAGGCACCAACTGTAAGAGGACGCGGCTTTCTATAGTTCCACCACATTCCCTGCTCTGCGTAAACAAGAATTTTTTCTCCACGGGCAAGAAGCACTTTTACGGCTTCCATGAACTTTTTCATTGTAGAAAAATTTGCGCTCAAAGGGAGAGTGTTACAGTGACGGAAGAAAAGTCCGTAAATTCCTGGAAAGTTGGTGTAGTTTCCTTCACGGATAACCTTGTACAAAACCCGGTGATGGTCGTACAGATACGGGAAAAGTGCATAGTGAATGGCAAAATTGTCGAAAGGATTAAAATGATTACAGGTAATTACAACCCCTTCTTTATCAACGGCCTCGTAATTTTCGATTCCCTTGATTTCCCTGATAATCATCTTGCCGTCTTTTACAAGATTTTTGATGAAACGCTGGGCACCCACATTTACAAGCCAGGTTAAAAATCTGTTTGAAAGCTTTTTGTTCAGATAGTCAACCTTGTCCGGAGTAAGGGGAATTGTTGGAGGATCTTCTTCAACGTCCTTTGACCACCAGCCCTTCTTTTCATATTCTTTTATGCGCTCAAGAACCGCAAGGCGGCCTGCATCTTTTTCTATATTCTGTTTTTCTGCCATTTTTCCCTCACATCAAAAAAATTGCCGTATCAAGCACGGCAATTACAATTTATTTTCTATTTTCTAACCCGTCTTCTACGACGGTATGGTCGAATATTTATCAGCTTTCGGCACTTTATAAAACGCAGAAGCAGAATAAAGATGTTCTTTACAAGACCTTTCTTTCCGTCTGTTCTGTAATAATTGTTCGGGTCGTCTGCGTCTTCCTGAGCCATTTTTGAAAGATTTTCCATCAATAAATCGTCTTTCTTGAAATCCTCTTCCGTTCTGGAATCACGCATCTGAATAAGCCGGTCGTAAAAATCCGTCATCTTTGCATACTTCCAGAAATATTCTTCATAAAGAACATTCTTATATTTCCACGGACGCCAGTTAATCTTCCAGTGGATAATCTTAAGATCCTTGTCGTCAAACTTTTCGTTTTTATAGGAGGTTTTGTTCCAGCCCAGGGAAACCCACTTGATATTGTTCTTGCAAAGAACGTTCAGATAGTCCTCATCCTGAACAACCCGGAACTTGTAGCGGTTCAAAAGATCAACAAAACGCTCTGCAATATGACGATTTCTCCAGCGCTTACAGTTAATCAAAAGAATCCCTGCATTAAAATACGCCTTGCGGTTAATGCCGTCCGCCTTTTCAACATAGTTTCCAAAAACTTCAAAGGTCTGCATAACCTCTTCAACGGCTGCTCCAACGTAATAACCGTGAATTGAAGTATTGTAAAGCTCGCTTACATCCTGCAAAACCGTGATATCGCAGTCCAGGTACAAAACCTTGCGGTACTGCGGAAAAAGGTTCGGAATAAAAATGCGGTAATAGGTTTCCTTTGAATAATAATCCCGCAGATGGAACATGGACTGAACCTTGTCCAGCTCCTTAGAAAGATTGATGAATTCGATGCTGGAATTTTCCGTCTGCTGCTTTAAAATGCTGTCGATATTTTCCTGCTTAAGACCCGAGGTTAAAACAAAAATGCGGTAAAATTTGTCCTTTGAAGAATTGTCCAAAAGAGACGCCACCGCAACTGCCAGAAACGGAACATAATTATCATCAGTCGCAAAACAAACCGGAATTTCCTGATTATACTTTTTAGCTGAATTATTCATCTGCCTGTCCTTTCGAAATTATTCTACTATTATACATACATAGACAAAAAAAGTAAAATTATGTTGCAGATTTTAACAGATTTTCATTATTTTTAAACAAAAAAAGGGGGGAAGACTCCCCCCTGGGCTCAACCGCGCGATTTCGCAAAGCTCAATCACCCGTTTTCGCCACACCCCCTTCACCTAGGGCGCTGCCCTAAAACCCAAGGTGGATAGCCTAAAAATTGCTCACGCAATTTTTTTAACGGCTTCCTATTTATCAGGAAAGCGGACCAGCCGCTTTCTCTCACCTAAAACCCAAGGTGGTTAGCCTAAAAATTGCTCACGCAATTTTTTTAACGGCTTCCTATTTATCAGGAAAGCGGACCAGCCGCTTTCTCTCACCTAAAACCCAAGGTGGTTAGCCTAAAAATTGCTCACGCAATTTTTTTAACGGCTTCCTATTTATCAGGAAAGCGGGCCAGCCGCTTTCTCTCACCTAAAACCCAAGGTGGATAGTTTTAAGCCCAGCAAGTTGTGTTCAGGCAGACCTGCTGAATTTCACAGGAATATAGTCTTCAAGATATCCCATCTGGCTGGCAGCATGCTCCGAGCACGGTAATGAAATTTCAATAATGTTAGTTACGATTATTTCGCCGATGTCAACGCCGAACAGTTTGGCAAGAACCAGAAGGTTGTCGATAGTAGGGATGTTCTTTCCGCTCTCCCAGCCGTAAACAGCCTGCGGGTAGTCAAATCCGAATACAAGCTGTACATCGTGAACAGAAAATCCGTTCTTTTTTCTGAGCTTTTTGATTTGGGCAGCAGTGCCCTCTACGTCAATAACTGGTTTTAAGATAGTTCTGATAGTCTCCATTTTGGTTTACGCTCCTTATTCACAAAAATTCGCCTGGCTTTCCAACCTGTTGTTTTAAGCCCTGTGCCGCCCTGACCTGTTGTCATTTCATCTGTCATTTTTATTTCAGGAATAGCTTTTTTCTGTTCTGTGACGGTACAGGCAAGTGCATAATCGGCAAAAGGCAGTGCTGTAAAAAATGCTGATAAATCCACATTTGTGTTCTGGTTCACTGAATTAAACGAACCGACTGTAAAATCATCGTATCGTACGAACATATGCATACTCCTTAATTAAAATAACAGAATGCCAACGGCACCGAATTTCTGCGCCCGGATAAAAACCTGTGAGACGCTTTGAAACTTTGTTCTCACAGATTAGCACAAAAAAAATCAACTGTCATTAAAGTCTTACTTTAATAACAGTCTACTGCGAGACAATAAAATTATCTTGGAAAATTTATTGCGAAAATATTAGGGGATGAGAAAAATTACATCTCCGAAGCAAGTTCACATACCCCCATAGCTATTTCGCCCACATCTCCCTCCCATTTCCTTTTGACTTTTCCCGATTTTTCTATAATATATAGAAATAACTTTTGGAGAACATCTTATGAATACTCAAAACGGGAAAAACACAATACTTCAGGATTTTAAGAAAAACAGGGAAAATCTTGAGAAAATCGAAAAAATTGCATCCGAAAAAATCAATGCACTCGTAAAAGAAAAAAAGCTTTTTGTAATGGAAGTAAGCCACCGCATAAAGGAAGAAAACAGTCTTGCAGAAAAGCTGAAACGCAAGAAGAACAAGTACAATTCAATGTATGAAATCACGGATCTGCTGGGCGTAAGGATTATCTGCTATTTGCAGGATACCGTAGACGCTATTTCCGCCGCAATTCCCCAGATTTTTGACGTAGATGAAAAAAACTCCATGGACAAAAGGCAGCTGTACGATGACAACCAGTTCGGCTATCTTTCCATTCACTACATCTGTTCATTAAAAAAAGAAGATGCAGACTGCTCTAACACCGAAAACAAAACCTCCCTTTCCGACATCCGCTTTGAGATTCAGATTCGGACTGTTTTGCAGCATGCCTGGGCAGAAATTGAACATGACCTGGGCTACAAAAGCCGCTTTGGAATTCCGCACCCAATCCGAAGAGAATTTTCCCGGATTGCAGGACTTCTTGAGCTTGCAGACCAGGAATTCGTTAACCTTCGTACCCAGACAAACAACTACATTTCAGAAATCAAACAGAAAATTGCCCAGGGAAATGCAGAAGAGCTTCCTCTGGACAGAATTACGCTGCAGGAGTTTATCCAGACAAACATCGCTTTCAACGAATATGTAAGCAGCATGTGCGAACAGCTGAAATGCGAATACATTCCTTCCCCGGCAGACAAATACCTTCCAGATTTAGACTGGCTGGGGGTAAAAAAACTTGCAGATTTCATAAAGCTCTTCAAAGACAACAAGGAAATTGCCTGCAAAATTTTGCAGACCCAGGTTTCGGAGCTGGAACTGGATATGCTCACCACAAGTATGATTCTGAGGGATATCTGCCATGCGGAACTCATCAGAAGCGGATACAACCGTGAACAAATCATGCGCTATATGAAACTCTCCACTGAAAACGATGAAGCTGCCCTTCGCCACACAGAACGCTTAATGACACTTTTACATAATTTGTCATAATGATGACAAAAACGACAACTTCTGATAAAATACCGTGCTATGATAAAGAGCGAAAACACTGAAAAACGCAATTACATCACTCACATGCCGGATAAATCCGGAGCATTTCTTGTGGCCGGAAAAATCATCGCAAACCACGGCGGAAATATCACCCGGGTAAATTACAACAAGGCAGTAGACACACACACGCTTTTTATCGAAGTACAGGGGTCAGCTGACGCCCACGAAAAAATCCAGAAAGAACTGGAAGAATGCGGCTACCTCCCAAAAGCCGAGGCTGAAAAAGAGCAGAAAATTCCCCAGATTATGATGATTGTGCTCACCCTCCGGGACGAACCGGGAAGCGTAAAGCCTGTTCTGGAAATTCTCGATTCCCACAAGGTGAACATTTCCTACATCAGTTCCCAGGAAAACGGAAGCGGCTTTCAGAGCTTTAAAATGGGACTTTTCATCGAAAACACAGGGGAAATCAAGGCCCTCATCGAAGAAATTTCAAAAATCTGTGAAATCAAAATTCTTGACTACGAGGTAACTGACCGGCTTCTGGACGGAACCGTTTTCTACGTTTCTTTTGCAAACGAAATGCGAAAAATCCTCAATCTGAACCAGAACCAGACCAACGAGGTTTTAGTCTACGCAAACCAGATGATGCAGATTCTGGACGAACAGAAAAAATCGCCCCTCAAAACCTTTGACTACATCCGCCGTTTTGCCTCACTGGTTGTTTCCAGAAAAGGCGAAAGCTTCAAGCCGGATATTTCGTTCATGACGCTGAAAAACGGCATAACTCTTTTTATAGTTGAACCGCCCTGCGGAAGCAACACCTATATTCTTGCCAGAACCGGCGACTCGAACACTGCTGACTCTTTGAACAATTCCGGCTCTTCAAGCTCAAAAAACGACCACTCTGCTTCATCCAGCAATACCGAGCTTCTCTTCATTGATTCGGGATTTGCCTGCTACCGTGAAGAAATGCTTGAACTACTGCGCGGACTTTTCCCGAACTTTGACAGCATGAAAAAAACCGGAATCATCACTCACGCAGATCAGGATCACGCAGGACTTCTGGACTTGTTTGAAAAAACTTACATGAGCGCCGGCTGCTATGAAAACTTCCGCCTTGAAAAGGAAGGAAAACTGAACTTCCGGGAACAGATTCCTCTTCACAAGCCCTACTGTAATCTGAGCAAAATCATTTCCGGCTACAAGACACCGGATTTAGAAAAATGCATCCCGTTTAAGGAACGCAGCTTTGAAAGAACGAACACAGCTGCTCCGGAACTTTTCGAAGAAGTCGGCACACAAAACTTCTTCGATCTGGATTTCAATTTCTACGAAGGCTTGGGCGGACATGTTCGTGGTGACACAATCATCGAATGTCCTGAGCTTAAACTGCTTTTTTCCGGCGACATCTATGTAAATATCCGCGGTTTCAGCAATGAACAGAAAGAATTCAATGCACTTGCACCATTTTTAATGACCGGCGTAGACAGCGATTCTGAAATTGCACGAAAAAGCCGCGAATATCTTCTATTAAATTACAGCGACTACATCATCTGTCCGGGACACGGTGCCGTAAAAACCTGATTACCCGCTCCGGAACATGCAGACGAGTAATCAGGCAGACAGATAAACCTGGGGACCGGCAAAAATATTCAGATGGCGGCAGTAAAATATCAGCCGAAATACAGAATTTCATTCTACACACCAAAAATTGTGATATAATTATTTTTATCAGGAATCTGGCCGTAGCGGCCTTACAAAGGAGAAATGATAAAATGGAACAAAAAGAAATCACTAACGAGAAGGCTTTAAAAGCCCTTGAGCACATGAAAAATTACTGCTCTGCCACAAATCTTGATGAACTTAATTATGTCATCAAAGTAATCAAAAAGCTTAACAATGACGGAATCACAAATCCGCTGGAGACAGATTTTACTTCACTAAAAAAATAAAAATTTAAATAAAGGAATAAAAAATGACAAATTCATTCTGGTCTTTGGTGCCGGCAATCGTTGCTATTGCCCTGGCTCTCTTAACAAAGGAAGTTTATTCTTCCCTTTTCATCGGTATTTTAATTGGCGGCGCTTTCTTTGCAATTGATGCGGGAAGCGGTTTTGCGGGATTCTTTAACCACGTTTTCAGCGACGGTATGATTTCCCAGCTTTCAGACAGCTGGAATGTAGGAATTCTTGTATTCCTTGTTGTTCTTGGAACAATGGTTGCCCTCATCAACACCGCCGGCGGTTCAGCAGCCTTTGGAAACTGGGCAAAAAAGCACATCAAAACTAAGGTGGGCGCACAGGTTGCAACAATCTGTCTTGGTATTCTTATCTTTATCGACGACTACTTTAACTGTCTTACTGTTGGTTCTGTTATGAAGCCGGTAACAGACAAATACGGCGTTTCTAAACCAAAGCTTGCTTATCTTATTGACGCAACTGCCGCTCCGGTTTGTATCATCGCGCCAATCAGTTCATGGGCAGCAGCCGTAAGCGGCTTCGTAAGTGAAGGCGAAAACGGAATCGCACTTTTCTGCAAGGCAATTCCTTTCAACTTTTACGCATTCTTTACTATCATAATGATGTTCGCCATGGTCTTCATGAAATTTGAATTCGGCACAATGTCGGCATACGAAAAAGCCGTTGAAGAGCTTTCTGACACAGACGACGATTCAAACGAAGAAGAAACAAAGGGAAAAGTAATCGATCTGGTTCTTCCAATCGCACTTTTGATTGTATTCTGCGTTCTGGGAATGATTTACACCGGCGGTTTCTTTACTGCTCAGATTGAAGGCGAAACTGAAGGTGAAATGATTGCAAATCCTAATTTCCTGAATTTCATCGAAGCCTTCGCTTCAAGTGATGCATCAGTTGGTCTTGTTTTAGGTTCCTTTGCCGCTCTTGTTCTTACAACGATTTTCTACATCGCTCGAAAAGTACTTTCCTTCAAATCAGCAATGCTCTGTATCCCGGACGGATTTAAGGCAATGGTTCCTGCAATCCTGATTCTTACCCTTGCATGGACTTTAAAGGCAATGACCGACAGTCTTGGCGCAGCAGAATTCGTTGCCGGCCTTGTAGAAAACAGCGCAAAAGGCTTCCAGAACTTTCTTCCAGCCATCATCTTTGTAATTGCACTTTTCCTTGCCTTTGCAACCGGAACTTCCTGGGGAACCTTCGGAATCCTCATTCCAATCTGTATTGCCGCCTTCCCGGAAGGAGCATTGCGAATCATTTCGATTTCAGCATGTATGGCAGGTGCCGTTTGCGGTGACCACATTTCACCAATTTCCGACACAACAATTATGGCCAGCGCAGGTGCTCAGTGTGACCATGTTAATCACGTTTCAACTCAGCTTCCATACGCACTTTCCGTTGCAGCCGTTTCCTTTGTGACCTACATCATTGCAGGTTTCACACAGGGCCTTGGAATTGTTGTGAGCGCACTCATCTCCTGGATTATCGGTGTAGCCGCACTTATCGGCTTCCTGATTTTCATGAAGAAAAAGTTCGCAAAGTAATTTCAGACTTAATTCTTCGGTAGTTATTCGTCCCAGTTACGGACAACTACCGAAGCTCGTCTTTTTATGACGATGCTTCATTCCACAATACACTTGAATACCGCTCATTGCATTTGGGCGGTATTTTTTTTGATTTTTTTTAAATTTAATATTTATCATTCTGCGTATTTTTTTTATTATTCCCCTTACCATTAAATTTTTGGGTATCTTTATTTAGACAGGAAAAGCAATGTTTAGACGAAAAGACTATGTCAGTGACAAAGACTGGAACAATTTTCTGGAATTTTCAAAGGATTTGGAAACCCCGAACATCGTTATCAACTTGGGGACAGTGAAAAAGAATTATCTGAACCTGAAGGATTCCTTCCCGTATGCAAAAATTTATTACGCAATCAAGGCAAATCCTGGAGAACCGGTTTTACAGATGCTTTCAGAAATGGGTTCAAATTTCGACATTGCTTCACGCTACGAACTCGACTTAATCAGCAAATTCAATGTAAGCCCGGATCGTCTTTCTTACGGAAACACAATTAAAAAGGCAAGAGACATTAAATATTTCTACGACAAAGGCGTTCGCATGTTCGCAACAGACAGCAAAGACGACCTGAAAAATATCGCAGAACAGGCACCGGGAAGCCGAATCTACGTTCGAATTCTTATCGAATCCACAACAACCGCAGACTGGCCTTTAAGCCGCAAATTCGGCTGCCACCCGGATATGGCATACGACCTTTTGGTTCAGGCAAAAGAATACGGACTTATCCCATACGGAATCAGTTTCCATGTTGGAAGCCAGCAGCGAGATATCGGTCAGTGGAACGATGCAATCGCAAAGGCAAAATACCTTTTCACTTCACTTGAAGAAGAAGAAGGAATCCGTCTTGAAATGATTAACATGGGTGGCGGTTTCCCTGCAAGCTATGTTGACCCGACAAACGACCTCTGCGTTTACGCTTCCGAAATCACCCGCTACATCAAGGAAGACTTTGGTGAAAATATTCCGGAAATCATCCTTGAACCAGGACGCTCTTTAGTTGGAGATTCAGGTATTCTTACCAGCGAAGTCGTTCTTACTTCCCGCAAGAACAACACCGCTTTAAGCCGCTGGGTTTACATCGATGCCGGAAAATTTAACGGACTTATTGAAACCCTGGACGAATCCATCAAATACCCGATTATCACAAGCAAGGATTCTCCAAATGCCAAGGAAGGCGAGGTAATCATCGCCGGCCCAACCTGCGACAGCATGGACATCATGTACGAAAACGCAAAATACAAGCTCCCGGTAACCCTCAAAGCCGGAGACAAGCTCTACTGGCTTTCAACCGGAGCCTATACCTCAACCTACGCTTCCGTAGCCTTCAACGGCTTCCCGCCGATTAAAACCTACTACATGGAAGGAAAATAGAATTGAAACGAAAGCCTCGCAAACGCGGGGCTCTGTCCCATATAGTGTGCACACCCACCAGGGCTTAAAATCATTTCGTCAACACCGGCTCAGAACTCTATCCTTGTGTGCACACCTCTAACCCTGTCGGCGTGCCACAGCAGATTGAGCCGGCGTAGAACAGAGGGGCAAGTTGACCTGAAGTCCCATGGCCTTTCCCTCCAGTTTTATCTGCAAGCAGGAACCAAGACGACTCAGGACAAGAGCCAGAGCCAGTCCAATGGCGCAAATCTCGATTTTTGAAATAGGCCAGTTCAAGACTCTGTTAGTAATTTTTGTCTATAATTCCACCAAAAGCTTTTTTCTGTGCTTCTTTCATCATATCAAATAAAAGATTAATTCTTTTAACTTTATCAGCGATATCAGCATTCATTGATGAAAGCATTTCAGGGGTAGCGTCTTTTACAATATTCTTTCCTTGCTGAATTGCACGGAAGAAATTAATTACCTGAGCATCAGTTTTCATGTATTTGTTCTTAGAGATTATGAACCAAGTTTTGTGTAAATCTTCTAAATCAATCATTTTTTCCTTATAAAAACTTTGTATACTTCAGCGTTAACTCTCTTTTTTGGATACTTATCGCCGAAGTATAAGTATATTTTTTCAACTATAACTGGAACAAATCATCCATAGTTACTTCAGATTGAATCATTCCGCTGTATTTATTTTGCTTTAAGCCATAAGTTGTGATAAAGGTATGCTGCAGGGCCTTTTTTGTATTTGTGACTTTCTTAAAAAGGCTGGCACGGTTTCTAAGAGTTTCTTCATAGGAATCTGTTATAGCATATTCGTCAGAAGAGAATTTTATTTCACAAATATTTATAACTTCGTCATTGCGGTCTATAAGCATGTCAACTTGTCCACCAGACCATTTTGTTCCATCATTATCAATAAATCCTTTACAGCTCCAGGAATAAATGTTGCTTAATACCCCAGATATACCTAATTTTGATTTTATCTGCTTTATATGGTGGAAACATATTTGTTCGAAAGAATATCCAGCCCATGAGTTCTTATCGCCAGTAAATGCAAAGTTTGACCAGAAATTTTCATCCTGACTGTTTCCTTTCTGTACGAAATTCAAGTAAAAGAGTGTAAATAAATCTGTAAGCTGAAACAGACTGTCCCGCTGTTCTTTTCCAATAGCATTATATTCACGGACAAAATCGCATTGAGCTAAATTGGAAAGAATTTCTGTAAGAGTTCCACCCTCTTTTATATGTGTAGCTTCCTTAATTTCTTCTCTAGATAATCCTTTCTTTTTCTCTGAAAGTGCTTCTACAACTTTTCTATAATTTTTTGAATCCTTAAACAGAGAACGAAAGAGGAATTCATATTCTGTTTTGAGATTTGCATTTTCCTTAAAGAACAGATTATCAATATTTTTTGTAAGAGGAAGATCTTTTCTAAGCATATCCAGATAATAAGGGATGCCACCAAGGATCATATAAAGTTCAAGAATCTGATGACGGTTCATTTCAATCTGTTTAACATTCTTCAGAAATTCTTCGGTTTCGCCAAGATTAAATGGAGCAAGATAGATAGAACAGCTTGTTCTTCCGTAGAGGCCTCCCTTATCACCAACGAATTTATTTATCATCCATGTAGTTGCAGAACCACAAACATAAAGTTTAAGAAGAGTTTTATTAGACGGCCACATATTCCAGAAATAAGAAAATGCTGCCAGGAAGTTACTCTTCTGGGTGTCCATCCAAGGGATTTCATCTAAGAAAACAACAACTTTATCCTTATTCAATGAAAGAAGATAGTTCTTTAATGCCTCAAAGGCCTGAAACCAGTCCTGAAGTTTTTTTATTTTTGTGCCGCTTTTTTCTTTAAGTACATTCTGAAACTGTGTCAGATGCTGTACTCTGGTTGCTTTATAAATACCTGTAAACCAAAAGTCAAACTCTTCATTAAAGCATCGTTTTATAAGAAATGTCTTTCCAACACGACGGCGGCCATATACAGAAACTAATTCAGATTTATCTGATTCAAAACATTCCAAAACCTGCTTAACTTCTGCTTTTCTTCCAATTATTTTGTCCATAATGCCATTTTCTATCAAAATATCGAAAAAAGCAAGGATTCTTTAGCGATAACTCGAAATTTTTAATAGTTATCGCTGAAGAATAAAGGTGATTTTTACACCTTACTATTTTTGTTTTTTTTTATTATGAAACCTGTTCTCTAGTTAGATGCAATAAAATACGAACTTTTTCTTTTAAATCGTGATTTTCTATATGTCTTACAGATTCTATGTTTTCTTCACTAGGTTTTGCATTGTTTTTTGCTA
>CAMHMJ010000022.1 GCA_946186185.1 uncultured Treponema sp. | reverse complement strand
AACTACTTAGATTCAAGTGCATCAATGTAAGAGAGGTTAAGGCGGCCCATCTTATCTACTTCAAGAAGTTTAACTGGGATTACCTGACCTTCTTTAAGAACGTCGCTTACCTTTTCTACGCGCTGTTTAGAGAGCTTAGAAATGTGGCACAAGCCCTCTTTTCCTGGAAGGATTTCTACAAAGGCACCAAAGTCCATGATGCGCTTTACAGTTCCCTGGTAGATTGTTCCAACTTCAGGATCTTCTGTAATGCCCTTAACAGCCTTCTTAGCAGCTTCTGCCTTTTCGCCGTTCTTAGAGTAGATTGTTACAGTTCCGTCGTCATCTGTGTTGATTGTTACATCGTACTGAGCGCAGAGAGCCTTAACGTTCTTTCCGCCTGGTCCAATCAAAGCACCAATCTTGTCTACAGGAATCTTCATTGTAAGAATCTGTGGAGCGTTCTTAGCCAAAGGAGCCGGCTTATCAATACATTTTTCCATGATTGAAAGAATGTGGAGACGACCCTGGCGAGCCTGTTCCATAGCTTTCTTCATGATTTCAGTTGTTACACCGGCAATCTTGATATCCATCTGGAAACCAGTGATACCGTCTTTTGTTCCGGCTACCTTAAAGTCCATATCGCCAAGGTGATCTTCTTCACCAAGGATATCGCTCAAAATCTTATAACGGCCATAAGGATTGTCTCCTTCTGGTTCAGTGATAAGACCCATAGCAATACCGGCAACCATCTTCTTCATTGGAACACCGGCAGCAAGCATTGAAAGACATCCACCACAAGTAGAAGCCTGAGAAGAAGAACCATTAGATTCCATAATTTCAGAAACTACACGAACTGTGTAAGGGAATTCTTCGCGGCTTGGAACCATAGCAGCGAGAGAACGGCGAGCAAGGTTTCCGTGACCGATTTCGCGGCGGCCAGTTGTAAGCTTACCTGTTTCACCAACTGAATATGGTGGGAAGTTATAGTGAAGGATGAAGTGTTCGCTTCTGTCTCCGTCGATGTCGTCGTAAGACTGTTCATCCATTGCAGTTCCGAGTGTACATACAGCCAGAGACTGGGTTTCACCGCGAGTGAACAAAGCAGATCCGTGTGGAGTTGGAAGAACGTTGATTTCACAGGTGATAGGACGGATTTCGTCAACCTTTCGTCCGTCAACGCGAACGCCTTCGTCAAGAATTGACTTTCTAAGAAGCTTGTACTGGATGTCGTCCATCAAAGTAGCAAAAAGCTTTGCCTGAACTGGATCTTCAAGCTGTTCTGCGTGGTTAGAAGCAACTTCTTTGATTGCCTTAGAAATTGCGATACCGCGGTTGATTTTTGAATCTTTGAAGCAGGCATCCTTCAAAAGTGGAGTTGCTTCTGCTTCGATTGCTTCAGCGTTAGCCAAAGTTACATCGAGAGGGTTCAAAGGAAGTTTTTCCTTGCCGCATTTTGCAACAAGTTCTTCCTGGAGCTTACACATATCTGTGATGAAAGCCTGAGCCTTTTCCAAAGCACCAAGCATAAGCTCTTCAGAAACTTCGTTTGCACCACCTTCTACCATTGTAAAGCCTTCTTTTGTTCCGGCAACAACGATTTCAAGGTCGCCCTTTTCAATCTGCTCGAAAGTCGGGTTTACAATGTATTCGCCGTTCAAATAACCGATACGGCAGGCAGCAATTGGTCCGTGGAACGGAATATCAGAAATACATGTTGCAGCACTGGCAGCCAGAACTGCAAGAATATCCTGAGTGTGAACACCGTCACAAGAAACACAGGTTGGAACAATCTGAAGCTCGTGACCGAAAGATGGTTCAAAAAGCGGACGCATAGGACGGTCGATAAGACGGCTAACAAGGATTTCCTTATCCTTTGGACGACCTTCGCGTTTTACAAAGCCGCCAGGGATTTTTCCGGCAGCGTAGAATTTTTCGTTGTATTCAACAGTTACAGGTACAAAGTCCTGACCTTCTGTTACTGCGCTTGAAGCACAGATTGTAGCGATGATTGCAGCTCCGCCCCACTGAGCGTAAACACAACCATTTGCCTGTTTACCGATTTTTCCTGTTTCAAGAATGAGATCGGCATCTCCGAGTCTGTAAGTTACTCTTGTTACTGACATTTTTTCCTCTTTTTATAAAGATTTCGTCCCAACCGGAACGCCCAAGGAGTATTCAGATTCGCATAGATTCACACAACTAGAAATTTATTTTTAAGGAGGGGGAAGCCTCCCCCTCGGCTCAACCCTGGCGGTTTTCGCCTACCCCTTCCCCTAGGGCGCCGCAGCAAAGCTGCTCCTGCCCTAAAACCCGGCTCTTCAAATTCCTACTTGTGTGCACCCATGCTTTATCATTTTCTGAAAAACTTATGGGAATTTTATTTTATTCTATAATATAGAAATGTTCAAGGGACTGATTTATTCCTGATTTATTCCTTTATTTTGAAAATACAACTGCTGTAAGTTTTACAATACTTTTTGCCGTTGTAAGTCCTTCTGTTTCCCTGCAGATTTTGCCGTCTTTTCCGTCGATTGAGCCTGTTCCTGCAAAGGTAAGTCTTATTTCCTCTTTTTCATTTTCAGGAATATTTGCTTCGTAAACCACCGATGGCTGCCCGTTCACGCCGGAATTTTTTTTTGTGAAGGTTTCATTGTAGTCAAAACTTGTATTGAATTCGGCTTTGATTACGCAGCTTTCCTCAGGGATTTCAGCCTTAAAAATAATTCCGCCTTTTGGGGTTGCGCTTGTTACGGCGTCCAGGTCTAAGTTTTTGTCAGTTATAACATTTTTGCCTGTTTTTGCACTTTCATGACTTGAAACATGATACCATACCGGAAGTGATTCCGGTCGTCCTTCTTCAGGACTGAAAACCCAGCTCTTTTTGCTTGCTTTTCCTGTAACGTAAAGAGTCTGTAAATAATTTCCCTTTGTGTCTTCAAGCCAGAGCGCAAACTGAGGTGCATGATTACCCTTCCAGTTTTCACCTGCTCCAACAGAAATTGTAACTTCCCTTGCAAAAACTGCTGCAGTTCCCAAAGCAAGAAATGCGATAATTGAAGTGATTTTTTTCATTTTTCGTCCCCGCTTATAATAAAGAGTATAAAAAAAATGCCGTGGTAAGCAGCAGAAAAACTGTTTGCTCACGGCATAATTTTTTTAGTCTTTTTAGGAAAGAAAATGGATCCGCCTAAAAAGATTATTGGATTTTGTTTTAGTCTCCTTCTGTGAACTTGCGCACACAGCAAATCAGCGGATTTATATATTTCCAGTTTATAGACAAACTGCCGTTTTTCAAATCTATGTGCCAAACGGAATCCGTTGTTGTAGACTGGGAGGATGACAAATAGCCATCTTCTAGAAGAGGAGTTCCCTCAAGAGCAGTGATAACTTCATTCACTGTATCTTTATTTCTGTAAATATAACACAACTCAGCAATGCTTGGCATGTACCAGCCATCAGCATAATCACCAGTAAGGTTAAAAGTTTGTGCATAAGTATTTACATAATGGAATCCAGGATAATTTTCTTCGGCATTCGCAGATGCTGTCGGGTCAATAGAACAGATATATGCCCAGTTATCGCTTCCGTCTATATCGCCAGTAAAAGTTGCTGTAGAAGCGGCGCCTTCGCCACTTGTGCTAGGAGTACAAATAATATCTTCAAATTTAGTATTGAAACCTGTAGTATGCGCTTTTGCCCAGTCAAGCCAACAGCCTGTCTTCTTTTGTATTGAATTATAAACTCCAAGCCAGCCTCTTGGTTTTCCATTTTCATCAAGGGCATACAAGACACCAATGGCATTTTCTTTTTGCTCGGCTGTCATACCGGAAACATTTTCATAATAAATTATTGAGCCGTCTTTGAGAAGGACATCTCCTACACCATAAGTTTTTGGAACAAATGTTGCAGTAACCGTTACATTTCCGGCAGGCATTGTGAAAGTATTGCCGCTCACCGACACGGCCTGTCCACCTGAAGTTACGGTATATGTTCCCAGCCGGTAACCCTCGTCAGGGATGGCAGTGAGTGTAACTGTATCTCCTGCATGAGCAGTTGTTTTATCTGCCGTAACGGAACCGTGTGTCATGGCAGAAATAGAAACTGTGTATTCCCTTGGAACAGACTTTGGCTCGGATGATTGTACAAGCCGTCCTTTTGAGGTAACTTCAAATTCATAAGTTACGTAAGTGTTGTTTTTAGAATCAAAGAAAGAAACTTCGGCAGACCCTGGTTTCAGAGGGGTTATCACAAGTTTTCCCTCTTCGTTTATTTCGGCAGAAAGAACTTTTTCATCAGAGACAGTTACAGTTTTGTCATCCTGATCTGGAGAAACTACCGGTGAGCCGTCAGCTACAACAAGCGATTCCATCTGAGGGTAAACATCTTTTTCTTCAAAGAGTTCCGAACATGCTGTTATGCCGAATGTAAAAGCGGCAAAAATTAACGCGGCCGCAAATGCAACAAATCTGTTTTTCATGTTATCTCCTAAAAATACTCATTCATATTTTTGCAAAGCAAAACAACTGACCTGTTCGGAAAATGAAGTCCCCGAACAGATTTATTGTATGCCGATTTATTTTTCAACAAGGATGAATTCTACACGACGGTTTCGCGAGGACTCTTCTCCAGAAGCAATAGGCTCACGGCCACCCATGCCTTCTGCCTTCATGCGGGCTGCAGGAATTCCAAGAGTGACAAGTTGGTTTTTAATAGCTTCTGCCCTGAGTGTAGAAAGCGGGATAAGCTCATTGATTTCTTCTTCCTCGGTACCGGAAACGTTGTTTGCATGTCCCTGAACAATAATGTTATAGTTTTCAAACTTTTTGAGACCCTTTACTACGGTTCTAAGAATAAAGTCGTTGGCTTTTTTCTGTCTTGACGTAAGAGTATCAAAGGTTGCGGCATCTGCATCAAAAGTAATTGCAGGAACACGAATCTTGAAGAATTTTCCGTCTTCACTCTTTGTCACAAGAATGCCTGTTGAAATTTTTGACTCGTCTTTGGCTGTTTTGCCGTTGGTGTCAGTAACCGTCATCCTTACATTATAATCAGACACGGAGAAAATGAAAAATCTTTCACTGTCACCAGTTCCGTCCCATGTGATTTTACCAGGTGGATTGCCTTCACCGCTGATTGTTTTGATTATGAATTCCTGGTCACGGAAAATCTGGTAAACTTCAAATTTCCAGGACTGAACTTTTGTTTTAAGCGAGTATTTTGTTTTGACTTTAAAGTTTGCCGTATCCAATTCTCCGTCCCCGTCCGGAGTGAAATAATCTTTTACAGGAATTAGTTTTACGCTGAAACTATCTTGTCCCCCAGGTCCGCCGATTTTCATCCTGATGCCGGCATTTGCATCAAGATATGTAAAAAGGCCTTTTTTATCAACAGAAAAATTTGAATCAAAACCAATATAGGGGATAACGCGTTGGGAGATTACAGGAAGCTCCAGAGCAAGACCAGCATTATAAAGCATGGAAAGAGACTGTGTTTTTGTGAGCTCATCAAAGGCTTTGTAATTTTCATTCCTATAATATTCGGTGTTGAGAATATTCAGTCCGACTCCGAGTGTCGGCCTTAAATCAATTTTTTTTGGCAAGAGAGGAATCAGTCTGGAAGCTTCTGCCGTAAGAAATATGTTGTTCATGGATTTCATAAGGTTTCCATTGTCTGTGGCAACCCTGAATTCTCCGTGGATTCCTAACAGCCACCCTGACAGGTCGTATCCTGCCTCAATTGCTCCGCCGCCACCAATTCCCGCTATGTTATAGTCTCCGGAAAACATGACAGGGAAGGCAAACTTACCTTCGGCCCCAAAATAAATATCGTCTGCACCATTTGCAAAAGCCAGGTTTGAAGAAATCACTAAAAAGGCAAAAGTCAGACCCAAAAAACGTTTTAGTTTCATACGAACTCCTTTTATAAATAAAAGACTTACAAAATTATACCATACATTAGTTTTTTTTCAACCTGTAAGGAAGGACATGTAAGGAAGGACAGCTTCAATGCAGCCCCACAAGCCTTTATCGAAAAACTGCTAACCTTGAATCTTCCAGCTGTGAGTTATATTAAGGGAAATTAGGCTTCCTGTTTCCAGATAATTTGTCTCAAGTGTGGGTAAATCGGCGGTTATCTGCATTTTTACCGATTTTCCCCGGATGGTAGAGGTTTCTATAATAAAACGGGAAAGGTCGCCTAAGAAGTCGGCACTTACAACTTTTCCAGAAATATCCGGTTCCCCTTCACTTTTATTCAGGCTGAACCACTGGGGGCGTACTACAAAGCATTCACCCAGGTCTTCGATAAAGTTTGCACCACCGGCAAAATCAGCAGTGAACCTGTCTTTTGGCTTAAAGAAAAGTTCCCTGGGTGTTCCGTACTGCAAAATCTTTCCCCCATTCATTACGGCAATTTTGTCGGAAAGGGAAAAGGCTTCCGTCTGGTCGTGGGTAACGTAAATTGTAGTTATTCCAAGCTTTTTCTGAATAGCACGGAGTTCCGTTCTCACCTTTTCCCGAAGTTTTGTATCCAGACTTGAAAGAGGCTCATCCATTAAAAGGATTTTCGGATCCAGAACAAGGGCCCGGGCAAGAGCGATTCTCTGCTGCTGACCGCCGGAAAGTTCTCCGGGATACCGGTCTAAAAGCTCGGTTATTTCAAGATTTTCTGAAACCTCTTTTATCTTCTTTTCAATATCAAGAGCTTTATCTGAAGCCTTCTTTATTTTTAGCCCGTAAGCGATGTTGTTTTTTACCGTCATGTGAGGAAAAAGGGCGTAATCCTGAAAAACCATTCCGATTTTCCGCTTTTCCACGCTCATTCCCTTAAGGTTTACGCCAGATAGCTCAAGGCTTCCGTCTTCCGGCTCAAGAAAACCTGAAATCAGCTTTAAAAGCGTTGTCTTTCCGCAGCCGCTGGGACCTAAAAGAGTGGTAAAGCTACCTTTTTCAATATCAATTGAAAGGTTCTGAATGGTTTCCTTTCCTTTTTTGTATGAAAAACTTAAATTTTTAAGGCTCAGTTCAATCAAAGCGTCATTCAAAGCGTCCTTCATTTTCTTTTTCCCCACATTTTAACTAAAAGTTTTCCAAGACCTAAAACGGCAAAGGTAATTATCGTAAGCACAAGAGAAAGGACTGCCGCATCTCCCCAGAAGCCCTGCTCTGCAAGATTCAGTATTTTTATGGAAGCAAGGGAAGTATCAAAGGAAACAAGGAAAATTACTGCGCTCATAGTTCCCACTCCCCGCACAAAGGAATATATAAAGGAATTAAAGATTCCCTCTTTTGAAAGAGGAATTATTACAGTAAAAAGAAGCCTTATTGAGCTTGCCCCAAGGGAAAGGGCGCTGTCATCCATAGTTTTTTTAATCTGGGAAAAAGAAGCGCTTATGGTTCTGTAGGAAAAAGGAATAAAGCCCACCGTAATTGCCATGACAATCAGGGCACCTGATGCATTAAACTTCAGCTTTGCAAAAAACACCGCCCAGGCAAGACCAAAAAGAGTTCCCGGTACCGCAGAAGGAAGCTGAATCAGGGCGTCAATATATTTTTTAAGGGGAAGCTTTGTCCTGAAAACAAAAAAACTGGCAAAAAGAGCAATAAGGGTGCTCAAAAAAGCCGCTTCTGTGGAAAAACGCACCGTATTCCAAAGTTCAGTTCCGCAGTTCTGAACAGTTTTAAGGTGCTTAAGTGTAAAGGAAGTATTTATTCCCCAGAGTTTTTGAAAGCTTCCTGCAATTATGGAAAGAAACTGAAGGATTATGCACAGAGTAATAAAGGAGCAGAAAAGCGTAAGCAAGATGCGGGCAAAAAACGAAGGAGAGTTCTGCATTTCGCCATCAGAAAGGTGGGCATTTCCGCTTATAACTGCAAGCTTGCTCTGAGTTTTATTTAAAAGCCGGTTCTGAAAATAAAAAAGCACAACCGAAGGAATTATAAGAACAAGGCCAAGGACGGCGCTTACACCTCCGTTCATCCAGCCGGTAAGCTGAGTGTAGATTTCCACCGCCAGAACCTTGTAACGGCCTGCCACAATCATGGGGTTTCCAAAATCGCTCATTACGGAAACCCCGATGTAGAGGGCGGAAGCAATTATTCCCGGCATGCTTAAAGGAAGGGTTATCTTAAAAAAAGTTTTAATTCTGGTTGAACCAAGGGTTTTTGCGGCGTTTTCAAGGGAAGAATCGATATTCTGAAGTGTCTGTGAGCAGATTATATAGGAAATCGGAAAAAAGCAGAGGCTCTGGGCAATCAGAAGTGCCGGGAAACCGTAAAGGGAAACATCAAGGCCAAAAAGAGTTTTGGTGATAAAGCCCTGGCGTCCCAGAAGAAGAATGAATGAAAGGCCTCCCACAAAGGGCGGCGTTACAAGATGAATAAAAGGAATAAAGGAAAAGAATTTCTTAAAAGGAATATTTCCCTTAACCACAGCATAGGCATAGATAAAGCCCAGAAGAACAGAAATAAAGGTAGATGAAATGACTTCAAAAAGCGTATTCAGCGCCGCCCTTCCAAAAACAGGAGAGGTAAAAACCCGTACAAAGTCGCTTTTTGAGGGCGTAAGAAATACAAAGAGAAGAGGTAAAAGAATACAGAACAGAAGAAGAATGCAGAGGGAAAGCCAGATAAGCTTCAAGGAAAGAGAACCTGCCGAAGCACGCTTATTTTCCTTTGAGCCGGAAGTCCCCGGAATATTCACTCCGGGAATGTCAGCCCCTGCACGCACTTCCACTATCTTACGTTTGAAGTCCATTTATTTAATACTTCATCCTTCTGAACGGAAGCTTTTTCAACATCGTAATTTATCAAATCCAGGGATTCAACGGAAACTGAACCTTCAACTCCCTTTGCCTCAGGATTTACAGGAATTGTAAAGTCGATGGAACTCATAAGCTCCTGTGCTTCTTTTGAAAGCATAAAATCCACAAACTTTTTTGCTGCTTCAAGATTTTTTGTATTTTTCATGATTGAAATACAGTCCACATCACCAACAGTCTGAGGAGGTGCAACGCAGACAACATTGAAGCCTTCCGACTTGTATTTTACAACGGCGTGAATGTAGGAAACGCCCAATGCGTATTCGCCGGTTCCGATAAGCTTTGCGGGAGCACTTCCGCTGTCCGGGAACTGACCAACCAGAGGAGCAAGAGTCAAAAGATATTCCCAGCCCTTTTCCCAGCCAAGCCTCTGAAGCTGGTTCTGCACAAAAAGATAGGCCGTAGAAGAAGCAGCTGGATTTGTAAGAACTATTTCTCCCTTGTAGGCAGGATTCAGCAAATCTTCCCAGGTTTTAGGAGCAGGGATTGAAGGAAACTTTTCTGCATAGCGCTTTTCATTGATTCCGATTCCTAAAGTAAGGACGCAGAAGCCCGTCCAGGTTCCGTCCTTTGAAAGCGCATAGGAAGGAACGCCTTTAGAAAGAGGTGAAACATATTTTTCCAGAGCCCCCTCTTTTGAAGCCTGAATATGATAGGAAGAAGCGCCACCAAGAAGCACGTCCGCATTGGGATTATCTTTTTCGGTGATTACCCGGTTTACAAGCTCCCCGGTGGAAGCCCTGAGATATTTTACAGGAATGCCGGTCTTTTTGGTAAAAAGCCTGGTGAGGGCTTCCGTTTCTTCCTCGTGAATGATTGAATATACTTTTAATTCAGCAGTGTTTTTAACGACGGATTTAGAAGCGGAGCCGCTTTTTGAACAGCCGGAAAAAAGAACAGTGCTAATTGTGAAAACAGAAAGCAGAGTGAATGTCAGATTTTTTTTCATTTTTTACCTCGCATTTTTTTTTACTAGCGCTAATTAATTCTGGATATAAAATATCAGAATTCTGATATTATTTATATACTCAATTTTTACTAATTTGTATATAACCAGATATATATTCCATGCCGGATAAACTCTGCGCTACAAAAAAAAATCCGCCGGATATGGTTCCGCCGGATATGGTTCCGCCGGATGAGGTTCGGGCAAAACTCCGGTTCTCCGGGCAAAAAAAATCCTGCCTTCCAAAACGAAAAGCAGGATTCTTTGGCAAAAAACTTAAACTACTTTCTGAGTCCAAGTTCTTTGATGAATGCACGGTAACCTTCAAGGTCTGTGCGTTCATAATAGCGGAGCATCTTGCGACGCTGTCCAACTACTTTAAGAAGTGCACGCTTTGCACCAGCATCTTTTGGGAATGCCTTTGTGTGCTCTGTAAGCTGCTTTGTTCTTTCTGTAAGAAGAGCAATCTGTACTTTTACGTTACCAGTATCGCCTTCTTTTGCACCGTACTTTGATACGATTGAAGAAGTTGTTTCTTTTGTAAGTGCCATTTACTTACTCCTAAAAAATATTTGCAAAAATACGCGGTAAATAGTGCCGGTCGTTCCCTGAAGTAAGACAGAAGGAAAAATCACACCCTTTCCGTATTAATTCTGCATTTTTGAATAGTACAGAAATATGGGAGATGTGTCAATTGGGAGGAGGACAAGTATGAGGCGATGAGGTATGAAGTATGAGGCAGGCGATGAGGTATGAGGCACAGTGATTGTATGCGAAATCTGTTTGTACGCGACGTGGGTACAATCAAAATAATAAGGACAACATTGTTCAGCATGACCTTGTGACATTAGAAAGCCCTGATACAACAAACTCTATATATGCTGATGCTCTTGCCAGGGCCCACCCAGTCCCCATTGTCGAAACTGAGTTTGCACGAAGAATCAGCATAGAGTGCGACCTGAGACGACGACCAATAATCAGAAGTTCCAAACTTATCTCCTCCAAGATCTTCGCTTGCTGCGTCTATGTCAAAGACTTTATTTGTTCCCTTACCGTTTGCATAAATCTGGAAAAGTTCTGCTATACTTGGAAGATACCAGCCTGTTGCAAATTCTGAAGTGACTGCAATATTTGATGCCGTTTGTGTTGCATAATTCTTTCCAAAATAAAATGCAGGGTAATTTGCTTCTGTTGCTGTGTCATCAATACCTTCAAAGTCTTCTATCTGTTCAAGATTATCGCTGCCGTTTTTGTCATCACTAAAGGTTAAAGCACCTGCTTCTCCGCTTATAGGGCACTGTATTGTTGTGATATCTTTGCTATATGCATTTGCACTTTGCAAACACCAGGCAAGTCCGGTTTTGTTATGCTTTAAGCCAACTCCAAGAGTTCTGCTTGTTGTGGTATCATCTCCGCTGTTCAGACCTGTTCCGTTGTAGAAAATCAGGGCAATGGCATAAGGTTTTAAGGCAATTTTTTCACTATTATCAAGGGCAGTAAACTCAGTAAATGGCATAGCAGAGCCGTCGGTAAAGATTATGTCTCCCACTGCCCTTGCTACATAGGGATTCTTGCTTCCAAGATAGGTCATTCCATCCGGGTTTACGCGTACAATGCGGAAGCCGGCATTTATAAATCGGTCACTAGGATTGTTGTCAACGGAGCGACGGTTAACACTCTCATCATTAACATCTCGATTATAACCACCACCTCGGACAACTCGTCTGGTTCCGGAGGTTGCTCCAAGAGCACCCGTTGAAGCAGACACATCACCGTCATGCCAGTCCCAGCAGTACTCGAACTCATTTCCACTCATGTCATAAAGCCCAAGTGCATTCGGGCTCAGAAGCTTTACCTCATGAGTTTTGTTTAAAGAATTATCGACATACCAACCGACTTCAAGAATATTATCGCTTCCACTGAAAACAGTCTGATCTTCCTCAGTAAGGTTTCCGCCACGGGCAAGATATTCCCATTCGGCTTCAGTTGGAAGACGCCAGCCGGTTGCAAGCTGATTGAACTCAGCTGCGTCCCAGGTTGTATTATTTGCTGCAGGTCCGCAATACTTCCATTGGTTTTCACCTGTTCCCTGAACTACATCCGGCCATTCCCGGGGGTCAGTTTTTCCGTTGATTGAATATACCGGAATCAGACCTTCCGCCATGCTTCTTAAATTACAGTAAACCAGGGCATCGTACCAGTTTACATAATAGCAGGAATTATTTTTTCCCTTACCTTTGGAATCAACAGGCTGATATGAACCATAGAAACAGTATTCCTCGTATTCGCCCTGAGTTACCTCGTGGTCACAGGCAAAAAGCGGCGGAATGGAAAGATGGCGGTCCTCGATGAACACACCGGATCTATACATATCACCTAAAGAATAACAAAGGGTATAATTCTTATTCCATTGAGCGCCAGGAACAGCAACAAAAGAATCCCGCACATCGTACAGGAACTCGGCATCGTGGGCAACTCCAAGGTACACCGCCGTAATCTTAAGGGAATAATTTCCTACAAAATTAATTGCAGGAAGCTGAATTTTATATCGTCCTGTGCCGGAAGCGGTATCAACTGAAAGTGACGAAGCACCCAGGTCCTGAACCTTTACATCTTCACAGTACAGGGCGGCACTCAAAGCAACCTGATTATTTCCGGCGGCCTTGTTTTCAAAGGTATCTTCCAGATACAAAAGACTGTCTGCAAGATTAAAATAAAGCGGAGTTGAAGCCGCCGTCGGGTCAGCAACGGTTGCTTCCTTTCGCACCACCCTCATTCCAACGCTAACGCTCTTTGAACAGCCCTTTTCTGCACTGGTTACGCTGGAATCAAAAGCAAAATCGTAATCAAATGCAGAATATACGGTTCCGCCGCTGGTTGCAAAGCAGGCCTCTCCCGTATCGTCGTCAGAAGAAAGAGCCACCACATAAGATGTTTCCGAAGTAAAAATTGAGCCGGGAGCAGTTCCCAGATTATATTCCGCAAAACCGGAAGTGAAGATTACAGGATTTCCCACTGAAGGAACCGTAACTCCTTCTGCAGTAAAATCCGTCTTAATTCCGATATTACTGTTTTTAAGAGAGCCCGTAATTGTAAGCAGCTTACCCGCCGGAAGGAAGAAATCCGAATTCTGGGTAGACAGTCTCTTTTTATTTTCCGTAACAACTATTGTTCCTTTTAATTTTATATAAGAAGTAGAATCCCAGGCTGAATCCACGCAGATACCGCCGCCATTATCAGCCTGATTTTCCGTAAAGGTTCCGCCGTTAAGCTCAACTCTTGCCTTACTTGTAATAAATAGTCCGCCACCGGAACCACCGCTTGTCTCACCTTTTGTTGCAATGTTCTGAGATACTACAACGCCTTCTCCTATGGTCAGACTTGCGTTTTCACTTCCGGAATAGATTCCCGCCCCGGCACTACCGTCTCCTGTAACCTTATTACCGGTTATTGTAGTACCTTGAACTATACCTCCGGAAAATCTTTGGATTGTAACATTTCCATTCGCGCTAACACCGCCTCCATACTTAGCAGAGTTTCCTTCATAGCTTGTCCCGTTTACCGTAGCTGCACCGATTGTACAGCCCTCAATCGTAAGGGTCATATTGGCCGGTACATAAACACCACCACCATTTTCAGTAGCAGTATTTTCTGAGATAACACCACTTTTTAGACACGGAGAACTACCGCTAAGTGTTTTTACATAGAGCGCTCCACCATTTTGTGCTGTATTGCGTAAGAAATATGAACCAGATACTTCAAAGTAGTTAACACTATCAGCAGCAAGTCCACCACCAGAACCGCCTGTAACCGTGTTTAGTCGTACGGTTGAATTACTCAATGAAAAGTAGCAAGATTTTGCGTAGATTCCACCGCCTGCAGCAGAAGCAGTATTTGAATAAATCGATAAATTTGACCCTCGAAATCGGAAAGTTCCTTCCAGACGGAGACCACCTCCATACTCGGTAGCACTACCACCAGTTATTCCAAGATCCGACATATAAATCTCACAGTGGGTACCATCTTTTATATAAACAACAGGCCCTGCTCCATTTCCGTCAAGAATATCTATATCATTAGAGCCGTTTCCCTGAATATTAAGTTTGCTAGCCTTAACTCCATCAATAATAGTTGTTCCTTTAACTTTTCCACTTACTTTTATTGTCCATTCTCGGGAAGCAATTTTATTTTCACCGTTTATAGTATTTAAAGCCGCATAGGTTGTGTTTACGGCAATATTTATGTAATTAACGGCATTCTGGAGATTTCCAAAGGCTTTATCCATTGTAAAGCCCGGCTCAACAATGCTTGGATCAGAAGCAACTGCCGTTCCGTTCAACTTAACATAAAGCTTTGGTTCAATAAACCGGGCAATCAGTTTTATGTCTCCGCCGGTTCCTTGTGGAATTGCAGTAAGAGCACTGCCCGTTGGGGTTGTTCCATCTGTAGTAAGATACCAGCCGGTAAAAATGTAAAGATTTTTATAACATAGAGGAAGAGCAATATCCGGGCTTCTAAGAGAATAGGAAGCTGGTGCACTGCCTTCAATTGTTCCACCATTAGATATGTATTCAATTTCATACAGCCCGTTCAAATCAATGGAGCGTTCATCCCGGCTGGTAAAACCGCCTTTTATCCGCACATATTCACTGTAAGAGTTCAACGGAATATAGCCGGTGCTTTCTGAGCCGGTATAAAAGTCAATTACCAGGCGGTAATAGCCGTCTGCAAGCTGCTCTGAAGCAACGTTTTTGGATTTTATATATTTTACGGATTTTTCCGTTGTGCCGTTCACGGAAAGCACTTCTTCAGCGAATACTGTAGTGTCGGCTGTAGTTTCAAGCCGTCCTGTAACCTTGCCTACCGGGGCACCATCTTTTTCCTTAAACTTAAGGGTAAGCTCCATGCCACCGTAGGAAGGCGCCGGGGATTCCGCACAGGAAAGTGCGAAAGTGAGTGTGTCGACTTCCGTGCCGCCAGTATAGCCGGATAAGGAACTATAGGTTGCGCCCACCGTTATCTTGTAAGAATTAGAATTTAATCTTTTAGTAACCTGAACATTTTCCAGTCTGCCTGAATAGGAGACACTGTCTCCACCGAGCTTTGCCGTAAGAGTAATATTTGTCCAGGCCCCGGATGTTAAGGTTGTTCCTGTAGTCAGAAGCAGAATTTGCGGATCCGCCTGAAAAGCAGCGTAATCAGCCCATTCTTTTATTGTCATGGTACCTAAACTCTCTAAATAATAACTTCCTGTAATTCTGATATGCGTAAGATCAGTAACCTTATCATCAGGAAGAATGTTACGGGAAACAGAAAGGCTGCGGGAAGAAATATCGCCGGAAGAAGAAATATCAGAAGAAGCAGGAATGCTGCCTTCAGAAGCAATATTATTCAATGAAGAAATGCCAACTTGAACAGCTACTTTTTCAGGCTCAGTTTTCTCGGGTTCAGACTTTTCTGAAGAAAAATTGCAGGAAAAAAGAAAGAGGGAGAAAATTACACAGAGGACAGAAAAAACTACAGAAATTTTTCTGTTTTCAGAAATCTTGCAATTCCCCTTGAGAAAATCAATTTTTCTATTTTGACCTTTCAACATCTTTCTCCTCTTTTCTTCGATGTCTTTATTTTCCTTCGCCACTACTTAACCTCTATCTGACAGAAATACGAATAAAAGTCCGTATTAAGCACACCTTCCATCCGGATATCGTATATACCCGGAGCCCAGTCAGAAATATCAAATGTTGCAGTATTCTGACTGTTATGTTCTGTTTTGAGCACATCATTTACATACCATTTGTAGCTTCCAAGTCCTGAAGGTGCAGTTATGGTAACTGATGAAGCAGTTTCTGCCTTAGTAACCTCAATTTCTGGTGAAGAATCCGTTATGGTAATTTCAACCGGTGCAGATGCAGACTGATAAAGTACACCTGCCTGAATTGAAAACTCCCCGTCTCCAAGCTGATTCAGCGCAAACTTTGAAGAATAGGTGGCCAGACTGGCAGCCGCTCCGGACAAAACCTTCGTAAGGTTCATATAAAGAGCCTCAGGGAGAGAAACAAGGCAGACAGTTCCGGTATAGCTTGAATCAAAACTGGAAACACCGATTACTGCAGAATCTGTAATTTGATTTAAAGTAGTCTTTTCAAGGTAAACATCGTTTTCATTTGTATCATAATCGCTAAGGTCGTAGGGGAAAGAAGCCTTGCCGCTCAAATTCAAAATTGCACCGTTTGAAACAAAGGCAGCACCGCCACATCCTGGAACATTAGTTACAACACCTTCGGATTCGGTAGTATAGAACGCTTTGTTTGCGCTTATCGTTCCATCTGAAACAGAGAAAGAATTTTGCGAGGCATCAGCATTGTATGCAATATAAAAACCGCCGCCATTACCTCTGGCAATATTTGCAGATACAGTTCCGCCGGAAATGGTAACTGTTCCACCATTAAAATAAATTGCGCCGCCATTAACACCCGAAATATTTTTGGATACTGTTCCGCCGGAAATGGAAACAGTTCCACCGTTAGAATAAAAACCGCCGCCATTAACACCCGAAATATTTTCAGATACTGTTCCGCCGGTTATAGAAACACTTCCACCGTTAGAATAAATGCCCGCACCATTCGAAGCCTGATTCTTACTAATTTTACCGCCAGCCATATTGAAGGTGGAAGAACCGCCTACATAAACGCCGGCACCCTTACTGTTACCATAGTGGGTAGAGCTGCTTGAAAAGTCTTCGCCGGTTATCACGCCATCAGTGTAAGTTCCTGAAGAACCGGAAAAGTTTTCTTCAATACTGCCATTTTCCATGGTTACAACATCGGCAGTTCCACCCATACGGATTGCACCGCCTTCTGCCCGGGAAGCATTGTATTTTATAGTTCCCTTATGGATGAAGAACTGAGTAGTTCCTTCCATATAAACACCGCCGCCGCAGTAATAAGAATAGTTGTAGCAAATACCGCCTGTGTAGTCATCGTCTGGAGTATCAGCGTCAGAATAGCCCATGTAGATTTCTGAAGCACCAGTTGCAAAAATTCCTCCGCCATGGCTCTTTGCATAATTTTCAAAATGTTCCTCAAAGTCGTACACAGCATGACCAGTAACCGAATCATTGATTTTTCCAATGGAAGCCTCATCACTCATAAAAAGCTTTGCCCCTCTAAGGTAAATGCCGCCACCCTGGGAACCTTCCGACATAGCCTGATTTTTTGAAAAATTCGTTGAACCGCAAAGATAGACTTCTGAACCATAAGCTGCATAAAGTCCTGCGCCATATGAAGGGCCATAATCTGCTCCTTCATAAAAGAGATTACAATTAATTCCAACAGAATCAAGAAGAAGCTTTCCTTCTGTATGAATACCGGCTCCCGTTCCTGTACGAATACCGGCTACCGTTCCGGTATATAAATGGTTTTCGTTTATTTCACCATCCCTTATAACTACAACTGTATTTGAAGGAATATAAAGCCCAGAACCGTGGATTGCTTCATTTTTGTTAATATAGCATCCGGAAAATAGAACTTCTTCACCCCATTTGTTACCGGAAACTGTACCGCTTGCAGCACAGTATACACCACCGCCAAGACTACTAGCACCAGTTGCAGTATTTTCTTCTATACCGGTTGATTTAACCTGAAGATTCTTAACGCCGGCATCGGCATAAAGTCCACCGCCAGAGCCTGCTGCAGTATTGTGTGTAATTATTGTAGAAATTATTGAAACCTTTGTTGAAGTGCCGGTAATAAATACGCCGCCGCCGTTTCCTAAAGAGGCGTTTCCTGTAATTTCACATTCCTGAATCAGAACATTGGCACCATTTGCAATAAAAACACCGCCAAAATCAGAGGCTGTTTTTCCTTTTCCGTTGGTTATTTTCAAGTTTTTAAACTCAAAGTTTTTTGGAACCGCAATATACAGTGCTTCTCCGTCAGGAGTGTCCTCATTGTCGTCAGTATTTCCGTCAAGAATATCCTTCTGACTTCCGCTGTTTCCTTCTATCGTAAGCTTTGACGCGTTAAGAGCCGTAATTTTTACATTTTCATTTACACTGTTGCAGATTTTTATTGTAACCTCTTCCTGATTATGCACGCTGGAAGAAGCTTCCGTATCACGGCAGGAAAGAGTACCCCAGGTATTAAAGAGTTCAATTGCATGGTCAATAGTTTTTAACGGATTTTGAGCAGTTACTCCGTCTTTCGTATCAAGGCCGTCAGCTCCGTTTACATAGAGTTTTTTGTAGAACCAGCGGGGATAAAATGTTCTGTTTTCGGCATTTCCACTTGAAATGCTTGAAACCGGGGTTCCGGAGAAATCAGCGTTTTCGTACCAGCCGATAAAAATCGCATCTGGCTGTGATGAGTTCTCCATAACATCTGCACCCGGAAGAAGAACTGCCTTATGGGAGTTGCGCTTTACAACCGGTGTAAAACCAGCCTTCCACTTCCAGTAGTCGTTTTCGGTTTCTCCTTCGCCAGCATAAGTAATGGTGTACTGGGTGTTTATCTTTGGCAGGGAAAAGGCACCGGTTGTCTGGCAGCCCGTTTCAATTTTTATAATCTCACCCAGGGTATTTATCCGTAAACCGTCGGAATCATAAAGCTCGTAATTGATAAAATATGTGCCTTCTTTAATGGAAGTCTTTGTATAAGTTGAAGAATAGTTTCCTGCGCCGTCATCAGAAACCGATATTGGCTCAAATCCAAAGCCTTCCACAGCCACTGTTCCGTCAGAAACTGCTGTAAAAAGCCCTGCCTTAACGGTTGAAACGCCGGGAGCCGACCAGCTTAAAACAGAAATAAGGCTTCCGTTTCCGCCGCTTACATATTTTGTATTGAATGTAAGGGTATTTTCGCCCTCATCTATTCTTACAGGAGTATTTGTGCTTTCAGGAATATAGCCCCGCTGACAGAGATTTTTTGTGTCGCCGGTGCCGGTGTAAAGTTCAAGCTTGAAAAAATATGAACCAACATTCAAAGTAAGGGAAGTATCCCCTTCAACATCATCCTTTACGCCGCTATCCTTTTCCCAGGTTTTAAGTTCTGTATAATCGGCTGTTTGCGGGGTGGTAGAACTACCGGAGCCACCAGTGCCGGAAGAGCCGCTAGAAGTGTCAATCTCGCAGTAGTATAAGATTGCCTTTGTAATGTCAGAAGGAGCTACATCGGCGATTGAAAATCCACCGTCCCGGGATGCCGGCAAAGTTGAAAAGGAAATGCGGACAGTACCCTTTGCAGGAGTTTTTTCCGCACCTGAGCCACCGGAACCGGAAGAGCCCGAACCAGACGAACCGGAATCGCTGTTCCAGAATGAGCAGGAAGCAAAGGCGAAAAGAAACAAAACAGAGAATACAGCCCGGAACATAAAACCATGTCTTAAGGAACGGGCCAAAAACGCCGGCTTTTTTTTCTGAGAAATCTTTATTTTAGTAAATAATGCGGTGTTTTTCATTTATTTAGACACCTCCAGCTGTCCGGAAGCAGAATATTTCTTTCCATCTTTGTCAGTTGCAATTACAGTAAGGTCATGAACCCCGGCTTCAACTTCATCAGAATCGGCATCCAGAGTATATTTATCAGCATCTGCATTTTCATACAGGCTTGAACTCTGAACCACTACCCCATCCATTTTCCAGGTATAGCTTTCAATTTCAAGACCGACAGTCGGAGTTGCAGTCAGGGTAAGTCCATCTGCCCCCACAGAAACCGTAATACCGGAAGTACTCTGGGCGCTTTCCATATTGATTGTAACCGTTACGCTGCCTGTCTTCTTTGACCACTTAGCACAAAGGTAGACTGGTTCTGTAACCGGAGAGGTGAAATCGTATGGATTTGCAGAAAGGGTTTCTCCGCCGTCTGTTGAAAGATACCAGCCTTCAAAATTGTAATCCGTGCGGGTCGGGTCTGCCGGTTCTACAGCAGAATCCTGATATTCAACCTGCTGAACTGCCGCTGATTCACCATTTTTAGGGTCGAAAGTTACATTGTATTTGTTTTTCGTCCAGTCCGCGCAAAGATAGAGCATTTCCTGAGTAACAGGAGTATTTTCAAAGTCGAATTCCTCGTCAGCATAGCTTTGGCCGCCGTCTTCAGAAACCTTCCATGCCACAAAGGTATATCCCGTTTTTTCAGGATTTAAAGGTCTTGAAACCTTATTACCGTAAATAACATATCTTATATCTATCTCACCACCATTCATATCATTGAATGTAACCGTGCAGGTATTTGCATCCCAGTGAGCATAAAGGATTATATTCTGTTCTACAATTGAATCAAAATTATATTTATTTCCATGTTCATCAAACCAGCCGGTAAAGGCGTGTCCCGTAAGTGTCGGCTCCAGCTCCGGAGTCGGAGTCATTTCAGAAGCTTTTTTACCGCAGTCCACACAGTAAGTAGACTCAGTGTCCGTACCGTTTTCATCATCAATAAACCGAATAGAGCAATTCCAGCCTGCATAAACATGAGGGTCATGTATGGTATAAATATTTACAATATTACTTTCTGTAGTTGAGAATATTGCTTTTGTGGTACATTCCTTATCAATGTACCAGCCTTTAAAGTGGAAATGTTCACGCCATGGCTCTGCAGTTGGCTCAGTTATTTCCTCACCGTAGTAATAATCAAAGGACCAGCAGCTACCAGAATCGTCATCCTCACCCTTTCCTTCAAAATTATTGTATCCGTAAATCCACTTGGCAAATAAAACATAATAGGTCTTATTTTCCGATACGGTTAAATAATCCCAGGTTGGAACATTACCCCTAATCAAAGTCTGGTTATCCGATGCACATCCGGCAACATCGTATCCTTCTGGAGCCGTAAAATCCCACAGTTTAAAGCTTCCCAGCCTGAATTTTGAATCATAGGCAAGCTTATATTCAAAGCTTTCTGTTGTATCCGTTGAATTAACTATTGTAATCGTTCTGTAGTCATCTGTGTATACAGGATAAACCTCCAGGTCTCCATAGCTAGAGTTAAAGCTGGTTCCTGCATCAAATTCGACGGTATTGGACTCCGGATCCGTAGTCCAGCCGGCAATATATTTATCAGAGGATTCGTCATAACCAAAGACATTAGTACTGTCAACCAACTGGTATCCTTCAGTAGAACGGTAGCGGCATATATAGTCTGCATTACCTGAGTGATAAGTAACCTTCGTTGTAAGTTCCCACTTTGCATACAAGCTTATATCGCTTTTAAGCTTTTCATTGTCCCAGATGTTAAAATAATATTCATCCTCAAGGTAAGGATTCGTATACCAGTCCCAGACGCTGTAGTCACCGTCTTCACTGGAGAAATTATCCGGCCAGCCGGCGCAATCCCCGTCCAGAACATACTTATTATATTTGGTCTCTTTTCCACTGCTTGGAGCTTCACTGTAATAAGTTACCTGATATTCCCGGTGCCACTTTGCGTAAAGGGTAAAGTCTTCTTCTACCGGAGAATCGAAATCGTAGGTATTTTCAGAAAGGTTAATTCCGCCGTCGTCAGAAGTGTACCAGCCCATAAAGCGGTAGCCCGTTTTTTTCGGGTCTTCCGGCCGGGTAACCTTAGAAAGATATTCTACCATGCGGGCAGAAATTCCTTCTACGCCTTCCCCAACCTCAAACTTAACCTCGTATTTTTCCGGCGTCCAGACTGCTTCAAAGGTCAGATTTTCGGTGCCATAAGTATTCGGGAACTGTGAATTATCAACCTTTGTTCCGTCAGGAGCATTACCACCCGCATCCGTTGTCCATACCCACTGGCCGTTTGAACTCTTCAGTTTCCAGCCGGCAAAGTTATAATGCTCCCGGGAAGGAACATCTGTTTCCGGATTAAAGTTCTGTACTTCCGACTCATAGAGGCCGCTTCTTATAATACATCCATCCGAATCCCAGAAAAGGCCACCATTAGCATCAAAGGTATATTCTATATATTTGCGGTCAAAATAAACATTGATAACAGTTGTTCCGTCCGCTTTAATAAACTGAGGTTCATTTTCTGAAACAAAGAAGCCCGGTAAATAATTTTCAGGAATTTCTACCTGAACTTCTGTGCCGGTAATTCCGGTTTCAACAATTCCGCTGTCAGTTGGCTTTGTATATTTTGTCTTGCATTCCGTGTATTCAGAATGGTCGCTTGAACCGCTAACAGGCTGAATGAAATGACGGATCAGATATTCAACGGCACCTTCCGTCCACTTGGCGTAGAAAGTCTTGTTTCCAATAGATCCCAAAGGAATTTCTTTACATCTGTCATCTGAAAAATCCGAAGAAAGATACCAGCCGGAAAATCCGTAGCCTGTTTTTGTCAGATAGTCTGCATCCGGAAGCACAACATTATCTTCTATTGTATAACTCTCCGGATACTCTTTTCCTTTCTCCCATTCACCGTCACCGATTTCGTAAGTGATGGTATAGACAATTGGTGTCCAGCCGCCGTAAAGATCGAAGGCAGACTTTACCGGAAGAGTAAAATCGTAAGGATTTTCAGAAAGGGTTTTGCCGTCCGGACTGGTGTACCAGCCCTCAAAGGTGTAACCGTCACGGTTAACAAGCTGTCCCGGATTATGAACACAGTCTTCATATTCAATTTTCTGATACGGTAATTTCTGGCTTCCGGTTCCCAGGAAGGACATAAAATTGATTACATACACAGCCTTCTGCCAGTCTGCATAAATGTAAGCCGGCTGAGGCGAAACCGTAAAGCGAACGATATAGTTGTTTGAGTCCAGTGTAAAGTTTGAAGGACAGGCTGTGGTTCCCAGGTTCGGGTTTTTGTAGTAGCGCCAGCCCTTTGTTTCCATTCCTTCCCTTGTAAAAGCCGGGAAGCCTTCAATTCCGTAAGTGCGGCCCACAACATAGGTTTTAGTTTTGGAGTCCGGTTCTTCTGAAGCTGCACGGCTCGAAGCTGCTGAACTCACAGAAGCAGCGGCGTTACCGCTTGTAGAACCGGAAGCACCGTTTTCCGTGCCGGACTGTGCATTTTCAGAACCGTTTGTTTCAGTTCCAGACTGCCCGCTTTCCGTGCCAGAAGTTTCGCTTTCCGTTTCCGCCTCTTCATTTTCCACTGGCTGGCTAGAGAAGAAGGTGTAAGTTACAGAGACATCCTTTTCAATTTCATGAAGAAGGTTTCCGCCTACTTCTACCTGGCAGGATGAAAATGCGAGAATTATAAAAATGAGGGCGCAGGATAATACCCTTGCCGGGACATTAAAGATTTGTGAGAAAACTGAATTGTAAAACCTGTTCATTTCTACGCGCAAACCTAAAACCTCACCCCAACACTGGCATACGGCTTAACAACAGGTGCATTCAACTCGTCAGCAAAAATATAAATTACATCGGATCCCAGTTCCATGGAGAACACGTTACCCGGAGTAATTACCAGAGAAAGCCCGCCGTCTGCAAAGAAGTACCCGTACTGACCGCTGTCCGGCTGAACAATATTTTCCTTATCGCTGGTAAATTCTACGTTCTTAGAAATAATGGCAAAGCCCGCCCCGCCCTTCATCTGCCACTTAACAGTCTTTGAAGAAATTCTGTGGCGGTAGCAAAGGTTTAAAGACGGTTCTACCGTATGAAGTATAACAGAATAATAGTCATTTGTCGATTTTAACTGCTCATAAAAAGCACTTACTTCAAAACCAAACTCATAGCTTCGTTTTTTATTACGGAACGGAAGGAATGCAAAGCTGGCATTTACAACCGGAACTGCGTCCTTATCGCTAAACTGCATGATTCCGTTTCCGCCGGGCGCAAATGAAAATCCGATTCCACCGCTCAGATTGAACATCGGAGGATGAGCCTCACGCCAGGCCTTTCGTTCTTCCGCTTTATTTTTCTTTTCTTCCTCTTCCTGCTCTTTTTTAGCCAGCTCTTCTTCTTCCTTCAGGAGTTTTTCCTGTTCCTGAGCTTCCTTCTTTTCTTCTTCCAGCTGCTTTTCAAGCTCCTGCTGCTCCTTCTGGAGGGCAAGCTTTTCCTGTTTTTCTTTTTCTTTTCTTTCCTTAGCAAGCTTCTTTTCTTCTTCCGCCTTTGCCTTCTTGTTCTTCTTAGCGTCCTTTTCAAGCTTTTTCTCTGCGGCAAGGCGTTCTTTTTCCAGAGCCTCTTCTTCTTCCTTCAGGCGTTTTTCCTCGGCAATCCGGGCTTCTTCCTCAGCCTTTTTCTGTTCTTCAATCAGGCGGTTTTCTTCCTCGATGCGTTTTTCTTCCGCAACTCGTTTTTCCTCGGCAACACGGTTTTCTTCCTCGATGCGTTTTTCTTCCGCAATGCGTTTTTCCTCGGCAACACGCTTTTCTTCCGCAATGCGCTCTTCCTCAGCCTTTCTTGCCTCTTCTGCCTTTTTCATTTCCTCGGCAATGCGTCTTTCTTCTTCTTTTCGAGCTTCTTCAGCAAGGCGTTTTTCTTCGGCTTTTCGGGCTTCTTCAGCCTTTCTTGCCTCTTCTGCAATCCGCTTTTCTTCGGCAATTCGTTTTTCCTTTGCAGGATTTTTAATTGCAATTGCAGAAGAAGAACTCTTTAAACCGCTTGGGTTTTCAACCTCAACATGCCACTTTCCTTCTGAAACCTCGTTAAACTGAGCCCTGGAAGCCTTTCCTGTTTCGCTTTTTGAAAGGGAATCAAGGGCAGAGCCGGCAGCACCAGCAGCACCAGCGGTAGCCGCACCTGCTCCGGCAGCGCCTTCAGCAATGAGAGTTCCCGGAATTCGCTTTCCGGTTTCGTCGTTTACAATATAAACCTTACTGTCCTTGGAAACATCCGTTGCTTCAATCGGCAGAACGAGAGTTTTTTCATCTGCAGAAATTGCGGCAGTTTCCGGCGGAACAACCTTCGGAACGGCCGCCTTTACTACTTCAAATGTAAGCCAGTCAGAAGAAGAGCCTTCTCGGCCCAGAAAGTCGTAGGCAACAATTTTATAGCGGTATTTACCGGGAGCAAGGGTGACATTTACAAAGTTTGCTTCAGTGGTAAAAATCTTTTTTTCACCGGTCTGGGTATTCTGAACATGAACCTTATATTCGAGTACGTTGGCATCCTTTTTCCATTGAAGTTTCTGCTGAGTTTTTCCTTCAGCGAACATGAAAAAAGAGGCTTCCGTAAGAAGAAGCAGAATAAAGAGGAATCTTAAATGTCTGAACAAACTCACTCTATTCTTCACTGTACATTATTCCCGGAGATGCTGCTTCTATTTTTGATGGTGCGGCAAACTGAATTCTAAAGGTGCCCTGAGTTACAGGTGAATGCTGAAGTTCAAAGCCGTCTTTTGCGTAATTAAAGGCATCAACATTCCATACAAAACTGCCGGTATCAAGAACCGTAAGATTCTTTAAGCGAACCCGAGTTCCCTTCACTTTTCTTTCAGTCCATACAGCCTTCAGTTTTCCGTCGGCTTCCTTTTTATACAGAGTAAAATTATACGATGTTGCTGAAGGAACCTCGTTCCATTCAAAGCTTAAAGTTCTGTGCTTTCGTAAGTAATCTGCATCCATCAAAAGTGCTTCCTGAGGATTAACAAGCACAGGCTTAGAAAGTAACGGAACTGCGGTGATTTCAAAGACCTTTGACACAGAATTAATCGGGAAGCCCTGAGCCGTACTTGCAAGAACCTCCCAGGTGTATTCACCGCTTGAAAGACGGTTTATGCTTGCCGACATTTTTGAAGAATCAATTCTGCTGACGGTTTTAAAGCTTCCGTCCTTCTGCCGCTTTTTCAAAACCAGCTGATAAGTAAGGGCGGAATCCTTTCCCGGCTGCCATGTAAAGGTTACCGGTTTTGTAAGGGCTTCAAGTCCGTCAATTTTTGCGCTCTTTGAAGGCGCAAGAAGCGTAAGAGGTTCTACTTCACGAACGGTAAAGTTCAGTTCGCTCCAGGCGCTCTGTCTCATAGGAGAATTTTCCTTTTGAGAAGCAACTGAAGCAAGGCGAATCTTGTATGTTGAAGGCGGCAGCGTAAAATCAGCAGTTTTTCCGAAAACCTCCGGCTTTTCTGAAATCAGCTTTCCGTCCTTATCGTAAACCCGGACATTATAGAAGTCGGCGCCGGAAACAGTGCTCCAGCTGAACTTTACAGGAGAATTTTTATAGGTCAAAAGCTCAGATGAATCTGAAAGCATGAATTTTGGAGAAAGCATTTCCCCAAGAACCGTTATGCGTCGTGGTTCAGAAGGAAGAACTACGGTTTTGTTTTCAGTTACAGAGCCAACGCGCCACCACCAGGTACCTTCAGAAAGAGAAAGCTCGGAAAGAGTGCTCTTTTCACATGGAATTTCCCGTTCAACCTTGGCAAAATCCTTTGAGCGGGAAAGCTGCATTACAGAAGGTGAAGAAGGATAATCGTCCGCTTTCTTCCATATAAACTCCAATGAAGCAAGCTTTGCCTTTTCAACGGCAAATGACTCCGGCGGATACAAAAGCCGGTTTTCTTCCGGAACATAGGCTTCCAGAGTAAAGGAATGGATTTCAGAAACAGGAGTTGTATCCATGGCATCCGTTGATTTTCGGGTAACGCGCCACCAGAAGGTAGAACCGCCCTTTTCCTTGGAAACAAGGGCTTCCGGGAAGTCCAGTTTTTTCTGGGTGGCATCCATTTCCTGAGAGAAAATCAAATCGGAAAAAGCCTTGCTTTTTGAAAGTTCGAAAACATAGGAAGAATCCTTTAGGTCTGATTTCCACAGGAAGTTTACAGAAGGACTTTCCTTGTAAGATATTTTTGCAGCGTCCGCAGGGGAATACAGAACCGGCGGCCTGATTTTTTCAATTTTTGCGGTTTCAAAGGAAACCGGAGCTGAAGGCTTTGCTTCTCCGGCAAAACCAACCTTGTAAACCGGAGTTACATTCCACCACCAGGTTCCCTCGGAAGGAAGTTCCAGGCGGATTGAGGTATTTTCAACATTCTTTTCAATTACCGGATTTTTCATATCCGCGGTTTTAGAAACCTTTACATTGTAAGAGGAAGCAAATTTGTTGCCGTTCCAGTTAAAATCAACAGTTTTTGATGCTTCCCGGGAAGCATAAGAGGTGCCCTTAGCCGGAGAAAGTGGAACTACAGGCTCAACGCCTTCAACAGTAACCTTTCCCGTTACGCTTTTTTCCGGCATGTCCTTCGGGAAAACCTTCCAGTAGTAGGAGCCGCTTTCAAGATTCAGATTTTTTGCGGCATTTTTTGCGTCTTCTGCAGAAACAACTGTTTTTTCGATAACCTCGGAGAAGTCCTTTTTTCTTGAAACTTCAACAACAACGCTGGAATTTTCGATTTCGGCGGATTTTGCCCATTCAAGAAGAACCGGAACCTTGCCGCCGTCAATATTCAGAACCCGCATTTCCTGAGGAATTGAAGTTACCGTAAGAGGAGCCTTTTTGATTTCGCCTTTTTCAGAAACGCTTACGCTCATTCCCCCTGAAAGATTTGAAGAAGAGCCGCTTTCCGTGGTCAAAGAAGCATTTCCGCTTTTTACCTGAACGCTGGTCTGGGCACCTTTTTCAGTTTTTGCACCAAGAGATGCCCCGGACTCAACCTTTACAACAGAACCGTCAGAAAGTGCAAGGGAAGCTTTTCCGCCCACAGAAGAATCAATCTGAACGGAACCACCGTCAACGCTTACATTAACACCTTCAGTTTCAGAATAATAAACCTGAATCATGGTGTTTTCATAAAGATCCAGAACTGAGCCGTCGTTAAAAGTGATTACTGCCTCTGACAAATCAGAAGTACGCACAAGGTCTCCGTTATACAACGGAGAACTCTGGGCAAGTCGTTCCCAGACAACCCGGTCTTCAAATTTCCGCTGAGCAATCTTATTTTTAAATGTAATGGTTGCAATATTGTCCTTGTCGGTACGCCTTGCAGTATGGTTCAGATCTTTCCAGAAAAGGAAAACGAAGAAGCCGGAAACTGAAAGGCACAGCACCGTTACAAAGAAATCAAGTATTGGCGACCTGAATCTTATTTTCCTCTTCATTTAAGTTTACCTTTTCAAAATCTGGAATCGGAATTCCAAGCAAAGTTCGCATTTCATTCAGGGTTTTAGGACCTTTTGGACCGACAGCCCTTTCACAGTCAGGATCCAGTACAAAGCTCGGGTCTACCTTGAAGAATTCTGCTATATCAAAACGAGGCATGTTTACAACACCAAAGAAGTGCTGAACGCCCTTTCCCTTTACTTCAAAATCAACCGGAATCTGTTCTACAATCAGCTCAGACTTTTCGTTTTCCGGGCGGATTGTGTAGTTATTTTCCGGACACCTTATGTAATCGTACTTTAAGATGTCAAAAATATCCTGAGTAATAAGAATATCTGTTCCACAAGGCTTGTTTGAAGCTTCTGTTCGGCTTGCAAAGTTTACGGCATCACCGATAGAGGTAAATTCCATCTTGTCGTTACTTCCCATAAAGCCTACGGTGGCACGTCCACAGTTCAAACCGGCACCAATTCGGATATGAGGCTTGTATTTTGCAAGAGGTTCGTCTTCGTGAGCCTTTGTAAAGGCCTCGGCTTCTTTATTATAAAGCATAAGGGAATAGCGCATTGCGATACAGCTTGTAATTCCGGAAAGGGCATCCCGTTTTACATAGGCATCGTGCTTCTTTTTGAGCTCCGCCTTATCAGGATCGCTGTCCGGAAGCTTTTCCCAGTCCAGGCTTTCGTTTCGCAGAACGCCCCAGGCCGCCATGATGGCATCACCTTCGAACTTGTCAACAACACCGCCTGTTCGTCTGATACAGGTTACCATTCGGCTCATGTAGTCGTTCAAGAAGCTGATGATTTCGCCGGCACTCTTTTCCTTAAAGCGGTTTTTAAATCCGTCAGAAATTGCGGTAAAACCGCGGATATCGCTGAAGAAAATTGTAATATCCTTAAGGTGAGGATTAAAGTCAATTTCCTTTTTGATGATGGCTTCAGTAACACCCTTGTTCGTAAGGGATGTAAAGGTATTTAAAATTTCCCGTTCATTTTTTGTACTTCGGGCAAGAACGCCGATTTCATCGTTGCGCTTTGTGTTCAGGCCTGAAAAAAGAACGGTATTAAAGTTACCCCGGTTAATATCGTTTACGATTGCCGTAAGCTGCTTAAGCGGAGTACTCATGGAGCGGGCAAAGAAGTAAATAATCAGGATTGCCATAAAGAGGATTGCAACTGAAATGTAAATATTTCGTCTTGTAGTGGCGCGGACACCTTCAAGGACGATGGCAGTTTCTACAGTGGTAACTACCCCGCCGCCACCGGAAGCAAGCTTTCTGAAGGCACCGATAAATTCCTTTTCGTTTTCATCCTTAAGAGAGAACTGGGAGTTATTCTGGGTACTTTCAAGCATTTTTACAACAAAAATATTCTTGCTTTCATCCTTTCCGGAAAGCATTTCTGAAGCATCGTTGGAAACCAGAAGTTCTCCGTCAGAGTTTACAAAAATTGATTTATTTACGCTTCCGGAAGCAAAGCTGTCCGAAAGTTCATCTGCTGAATACAGGAAGCCGGCCACGTGCATTTTACCGTTTTTAAGATACGGATAAAAAATCGAAAGCACCGGCTGTCTGAAATAGGAAGAAGCATTGTGAATTCCGATGGAACCGCTTTTTGCAAGCTCAAAGGAATCCAATTCCTGAAGGAAGTAATTTTTTGCATCCTCGGTTTCAATTTCCCGGGAAATGAAGAAAGCCTGACTTACAAAGAAAGATGCAGTATCCTGAACATAGAGGGCTACAACAGATTTATTGTGATCAAAGAAAAGGTTTTCAAGGGACTTAACTTCCGTACTGTTGGAGCCGGCTCCTTCCACAAGCTCAAGGAACATGGAAACAGAGGAAACCGCAGAACCGATACGGCTTTCTACATCGGAAGCGGTACGGCTGTTGATTGCAAGGTTGTTTTCCTCTGCACTGGTTCGTACATCGCTTGAAACGAAGTAAGAAACGGCATAGGTTACGCCGCCAAGAGCGATAACGACGATTGCAGAAATAATCATAATCAGGGTTACACCGATAGGATGCCTTACCCGAACAGCGGATTTTTTTGCAAGCTTTGAATCATAAGAAGCGGAAGCAGATTTGGAAGAAGCGCGCTTTTTAGGCTGCTTAGGTTTGTTTTCTTCGGAGTTTTTTGAAGTATTTGCAGCTCGTGCGATTTTTGCAGCTGGAGAAGCGGTTCCTGGAGCAGCCGCAGCAGAATTTACAGGGGTTCCAGAAGGAAGGGCAGACTTAACAGAAGCTGGGGAAGCAGCAGTTTTTTCAGCAGAAGCAGAAGGTGCAGCCGCTTTTACGGAAGGATTTACAGCAGGGGTTCCAGCAGAGTTTGCAGCTCCACCCTTACCCGCCGCATTGGAAAAATATCCGAATGCGCCACTACCATCATTTGAGGCCTGTTTATTTACCTGCCCAGAAGAGTTTACTGTCTTGCCTTTTTTAACATGTTCAAAAGCCCCGTAAGAGGAAAGCTCTACTTTTTTATCAGAAACTTCCATAACTTACAAATTATATACTATTATAGCAATAATTTCTACAGAAATTTCTAAGGTCCCTCTGGTGCAATATAACCAGCCCTAATTTCGAGTTTTATAAATTCTACTTCAAAATTGGCTACCGGTCGCGTCCTGCGGGTCAAAATACATTTACACTATACAGTTACAGTACGCGGCAGATGGCGCACTTCAGGTATTCGGATTTCGGGTATCCGGCTAAAACTGGATGGTCTCTTCCGGCTCCCCGCTTTTCCAGAATCTGAACCTGGCGGTGGCTGTCCTGGGCGGCGTGCATAATCATATCGTAGAAGTATTTTGAATCAAAGAAATGAGAGCAGGAACAGGTAACCAAGATTCCCCCTTCAACCAGAAGCCTCATTGCACGAAGATTGATTTCCTTGTAGCCGCCGTATGCCTTCTGAATTGCCTTGGCGCTTTTTGCAAATGCAGGAGGGTCAAGGATGATTACATCGAATTTCTTACCCTCTTTTTCATACTGCTTAAGGAGGTCAAAAACATCTGCGCACACAACCTTCATCACGCTTTCAGCCTTGTTCATGCGGATATTTTTTTCCACCATTTTGCAGGCGTCTTCAGAAATATCAACTGAAGTTACTTCCTTTGCTCCTGCCTTGAATGCATTGAGTCCGAAGGCTCCTGTGTGGGTAAAGGTATCCAAAACCCGCTTTCCGTGACAGAATTTTGCAGCTTCAGCACGGTTAGTTTTCTGATCAAGGAAGTATCCGGTTTTCTGACCGTCTTTTACATCCACATTCAGAAGAATTTCGTTTTCGAGGATTGTGAACTCGTCCTTTCCCTTTCCGTAAATCCAGCCGGAAACGAGAGGAAGTCCTTCCTTGGTTCGAACCTCTTCGTCATCCTTTTCATAGATTCCATCCGGTTTAACGTGTTTTTCAAGAGCCTTTAAGATTTCCTTTCTGAAAACCTCACAGCTGAGGGACAGGAACTGAACTACAAGGTAAACCTTTCCCTCTGAGCAGTAGCGTTCACAGATAAAGCCCGGTATCAGGTCTGCTTCCGCAAAAATCAGGCGGTAGGAATCTGTATCAGAATATGAAAGGCGGCGGATATTTACCGCGTCGGAAACCTTTTTCTCCCAGAATTCTTCAATATTTTCATAAACCTTGTCTGCGTGCTGCCGTGAAATAAGGCGTACAGTGATTTTTGAATTACGGTTTATAATTCCGGTTCCTAAAAAGCCGCCGGCCTTTGTGAATACTTCAACGGCGCTTCCGTCCTTTACCTCGGCTTCTTCCAGAGACTTTTCAAAAACTTCACCGTCTTCCGATTTTTTATATTTCAAATGAGATATTTCGTTGTCAAATACCCAGGGAAATCCCTGCAAAATTTCTGTTTCTTCTTTAGCCTTTAAAAATACGCGTGTATACATCATGCAAGGGAGTATAAAGTTTTTTAACGGCTAGTTCAACAACAGATATTTTAATTACCGGAATTGAAAGCTGTTTAGAGCAAAAAGTGCGGTTCCGCCGGTTCCCTGTCCGTCTTGTAAAAACAGAGTCAGAAATGTAAAATTAGCGGCATGAACGAAAATACTCAGAAAGCCCTTGAACTTTTGAACGAAAAAAAAGCAGTACTTGTTCTCTGCAAAGAAGGCGACATTCAGATTTTTGAAAAGGATTCCATTAAAAGCCTTGTTTCCCTCTGCAATTCCGGTAAAGATTACTACGGATATTCCTGCGCCATAAAATCCGCCGGACGGGCAGCAGCCTTTCTTCTTGTAAACCTGGAAGTAACTGAAGTATATGCCGTAAACCTTCAGAAGCTGGCGGTAAATGTTTTAGACCGGGCGGAAATTGCCTATACCACTGAAAACAAGTTTGAAAACTTCAGTAAAATTGCGGATAAAGGCGCCCCGGAAAAGGCTTTTTCTGAGGAAGGTTCCGGCACTGCAGAAACCACTGAATTCCTTGAAAAAATTGAAAATGCGGTGGTACGCTCAGGAAGCGCACTGGTAGCCCTTCAGGATATAAGGCGGGCGCTTTCCTAGAATAATAGAGGAGCGTCTCCTGTCCCCGCAGTTTCCAAAAAAAATTATTCCACCTGCGGGTGTACGGGTTATTTCTTAAGCCACTGCCCCCGCATTTTCTGAAAAACTATTCCAGCCACGGGGAGAAAAAATTACTTCTTAAATCCCAGCACTTCGGCGATTTTTTCTGCGGAATTAGCGCCGTCCATTGCGGAAGAAACGATTCCTCCCGCATAACCGGAGCCTTCTCCCACCGGATAAAGCTTCTTTATTGCAACGCATTCCCTGCTTTCCTTATCCCGGACTATACGGCAGGGAGTTGAAGTTCTGGTTTCACTTGCAATCAAAACCGCTTCAGGGCACAGATATCCCTTCATCATTTTATTGAACTCAGGGAAGGCAGCTTTCAGCCGTTCAGAAATGTGAGGAGGAAGCCATGACCCCAGATCAGAAGAAACCAGTCCCGGCGTATAGCTGGACTCAGGAAGAGAACTGGAAATTCTTCCATCGATGAAATCCGTCATTCTCTGAGAAGGAGCCTTCTGTCCCTCTCCATGATTTTTTGTCAGCTGTTCAATGTATTTTCTGTATAAAAGCCCCGAAAGAGCGGCGGTTCCCGTTTTTTTTGCAGCCTTCACAAAGCTTTCCGGAATATCCTCCGGCCGGGTTTCTACAACGATTGCGGCATTGGACCATGGACTGTTTCGTCCGGAAGCGCTCATTCCGTTTACAACAATTTCATCATCACTGGAAGAAGAAGGAACTACAAAGCCCCCGGGACACATACAGAAGGAATACACGCCCCGTCCTTCAACCTGAGTTGTAAGGTGATATTCGGCTGCCTCAAGATTACCGGTTTTTCCGTGAAACTGAATTGAATCGATTAAGGCGCGGCTATGTTCAACCCGAACCCCCATGGCAAAGGTTTTTGCTTCAAGAGAAAGAGGTGCTGTCCGTGCAAGAAGGGAATAGATTCCGTAGGCAGAATGCCCGGTTCCAAGAAGAACAGCATCCCCCAGAAACTGAGACTCAGCGCCGGTTTTAGTGTTTTTTACAACAACGCCAAGAACTTTCGGTTCAGAAGAAGAACCGAAAGCCCCTTTGGTGGAGGATACCTCTTCAGAGTTGCCGGCTGAACCGGAAGCCCCCGCACAGTCTTCCAGCACAAAATCCACTACTTCACAATTAAAATGGAACTCGCCGCCGCAGTCCTTTATGAACTCCCTGATATTGTTTATTACCCCCGGAAGCTTTTCCGTTCCGATATGAGGGTGAGCATCCGTTAAAATCTTTTTATCTGCCCCGAAATGTGCAAAAATCTGGAGGACTTCAGGAATATTTCCACGCTTATTGCTGCGGGTATATAGTTTTCCGTCACTGAAGGTACCGGCTCCTCCCTCACCAAAGCAGAAGTTTGAATAAGAATCCACCTTTCCCAGGGTTGAAATCTCTGCTATATCGCCCTTACGCCTATCAGTCTCTTCACCCTGCTCAATTATGACAGGCTTAATTCCGTACTCTAAAAGCCGCAAAGCACCAAAAAGTCCCGCTGGTCCTGAACCAACTATAACGGTTGTTCCCTCTGCATTTCCGGAAACCTTCTTCCACTTAGGAACAAACTCTGTTTCCACGGCTCCTGCTTTTTCATCAACGAAGACAGTAAACCGCAGGTGAAATTTTACCTTTCCGTGGCGGGCGTCAATTGATTTTTTTACGAGAACCCACTCAATGGAATGACCCTTTGTCTTTATTCCTTCAGAAAAAAGAGCCTTCTCTAAAGCCTTTTTTATCAGTCCCTGATTTTTCTCTTCTTCCGGCAAAACTGTTATCGTAACGTCTTTCTTCATAAATACCACCCGAGATTTTAGAAGATTATAACGGAAACCGCCCCCCTTTCCAATGCTCTTTACTTTATTTTCCAATCTGCTATTATGTAAATATGAAAAATTACTTTGACTTAACCGGACAGACCGCTCTTGTAACCGGCTGTTCAACTGGACTTGGAGTTCAGATGGCAAAAGCCCTTGCAAATCAGGGTGCTAACATAGTAGCAATTGCAAGAAGAAAAGATAAAATTGAAGAGGTTTGCAGGGAAATTGAAAAAGAATTCTCTGTGAAAACACTTCCGATTCAGTGCGACATAACGGACACAGAAAAAGTGGATTCCGCTATTGACGAAGTTATGAAAACCTTCGGAAGAATTGATATCGTAATAAACAATGCGGGAACTGGTGCCGTTGCCCCTGCAGAAGACATTACGGATGAACAGTTCTACAACGAAATGAACATCGACCTTTTCGGCTCCTTCAGGGTTGCCCGGGCAGCCGCAAAAAAGGCCATGATTCCGGCAAAATACGGAAGAATCATCAACATCGCTTCCATGTACGGAATGGTAGGAAACAAGGTGGCTCCCTGTTCACCATATCACGCAGCAAAAGGCGGAGTTGTAAACCTTACCCGGGGACTTGCCGCAGAATGGGGAAAATACAATATCACGGTAAACGCAATCTGTCCGGGATATTTTTATTCACCACTTACAAAGGAAACCCTGGATTCAGACTTTTTCCAGCAGAACGCAAGAACCATGATTCCCCTTTCACGCTACGGAAACGAAGGAGAGCTTGATTCAGCAGCAATTTTCCTTTCAAGCCCGGCTTCCGCCTATGTAACCGGCGTAATTCTTCCGGTTGACGGCGGCTACACAGCAATGTAGGCTAGTCTACCAGGCCCCGCTTTTTGAGTTCGGCAAGAATCAGGTCTACAATCTGTTCCGGGTTATAGTTTGCAGTATCGATAACCATATCGCAAAAATCGTACTTATTGTTATCGATATTGTAGAGCTTTAAGTAGCGGCGGCTGTCTTCGCTGTCCCGCATTGCGGTAAAACTCTTGATTTCTTCCAGATTGCCGCCTTCCCGGTTCAAAATACGCTTTGCACGGGTGTCGTCACTGGCGTACAGGTAAACCTTCAAATCCGCTTCCTTAAGCATCCAGATGGCAAGTCGGCTTCCGAGGACGCAAGGTTCAGCACGGGCAAGCTCTACCTGATGGTTATCAACAAAAATATCGTAACTGTCATCGGTCTTTGCGTTTTCGATAACTTCTGCAAGGGTCATTCCCTTTTCCTGAGCAAGCTGCCGGAAAGTGTAATTTATGAGTTTTACTCCAAGCTTCTGAGACAAAAGAGTGCTTACGGTTGTATTTCCGCAGCCTGATTTTCCGCTGATTGCAATTCGTACTTCTTTCATATTCTTCCTCAAAAAAAATTATTCTATTCTACATTTTTACTCTGTTCACGGATATTTTCAAGGGAATCCTTTGCTTTGATAACCATTGCACCCACTTCTGCAAACTGATTCTTGCTTCCGATGGTGTTGATTTCCCGGTTTGCTTCCTGACAGATAAAATCAAGCTTCTTTCCCGGCGTCGGGTTTGAATTGATTTCTTCCCGCATTGCCTTTAAGTGGCTTGAAAGCCGGACAATTTCTTCATTTATCGTATATTTTACCAGCATTGCCGCAGTTTCCGTCATAATGCGGTTCATATCAGCCTTGTCACCCAAAAGCTCGTTGAATTTCTGGGTAATCTGAGCCTTAAAGGCATCTTCCATTTTAGGCTTCCATTCCGTAAAGAAGGCGGCGCACTGGTCCAGAACGGAAAGCTTTTCAAGGAGGTCCTTTTTTAGGTTCTCGCCTTCCCGTTTTCTGTCACTTACAAACTGTTCAAGGGCAGAATCCAGCAGAGGCTCAATATATTCCCGGTATTTTTCAACATCATAGGTTTTATTTACGGTAAGAACTCCCGGCTGGCTTATGATCATGGAAAGGGGAACTTCGCCGCTGAGGGAACAGGCATTTTTTACATTTACGATTGCGTCGTAGTACGCCTTTGCAGCACCCGTATCGGCAACGACCTCGGTATCCCCCTCAGTTTCCTTAACCCGGATATTCACATCGATTTTTCCCCGGACAACGCTGTCCGTCACCTTCTTTCTGAAGAAGGATTCCAGAGCGGCAAGATACGGGGGAATATTTACAGATAAATCCAGAAAGCGGGAATTTACCGATTTAATTTCTACAGAAACTACCGCCTTATCGTAGGATTTTTCCTGATAGGCGTATCCGGTCATGCTAGTCATATAGTTCTCCTAAAATTGCTTTTCCAAGTTTCCAGTTGTCCCCGGCCCCCATGGTTACAAAAAGATAGCCGTCGGGATATTTTGAAGAATCGAGAGGTTCGTTCACAAGGTTCAGCGCAAAATCCTTTGCGTCCAGGATTTCTTCAAAATAGTGAACATTCGAAAAATGCTCTTTTGTGCGTTCAAAAAGGGTGCGGCCGGTAATACAGAAGTCGGCGGCATTTTCCCGGGCAGAAGAGTAAATCTTGTGAAGGATGATTTCATCTGCACCCGTAAAGCTTGAAGCAAACTCATCAAGAAGGCTCTGGGTTCTGGAATATGTGTGGCTCATAAAATCCACGATGATTTTTCTGCCCCTGTAGAACTCCCGGTAGCCGGAAAGAGTGGTTTTTACCGCCGTCGGGTGATGACCATAATCGTCCATCACAATTACGCTTACTCCGCTTTTATTTTTTGCCCGGCCCAGGATTTCGCTTCGGCGTTTTCCTCCGCTGAAATTTGATAGCCCGGTGCGGATTTTTTCAATATAGTCAGAAGGATTTTTGCCCTTTTCCTTTAAGAGCTCACAGCAGAGAGCAAGGGCCGCAGCCCCATCCAGAACCTCGTGGCGGCCCGGAACCTTTAGGGAAAAGTCTGCAGAAAAGCGGTCACTGGAAAAAGACGCCCCGTCTTTGGATACAGGCCCGGCACCAGAAACAGTTCCTTCAGCAGAAAGTGTTCCCTCTCCAAAAACTTTTACAGAAAAATTATTCTGTTCGTTTTCTACCCTTCCAAAAGTCAGAGTGTAGCCGTATTTTGCCCCGCAGCATTCATCATTTCCTAAAACCGCCTTAGTTCCGTAGGGAACAAGCTGAATATCCGGGCGCTTTGCGGCTGCAATTCCGGCAGTTTCCACCGCTCCCTTGTCGTCTGCACAGAAAATCAGGGTTCCCCCTTCCGGAAGCTTACAGATATAGTCAACAAAAGCATCCCGGATGTCGTTGTAAGTAGGATAATAATCCTGATGATCGCTTTCTACGCTGGTAAGGATAATTTTCTGCGGGCAGAAAGACATAAAATGCCGCTGGTACTCGCAGGTTTCAGCCACAAAGATATTTTTTCCAGAACCATCAGAAGAAACACAAGAGGCAGCACTATCTTTAATCAGCGGACTCGTGTAGGTGCAGGTATTTCCAAAAGAATTGATAATGCTGCCGGCAAGCACCTGACTTGGTAAATCCAGCTCCTTCAAAATAGTTCCCGTAAGGCCGGTGGTGCTGGTTTTTCCGTGAACACCACAGATTCCGCAGGAATAGGCACGCTGGCTGTAGCTTCCCAGAGCCTCCGTATACAAAAGACACGGAAGACCCCGGCGCACCGCCTCTATAAGATCCGGATTTTTATCCAGTTTGTATGCACTTGAATAGATTACGAATTGAGTTTTGTCAGTGATATTTTTTTCAGAAAAAGGAAGAGCCTTTAAGCCGAGTTTTTCAAGGATTTCGTCCGTATAGAACCGCTCTTCAACATCGCTTCCGGTAATTACCGCCCCATTATGAAAAAGTATTTCAACAAGGGCCGCCATTCCCGTCCCCTTGATTCCAACAAAATGAATGTGAACGCCCTGCAAATTTTCAGGCAATTTCTTATTTTCCATAGGAGCATTTTAACGAATGGGAAAATATTGTGCAATTGAGGAGAGAACCACTTAAAATCCGGCCTGATTGTTTTTTCCAATTCCGGGTATTCAAGTTTTTCAAGCCCTTAATGCACCTCTTGAATAAATCCGTCATTGTTAATAAACCATTGCTTGCTGTCATAATCGCTGATCTGGAACTTGCTTGCTTCGTCGGCGATGGTTGTTGTGGCGCCGGTTGCCAGCATTAAAACCTTCTTTGTTTCATCGGTAAAATCTGTGCCGTACAAACTATCTGCGGGACTAATATGAATGATTTTTGAAACAGCTGTTGTAAGAGGACTTCGAAAATAAATATGAGCTCCGTCACATAAATACAGATCATTTGCAGTACTGGTTCCCTCTATAGTAGTTGGAACATATGCTTTTGAACTAAAGTATACACCGGTACCAGAAGAACAATATATTGCGGCGCCATTTTGTGTAGAAACATCGCCGATAATTGAACCGCTATAATTTGCATCCTCTGTACATGTTGTGGGAGAATTTATTCCATTACTAGAATATGTTAGTTCATTATATCCAATTGCCAAAACACCCTGTGCTAAATATACTCCACTTCCTTTTTTTGCTTTATTTGCATCACTTCCAGTGCCACCTATTTTTGTAGAACCACATATGCTGACCAAAGGATAACTGTAAGTGGTTGAATTACTAGTAAGACAAATTCCCCCTCCACTTCCGCTTGCAGTATTTCCTGTTATTATACAATCAACAAAATACGAGCTTGCAGTGGAATAGATAAGAACTCCAGCGCCGCCGTTTCCTGTGGTTTTAGCCTTATTGCCTGTTATATTAAGGTTATTATATGTTGCACCAGAATAAGCATATATTCCACCACCTGTAGAAGCCGTATTATTTCTTATATTTACATTTGAAAAATTCATTACACTTCCGTTACTTAAGCAAAATCCCCCTCCTCCAGAATAAGTGCAATTATTTTCTACATTTCCAGACTGTGCATAAAATTTTCCGGCATTTATACAAATACCACCTCCACCAAAAGTCTGCGCATTTGCATAGTTATAACTTATGGTTCCGGTAAATTCAGAGTTTTTTTCTTCATTTTCCTCATAACTCCAGCCAAGCTTTAAGGTTCCTATAGAAAAAATTCCACCACCTCCATTTGGAGCAAGATTTCCATTTGCAGCAACTTCTCCCACTGCATAATTTGAATTATTAGCGGCATCTGCACAGGTATCAGAAACCTGTCCAATAACAGCTGAACCGCAGATATAGAGGAAACTTTTCGTATTAAGATATACACCACCACCTCTTATAGCCTTATTATCCTGAATTACAGCTCCGTCCCCCAGGGTTACCTTACACTCCGTAGTTCCGTTACCGATATACAGGCCGCCGCCATTGGTGTTTCCGTCAATGGTGCCGGTGCTGGCAGGGATTCCGCCTTCCTTAATGCAAATATCCTTGAAGACAAGAGGACAGGTGGTATTGCAGTACACAACCATATCGGAATCATCTGCGTTCTTTCCTTTACCAATGAGGGCAACATCGTCTGAATAGCCTTTTATCGTAATGTTTGTTGCGTTTATAGTGCCCTCAAAAACAACCGGAGAAGTTAAATTTAAGGAATCTTTAACAAAAATCGTCCATTTTTTCTTTGAATCTCCAAGGGCCGTATAGCACTCATTTATTGACCGAACGGCCCGTTCAATGGTTGCAAAGGGAGAGTTAAAAAAACCGTTTCCAGTGTCATCATTTCCTGTAGAAGAAACAAATCTGGTGTAATTTACATCAATTTCACTTTCAGTAATAGCGATTTTGCCGCTGGTATCGCTGCCATCTTCAGGGCCGGAAGTAAGACCGCCGGCTATGTACATTAAGTACGGTATTTGAGTTGTGTTATTAAAGTGATCAGTTATTTTTACTGTAACTTTATAATATCCTCTGGGAAGATTATTCCGATTATAATATGAAAAGGTCTGTCTTTCTCCTCCAGAAACAGAAATACTCATGCCAACATTTGTTTTTGATTCAACCTTTGTTTCCGTACTTTCAGCAATATTTACATAAACTTCCTTTGCATCAAAAAACGGAGGCAACTCAAATTTTAAGTCTACAGTTCCATTCGCATCTGTTCCGGAAAGAAACTCCGGCTCTTTCAATGTGCATTCCAGGTTTAAAGAGCCAGGAGTAACTTCCATCAATTCAGAAGTATAGTCCAGAACAAGTTTTGTTCTTGCAGCGTCTGAATATGCAGTCAGTCCAAACATATAGCTTCCCTTCAGGATTTTTATGCTTAATTCCAAAATCTCAGCGTATGATTTTCCATTTTCCCCGCTGGAAGGAGTCTCATATACTATATTAGAATCTCCGTCAATACACTCAAAATAATAATACAGATTTTCAAGATTGATTTTTGGATTTATGGCGCGGCTCACGTCTTCTGAAAGCTTAACGGAAAGAGAAACTGAACAATATTCTTGAGCCCCGGAATTGTTTTCAGAGGCTGAGTCCGACGCTGAATCCTTACAGGAAGAAAAACAAAGAAGAACTGAAAAAAAGCTAAGGGCAAGAAGATCAAAGACGCTTCGTCGGCTGAAACCTGAACCGGACTCATGATTTTCGCTATATTTTGGCATACTTAATTCTTTCCTCATATTCCTCAATCTCCATTACTATTTTGTAAAGGTTTTCTTTCCTTCAAAAGCTGTGCCGTTACTGTCAAAGCAGATGACGATTATCGTATGTTTTCCGCTTGAAAGCTCAGACTTTGCCACAGTAAAGGTATTGCTTGCAGAAGGAGTTCCGCTGTTCTTATCTTCCACAGACCAGTAGTATTTTGAATAACCCGCCGGCGCCGTAAAGACATAGTTTGTAGTGTCAGAGCTGTTTACCGTAACTGTAATAGAGTTACTTGTATATGTCGGCCCGCTGATGGTAAAGCCTGAGGTTGGAGTAAGGTCCAGAATTCCGTCTGAAGCTATACACCATCCGTCGCCGGCTCTGCCTAAAATAAATTTCTGATGAGAAGCGGAAATATAAGACATATATGTAGAACCAGCTTTTAATACCGGATAACCGGCTTTATAAACAGAAAAATTGACTAAAATATTGCAATTATCTGAAGGAAGTGGATAATCGTTTACCCAGATTCTATAAGGCCACGGCTCGTAATCACTGTCAGATGAAACCTTGCCGTTACCTCTTTCATAAAGATATATATCATTGGAATTATCATTTCCCAAAGGAATATCAGCTTTACAAGAAGAAGAAAGGGAGCCTTTTAAAAATATATCCCGTTCAGAACCGATTGCCCCGCCTAAATTTTCCGTTGAAACATTTTCGGTAATGTGAGCCTGATAAATCATTATAGCACCAGAAGTGTCCGTATTATCAAGAATATTTGCAAAGCTGTATTTCTTTAAAAATAATCCACCTCCAAGAGGACTTTTGTTTTTTGTAACATTTCCACCCTCCAAATTCAATCTATAAGAATTGGAACCACAATATATTCCTCCACCTGCGGAAACAGAATCTTTTGTTTCATTTCCAATTATTGTTGCATTAGTTGAAGTTGAAAGGCCATCCTTTGTTCCACCCAGGCAGATTCCTCCTCCATTCTTAAAGGAAGCATTGTAGCCTACAGTTCCTTTTGTTAATTGAATAGTGGTTAAAGAGCCGGTACTTAGTACCGAACCACAATAAATTCCACCGCCGTTACCACCTGAATCATCCTCCCCAGCAGCATAGTTATAATAAACACCGCAATCAAGACCGTTCATTGTAAATGTTCCATAAGAAGTAACACTGCTAGAATTGTCAAGAACCACTCCAAGATAGATACCGCCGCCGTTTTTACCTGCGTAATTTGAATATTTTCCAGCAGCATTTTCAGCAGCAGTATTTACCGCAACGCCGTCAATTTCTGTAGCTCCAATTATTGCACTTCCTGACATTGTCATTTGAGAAGTTGTGTACACTCCGCCACCGTTACCGCCGGCACGGTTTGCAGAAACAGCACCGCCGGACATTGTAAATGTTCCTAGAGTATAAATTCCGCCGCCGTCAACAGTTGCATGATTACCGGAAATTGTTCCTCCGGTCATTGTCAGAGTACCCTTTGTATAAACTGCACCGCCGGACTTGGCTGCAATATTTCCAGAAATATTTCCACCCTTTATTGTAATTGAAGAACCAGTAGCCCCATAAATCGCACCACCAAAATCGGCAGAATTTGCTTCCCCTGACTCAGTACCGCCAATGGTTCCATCGTTAATGGTCAGATTGCCATAAACATAAAAGGCTCCTCCACTTCCTCCGCTTGCCTGATTATTCTTGAAGGTTCCGTCATTAATTTCAATCTCATGATATTTTGTACTTACCAGGATAGCACCAATAGGAGACTGATTATTCTGGAACAAACCGCCATTTATTGTAATCTTTTTAGGAGAAGTTTCATTTGCATTGGCATAAATTACACCTCCAGCAGAAGCGCTTTGGGTATCCGTCTGATTATTGGTGAAGACCGTACCATTTTGAACAGTCAGATCGCCTTTTGTATAAATGCAGGCGCCGGCTCTGGCTAAATTTCCGGAAAACTCAGTTCCACTTCCAATTGTAAGGTCACAGCCTGCATGACCTATATAGATTGCTCCGCCACTGGCATCTGTAATTCTGGCTCCCGTAAGTTTAATATTCTTAAACTCAAGAGGCTTTGTCATTGTTTCAGCCACATTCATGATTCTTCCCGTATTTCCGCCGGAAAGAATGCAGTTTTCGGCACCATGAGGGTCTGATGAAGTTGCCCCGTAAGCAGTTCCCTGAATCAGAAGCCTGGTTGCCTTTACTTCCCCAAGTTCTATGTTTGTAGGAACATTACCCTTTACGATGATTGACCAGCCCGGAGTGAAATAGGCGCGGCTTTCCGTAGTTGCAGTATCTTCGCCGCCGCTGGCATCTTCCCCGGCCGTAATGCGTTCATTTATTTTTTCCACAGCCTTTGTAATGGAAGCAAAAGGCTTTAACTTTGTTCCGTCGCCGTCAGTATCGCTTCCCGCCGGAGCAGCATCGCTTCCGGAAACAAACACCGAATAAACGGAAGTAAAATATCCCGGACTATTCGCGCTGTCGGTTTTGTAGAGACTGGTGTCGTCGGAAGTATTTTTGGTGCCGACCTGGCCGGTAATAGGATTTGCACTGGAAGAACTATTGTATGGTGCATACATTTTAAATAACAGTTTAGTATCAGGGCCGACAACGATTGTTTCAAGACTATTACAATTAAGGCACAATCCGTAATTTTCATAAATTGAACCAAGACTGTCATCCATACCAAGAACTGAAATATCTATGTATTTTAAATTGGTACAGCCATTAAACATGTGCCATGTGACATAGGAATCGCTTCCTGTTTTTACCATATGGAAAGACTTTGGTATAACAATTGAAGTAAGCCCCGTACAATTTCTAAATAGTGATGAAAGTGATTTTTTTGAATAAATTTCTGAATCAGCAAGAAAAGAAAGATCTGTAAGGGATGTACAGTCAGAAAAAAGAGAATTAAGTCCAACAGGCGCATCCGGAGCTCCAATTGTTGAAGGAAGAGTGATGCTGGTAAGGCTAGAGCATCCATAGAACATACCTGAAAGGTTGACATTTTCAATTCCGCTTCCACCAATTTTAAAGGTAGAAATATCTATAGATGTCAGTTTTTTGCAATTCGAAAAAACATCCGAAAGATATATTGTTCCCTCCACATCTAATTTATCAAGATTATTTATGGCAGTAAGTTCTTTACAATCATTAAACAGATAGTTAATGCCAGAATTATAATTACCATCATAAACATTACCCTTTATTCGAAGGTAAGAAGGAAGCGTTAATGTCTTCAAATTGGAACAGCCATCGAACATGTGACCTGCTTGTGTAAGATTTTCACTATCCGGACTGTTGGTAAAATATGTTAAATCAAGGGATTCCAGAGAAGAACAATTTGCAAACATTTTTCCGGCATACTTAAGAGAAACAGCCGTAAACTTATCAGAAAGAATTATGGTCTCAAGAGAAGTACATTCGGAAAAAGTATACCCCATATCGGTAACCTTAGAAGTGTCAAAACCGCTCAAATCAATATTTTCAAGGGAAGAACAGGTACGAAACATATTACCCATGTTGGTAAGACTCTCTGTAGTAATTCCAGAAGGAAATGAAACACTCCTTAAGGCTATTGCATTACTGAACAAATATCCCAGGTTTTCAACCTTTGAAAAATCATAATCCGGCGGGAATGAAACATTCTGAATAGCTTTACAGTTCTGGAACATTCCATACATAGAAACAAGATTTGAAGTTTTCATTGAGTCCGGTAAAATCAGGTTATTCAGGACAGTACAACCGGAAAAAGTATTCTCAAAGGTGGTTGCTTCAGAAAAATCCACTGGGCTCAAATCAATTTTTTCAAACCAGGAGCATTCCCAGAAAATTTTATTAGACCTAGGATTAGCCTTAATTTTTGCACCATTAAGGGAATTTTCAGCTGAATAATAATATAATTTGTCTCCTGAAACCCAGGCTTTTATATCCCCATCATCAGCTTCATCAAGGAAGTAAATATCTTCTTCATCAGGCATTGTTCCCCCTGCTTCCGGGAAGGAAGAAGAAGGTTCAAAGCTCTTTATAGATTTTCCTGCACAAATTTCTTTGATAAGATAGTTCAAGAAAAGACCTGTTTTTAAGGTTGTTTCAATTTCAGTTTTATCTGTTTTGGTGGCATTTGACTGAAATGAATAACTATGATCATAAGTAAAAATTTCAGAAAAATACTTTGCATTTTTAGCAGGGTTGTTTACTCTTAAATAGCCCAGATGAACATCTTCATAGACTCCGCCTCCTACATAGGACTGTGCATTAAAATCCCATAAATATTCGGTGTCCTTAAATGTAATTTCTTCAAGTGCCGGACAGTTTCTGAAGCAATCCTGACCAATTTTTACAATATTTTCAGGAAGTATTACAGATTTCAGGCTTGTACAGTTTTGAAAGCCATAATCTCCAATTGAAAAACTTTCAGCCTCTGCAGTTGAAGAAAAGGTAACGCTTTCCAAATATGAACAGCCGTAAAATGCATAATTTCCAACACTAGAAACTTTGGGTGGAAACTCAAAGTTTTCAAGGGAAGTGCAATTAAAAAATGCATCATAACTAATACTTGTACACGAAGAATTTTCCCTGTCGATAAAAATAACTTCTCTTAGATTCGTACATCCATCAAAAGCATGAGGATAAATTTTTGTATTGGCAGGATAAATCTTAACAGTTTCCAGAGCCGTACAGCCCTCGCACATATTAGACATAATAGAGTATGTAGAAAATGCAGAATTTACAAAACTCTTTAATTTTGTGCACTCTTTAAAATCGAATGTTGTATCATTGTAGTTTGTACTTTTTTTAATCTCCGTTAAATCCACCGAAACGGCTGCTGCATTGGTATTCTTTATTGCATAGGAAATTGTACCGCTTGAGCTGGATTTTCCAATGTCAGTAAGAGCGGCTCCTCCGTAGAAGTAGATTTCAAGCTCGTCGCCTGCCCCTGCATTTTCAAGAAGGCTGATTACCTCATCCTTTGTGCTGTAGAAGGTTTCGTTCACCCGGGCAAATGGCTCCCCGTCCCACTTGGCGTAAAGTTCAACATCTTTGGCGCGACCGTTAAAATATGAATTGCTCCGGATTGTGCTGGTGTCAATTTTTTCAATAACAGGGCCGGTTTCAGAGCCCGCACGCCATTCCTTAAAAATAAAACCGGTTCTTACCAGAGAAGGAAGAGTTATTTCGCTCCTTATAGAATAAACTGCCGGGGCGCTGGAAGCAAAGCTGATGTCAGAAATCTGGCTCACCTTAAGGGCGCCAACATAATAGGTTATAGAGTAAATTTCATTCAGATAGATTTTTCTGGTTTCCGTGCTGGTCAGGGACGGTGAAATTACAAGATTTTCTTTATAGGTGTTAAGGTAAAGATCCCGGGTTTCGTTTCCGTAAAAATCGATGGAAAGGCTGTAGGTTCCTGTTACCAGACGCTCCGCTGCATCAGAAAGAGAGCGTATAACTTCAACTTTTCCGTCATAATCTTCCGGGTCGGCGCTAAGGCTTTGGATTTCCAGTTCCTGTGTAAGATATGTTGTGGCTTCATCCTCGCTTTTTAAGGTTAAAACCGCCTTTGTGGCTTCTCCCTTGTATTTTACGGTCAGGTTCACGCCGCCGTAATAGGTTTTTCCATCCTCAAGCACCGGAGTAAGGGCAAAGGAAAGGGAATTGTTTTCGTCTTCCTGAATTACAGTCTCCACCGTTCCGCTGTAGGTTATTCCTTCATAACTTGCGCTCAGAGTAAGGCTCCAGGTGCCCGTCCTGAGCTTTATTTTGTGGGCGGAGGCGTCTTCGTTCAAAGCAGAAAGAGTTTGTGCTGTACGAATAGTTGTTGCTGCCCCGGAAGGATAGGAACCGTCCGCATTTTTTGTCTTTCCTGTAAGCTTCAGGTCTGAAAGAACGGCGGTATCCATGGAAGGAACAATGTCTCTGGAAGCTTCCCGCTGAACCACGTGGTCAAAGTTTCCCGGAAGGGTTACGGAAGAAAAAGTTACATAGCCGTAGGAAGCGTTGTCTTTACTTCCGCCGTCTGAATCAAAATTACAGGAAGAAAACAGAAGCGGAAGAATAAGACATACAGCAAAAAGAGAAATCCAATATTTTTTAAGCGAAAGTCTGTTTTTCATAAGTCTATTGTACTCTTTCATAAAATCACCCTTCACTCCCTTATTCCACCTTCAGGGAAATAAATGCCGTTACAACTTTTCCGCCTGCCGCTTCCGTTGCCTTCACATAAATATCGTGGACGCCGTAAAGCTTAAAGGTTGAAGCATTGATATCCATTCCCATATTGCTTGTAGTTACACCGGTAACCGGATTTTCAGAAATATTTTCCCCGTCCAGATACCAGACAAGGCTTGAGAAGGCTGAGGAATTGGAAACTACAATTTTTGTTCCGGAAACGGAAAGATTAATCGATGAATATTCAGGCAGGGTTACCGTAATCGAAGGCACCTCCCCCTGCACTTCCTGCCACTGGGCATACAGAATAATGTCTTCAGTTCCCGCAGCAAAGCTTTCCGTTTCTCCGCTCTTGTACCAGGTTCCGCTTCCGTCTTCCTTTGTATTCCAGCCGGTTAAAGTGTAGTTCGGCCGGCTTATGCCAAAGTCAACATTTACGGTCTGGCCATAGCGCTTTGTAACAGATGCAGGAACGGAAACAACCTCTTCCTCGGTATTGTCATCGTAACTCAAGGTTACCTGAACACGGTCGTATTTAATTCTGATTTCGGTTGAACCGTCATCAGCAATCTCCTTCTGGTCAAAAGCCTGAGAAACAAAACCTGTAATGTTCAGGGCAGAAGCTGCGGTCATTGTTCCGGTAACTCCGCCTGGGGTAGAACTCTTTGAAGTGTCCTCTTCGTAAGCGGTTTCATCATCTACTTTCATAAAATAGTGGCGCACGGTATAAGTTGTATTGGCAGGGGTCCATTTTGCCCAGAAGTTTTTTATACCTGAAGAACCTGCAGGAATCGAAGTTACATATTCCCCTTCAAAATCTTCATTGTCATACCAGTTGTCTAACACCCAGCCGGTTCTAAGACATTTATCAGCTGCCGGAAGAACAATCTGGTCTTCAACTGTATATTTTTCCGGAGCATCAAAGCCTGTAAGCCAATGTCCGCCGTTTGTGTAAAAATTAATGGCGTATTCCTTAGCTTTCCAGCCGGCGTAAACCTTCGGATTTTTTATCATTGCATAGCCCGGGATATTGTTAGCGGTAAAATCTACCTCTGTGGTACATTCAGAAGTTGTGTACCAGCCTGTAAAATCGTAGTACTGGCGGACTGGGGTACCGCTTACGGCAAAAATTGTTCCGCCGTTTACATAACTCTGTGCAGCAAAGGCTTCGTCACCGCTTCCGGTTGCGCTTCCGGTTTCGTAGTTATAAAGAAAGGCAACTTCCTTGGTCCAGTAACAGTAGAAGGTCTTGTCCTGGTCAATTGAAACGGAATCGGTAATCAGGTATTCCGGCGTATTTGAAGATGAATTCAGGGAAGCCCGATTGAGTTCAAAGGTGTCATTCGGGCAGGTGAATTCCGCTCCCGTCTCCAAAATTGCTTCAAGGGCGACCTTTGAACCGCTGGCAACCTTGCCGGAGATTTTTTCAGAAGTCTTATAGGAGTTTACAAGGGTTACCGTGTAAGAAGCATCCTTCCAGAGGGCATACAGAACAGTATCGTTTGTGAGCCCCGTGAGCTCTTCACCAGGAAGATATTCCGGTTCCGCGGCATCAGGGTCCGTTGCCCAGCCCCAGAAATACTGCTCCTGGTCTTCAACGGCTTCAAATATTCCGTAATCAGCGTTCAAAAGCTGGTAATTTTCTCCGCTCAGGCAGGGAATTTCTTCACTTACCCCGGAACCGTCGTTCTTATTGAAGGTAATGTGAACTCCAATTTCCCACAGGGAATAAATTACCAGGTCTGAAGTGACAGTCTGGTTATACACATCCAGTTCACCGCTTCCATCGGAGTTTTCTGACCAGTGGATAAAGCAGTATTCCCCGTCCTTTGTGGCAAAGTCCGGAACACTTGTAATTTTTTTGCCGTGCTCCACTTTAAGGCTTCCAAGAGTGGTATTTTCGGCTCCGTTTTTTCGTCCCTTAAAGGTCACCGTATGATACAGCGTCCATTTTGCGTAAAGGGTAAAATCCTCTTCAACAGGTGAAGTAAAATCGTACGGTTCAAGATAAAGTGTGTTTCCGCCGTCATCGGAGCGGTACCAGCCTTCAAATTCATAGCCGTCGGAAGCGGTAAGAGAAGTGTCCGGCTCAGAAACTTTTTCTCCGAAGGTCACTTCGCTTCCTGCAATAGAAACGGAACTGTGTCCGTTTACTTCGAACAAAACAGTGCACTTGATGTCATTAAACTGCGGGGTAAATGTAATGTCAAAAGAGCCGAACTTTTCCGGAATTTCAGACACTGAAGAAACGGAAGCCTTCCATCCGTTAAATGTGGCACCCCGCTTTTCAGGGGTAGAAAGCAAAGTCGCCGAATCGAAAACCGTACCGTAAGCCCCTTCAAAAGACTTTGAGCCGTGGTTATTTTCTTCGCCTTCCCACCAGCCGTTTTCAGCACAATTGAAAGTGTAAGTTATGGTTTTACGGTCGTAATAAACCGTAACAACCGTAGAGCCGTCTTCTAGAATTACTGCCTGCTCAAGAGTTTTTGTCGAAGAAACTTCAAAGCCTTCGTAGTCTAAGGCTTCAGCGGTTGTCTGTCCGCCGATTTTTCCGTTCAAAGTCTGAGTGTAAACAGTTTCGTATTCGTCAATAACTGAGGTTTCGGCCTCATTCAGCTTCTGGCACTTGTGTTCAACCTTATAGTTTACGGCGCCTTCCACAAAATAGGCATAAAGCCATACATCGCCGGTGGTACCCTTTTTAATTACAGAAACAGGCTTGTCCTCCTCAGATGGAGTGTCTGTTGCATACCAGCCCATAAAGCCCCAGCCCGGCTTAGTAATTTTTTCTGAGTCAGGAAGAGTAACGGATTCTTCTATTGTAAATGTAGTTTTTGGAACAAAATCGTCCTTCCACTCACCGCCTGAAAGCTCATAGTGGATGGTATATTCAATTATTTCCCACTTTGCATAAAGGGTTGTATTTTTCTTTATTATTGAATCAAGGTCGAACTGGCTTTCAGAAAGTGTTTTTCCACCGTCGGAAGAAGTATACCAGCCCTTAAAATTGTAGCCTTCCCGAGTCAGGGTCGGAAGTTCAGTCATTGAAGACGAAGCCTTTTCCCCGTGAAGCACGGAAACCGGAGTAAGATTATAGGGGTCGTTTTCGCTTTCAATTCCCGTTACAAAACTTATGGTGTGGTAGCCGCTGGTCTTCCACTCTGCAACAATGTATGCCGGCTGAGGAGTTGCGGTAAAACGCACAATATGCTGGCTCTGATCCAGAATAAAGTTTGAAGGAACCGTATTCTGATTCCGAAGGGGATTTTTAAGGTACTTCCAGCCCAGAAGGTCGTAGTCCTCCATGGTAAAGGCTGGAAAGCTTGAAGAAGAATAGGTTTTTCCAATCTGGAAGGTCTTTGTTTCCTTTATGATTTCGTCTTCCTGCACAACAGTGCGGGATTCGTTTTCTTCAGCCGGTGTGTCGGAGAAAAAAGTGTATGTGGTTGAAATGTCAGTCTTAATCTGTTCAACAAGGTTTCCGCCGGCAGTAACATCGCAGGAACTTAGAAAGGCAGAAAAAATAAAGAAAAGTAAAAGAGACAGCGGGCAGATATTTCTGCCTGAAAAATGAGAAAAAGTTTTTTTAGCATGCAGTAAACTTTTCACAAATCCCCACTCCAAAACTCCACAGTAAACCCATAATATTATAACGGTTTATTAACAAAAGTAAAGAACGAGAGATTTGTTACAGAAGGAGTTTGAAAGGGCGGCAGCCTTCTAACTGGATTTTCAAAAAAAAGCCGCCGGTGGCAACCGACGGTCAAAAATAATTAAACCAGGCTCAGGTAAATCTGGTCGGCAAGTCCGAAGCCGGCATTTTTGGTCATGCTGGCGGCGTATTCTTCGTAAAGCATATCCTGATACATTTCTCCTGCAAAACCGCCGCCACCCAGGGAGGACTTGTTCACGGTTTTCCGCATTTCAGAAAGCATCTGCTTTACAAAATAGCTTTCAAGCTCCATGGATTTTTCATACAGCTTTGAAGTTTTATCGATTTTTTTTGCCTGAACATGGCTGTTTGCCTGATTTGCAGCCGCTCCGGAAGGCAGGGCGCTTTTGTCACCGGCAGAAGTAAAGCTTCCGGCAAATCCACTTTTCACATCTCCAGAAAGACGTCCGTCACTTATAATCTGGCTTGAAGCAAGGGTTGAATTAGGTACACCAGCGTTTGTTTCGCCTGCCGCAGTTCCCCTCACAACCCCTGCCACTTTAGCGTCCGGCATTCGTGTATTTTCGAGAGAGTTTTCTTCCCTGGCTTTTATGGCTTTAATCAAATCTTCAAACTTTCCGTTTTCCTGATTGAGTTTTGTAGAAACCTGACTTGTAATTGCGTTAGTGCTTGAAAAAGCAGAATTTACCAGATTAAAATTCATAGTGACCTCTATAGTAGAATTATCGGAAAGCTGGAAATTTTCTTAATATGTCGAATGCTGAATTTTATTGGAACAAAAACAAAATTGGCTAACGGTCGCGGTCTGCGGGTCAAAACCGCACGCTAGCGTGCTAAGTCGCCTTCGCAACACAGTTGCTCGGAGACTCGCTCAAAATGCTCCACTGGAGCATTTTGTCGGCTTTCAGCCGTCGCTCCCTATGTTTGTGGCAAGGGAACTCATTAAATGCCGCTAGCGCGGCAGCCACAAACAGAGTTTTTTTGCCCGCATCTCGCTACCCTCCCGCCAATTTTGTTTTATCGTATGCAAATTCAACCTTCGCCATAAAAAAAGACCGTCGTAGTCTAAACTCGACGGTCTAATATTTTACATCTTATTACTTACTATCTCTTCAGGTTCACTGCTGTTGAGAGCATGTTGTCGCTGGTCTGGATGGCCTTACTGTTGAACTCGTAGGCGCGCTGAGCAACGATCATCTGGGTCATTTCGTTTACAACGGAAACGTTGCTCATTTCAAGGAACTTGTGGCGGGTGTCACCGAAGCCTTCGTATCCCGGAGTACCGCCGAAAGCCTTACCGCTTGCTGCAGTCTGAACATACATATTGTCACCGTCAGCAGAAAGACCTACCGCATTCGGGAAGCGGAAAAGCTCAAGCTGTCCTACTTCAACCGGTTCGTTACCTCCGTAAACCTTTACACTTACCTTACCGGTCTGGGTAATGTTCATTGTAGAAACATCATAGCCCTCAGGAAGAATAATTTCCGGTAAAATTCTATTTCCGTTTGAGGTCACAAGCTGTCCGTTGGAATCAACCTTCAGAGAACCGTCACGGGTATAGGCATAACTTCCGTCGTATTTCTGAACACGGAAAAATCCTTCACCCACGATTGCAACATCAGTGTCTACGCCGGTATTCTGCAAAGAACCCTGACTCATAATTCGCTGGGTTGCCGCAACACGAACACCGCTTCCCTGCTGAATTCCCACAGGAGTTACAGTGTCTTCAGTTGCAGGAGTTCCCGCAAGCTTGATATTCTGGTAAATCAAATCTTCAAATTCAACTCTCTGCTGCTTGTAGCCGGTTGTATTTACATTTGAAAGGTTATTTGAAATTGCATCAATCTGAGACTGCTGTCCGTTCATTCCTGTTGCTGCTGTCCACAAACTTCTTACCATATATTACTCCAAATTATTTTCATCTAAAGGGGCGCCTGCCCCTCGGCCGCACTTCGTTGCGGCCTACCCCCTCGCCTAGGGCTCCGCAGCCAGGCTGCTCTGCCCTAAAACCCGCATTTAGCGGCCGTTATAAACAGCAGTTTTTGTCCACAAGGTTCCCATCATGCTGTCCTCACTCTGAACCGTCTTCTGGTTTGCTTCATAAGCACGGTTTACTTCAATCATCTGAACCATCTCGTTTACAACATTTACGTTGCTGGTTTCCATGTAGCCCTGAACAAAGCGAGGGCGTTCATTTCCTTCTGCAATGTGGGCAGGTCCTGTTATATCGTTTGCAGAATAAAGGTTCTGGCCCATTTTTTTCAGGTAACGCTCATTGTCAAAGCGAACAACCTTAAAGCGGTCGATAACCTCACCTTCCTTCTGCTCTGTAACCATGCCGTCCTGGTTTACAGTAAACTTGTCATTTTTTACCCGGATATAGCCGTTTTCACCAAGAACCGGAAAGCCTTCCTTTGTTTCAAGGATTCCTTCCTTTCCGATGTAGAAGCTTCCGTCCCGGGTATAGCGCTCGCCGGTCGGTGTTTCTACAACGAAAAAGCCCTTGCTTCCAAGAGCAACATCAGTATTTCTGTCTGTCTGTTTAAAGGACCCTTGAGAAAAATCAGTGTAGTTTTCGTTTGTTTCAACTCCAAGACCAAGCTTTCCGATTACCGGAGCCACATCAGCAGAACCGAAAGGAGTCTGATATACGCCGTCAAAATTTGTTCTTCTTAAAAGGAGCTCTGAAAAGTTTTTTGAAACTGCAACATCCCTTTTGTATCCCGCAGTATCAACATTCGCAAGATTGTTAGAAATAGCATCCAGTCTGTTCTGCTGGGCATTCATTCCCGATGCCCCTGTATACCAGCCACGAATCATTAAAGTGCCTCCGTTATTTTGATTTTCGGAATTTCAGGAAAATTATTTAGGACTATTTATAGTGTTTGTGGCAAAGGAACTTATTAAATGCCGCTTTCGCGACAGTCACAAACAGATTTTTTTTGCCCGCATTTTGCTTGACGCCTGGATAATTCGTCGTTATATTACTGTAGTAAAGTTTTCGGGGGTGCACCGGTTTCGACGGATGCGGGAAAGCATTTACAGCAGGCAGGTGTGAAGGCGCCTTAAGCTGACAAAAAAAATAACTGCAATCTTCAACAGAAAAGAAGAAGAAGATTCTTCTGAAGAACAGTTTGCACTCGCTGCGTAAGCAGTGCACGGAACCTCTGGGGTGCTGTTCCTAACTCCAGAGACTTCTGACGCCAACAGGGACTCGATGCAATGCGCGTCTGGCCGCACTGCATGACATTTAGTCAGAATACGGAAAAGACGCTTGTTATGCTGCTACCTTTTCCCGACAAATACCTCGCATAACTAAACCTGTAGACGTACTTGGTTTACGCACCCGGACGGGGGTTCAATTCCCCCCATCTCCAAATAAGACTCTTGGTAATCAAGAGTCTTAATTTTTTAACAATAAATTAAATATTAATCGAAGGAATTGAACCCCGCGAAGCGAGCGCCGAGCAGGTGCGAGGAAGAGCCGCCACGGATGGCGGCGGAAGCGAGCGAAGATGGCCTGAAGGAGCATACAGGAAGTATGCGACTGAAGGCGGGTCAATTCCCCCCATCTCCAATTTTTAGAACTGTTCTATAATTGAACAGTTCTTTT
>CAMHMJ010000021.1 GCA_946186185.1 uncultured Treponema sp. | reverse complement strand
TAGATAGCTGTAGATAATGTGATGGTTGGTAGACAGATTAGCCATTATAGAAAGTGAGATAAGACTTTTAGTTCCCCTTACTTTTTAGAACAACTTTTCTGTAGACACGATTCCCATTTCATAATCTACACATATAGCCATTCTATCATAAGTTTTAAAGTCGTCAAGAATTTATTTTTAAATTTCTTAAAAAATTCTTAAATTTACATTAAAAAAACACTGAATTTTGAAAAAGTTACATAATTTGTATAATTATAAATAACAATTATTTCACTAAATATGTAAAAATCCGCATTTGCATAAAAACCTACAAAAAAAAGCTGCCAGAAAAACTGACAGCTTGTAGATAATTAGTTATTTGTTTCAATTTGATTTTTAAGTTCCAGAATAGTCTCCAGCGGCAGGTTTACCGCAGAAGCGATTTGATCCGGGGTTCCTATGTTCATGCGAAGCAGATTTTTTGCAGTCATAACAGCCGTTTCTTTTGAGCCAGAAACCCTTCCTTCTTCAATACCAGCAGCTTTTCCAGCTGCAAGGCCCTCTTCTCTGGCCAGATCAAGAAACATTTGCCGGTCGGCTTCGGCAGCAATTCTTCCTGTATACCACAGCCATAATTTCTGAGGAATGCTTACTTCTCTCAAACTCTTAAATGCTCCCATAATTCCGACCTCCTGATTACAGATTTCGCTTACAATTTCCCGGCTTTCAGTATTATCAGCTTCTTTAAGAAATTTACACCATTTAAGAATAGTTGGCAAGTTTCGGATTTCTTCAATATTGTGAATTTCAGGAAGCTTTGTAAGATCCAGAACGATAATAGTAAGATTTTCAGAGCAGATACTTCCGGTTTCTTTGTCATAAAGCCGGTATTTATGAACAGGTTCGTTGTCATTCTTTTCAAAATTGAAGTCAACAACCGAAATCTGATATACGGGCTTGAGTTTTTCCCAGTTATGCCCGCCCTTTAAAAAAGATGTATAAAGCCGTGCCCAGTAATACAAAATCCGTGCACTGAACATGTCTTTTGAACCAGAGCACTGCATTTCAATCTGAGCCAGAGAGCCATCCTCAAATTCGCAGTTCAAATCCAGTCGGATAACCCTCTGTTTTTCGAACACACGGGCCGGCTCGTTGTTGGTCAGGCGAACCTTCTTTACTTCCCGCCCGATTGCCGCTGAAATAAAAGAACGAAGGGCCAGCTGGGAATCCTCCGTAGGCTGAGTGAATATGGCCTTGAAATTCGCATCTTCACGGGGATTTACCAGCGGGAATGGATAAGTATAGTCTACCTTCCTTCTTCTGCCCCACCTGCGTCCTGAGCCGGTTTCTTTTGCCGCCTGCCTGATTGACTTCTGTAAAAGCCGTTTCTCTTTTCGTTTTTCCCGGAGAAAACTTTTTCGGTCAAACTTTTCTTTCATAAAAAGCCCCTTTTTAAGATATATGAGGCTATTTATTTGTGCCTCATATATTATAGGGCGTCGAATGCAAGAAATTCCCGTTTTTTTTGAAAAAAATAAAAAATTTACGAAATTACTGTACTATCCGGAACATACTCGCCGGAATCGATTTTTTGGAACAGCTCTTCTTTTGGCATAGGGCGGCCGAAAAGATAGCCCTGAAGTTTTTCGCAGCCGATTTCCCGAAGGAAGATGTGTGCTTCTTCGGTTTCAACACCTTCCGTCAAGGTGAGCATTCCAATGTCTTTTGCAAGGGTTACGATGTTTCTTAAAATCGTGCGGGATTTTTCGTTTCCATCAAAATTCTGAAGGAATTTCATGTCGATTTTCATTACATCGAATTCGTACTCCTTTAAAACATTCAGACCGGAATAGCCGGAACCAAAATCGTCCAGCCAGAGTGCATATCCGCTTTTTCTAAAGGTTTCCAGAGCTTTCTGCAGTTTTCCGTCGTTTTCTGTAAGTGCGCTTTCGGTAATTTCAACATGAATGTACTTTTTTTCAACTCCGTAGCGCTGCAGGGTCTTTTCTACTTCGCTTGCCAGATCCATTACTTCAAAATCCAGTCGTGAAAAATTCAGGGAAACCGGGAATACGTGTCCGCCCCGTTCCTTTTCTTCCACTATATCCTGGCAGACTTTGTTCAAAACATACATATCCAGCTTGTGAATCTGGTGATATTCTTCCAAAGTATTGATGAACATCTGTGGCATTAAAAAACCGTAAGTCGGGTCATCCCAGCGGGCAAGAGCCTCAAGGCCGGAAAGCGATCCTGTTGCAGAATTTACAAGGGGCTGATAGAAAACCTTTATGTATTTTTCCTCCAGCGCCTTATCGATTGTATTGATAATATACTGCTTTCGATAAAAATCCTTGTTCATATCCTCGCTGTATTCGCAGTAATTTTTATCAAAATGCTTTTTTATGCTGTTGCAGGCATAGCGCGCATGGTCGCAGGCTACAATAGGAAGACAATCCCTGTCTTTTGGACGATACGCACCGGTTTTCAGATCCATGGTCAGGCCGCAGTCACATTTTCTGATTTCAGAGCGGATAACTTCCAGCTTATTCTGAACATTTTTATCCTGGGTAAATACCACAAAATTGTCATTTGAAAAATGAGCAACCATTGAATCCGAGAAAGTTCTCTGAATCACATCGGCAATGTGCTTTAAATACTCATTTCCTGCCATGAATCCATATTTTTCGTTGTAGTTTTTAAAATGTTCGATATCCAGGAACAGGAACAGTTTTTGCGTTACATCCAGCTCTTTTTCATGAAGCTCGGAAAGCGTCTGGCTGATAAAATAACTCATATTCGAAATGCCGGTTATTTCATCACTGATGGAAAGCTTTAAGAGAACATCATTCACTTCTTCAAGCCGTTCATCTTTTTTTGCTTCACGATACTTCTGATGAAAATTATTTGCAGCCGACATAATGATTGCAATATAAATAATAGAAAGATTTACCTGTGTTGCATAAGTTGCAGATGCTGCCCGATTACAAATAAAATAAAAAGTAAGGAAAGAAACTGTCAAAAACAAAATAGAATAAATCGGACGCCAGCAAAGGAAGCAGAAAATAAAGAGAACCATGGTAAAAAGCGTTATAAACTGTTCACCCTTGGCGTAGTCCAGATAGGAAATATACATTCCGAACAGAATACTGATGACCGAAAAGGCGATATTAATTCCTTTTCCGATATATCGGTTCGGCTTTTTATTTTTTACATACCGATAGGAATAAACCATCATGGCAATTCCCGCAATCAGAAGAAGAACATAGCAGGAAACATGATTCCACAACCAGATTGTAGAACGCTTATATTCACTTGTCATCTGGTAAAATGCGGTAGACGCAATCATCCATAATTCAAGAATAACTACAACAGAGGAAAGATACAGACCAGAAACTGCATTCGACTTTTCAAAATACGAACTTATATAAGGCGTAAACTTTTCAAGACCAAGCAATTTTTTTATTTTTATTAACCATTTCACGCAAGTATTTTACTACTCATAACGAAAAAAAGAAAATTTATTTTTTTATTAAGCGATTTTTGTAAACTTAAACGAGCCCCATCGATATATAGAAATATTTTTTAAAAACACGGTATACTCTGAGATATGAATATCATTTCTTGGAACGTAAACGGCATCCGTGCCGCTGAAAAAAAAGGTTTTATCGATTGGATTTCTGCCAGTGACGCAGATGTTGTGTGTATTCAGGAAACAAAGGCGAATCCCGGACAGCTTTCTCCCGCGCTTTTGAAGCCTGAAACAAAAGACGGCGGTCAGTACAAGTCGTATTTTAACAGCGCAAAAAAACCGGGATATTCAGGAACAGCAATTTATTGTAAGAAAGAACCGGACAGCGTTGAAAACATGAATGACGAACGCTTTGACAGTGAAGGCCGTGTTACAATCGCGAAATTTGGAAAGCTTGCGGTAATTTCAGCCTATTTTCCAAACAGCCAGGATGCCGGTGCGCGCCTTGGTTACAAGCTTGAATTCTGTTCGGCAATGCTGGAAAAATGCAACGCCCTGGTTTCTGAAGGCTTTGATATTGTTCTTTGCGGAGACTACAACATTGCCCATAAACCGATTGACCTTGCAAACCCTAAGGCAAATGAAGGAAACGCCGGCTATCTTCCGGAGGAACGGGCCTGGATGGACACCTTTACACAGGCCGGCTATGTTGATACTTTCCGGCATTTCTGCGAAGAACCAAAGCAGTACACCTGGTGGAGCTACCGCTTTCACGCCAGAGAAAAGAATATCGGGTGGCGTATAGATTATCAGTGCGTAAACGGAAGCTTTATCGACAAAGTAAAAGCTTCTACTATTTTGAGCAGCGTTTTGGGAAGCGACCACTGTCCGATAAAAATTGAACTGGAATAATTGCTCTTCGGGCTTTCAGAAGTACAATTTAATGCAGGATTTTTACTGATGACTTTTTATTTTAAAATATGTATAATAGAAAAATCCTGTGTTTTAAATACACGATTTTAGAAACTTTATTTTTGAGGTTATATATTATGTTAATGACATCACAGTTAAAAGTTGGAACTGCCTTCATGTATGAAGGAAACCCACTTATCGTTCAGAAGATGCTTGGTCAGCGCTCTGGTCGTGCCGGAATGGTAACAAACCTTCGCGTACAGAACCTTGTTACAAAGTCTACAATGGATCTTGGTATTGATGCCGGAGAAAAATTTGACGAAGTAGACCTTGATGCACACACAACAAAGCTTTCTTACATCGACGGCGACACTTATGTTTTCATGGATCAGGAAACTTACGAACAGTTTGAACTTCCAAAAGAAAACCTGGGAGACTATGCCGGATACATTACTCCGGAAGATGATCTTGAAGTAAAACTTACTTTCTACGAAGGAAAGCCGGTTGGTATCGATATGCCTGTTCAGGTAACCCGCACAATCACTTACACAGAACCTGGTGTAAAGGGCGATACTTCTGGAAAATCTTTGAAGCCAGCTACACTTGATACAGGAATCGAAGTTCGTGTTCCATTGTTCATCAACGACGGCGAAAGAATCGTAATCGACACTCGCGACGGTTCATTCGTAGAACGCGCAAAGAACTAACCATTCTTTTACTTTTATGGCGGAGCCCGTCTCCGCCTCACGGGGCTGTAGCTCACCTGGCTAGAGCGCTACAATGGCATTGTAGAGGTAGTCGGTTCAAGTCCGATCAGCTCCACTAATGGGTCGAAAAACGCAAGTTACTCGACCTTTTTTTATTTTGGTGAAAAAAATACAAAGACTTGAACCGGCAGAAAGACACAGTCTTTCTGCACGCCTGGTAGGAGAAGCCTAAAACGACCCTGGCGGCTCGTTTTTTAACGGCTTTCCTATTGACGCGGGTTCAAGTCCGATCAGCTCCACTATTAATTAGGTCGAACAATATTAGCTGTTCGGCCTTTTTTTATTTTGGTGAAAAAATATAAAGACTTGAACCGACTACCGGAGCGAAGGGGGTCGAGCGCAAGGACTATGGAAGGGTTGGCCGCAGGCCAAGGATTTTTGACTTGAGCGCAGTGCCCTGCACGAAGCGAAAGGCAAAAAGACCGAGCGTTAGCGGGCCCTGGAACAGTCCGGTTTTAATTGGGGCGAAGCCACAATTAAAATGCGCCCAAAAATGCCGTCAGAAAACTTTGACCAGGAGAAGCTGGCCTTTTTGTACTGTAATCTCTGCTGTTTTTCCGGGCAAAACCTGATTGCTGATTGCATACTGCCATTCGGGAGTTATCACGGCGTTTTCAAGAGGGTATTTGGCATTTTTTATTGTAACGCCACCGGCCGGACCGCTAACACACATCAGTGAAAAAAAAGAAAATGTATCGGGAACCGTGCCGCGTTTCTGAGTCAAAGCCTGACAGTCTCCAATTATCTGCATTTCGGAATAATCATCCACAAGCACAGCATTTTTTCCATTTTGAAATAGGTAAAGCAGCACGGAAATATTGCCGAGAGAATGATCAAAGCGCTGGCCAATCGCGCCAGTTATCAGAAAATCTGTAAACCCCTGCTGAAGGGCATATTTTGCGGCGTAAAACAGGTCGGTATCGTCTTTTTCGCAGGGAAGACGGATAACGGGTGCTGAGGCCGGGAACTGAGATTGTGAACTGGATTGAAGCTGACAGGCGGCGATTTTTTTTTCAAAAACCAGCGCTTCTGCAGGATTATCGACATGCCCTGTCTCAGATGAATGGCTCTCCGGTTCCACAGGATCTTTCCAGGAATCAAAATCACCGATAATCAGGTCAGGAGAAACCCCCAGGGCTTTTTGATGGGCAAGCCCGCCGTCACAGAAAATATAATAGTCATCCGGCGAAAAATAAGTTTTGAGACGTTCGTAATTCTGTATCCGGGCAGCACCGATTATCACACACTTTTTCATTTCAACTTTTCTGCAATATCATAAATTAATTTTTCTGACTTTTCCCAGCCAAGACACGGATCGGTAATTGATTTTCCGTAAATTCCTTCTCCCACTTTCTGGGCTCCATCTTCGATATAGCTTTCAATCATAAAGCCTTTAAGCAGCTTGCTTACCCTTTCTGAATGCCGGGCTGAATTCAGTACATCCATAATAATACGAGACTGCTCAAAAGGATTCTTGTTTGAATTTGAATGGTTCGTATCGATGATAACTGATGGATTCTTTAAAGCCCGCTCATCATAAAAATCGCAGAGTCTGATTAAATCTTCGTAGTGATAATTCTGCTGATTGTTTCCATGCTTATTTGTGCTTCCGCGTAAAATTGCATGTGTATGCGGATTACCCTCTGAATGAACTTCCCAGCCTCGGTAAATGAATGTATGCGGATGCTGAGCGGCCAAAATTGCGTTCATCATTACCGAATAATCACCACTTGTAGGATTTTTCATTCCAACAGGAACTTCTATTCCGCTTGCCGTAAGGCGATGCTGTTGATCCTCCACAGAACGTGCTCCAACCGCAACATAACCTAGAACATCATCAAGATACTGGTAATTTTCCGGATACAGCATTTCGTCTGCGCATACAAAACCGGTTTCTTCAACAGCACGCATGTGAATATGGCGGGTCGCGATAATTCCCTTAAACATATCCGGCTTTCCGCTTGGATCCGGCTGATGAAGCATTCCCTTATAGCCGGCACCAGTCGTTCTAGGCTTGTTAGTGTAAATGCGCGGAACAATAAGAATTTTATCCTTAACTTTTTCCTGAACCGGAATCAGGCGTGAAATATAATCAATTACGCTTTCTTCATTATCTGCAGAGCATGGACCTATTATCAAAAGAAGCTTATTCAAGCGGCCTTCAAATACAGATTTGATTTCAGCTCGTTTTTTTTCGACGATATCAGCCATTTTCCCGGTAAGAGGATACATTTCTTTTACTTCTGCAGGAATTGCAAGCCTGCGTTCAAATTCCATATTCATAGGATACCTCTTTTTATTTTTCTGATGATAGTTCTGAGCTCGCTACCCCGGACAAAGCAATTCCCAAAGAGGAAATCACCTTAAAATATCCCGGGAAGCTTTTGTTCACTGCATGGGTGTCGGTAATCTCTCCGCCTGTCAGTGTAAGAAGCGTTACAAGGGACATTACAATTCTGTGGTCATTGTGCCCTTCGATTTTTTCCGAAGGAGTGTGTAACTGGCTTTTGAAAATTATTATCCGGTTATCCTCAAACTGGGTTTTTACACCGAATTTTTCTAGCTCCTGGCACATTACCTTTCCACGGTTACTTTCTTTGATTGCAAGGCGCTTTGTTCCCGTGAACTCGCCGCCGTTGTTTGCAGCAGCCATTACAAAAAGAATCGGTCCCAGGTCCGGACAATCTGAAATATCCAGCTTTGCAAAGCCGGAGTGAAGGGCTTTGAAATATTCGCGGTAAATTTTGTCTCCTTGAAGGCTGTCCGGGTTCAGACCGTCTACGCAAACATTTTCAAGAGGAGCTGAATCTCCTTCTGAATTCAAAAAATTAAACGCCTCTAAAAAGGCAGCATTGGAATAATCCCCTTCAACGGTGCTTTCATAGGCTTTGTAATGCTGTCCGCCTTTGATTTTAAGCGTATTTTCGTTTATCCAGCTGGCTTGTACGCCAAAAAGCGCCTGCACCTGCAGCGTCATATCGATATACGGTTTGCTTTCGACGCCGCCCGTAAGTTCGATGCTGCTGTCACCGGAAAGAAGCGGAAGTACGTACAAAAGACCGGTAATAAACTGACTGGAAATATTTCCCGGAAGCTTAAAATTTGAAGCCTGAAGCCGGCCAGCCGTAACAATCCCCTCTTCTGTCTGAAGGAATGTAAGCTTCTGCTCCTGTGCAATTTTCTTGTAAATATCCTGTGGCCGTGTCATCAAAACCGGACTTCCCTTGAATAATGAAGGAAGCCCGAAATAATAGGCAATCGGTATAAAAAATCGCAGGGTGCTTCCGCTTTCGTTGCAATTGAAAACAAAGCGGTCGCCGGAAGCCACAGCCCCGCTCATTCCGCAGATTTTTACATTTCCATCACTGATTTCAAATTCCGCGCCGAGTTCTTTAAGACAGGAAAGCGTTGCCTTTATATCTTCTGATAAATCAATGTTGTGAACAATGCTCTGCTCCCCGCTTTCAATACTTGCCAGGGCGGCACAAATTAAATGCCGGTGAGCCATACTTTTTGAAGGAGGAGCCATAACGCTTCCTCTTGCAGTTGATTTTTCAATTCTCATCTGAAGTCTCCGTTTTTACTGCAATTTTACCGCATTTCCGAAGTCTGCTCATGCAAATCATCAGTTCCATCATAATTCATCAAAAACTCGATTGCTTCCATATAGCCATTGATTCCGTGCCCCGTAATCGTTTTTACGGCAGCATTTCGGATGTAACTTACCTGGCGGAAATCCTCGCGTTCTTCAACCTTTGAAATATGAATTTCCACCAGGGGAACTTTTACGGCTTTTGCCGCATCCAGAATTGCAATGCTGGTATGAGTGTATGCTCCCGGATTTATCACGATTCCGTCATATCGTCCAAGGCATTTTTGAATCTCGGTTACAAGGTCACCCTCATAATTTGACTGCACGCATTTTACGCAGATTTTATTCTGCTTTGCAAAAGCCTTTATTTTCTTTATCAAAGTTTTGTAGTTGTCACTTCCGTAAATTCCGGGTTCCCGAATACCCAGCATATTGATGTTCGGACCATTTATCACTTTTATTTTCATTTTAGCTCCCATAATTTCTACTGCAAATCCAGCGCCCGTAAAATTCCGTCAACTGTCCGCCTGACATTCTCACTGCTTCGTATATGAATGTCTGCCGCTCCACAGTAAATCGGATACCTAGTTTTAAAAACTTCTGCAAGCTTATCTTTTGAGTCTGAAAGAGGGCGATCCCTGGTTGGCCGGATATTTTCAAACTTTCTGTCCAGGAAAATCAGCACGCCGTTTTTCTTTAGGGCACTTACATTTTCTTCACGCAAAATTGCTCCTCCACCAGTTGCAATTACCGCTCCGGTTTTATTCTGAAGCTCAAGACAAACCTGAGATTCTATATCGCGGAAGGCCTGTTCACCCTTTTCCCTGATTATTTCTGAAGGCGCATTTCCGTACTTTTCTTCGATAATTTTGTCCGTATCCAGAAAATCTTTTCCAAGTACACGGGAAAGAACTTTCCCCACCGTTGTTTTTCCGGAACCAGGCATTCCGATCAGAACTATATTCTGCTTCTGCCCCTGAATTTTTTTTAAAATCCGCTCTGATATCTTTGGGTTTATTTTTTTATCAAAGAAAAACTCTGAAGCTGACACCGCCTGCTGAACAAGCATGTAAAGTCCGCCTTTTGCAGAAACAGCGTTTCGCCGGCCTCTGTTCCCATGGCTGCCACTTAAATGACCGCCGTTTAATCCATTTCCACCGGCTGAAACTTTTTTTTGAGCCTGCAAAACAAGATTTGTTCTGAGGGGATTGTATATTACATCAATTACACCCTCCAGCTTTTCAAAGGGCTCAAGATTAATCGGACAGCCCTCTGTTTTTGGATACATTCCGCAGGGCGTTGTATTTATAATCAGGGCAGCGTCTGAATGAAGTTCCGCTGCCTGTTCATAATTTACGATTTCTGCAGATGTGGAACTGTCTGCCGGTTTTTCCAGCGACGGCTTATTTTCTGCGGACTCTGCACTCCGGCTTACAAAAATAATCGGACTTGCACCAAGTGATTCCGCTGCGGCAAAGGCGGTCTTACTCGTTCCACCGGTTCCCAAAATCAGGGTCTTTTTTCCTTTTGGATTTATTTTTGCAGATAGAATCAGCTTCTGAAGCCCGATAAAATCGGTATTGTATCCGTAAAGCTTTCCTTCCCGGTTTACAACGGTATTTACCGCACCAATTTTGAGGGCAGCCGGATCTACATAATCCAGAAGCGGAATCACCGCCTGCTTATACGGAATCGTTACATTTATTCCCTTAAAATCCCTGCTCTTAATAAAGGATTCAAGCTCGTCACGGGGAATTTCCTTTAACTCGTAGTTGTAGTCCCCGATTTCTGCGTGGATCTCTTTTGAGTAGCTGTGTCCTAATTTTTCACCGATTAAACCGTATTCCACTTTTCTTCCCTTTTCAAATTATAAAAATGCGCGCTGCACCGACCAAATACAGTTATCGAAAACCAGATACTCGAAAACAGTGCATCCAGCGCCATTACACTTTATCCTTCGTTTCCAAAATAGTCCGTTCCATACCGGCCGGAAAGAATATCGTACAAAACTAAAGCCGTTACGCTGTCTACAACAACCCGGGCTCTATGAATAATGGCCGGATCATGCCGTCCTTCAATTACCAGCTTTGCGTCCTTCTTTCCCTTCATGTCAATCGTGTCCTGCTCCTTATAAATCGAAGGAGTTGGTTTTACCGCACATCTGAACATAACTGGCATTCCGTTTGAAATTCCACCGTTAATTCCGCCATTGTGATTTGTTCTGGTAATTACGGCATCTCCGCTCATGGCAAAGGGGTCGTTAAAGTCGCTGCCACGGCTGCATACCATGTCAAAACCTGAACCGAACTGAACGCCTTTTATGGCAGGAATGCTGTAAAGCCCATAAGAAAGCTGACTTTCCAGAGTTCCGAACCAGGGCTCTCCAACTCCAGCCGGAAGCCCCGTAACCGCAGTCTCAAGCACGCCTCCAACGCTGTCACCTTCAGAAGCAATTTTTTCTGCTAAAGCAAGCATTTCGGCAGCCTTTGAAGCATCCAGAACCGCAAAAGCCTTTGAATTAAGCTCTTTGAGTTCCTGAACCAGAGGATTTGAAGAAGCGTTGCCGGCTGAACCGGAAGTTTTTTCCGCTGAACCTGATTTGCCTTCAGCCTGTCCTGATTTTTCACAACAGTTTGTATATTCCGAAAAGTCTCTGTCCTCAATTCCGCCAAGATTTTTTATATGAGTTCCAATGGTTATCCCCTTTTTGGAAAGCTCCGGAATCACGATTGCCGCAGCCGCAACCAGAGCCGCCGTGATTCGTCCGCTGAAATGCCCGCCACCGCGATAATCCTGAAAGCCGTGATATTTCATCTGAGCCGTGTAATCTGCGTGTCCCGGTCGGGCAAGCATCGCTGTTTTTTCGTAGTCCTTGCTGTGCTGAACGGTATTCGGAATCAAAATACAGAGCGGAGTTCCTGTTGTTCTTCCATTAAATACTCCGCTGGCAAGAATAAACTCGTCCTTTTCAACCCGGGCTGTAGAAATCTTTCCTGCCGGACGACGCAGACTCAGCTGATTCTGGATAAAGCTTTCATCCACAGGAATTCCAGGTGCAAGCCCGTCCAAAACGGCACCAATATACGGTCCGTGGCTTTCCCCAAAAAGAGTTACTGTAAGATTTGTTCCAAGCACATTTTTCATTTTACTGCCTCCAAAACCGCCCGCTTTTCCAGCCGAGCCGCCTTATACACACCCGTTGTCTATCAGGGCAAATTCACTTTAAGATTCCAAAACAGCCTTCATTCGTTCGCCGATTTCTTCAAGGCTCATGTCCTTCATTTCAAAGCTTCCGGCCTTTTCTACAAGTACGCAGGAAATTTTGTCTCCCGTCCCCTTTTTATCGTGGCTCACACATTCAAGGGCTTTTTTTGGATTAATATGAAGTCCGGCGTCAATCTTCACCGGAAGATGCAGCTTTTCCAGCACCGGTAAAATTTCCTTACGCACCTCATCCGAGCACATGCAGAGCATTCCAAGTGCAACGCATTCTCCGTGATACAGTTTTCCCCTGCTGCAAAGCTCAATTCCATGCCCGATTGTGTGCCCAAAATTAAGCACTTTGCGAAGGCCCGCTTCCCTTTCGTCTTTTTCAACCACATCAGCCTTAAGCTGAACTGAACGGGCGATTACTTTTTCAAGGAAGCATTCGTCATACAGACCCGAAGAGTGTGCCGCTTCATACAGGCCCCCGGAATAGACGCTTTCAGACGAGCCGGCAGCATTTCTGCCACCTTCATCAGAGATTTTCTCGCCACCGCTAATCTCGCCAATCCCATTTATCCCGCCTATTTCGCTCTTGAAAATCTCGAAAAATTCCCTGTCAAAAGTGAGGGCCATTTTTACCGCTTCAGAAAGTCCGTTGGAAATCTGGCGGGCAGGAAGCGTCTTCAAAAGCGAAACATCGATCAAAACTTTTTTAGGCTGCCAGAATGCACCGATGATATTTTTTACATTTCCAAAATTAACGGCAGTTTTTCCGCCAACGGAAGAATCCACGCAGGAAAGAACAGTTGTTGGAATATTGTAAAAATCGATTCCGCGCATATAACTTGCTGCTGTAAAACCAGCAAGGTCGCCAACGATGCCGCCCCCAACAGCAACTACGCAGTCCTTCCGGGTAAAGCCGGAATCCAGCATTTTCTGAAAAAGCGTTTCCATTGTACGCAGATTTTTGTGATTTTCGCCGCTCTTAATTACCGCAATTACGGGAGCTTTACATTTTTGCGCAAAACCCTCAGCGTATTCTCGTGGAACACCGCTGTCCGTAACAATCAGCACCCGCCGGTTCAAATTAAGCTCTTCACCTGCCCGGTCAAAAACGCCTTTTTCTATTATAACGTCATAAGATTTTTCACCAAGATTTACATTAACAGTCATTTTTAATTCCTTAAATTACTTTAATCAGAACCCATACACTAGCTGGCTTCCGAGCTTACCTTTAGCTCTGCGTTTTCTTCCGCTTCCTTAAATTACTTAAGATTTCCTCCGAGCGTATAGGAGCCCAGAACCTTCAGAAGCTGGCATTTTTCAGAAATCTTTTTGAGCATTTCCTGAGAGCGTTCCGAAGAAAGCTTACCTTCCGCTTCAACATAAAAATAATATTCCCACTGAGAATCCTTGAGAGGCCGGCTTCGTACAACACGCATATTGTACCCGTAATCACCGATAATATTCAAAACCTTCACAAGAGAGCCCGACTCGTTTTTTACAACGAACATCATTATAAAAGTGCTGAAATCTTCTCTATTGATTATTTCTTCCTTCACTTTTGAGAAAACTGCAAACCGCGTTGTATTTCCCGCATTTTCATTGATATTCTGGGCAAGAACATCCAGACCGTAAAGCTCAGCAGTCTCAGAACTTGCAATGGCCGCCACAGTTTTATCCTGCATTTCAGAAACCATTTTTGCAGCACGGGCCGTATTTTCCGCATTCTGAGTTTCCCAGCCATGTTCCTTTATAAAGCCGGAACACTGTGCCAGCGCCTGTGGATGACTAACAACCTTCTTTATATTTTCAAGAGCCGCACCATGAACGCCAACCAGATTCTGCAAAACAGGAAGGGAATAAACACCGTTTACAAAAAGGCTTCCAGTGAACATAAGGTCAGAAACCTGACCAACCTCGCCGGCAAAACTGTTTTCTATAGGTAAAACCGCAACATCACATTCACCGCTTTCCACCGATTTATATGCCGACTCAAAATCCGCATAGGAAATCAAAACACCGTCCGGGAAAATCTTCTTTGCCGCAATATTTGCAAAGGCACCTTCAATTCCACTGTAGGCAATTTTTGCCCCTTCCAGAAGTTTGTGCTGATACTTCTTGGAAATATCCATCAAATCCTGAATGAACTGAACATAATAAGGCTGAAGGTCAATATTCTTAATGTACTGTGTACAGCGTTCTATCACCTGCTGCTCGCGGGAAGAATCAAAAACCTGCATTCCGTTTTTCTTCTTATAATTCGCAACCTGAACCACCAGATTCATTCGTTTTTCAAAAAGCTCCGCCATTTTCTGATCAATCTCATTGATTCCAGAACGCGCCTGTTCAAGTTCAGTCATATTTCCTCCATGACTTTTGCAGATTAATAGGAAAAAAACCCGTGTAAAGATAACCCGAAATAAACATTTTTCCAATAAAAAAAATCAAATTTTTTCACTTTTTTTTCATTACCTATTGACATAGTAGGTTTATTCATTGTAGTATTACCTATCATCTTAATAGGTATTAGAGAGGTAAAAACTATGGCAGAAACTAAACTTCACTTTGAAACATTACAGTTACACGTTGGACAGGAACAGGCAGATCCTACTACAGACAGCCGTGCCGTTCCAATCTATCAGACAACATCTTACGTTTTCCACAATTCACAGCACGCCGCAGACAGATTCGGCCTTCGTGATGCAGGAAACATTTACGGACGCCTGACTAATTCAACTCAGGATGTTTTGGAAAAGCGAATTGCCGCACTTGAAGGTGGAGTTGCTGCTCTTGCAGTTGCCTCTGGTGCCGCAGCAATCACTTATACAATTCAGGCACTTGCCCAGAAAGGTGATCACATCGTTGCTCAGAAAACAATCTACGGTGGTTCATACAACCTTCTGGCACACACATTAAGCCAGTTCGGAGTAGAAACAACCTTCGTTGATGCACACAATCTCAAGGAAGTTGAAGCAGCTATCCGTCCGAACACAAAGGCTTTGTACCTTGAAACACTTGGAAATCCAAACAGCGATATTCCTGATCTGGATGCTCTTTCAGCACTTGCACATAAACACGGACTTCCTGTTGTTGTTGACAACACCTTCGGAACTCCATACCTTATCCGCCCATTTGAGCACGGAGCAGACGTTGTAGTTCACTCTGCAACAAAGTTCATCGGCGGACACGGAACCACCCTCGGTGGAATCATCGTTGACAGCGGAAAGTTCGACTGGAAAAAGAGCGGAAAATACGCTCCAATCGCAGAGCCAAACCCAAGCTACCACGGAATTTCCTTTGCAGACGCAGTTGGACCGGCAGCTTTCGTTACCTACATCCGCGCAATTCTTCTCCGCGATGAAGGTGCCGCAATCAGCCCGTTCAACGCATTCCTTCTTCTTCAGGGAACAGAAACACTTTCTCTCCGCTTAGACCGACATGTTGAAAACACAAAGAAAGTTGTTGAATTCCTTAAAAATCATCCGAAGGTTTCTAAGGTAAATCACCCTTCAATTGCAGACCATCCGGATCACGCACTTTACCAGAAATACTTCCCGAACGGCGGCGCTTCAATTTTCACATTTGAAATTAAAGGGGGAAAAGAAGCTGCATGGAAGTTCATCGATAACCTTAAAATCTTCAGCCTCCTTGCAAATGTTGCAGATGTAAAATCTCTTGTAATTCACCCGGCAAGTACAACCCACAGCCAGCTTACAGATGCAGAGCTTGCAGATCAGGGAATCAGCCAGAGCACAATCCGCTTGAGTATCGGAACAGAACACTACGAAGATATCATCGTAGATTTGTCACAGGCTTTCGATAAAATCTAAAAAAAACTTTTATGAATATAACGGTGGTTCAGAACTTCTTCGGGAAGTAAACTGGCCACCGTTTTTTTTAACTATGTATTCCAATATAATTTATCATAATCTCCACCAAGGGCTTTATTTTATATTTAAGTTCTCCGTTCTCTTTCTTTAATTGTCAACCAAAACAAAATATATGGTTTACAATACTTTTAATTTTCGCTACACTCACCTCATTATGAATAATTCAAAAAATAAAGCACTTCTTCGCTCATCTTTTATTGCATTGTTTGCCGCAATCATTTCCTTCGGCGCTTTCATCCGCATTCCTCTGGGGCCGGTACCCATTGTGTTTCAAAATATCCTTTGCGTTTTTTCAGGCATTGTTTTTGGCGGAATTTATGCCGGCGCTCCAACCGCTCTTTTCCTGGCTGCCGGACTTATTGGTCTTCCTGTATATTCAGGCGGAACCGGAGGTCTTGGCGTATGGGCTGGTCCAACCGGAGGTTTTCTGCTTGGTTATCTTTTGGCCGCAGTTCTTGCCGGTTTAATTGCAGGAAAGCCCCATGTCACCGAAAAACAGCCGTCCTTAAAAAACACACTCCGCATTTCTCTCGCCTTTTTGTGCGGAGCAGCCGTAATGTACATCCCAGGTCTTCTCTGGTTCGCACACTGGGCAACGGCGAACTCCAAAATTGCAGAGGGAAGCAGCGTTCTTTCCTTTACCCTCACAACCTGCCTTCTTCCTTTTATTCCCGGAGATTTGATCAAAATCGCCGTGTTTGTTCCTGTGGCATTAAAAGTCCGCCCTCTTTGTGCACAATATTTGCAGATAAATCCGGAAACTGAAAAATGATTGAAGTAAAAAATCTGTCCAAAACATTTACAACTTTTTCTGGAACAGTTACCGCCCTGAACAATGTGAGCCTTTCCATCCCGGAAGGCTGTTGTACAGTGATAGGCGGAGAAAACGGCTCCGGAAAAAGCGTGCTCGTTTCTATCCTTGCCGGGTTAGAAACACAGGATGCCGGCGAAATAATTTTTGACCTTGAAAAAACAGAGGCTTCGTCCTCCAAAAAGGACGGGCCGCAAAACCCTGTCGGCCTTGTTTTTCAAGAGGCGGAAACCCAAATTCTTGGAGAAACACCCCGGGAAGATATTGCTTTTGGACCAAAGAATCAGGGACGCTCAAAAGAAGAAATACAGGCCGCCGTTGAAAATGCCCTTAATAAAACCGGTCTGTCACAAAAAGCAGATTTTCCGGCCAGATTTCTTTCAGGCGGAGAAAAACGGCGGCTTGCCGTTGCCTGCATGCTTGCAATGGAAAAACCGGTCATAATACTTGACGAACCTTATGCAAACCTGGATTTTACCGGCGTAAAACAGGTAAACGCCTTGATTAGCGAATTAAAAAAAGACGGAAAAACCGTTGTAATTCTTACCCACGAAATTGAAAAATGTCTTGCTCTGGCTGACCGCTTTATCGTTCTCTTCCGTGGAAACAAGGTTTTCGACGACAGTCCTCAAAAAGCTCTTGAGCAGCCTGAAAAACTGGAAAACTGGAACATCAGGAATCCGTTCCAGTCATATGATTCACTAAAGGATTTGCTCTGGTAAAAAATAGATGGCACACCTGAATAATAAATCCTCCACATCATATTTTTTCTCTTTTCATCCTGGAACTTCTCTTGTCCACCAAGTACCGGCCGCTATAAAATTACTGGTAGTCCCTGTTTTAAGCCTCGCCGTTTTTCTGTTACCACCGTCGTTCTCAATCTGTCTTTTAGTCATTCAGTTTCTGCTTGCGCTTTATGCCGGAATATCCATACAGGAACAAATTAAAGACTTAAAACCAGTTTTTTTATACTTAATTCTTCTGGAACTCTTCCAGCTTATAAACGGCATTAACCAGATGACCGCAATTCTGAACGAATTTTATTCTGCATCTGCGCAATCTCTGTCTGCTCAGCATCTCGAACAAATCACTGCAGAAAAAATGACAGAAGCATTACAGAGACCACAACCCCAGCCGCTTACAATGACCAGCCTTTTTTATCAGGTCTTCTGCTCAAAGGAATTTATTCAAACTCAGAAAAATCTGCTTTTTATGTTTTCGCGGCTTTTTGCCCTGCTTCAAGCCTCTTCGCTTTTATACAAAACAACTTCTTCCCTTCAGATTCGTTCAGGAATCGCATTTCTAGAAAGAAAAATTACCCGCACCACAACAACCCGCTTTACCGACAGCCTTTTTATGTTCGTAAATTTTATCCCCATGATTTCCCGCATCTTCCACGACTTGCAAAAAGCCTGGCTTGCCCGGGGAGGCAAGAAAAACCTGAAGATGTATGCAACGATTTTCCCCGCACTCTTTTCTGTTGGAATGAAGAAAGCATGGTCACTGACCCGCGCCCTTCAGATAAGAAATTAAAACTGTTATCTGGCTGGCACCAACTAACTGCCTGTCAGAGCGCTTCCTCTTACATCAGCCAATTGCCTGTCAGAGCGCCTGCACTTCCGCCAACCAAAAATATCTTCCGCCTAATTAGCTTCTACAAAACTGGAACCAATGCTCACTTCACCAGAAGAAAGGATCCGCTTACTGCCATCCGCCAGAAGTACCACCAGGGAAGCGTTTTCATCAACATCCAGAACCTTCGCCTTATAACAGTCACGCATGCTTCCCGCTATCGGATGCACAACAATTTCCTTCCCGATTAAAAACGAAGCTTCCCGATATTCCTGAATAATTTCATCTGTTTTATGACTTTCGCTGCTTTCACCGAAAACCTGCTCCATAATGGTAAAAAACTCAAGTACAATCATTGAGACAAGCTTACTTCGGGATAAAGCCGCCCCTTCTTCATAAAATGCTCCTGCGCCGGCTTCCGCAGCATTCCCCTGGTTTTCCCGCACATTTTCGCGCCTGCCTTCATATTCGCTTTCTCGTTCAATCAGGCATTCCTGAATGCTGGTTACAATTTTTCTCTGCTCTTCCGGAATTTCATCACCAAAATCTGAAAAAACGTTCACACCGATTCCGATAACCGCCGCCTCAATGGTTCCAGTCTCAAAATTGGTAATCCCTTCTGCAAGAATTCCGCAAAGCTTTTTTCCGCTAAAAAATATATCGTTTATCCATTTTATCTGTACATCAAGATTAACAAGCCGTTTTATTGCCCGTTTTACTGCAACCGCTGCAAAGGCCGTAATCAGTGCAGGGTTTTTAATTCCACCCGCCGGCGCATAAATCATGGAAAGATAAACACCGTTCTTTTTCGGAGAATAAAAGGTTCTTCCAAGCCGGCCCCGACCCGCCGTCTGCTTTTCTGCAACATATATCGAATTATTCAGCAGCTTTCCACTCTCAGTAAGCTCACCCCGCTCATCCCGCAGGCTCCCCGCTTCAGACAAAAGCCTTTTGGCGTAAGAATTAGTGGAATCTATCTCCGGGAACACCTGTATTTTCCAGGACTCACAAGCCCCGGATAAACCATTCGCCCCAAATAAATCGCCGCATGCTGGTAACGAACCAATCTCAGAAAAATCGTGGGTCTGTTGTAAATCCACGGCCGCTTCCTTCAGATCCGAGCGAATCGTCTCTTCTGATATAAAATCCGCATTCCCCAAAAGCCTGTAGCCGCCGTTGGTGGTTCCTTCAATTTCAAAACCGTCAAGCCGCAAAGCGTTCACCGCTTTCCAGACAGCCGCCCTGCTGACACCACACTCTTCAGCCAGCTTTTCCCCGGAAACACTTTCCCCCGGATTTTTCATGAGAATCGAACAAATTTTATCCTTAGTTTTCATCTAAAACGCCCACATTACATTAATGCAAAACCGCATTCACCTTGTTCACAAATTCCGTGCGTTCCGTATTTTTCAGAATGTATCCCTGGGGCTTGTGTGCCAGAGCTTCCTTCACCTTGTTCATATCCGAAACTCCCGTCAAAAATACAACCGGAATCTCGTTGCAATAGGGAATCAGCCTGATTTTTTCCAGAGTCTGTATTCCGTTCATCTCCGGCATCTCGTAATCCAGAAGAATCAGATCCGGAAGCTTGGTCTCCAGAAATTTCAGACAGTCCGCACCGCTCTTGGTCACCGAAACCTTGTAAAAAATCTTCAGCCAGTTCATCATATTTCTAAGGCAAACCGGATCATCATCCACCAGAAGGACATGCTTTTTCCGCGCCGCATTCGTCATATCCAGATGTTCAGTTCCAACAAAATTTTCAACGATGTATGTAAAATTATCTACAAACTTAGTAATGGAAATCGGTATATCGATACCGTGGACAAGGGGATTATTCATTGAATCCATCAGCTCACGGCATTTATCGTGTTCTCCAAGCAGGCAAAAATGCACGTCCTTGGTATACTTTATCAGACGCCTAAGCTCCACCGAGGCCGCACCCCGAATTTCATCAATCCACGCAATTATAAGGCGGATTGTGTTTTTCTGCATAATTTTTGAAATTTCAGTACCGTCAAAAGGGGCATCCACAACAGAATAATTAGTGCAGATGTAACTCTTAATCGATTTGTCGTAATAATCGTTATCTGAAAGAAAAATCATATCATACATAAGAGTTATTATAATTGAATTTTCAATAATGTGATACAACTTTTTTTGCGCCGGCTTTTCTTCCCACGGGCTTGCTCCAGGCTTCGGGGTCTAACCGCCCCTCGGTGCCCCGCCTTCGTCCCTCAGTCCTCAGTCGCGCCACGCCTCGGCAAGCCTCGCCCCCTCCGCATCCCGGGCGTGACCCTTACTTCAACCTAAATTTCTCTTCCCTCACAAAAAAAAGCCCGGTTTTCCGTTTCCAGAAAACCGGGCTTCCCCCTTATTTTACTCGTGCTGAAAAACTACGCTTTCCAGCACCTTATTTTCCCACAAAACTAAAACGACGGCCTGATAGATGTGGTACCCTGTGTATGATTGCTTCCAGATTCCCAGGTCAATCCCGAAGTAGAAGTAGTTTGACCCTTGTTGTAAGAGCCTTTCAACACCTTCCACTGGAACGAACCAGAATCAGGAACCGTTACAGTTGCTTTCCATACATTTCCACTTGTCCAGGTACCGCGCACGGCTTTTGTCCAGGTTTTTCCTTCATCAAAGGTTCCTGTAAAGTAAATTGCGTTTCCGCTTCCTGCATTGTAAGTAGCACTGAGTGTTACCTTTGTAGTAGTTGTTGTACTGCCCGAAGAACCTCCAGTGCTTCCGCCTGTTGAGCCGGAACCAGTACCCGTGCCGCTTCCAGAACCGGTTGAACCACCAGTTCCGCTGCCGCTGGAAGATCCACTTCCAGACGAACCGCTACCTGAGCCTGAATTTCCTTCAGAAATCAAAGTTGCCTGAGCTGCAGTATAGTTACTTCCGCTCTGCCATGTAAGGCCGCTTGTAGATGTACTGATTTCAGATCCCAGACTGTACTTTCCAACCATGTACTTCCATTCAAAATTGCTTCCGGCGTTTACTTCAACATACCATCCGCCAAGAGAGCTTGAATAAGTTCCGCGAACAGCCTTTGTCCAGTTTGCACCTTCATTGAATGAACCGGTAAAGTAAACTCCGTAGTTGTAGCCAGGATTTACAGCAACCGCAAGACGATATTTTGCAGTTGTTGTGCTGCTTCCAGAACCGCTTCCACCAGTAGAACCACCAGTTGAACCCCCTGTACTTCCGCCAGTCGAGCCACCTGTTCCAGTTCCGCTTCCTGAGCCACTGTTCATATTGCTCCATACGCAGAAGTTAGTTCCGGAATAAACAACCTTGTAAGAACTGTCAGAAGGAGAATAATTATCACCACCAATTTTTACAATGATGCTGCCATTTGTTCCTGTAATTTTTGCAGCATACAGTGTTCTTGAAGAATAAAGAACGCTGATTGCGCTGTCATATTCAACCCCGTTTGACTTTCGGATAGAAATCAACTGATCGATATGCTGCTTCATGGTTTTGCTTGTTCCGCTTACAGTTCTTCCGCCAATATACTGGCTTCCGCTTCCTGTAAAATAATGCTGCCATGCAACACACGGATATCCCGGATGAGTAAGGATGAATGCATATGCCGGACCAATATCACCTTCATCAATCGGCCAGTGCTGCTGTGTAGAACCAGTATCGTGGTTATCAACAAAAGTAACCGCATAAGCCGGAGCCCGTCTGAAAATATTGTTTGAATCAGCAAGACGAGTCATATCCCAGCAGCCTTCGTTTCCCTTGTAACCAAAGGCGTAGTTCAGGTTGCCTTTAAGTACAAAGTCAAATGCGCGGGTAGTATATCCGCCGGCAGAAGTACGGTTAATCCAGTTCATGATTTCGTTACTCCAGTTAGCGGAATAACTTGGATTAAAACCGTCTGTCGGCCAGTATTCACCTACAGAAAATTCTGCACTGGTATTGTTATTGTATTTTCCAACATAGTAGCCGTCGTAACCCTTTACAAAGTCATAACGCCAGCCAACAAAACCTGCATTTTTAAGAACAGTGTTCATCCAGGTAACAATACCGTTCTGAACATCATAATTAGTATGATCAAGGTCGCGGCCTGCAGAATATCCTTCACCAGTATCATAGTTTCCACGATTTCCGGAAGCTGCCATTTTAGGCGAACCAGAGAATCCTTCATCATCACGGCAGATTGAATAGAAATCTGCGTTCCACCTTGGATTGGTAAAATCGCCCCAGTCCGTTGAACCGCAGCGGTGATTTATAACAACATCTGCAATTGCTTTTGCAGGCTTAATTGAATTGATTACATTTTTCAGCTCAGTTTCAGAACCGTAATTTGAATTCAAATTATTCAACTGAGTAGGAAGGTATCCTTCATTGCTGGTAGAAACTGACGGCGGCGGGAACCAGACATAATCAAAATTATCCTTGATATCCCCTGCCTTATTAAGCATCGTTCTGTACCAGTCTTTTGAAGAACTTGCACTGGACCAGTTAAATCCCTGAAGCATAACACCGGACTTATCAGAAGAACTGGCAACAGCATTTCTTGTAACCGACTCCGATACATCCGAAGTAAAAATTTCCAGTTCATCAGAACCCAGCGAACCATTCGAGCAGGAAGCCAAACCAGACAACCCTGCGACCAAAGCACCCGAAAGGACGATTTTCACCGCCTTTTCAAGCCAAGACTTTTTTAGAATCACTTTTTCCTCCAAATTTTCGTGATACTAATTATTCTCCCCGTATTAAAAATTGAGTTTTCCCGTCTCAATTTAAAATTCAGAATATGGTTTGAATCGTCTGTTTGTTGTCAGTTTAGATAAAATCAGGCTCAAAAATCAGAAAAATGCAGAACAAAACTTTTTATTAATGGCACACTTTTTTGTAGGAAATCAAAAAGTACAGAACTAACCCACACTTTAATTATAAGAGCAAATTTGAATATGGCAAATTTTTTAAAATAATTTTTTGTTTTATCACATTTTCTGGCGGAAAGTTCTAACTCTTCATTTTTTTCTTAAATGCAAGACAGAGCATTGTGATGTCGTCGAACTGAGGTGCTTCGCCTACAAACTTATCGATTTCTTCCTTGACGCCTGTGATAACGCCTTTTACATCCTTGTCTGCATGTTTGTTCAATGCGGCGTCAACCCGGGCATCACCGAAAAGCTGGTTGTCCTTGTCGGTGGCTTCCGTAACTCCGTCTGTGTACTGGAAGAGCTTGTCGCCAGGTTCCAGCATTAAAGAGCCGCTTTTGTATTTCATTCCGTCCATTCCCGCAAGAACAAAAGCCGCCTTTATTTTGTGCATTTCGTATTTTCCATTGTGAAGGATGTAAGGACTTTCGTGGCCTGCGTTTACATATCGGAACTCACCGGTGACAAGGTCTAAGATTCCTTCAAATGCAGTGATGAATAGTTCGGCACCGTTTGCTTCGCATAGCATTTTGTTCACGTCTGTAAAGATTTCTCCCAAATCCTTTCCTGGAACGGTATGGTCTTTAATCAAGGTTTTTCCGATTACCATGAAAAGTGCGGCAGGAACTCCTTTTCCGGAAACGTCCGCAACTACGATTGCAAGATGTCTTTCATCTACCATAAAGAAGTCGAAAAAGTCGCCGCCAACCTCCTTGGCAGGTGTCATGGAGGCATAAATGTCGAACTCTTCCCGGTTCGGGAAAGGCGGGAAAATAATCGGCAGCATGCTGGCCTGAATATTTGTTGCAACGCTCAGCTCTGTGCCGATTCGTTCTTTTTCGGCGGTTTCCAGCATAAGGTTTTTCATGTAATTCTTTAAATCTCCCGCCATGGTTACAAGGGAGTCAGAAAGAACTTCAATTTCGTCGCCGGTATGAATTTCTGGATTCGTAAATACTAAAGTTTCAGGCTGGCTGTTTCCGTGACTGGATTTAACAAATTCTTCTGCCGAAAGCTTCAGCTTTGAAAGAGGACGAATTACCCGATTATTCAGCCAGAGTGCAAGAAGAATGATAAAAATTGCCGAAAGAAAGATACTTGCACCAAAAACGATAATCGGGAAAACTCTTAATGCTCTTTCGATTTCTTCCATGTAAATGTCGACGCACATCAGTCCGATGGGATTTCCTTTGGAACTTCGTACGACCGTTGCAGTTGTGTAGATGTAGCCCCATTCAGTTTTGTTTGGAAAGAAAAGGAATTCTCCCGGCTCGGAGTTCTGGTAATAATCAAGATATTTCTGGGCTACGTCGGAAGGAGTTTCCGTTCCGTTCATTTTGCCAAGCCAGACAGGTTTTTCTCCCCTGGCTGCATAGTCTTCATATTCTTTCTGAGTGTTTCCCGTACAGATGTAACGCTGGTTGTCGGTTTCGTTTGCATTAAGGGGTTCGAACATATAAATCCATGCAATCTGAGTATTTCTCTTGATATAATCAAGGCGCTCCCTGAGTTTCAGGAAGCTTTCGTCTTCAACCTGATTTTTAACGGTTACCTCGATTGCGTCCCAGTCAAAATCTGCAACTGCGAGATTCAGAATTGAACATTCGTATTTCTGATATTCCTTAATCATTCGATTGTAATAAGTTGAGTAGCCGATAATTCCAAGACAGACTGCAAGTACCGTCGTAAAAAAAACGATAGAAATGGAAACGCTGACTCCTAATTTTTTTTTCTTTTCCATATGAAAACCTCCAAAGCTGATATTCCAAGCTTGATATGTTGTGCCGCAACTGGTAATTATTTTTCAATTGCAGAGTTAATTTTTCCGCCTTTTTTCAGATTGATGCAAAAGTGCAGGACGCTCAAAATTACAAGAATGACGGTGAAAATACCTGTTGAAAGCGAAATCCGTTTTGACAGGAATACAAGAGCCATCACCGTAGGACCAAAGGACTGTCCGATAAAATCCGTAAAGTTGAAAATTCCCATTGCTTCGGAAACGCCGAATTCTTCGCATTCCGGAAGAATTGAAAAGTGGGACTGCTGAATTGAACGGCCGAAACCGTTTGCAAGACCAAGAATGAAAATTGCAATAAGAAGGCCCGAGAAATTTCCCATAATTGCGAAGATTACACAGGCAATGGTACAGAGCAGAATGGACATATATGGACTTGCCGCTTTTGTTCTGCTGATAACCCATTTTGTAAGTCCGTTTCCAAGATAGATTGCAAAAAGGGAATAAAGCATCATCAGGACGGCAACCAAAACTTCGCTTAAACCGTTTGTGTCGGAGTAAATCGGCAAGTAATAGTAGACAAAGCTTCCCATAAGGGAAAAAGGAGCCTGAACCATAAGAATGTAAGACCAGACCCGTCTGTGAGAAAGGAAGCTCAGGGTGCGGAGGATGGTTTTGCCTTTTTCCGGAGCTCCGGATTTTTGTGAAGGAGAAGTTTTTTCGGTTCCAGAAAGTTTTTTGCCGGAAGAAATGTTCTCTCCGACGGCAGATTTTTCCTCCGTAGCAGCGTCGGTTTTCAGTGTTCTCCAAAGAAGGACGAAAATCGTCGCGGAAACTACCCACATTGCCGTAACCATCGGGAAAATACCGTTTCGCGAGAAGTTAGGGGCAAGTGCCGCACCAAAAAGCATACCGAAATTGATTCCCGAAGTCTGAGCCGCATTGTAGGCCGTATAGCCGGAAGTTCTGTTTTTAGGATTAGGAATCTGAGAAACCATAAGATACATAGAATTGGTGGTAAGACCAACGCCGATTCCGTCCAGAACCAGAGCAATAAAAATCATCACATAGTTCATGGAGAAGAAGAACAGCATCAGATTTCCAAGGCCTGAAAGAGCAGAACCCAAAATTATAATCTTTTTGTAGCCGATTTTACGGATAATTCCTTCGCAGAAAAGAGCCATTAATCCCACTGCAAAAAGGTTTATGGAAAGAGGAAGGGCTGCTATAAAGCTGGAACATTTTTCTCCCAGAGATTCAAGGGCGCCCTTTGTAACTACCATCGGTAAGAAGGTGGTGGTCATATTGTAAGTTGCAAAAAGGGCGAAAACCATCAGGCGGATGTAGTAATGAGGAAAAGATTTTTCCTGTGTTTTTCCAAGTGCCTTCTGCTGTTCAAGCTCCATCTGAGCCTGAGATTTTGAAAGAATGTAAGAAAGGGCTTCTCCCATCAAAAGCCAGACAAAAATTACGGTGACAAGGATTCCCAGAAGTACGTTCCTGCGCATTTCGTTAATCTGGCCTGTGAACATGTAGGTTTCCATCATTACGGAAACAACGCCGGAAACCTTTCGTTCATCGTTCATAACCGGAACTGAAACGTAAATATAGGAAGCTGAAGTGTCATCCTTTGCCGAACGGAAAGAAGTTCCCGTTTCATAAATCTGCTTTATTTCTTCGATTTCGCCTTCCGTAAGGGGAAAATAAGTTCCGATTGCCTGGTCAAGATAGGCGCAGGCGTAGGCGCCGTGTTCTTCATCGTATTTGAAAATGTCGCAGTAAACGTTGCGGTTTATATCCAGACTTGGATCGATTACGTTTTCCATGCTGGAAATCATTTCACGGTAGGCTGGTGTTGCAAAATCCGCGGCAGACTGAATCGAATCCAGTGTGGTAGGCTTTATGGTGTTGGCAACTGAATAGGCCATGTTTTCCATCTGAGCGAGAATCTGGTTCTGCATGACTTTGGCAAATTCGTTTGTAAGGCGGAAGGTGATTACTCCTGCAACCGCAATAACGATGATTACCATGTAAACGCTGATTCGTTTGATTACGTGAATCTTGCTTTTCACAAAAGAAGTGATGGCTGTTATCAAAAGATAAATAAGACAGATGATAAAAAGAAGGAAGAGCAGGATGAAAAAGAACTGCTTTTGAATCATCTTTTTGTTTGTAAGAGGATTTTCAATTTTTGAAAAAGCTTCCGGTGTTACCGTAACAGAGCCGGAATTTTCAAGGACAACGGAAGTTTTACCTGTTGCAATATCCAGTTCTTTTACACAGTCGGAATAAAGCTCTGCAAACAGAAGTTTTCCTGAAGAAGGTACTTCAATCCAGTTTGGAAACTCAGATTTTGATGACTTGTAAATAAGTTTTGCTTTTCCAAACTGAATTTTCTGCAAATTGCCACCGTTTTTTTTCAGCTGGGAAACGGCTTTTCCACCTTCAGAAGTGTTTTTTTCCAGAATAAAGAAATTTCCCGGCTTATCCACAGCGTAGAGGTTCCCTTCAGAATCTTCCGCCATGTCGTTTACAAAATTGAAGGCATTTTCAAAAGGAATGGAAAGTTTTTCGCCTTCAGCCTGATTTTTGTTAGTGTCAAAATTGAAAATGTCGATTCTGTCCTTCTCTTTTACGGCATATTTTATTGTTCCGTTTTTAATAGAAAGAAGCATGACCTTGTGCTTGTTGACCAGAGATTTGTCGTAAAGTGTGTCCAGGTAAGTTGCTTTGTAACGGCCAGCGGCATCGTAAACAAGAACCGCCTCCCGGGAAATCCTGTTTCCATCCCAGGCACCTTCTTTTACATAAACAGTGCCGTTTTCATCAACCAGAAAATCATCAGCATAGTAAAAATTATCCGGCTGTTTACCAGATGGAGGCAAAATATGCCGCACCACATTAGATTCTTTTTCCACCACAAGAATTCTGGTTCTCTGATTGTCCAGAATATAACGAAGGGGACCATAATCCCGGACAATATAAGGCGAATTCAGTGCAATTTCTTTTGAAAGCGGGAATTTAATTTCAGTTTTATTTAAAAAACAGATTAGTCCAAGACTAACAGCAAGAACTAAAAGACCTGCTGTTCTGAGCCCTTTCTTAACGTTTGTCATAATCTTCCTTTTTTATGTATTCCTTGTATTCTGGCTCGGTTGAAAAAAGTGTCCGCCAGCCGTCCGAACTGATTCTAATGGGGTACAAAAGTGCCGAAAGATTTATCGTTCCTTTGTGCATTTTCCGACATTTCCAGAAAGAGTCAGTTTCGCCAAGATAATCGACTTCAAGAATGTTTTTGACTCCGTAAAAATAGTATGGCAATGCCGGAAGAGTGATGTAATCTTTGACGGATTCAACTTTTTCCTGAATGCCGGAAATTATTCTACTTGTTGAAGGCTTTGAAACGAAAGGCGTGCGTTTTTCGTAGTACATATCCAGAAGCTCTTTTGTTTCTCCGCTCATCATCTTGCATTCAACCTCGGGATATTTCTTCTTGAAGAATTCAAAAAGCTCTTCGTACATTTTGATGACAGGTCGTGCAACTTCCCGAAAGCGTTCGTTGGCGCACAAACGTATTTCTTCAGGCAGCGGTTCGAGCATTGCATTCAGATATTTCTGGTAAGAGGCATCCACAATTGGAAGGGTGAGACAGGAACCCGTTGCCCTGGCAAGTTCAAAAAGATAGAGGATGCTGTCGAATTCTTCGGTGGTGAGGAGAGTTTTGTGGCTTTTGAAAGAAACGTCTACAACTTCCTCCGCATTCTGTTTTGTAAACTCGGCTTCCTGAGAAACCTTATCCCCGATACTCCTTCGGCGGGTGGTAAAATCGTAAATTTTCTGGCTTCCGTCTTTTAGAGTCCAAATCATATCAACTTCGTGTTCGCCAAAAAAACAGGGACCACCGGTGATGGCTGTTTTTTCACCATTTGCAACGGCCCGGGCAAAATCTTCAACCCCTGCTGCAAAATAAGGCATCTGCTCGCGGAAGGGCCAGCGCACATTTTTGAACTGAGGCAGTTTTTCCTCAATCATCTTAAAGTCATTGATTTCAACGAAGGTTTTATAGAAAATAGATGAGCCTTTTTTGGCTTTTGACAAATCGACATTTGAAAGAATTTCTCTTTTGCGGATGCGAAGCTCTTTGATTCTGTCCTTATTTTCAATTGTGTTCTTGGAATCTTTGTAGCTTTTTATTTCGGCATTGATTTTTTCAACTTCGGTTTTCTCTTCTCCCTCCAGAAGTCCTTCGGCATCATTTAAATCAGGCTCTTTTCCCTCAACAACCTCAAAAAAATCAGCGGCACTGAAAGGCCATCGGATAAAATCATTGGAAGAATCCTTGTAAATTGTTTCACTCTGTTTTACGCCCATGGAAGCCAGAAGACTCTGTGTAGAATAGATATCTTTTCCATGAACGTAAAAATATTCTTCGTTGTGCTCGCGATTTTCCATAATAGAAAATTATAACATAGTAATGGTAGTTATGCTAGAAATTCAAAATAGCACGGATTAAATCAGATTTAGTCTGGTTAACTTTGTTTGGTAAAACGTATGATAAATCAGCCCTCGCAGGAGATTCAACACCCTGATTACCAGCTTTTTCCCAATCATTTGCTGAATAACCTGCATTTTCTGCACCAACAACAATTTTTCCAATATTAAAACCTGAAGGTTTAGCATTACTACTATTTGTTATCAATTCTGAAATAGTAGATGCTGAACTAATAGATTTCAAATTAGAAGCCTGAGTTGGAGTCAAAGCAGAAACATTAACCGAAGTTGATGAAAGAAGCAATGTTTCATGTGAAACTTTTTTAAATATAACCATAGGGGCAGATGCAACCTCATCCGGTGCATCACCAGCAAATTCAATAACACCTAGTTCTGCCCCTGTCAAACTAACTCCATTCAAATCAGATTCAAAACGAACATTAGTTATATTAGTACCTAATGCGATTGTCCCAACTTTATTTGTACCAACAACATTAACATTAGCCAAAGGTAGTCCCATTACCAAAGCGGCATTAATATCCAAATCATAAGCATTACCACTATAAACATTTTCTACATACATACTTCCTTCGCCAAGTTTTTCTTTAGCATTAAATGAAATACCTGCACCAGAAAATTCCATAGTTTTACCATTTGAATAATAGGAAGAGATAATTTTATCAATATTCGTACCATGCATATTAGTATAATCCAATCCTCCTAATGAAACATCTATTTCACTATCAAGAGATCCACTCTTAAAGTTTAACTCCAAGTTTGGAAGATTTTCAACTTCTGTATTCTTGATAAATGTATCATAGAAAGGAGAAATATTTGACTTACCTCTGATAGTACCAGAAATATTTGTAGAACCCAAGTTTTCAAATTCTACATCACCCATAACGCCACCACGGTAAGTTCCCGTTAAATCATACCCAGTTTGTGATAAATCAACCTTCTTTGTTGTATCAGTAAATTTCAAAGCTTGTTGAATAATCTTATCATCATGAGCATACCATTCACTAGCATAAGTATAAACTTTGATTCCTGGAACAAGATCTGTTTCAACAAATTGATCAGGTGCAGTAAATGGATATTCATCTTTATCAAGAGCACCTTTCATCAATTCAATATTATTCTTAACAACAAACTTCTTCACTGTATCAGGATACTCTGCGAAATCGATAACACTTGCAGTCTTACCATTGTTTTCAGCAGCTTCCTTCGCAGCATCATAAATTTGACGAAGAGCAAGCACATCAACAGCTTCTGTACCAGCAGGAACAGCAACCTTAACAGATTCAACTTTGCTCCAATCAATATTAGCAACATCACTTGCATTTGTGATAACAGGATTCTTTGCTTCTGAAGCTTGCTTTTCTGTTATTTTGTTATCATATGTTTTTTTAGCATTAACTGCTGAATCATACTTACTATTAACAGTTGTTTTTGCTGTTTCATAAGCAGTTCTTTTATTTGCAACACCTGCTCTATCAGCTTTTGCAGCATTAGCAGAAGCCTTTACAGAATTAACATATGCAGCATCGTATGTGTTGTTGAAAACATAGTTATCTTTGAAATCTTCAACAATTTTCTTTGCTTCACTTGCAACAGCATCATAGTTCTCTGTTGGAACATTATTGATTGCAGAAACAAGAGCATCATATGCACTCTTGAAATCATTATTTTTGTATGATTCAAAATCATCTTTTGCAGATTTTGCAGCATTATATTCAGTTGCAAATACAGCACTGTATGCTTCGTTAAGGCTATCAACTGTCTTTGTAAAGTTTTCAACCTTTGATGCATCAAGTACTGATAAATCAGCAGATTTAATTGCATCTCTTACTTCCTTAACTGCACTAACATATGGAGTAATAGCAGCATCATCACTATGTGCACTCAAAATAGAAATAATTGTATCCATACTTGCAACAGAATCAGCAAGTGTAGCTGTACTCAAATTATTAATAGTACTTGTTTCACCATTTGTAAGAGTTTCAGGATATTCAACATTTGTTGGTTCTGGCTCTGGTTCCGTGGTTGCTGACGAAGCTGGCAAAGAGCAGGCCGTTAGCGTTACAACAAGGACTAAAAGAAATGCGCTGCCGAGTAGTTTTAAGGATATAAGGATAGGAGTTCTTCTCTGTAGTATTGGACTTGATGCAGGGAAAGATTTTCCAGCCAGTGAATTACAAGAAGTTGTTTTGTTTCCTCTTGCGCTTGAGTACGGGTAAACGCTTTTTTCTGTTCTCTGAGTCATTGTTTTTTTCTCCTGATATTTAGTTATATAGTGGCAAATTGTTCTTCATTTATTTTACCTTCCAGCCGACAATTCCTTTTCCTTCGCTGGAATAAACGACGCACACTTTGTACATGCTCTTCCCGCTTACGGCAAATCGGTCTGCATATCCGTTCGCATCAATTTGAGTAAGGGCTTCATCTGCAACTTCATCGAATGCACGTCCCTTGTCCATTTTGAGCTCGAAGATGAAGACTGAATCCTTTGTTGCAACAACAACGTCGCTTCTTCCCGCAACCGACTGGAGTTCACTTACAACGCGGTAACCTGTCAGGCGGAAAATCAAGTGCGTAACTGATTCGTAGTAGTTTTCACACATGTCTTTCTTTACCACGGTCGGAAGGTCAGCTATTGCGGCTTTTATTATGGAAAGAAGCTTGTCGATATCGCGGGCAAAAAGTGCGTCACAGATATTGTCGATTGCAAAACCGAGATCATCATCAGGGACGTTTACAAATTTCTTGAGAAGAACATTCAAAAATCCTTCCTCAACTTCGCGGTTCGGAAAATCTAGAGTGTAAAGGTTTCTCTCTCGTTCATATCCCTTTATCGTAAGGTAACCGCTCTGATAAACGACAGGCAGCATATTTTTACTGTCTGGGTCGTAGTTTTTAAAGTTGTCTTCTCTGACACGCCGGCCATTTATAAGATTTGTAAGAGCAAAAGGTTCATTCTGCAAAGTTTTTACAAGAAAAGAAGGTGTTCCGCTTTCAAACCAGTATGAACCGAAGTTTTTTCCATAGAAGCACTTTAAAAGACAGAAGGGATTATAAACTCCTTCTCCAGCGTACGAAAAATGGTAGCCGTCGTACATCTGTGCAAGTTTTTCTTTTGCTTCAGAAACTGTCATTTCCTGTTCAACAGCAAGCGTTTTAATTTCAGACTCGAAATATTTTTCAAGTTCAGATTCTGAAATCCCGCAGAGTGAACAATATTGTTTGTCAAGGCTTATATCATTCAACTGGTTCAATCCGCTGAAAATATTTATGTGACTTACTTTTGTAATTCCTGTTATGAACAAAAATCGGATGTACATATCCAAATCTTTTAGCGGACTGTAGAAACTACGGAGTTCCTGGCGGTTCTGTTCTTCATATTCTGTGTAGAGTGCGTCCAGAATCGGTTTATCGTATTCATCGATTAAAATGACGACCTGCTTTCCTGTTTTTTCATAAGCGGATTTTATAATATTATTTAAGCGTTCTGCAGGATTATCTGATTTTACTTCAACGGAATATTTTTTTTCATTTTCTTGCAAAATAGTTTCTAATCTTGCTAAAAGCCTTTTATTATTTTCATAACTGTTTGCACCAAAACTGATTTTCAAAACCGGATATTCTGTCCAAGCATTAGCGTTTTCTGTTTCAAGTTTTTCTATTGCGAGCCCTTTAAACAAGTCTTTCTTACCCTCAAAGTATGCTTCAAAGGTTGAAAGAAGGAGACTTTTTCCAAAACGGCGCGGACGGCTTAAAAAGTACGGTGTACTGGTACGGGTCAGCTCGTAAACTAAATCAGTTTTGTCAACATACACATAGTTTCCGTTTCTGAGTTTTTCAAAATCCTGTATTCCAATCGGAAGGTTTCGGGTATTCATACCTTGAATTATATCACACAAGTTATAGATTTGTCATAAAGCCACTGTGTAAAATCGAAAATCCGTTAAAAAAAAAGAGGTCTCCATATTTCTATGAAGACCCCTTCATTCCGTTATCTTAACTTAAAGAAACTTATTTCTTTGAAGCCTTGATAACTGCCTGTGCTCCAGCCAATCTAGCAGCTGGTACACGGAATGGTGAACAAGATACATAGTTCAAACCGAGCTTGTAGCAGAGAGCGATAGAAGCTGGGTCTCCACCGTGTTCACCACAGATTCCAAGGTGAAGGTCAGCTTTAACTGCACGTCCCTTTTCTTCTGCGAGACCGATCATTACACCAACACCGTCTTCGTCCAAAGTCTTGAATGGATCCTGGAGAAGTACTTTCTGGTCGAGGTAAGAATCGATGAACTTAGAGTAGTCGTCGCGGCTGAAGCCGAATGTTGTCTGAGTAAGGTCGTTTGTACCGAATGAGAAGAAGTCAGCGTACTCAGCAATCTGGTTAGCAGTTGCAGCAGCTCTTGGGAATTCGATCATAGAACCAATCTGGAACTTGAGTGAAGTTCCGAGTTCCTTGTTTACATTAGCGATTACAGCTTCTGCCTGAGCACGAATCTGCTTCAATTCAGCGAATGTAGTTACGTTTGGAATCATGATGCGAACATCGTGCTTAAGACCTTCTTTTTCAGCCTGAGCTGTTGCACGAGCAATAGCTTCAACCTGCATTTCGTAGATCTCTGGATATGTGATAGCAAGACGACAACCACGGTGTCCGAGCATTGGGTTGTGTTCGTTGAGTTCTGAGTATTTCTTGTTGATGAAGTCAACTTTTACACCAAGTTTCTTAGCCAAAGCTTTAGCCAAGTCTGGAGTTTCAGCCTGTACGAATTCGTTAAGAGGTGGGTCAAGGAGACGGATTGTTACAGCGCGTCCTTCCATTGTCTTGATGATTCCATAGAAGTCTTTCTGCTGAAGTGGAAGGATAGCAGCAAGGTTAGCCTTTCTTTCTTCAGTTGTATCAGAAATAATCATCTTCTGGAAAGAAGTGAGTTTTGGTTCTTCAAAGAACATGTGTTCTGTTCGGCAAAGACCGATACCAGCAGCACCAAAGCGGAATGCCTGTGGAGCTTCGTTCTGTTCAGCGTTAGCAAGAACATCGAATCCCTTTACAGTCTTTCCAGATGGAGTTGTGCGAACTGAAGCAGCGCGAACTTCGTCTGCCCAACCAAGGAATGTTTCGAGGTCGCCAGATACGCTAGCTGGAGTTACAGGAATTACTTCACCGTATACATTACCTGTTGAACCGTCGATAGAAATGAAGTCACCCTTCTTGAATTTCTTTCCGCCGATTGTAACTGTGTCTTTTCCTGTGAATACAACGTCTGCACATCCACAAACACAAGGTGTACCCATACCACGAGCAACTACGGCTGCGTGTGATGTTCGTCCACCAGTAGAAGTCAAGATACCCTGAGCAACGTACATACCTGCGATGTCATCAGGAGATGTTTCCTTACGAACGAGGATAACTTTCTTACCCTTCTTGTCTTCTTCTACAGCTTCTTCAGCAGTGAATACGATTTCACCACAACCTGCTCCTGGAGAAGCGTTGAGTGCAGATGCCAAAGGTTTAGCTGACTTAAGAGCCTTAGCCTCGAACTGTGGGTGGAGGAGCTGATCAAGCTGATCTGGCTTAACGCGGAGAAGAGCCTGTTCTTTTGTGATCATTCCTTCTGCAACCATGTCTACAGCCATCTTTACAGCAGCTGGACCAGTTCTCTTACCATTGCGGCACTGAAGCATGAAGAGTTTTCCTTCCTGAACAGTGAATTCCATATCCTGCATATCATGGTAGTGAGCTTCAAGGCGATCACGGATTGTAGAGATTTCCTTGAAGATTTCTGGCTGCTGTTTTTCAAGAGCAGAAATATCCATTGGAGTACGGATACCAGCAACAACGTCTTCACCCTGAGCGTTGATGAGGTATTCTGCCATGAAGTGGTTTTCACCAGTTGAAGGGTCACGGCTGAATGCAACACCAGTTCCTGATGTGTCACCCATGTTACCGAATACCATTGCCATTACAGTAACAGCTGTTCCCTTGATTACGTTTTCGTCAATGTTGTTGAGCTTGCGGTAAATGATAGCGCGTTCGTTCATCCAAGAACCGAATACGGCACCGATAGCTCCCCACATCTGAACCTGTGGATCCTGTGGGAAGTCTTCGCCTTTTTCCTGTTTGTACATTGCCTTGTACTTCTGAACGATTTCCTGAAGGTTTTCTGTAGTAAGTTCTGTATCTTCCTTTACTCCAGCTTTTGTCTTTACAGAATCGATAATTTCTTCGAATTTATCGTGATCTACGCCCATTGCAACGTTACCGTACATCTGGATAAAGCGGCGGTAAGCATCCCATGCGAAACGTGGATTGTTTGTCTTGTTAGCAAGACCAAGAACTGACTTATCGTTAAGACCAAGGTTGAGGATTGTATCCATCATACCAGGCATAGATTCAGCAGCACCAGAGCGAACAGAAACGAGAAGTGGATCGTTTTCGTCACCAAGTTTCTTTCCGAAAGTTGTTTCAAGTTTGTTAAGATATTCAGCAACTTCCTTATCAAGTCCTTCTGGATATTTCTTACCAAGCTTGTAATATTCCTGACATACGTCAATAGAAATTGTGAATCCAGGTGGAACTGGAAGACTTAAAGGAGCCTTTGCCATCTGAGCAAGGTTAGCACCTTTACCACCGAGGATTGGGCGCATTGATTCGTCGCCTTCTGCATCCCCGTTGCCGAAAAAGTAAACATACTTTGTAGCCATTGATTTACCCCATATAAAATTAAAATTTTATTTTCAGTGAATTTTTTCTATTTTACAAATTAATAGAATAACAGTCAATTAAGCCATTTTGACATTTCGAAAATTTTCGATTTTTGTGTCAAGGTTCCAGCCTCCGTTCATTTTATTCTTTGCAAATTTACCGATATAAAGTTAAAATGTCACTTATGCTCGTTAAATTAGGATTTTTGGCGTTATTTGCAGCAACCATTGCAATCATTATTTTCTGCCTTAAGAAAATTTCTAAAACTGATAAACCCTATAAAACACCTCTTGCAGCCGGTATGACCTGGAGTATTTTTGCTATTCTTGGTGTAAGCGTCGTTTTAATTACCGGTAACGAATTTGCCCTCAGAATCGGGTATACCATCTTCTTCATCGGAATTGACTGGATTCTGTATTTTCTCTTTGAGTTCACCTGCAAATATTCAAAATATGAAATTAAAAACAATGTTTTCGTCTGGCTTTTAGTCGCCGCTCTGATTGTGGACTCTATTTCACTTTTCCTGAACATTTTCTTTCTGCACGCCTTTACCATTAATATGGAAATTAAGCGAATTGTTTTTCTTACTCCATACAACATTCATCTTGCGCTTTCCTACATCATTTCGGCACTGATTATGGGCTGCCTCATTAACAAAATGATCACATCCCCAAAAATCTATCGCCTCAAATACACTTCCATCCTGATTATTTTTATTGCTGTTTTAATTGCAGACGGCCTGTACATTCTGAGCAATGTTACCATCGACTTTTCGATTATTTTCTTTGCCCTTGCGGCCGTAGTTGTTTCATATTTTGCCTTTGTTTACTCACCAAAAACCCTTGTAAACCGCTCCCTCACGCTGATTGTTGAAAATATGGACGACCCGATTATTTTCTTCAGCGACGAAAACGAATGCATCTACAAAAATTCGGCATTCGAAAACTTTATGAATGAATACCAGAAAATCGGCTTAAATCCAAAACGTCCTTTTGAAGTCTGGAAGGGAACCCACACGATTCAGAACAAGGAATTCAGCGATTTTAGCGACCAGCGCTTCACTCAGGAGCTTGAAAAAAACGGTAAAACCTACAGCTTTAACATCTGGTACCATAATCTACGTGACGAAAAGAATATGTTCCTGGGAACCTTCTTTCAGATTCACGACAAGACCAAAGAGCTTGAAAAGGAAAACCTGCAGAAATATCTTACCACCCACGACAAGCTGACCAGCATTTACAACACGGAAACCTTCTATGAAAAAGTAGAAGAATATTTAAAATACAACCCGGACAAACAATACCTGATGATTTGCTCGGACATCGAAAACTTCAAGCTGATTAATGACCTGTTCGGAAAGGTCGCCGCCGACAAGTTTATCGTAAACACTGCAAAGTCACTCAAAGCAAGCGTTACCACCTCCGATATTTATGGCCGAATCGGCGGCGACAGATTCGCCCTGCTTCTGGAAAAACAGTACTTCCTGGAGGATTTATTCATCGAAAAAATCAATGAGATTTCCCACATCGACATGGATATGAGCTACCCGGTAATTTTCCACATCGGTGTATATGAAATCGAAGACACAACTCTTCCGGCTTCAGTTATGTGCGACCGCGCCCTCATGGCAATTCAATCGGTAGAAGGCGATGTACACGGCGTAATCGCATACTACACCGACGAAATGCGTGAAACCGTATTGAAAGAACAGCGCTATACCGGCGAATTCAAGGAAGCTCTCAGTTCCGGACAGTTCACCTTCTACATTCAGCCTCAGATTAAGTCAGGCGATTCCAGCTGCAACGGTGGCGAAGCTCTGGCACGCTGGATTCATCCGGAAGTGGGTATCGTTCATCCAAGCGAATTTATTTCACTTTTCGAGAAAAACGGTATTATCAGTGACCTGGATCTTTTTATCTGGGAAGAAGCGGCAAAAAAACTCAGGGAATGGAAGGAGCTTGGACACGAAAACACATATCTTTCCGTAAACATTTCGCCTAAAGACATGGCGTTTATTGACATCTACGAGCACTTCACTTCTCTGGTTGAAAAATATCAGATTTCTCCAAAAAATCTTCACCTGGAAATAACGGAAACGGCAATTTTACTTAATGTAAAAACTCAGATTCATCTCATTAAAAAGCTCAGGGAATACGGCTTTATCGTTGAAATGGACGATTTTGGAAGCGGTTATTCTTCCTTTAATATGCTCAAAAACTTCAATTTTGATGTAATAAAAATCGACATGGAATTCCTGCATGAAACACTGAACATAGAACGCTCACGAAAAATTCTCCAGAGCATCATCAGTCTTTCCAGAGAATTAGGAATGTCAGTTATTGTTGAAGGAATTGAACAGGAATCTCAGCAGAAAACCCTTTCCGCAATGGGCTGTGACCTTTTCCAGGGCTATTTATTCGATAAGCCCCTTGAAATCAGCGAATTTGAAAAAAAATATATGAACCTGAAATCTTCAGTAAAGTCGTAAAAAAATATAAGATAAAACCGTGGAACAAATTTTCAGTACTCTCACGCAAAAAGCTTCCTTTGATAAACAGGCTTCGTCTCTTCCAATTTACCCGCATCTTGAGGAAATTTGCCAGACTCTCAAAAACTCACCCAGCCGCTTTCTTGTGCTTACCGCAGAAACCGCGGCCGGAAAATCTACTGCCGTTCCACCTGCCCTGCTTGAACATTTTCCGGGGAAAATATTTATGCTGGAACCCCGGCGCCTTGCCGTTCTTTCCATTGCGAACCGAATCAGCGAGCTTCTTGGAGAGGAACCAGGCTCCACCTGCGGATATAGAATTCAGCTTGAAAACTGCATAAATAAAGACCCGGAAAAAGAAACCCGTCTGGAAATTATGACGGAAGGGATTCTAACCCGGCGCCTCCAGGAAGATCCGCTTTTGGACGGAGTAAGCGTTGTTATTCTTGACGAATTCCATGAACGATCCGTTCATTCTGACCTGGCACTTGCGTTCCTGAAAGAAGCCGTTGAAATCCGGGATGACCTTTTTGTCATCATAATGTCCGCGACTATGGACACAAAAGCCGTAAGTGACTTTCTTGAAAACAAAAATAAGGAAAATACTCCCGCGCACACCTCCCTGGATTCAAAAAACTCAGAAACAAACAGAGCTCAAAAATGTCCGGTTCTGAATATCAAGGGAAGACAGTTTCCCGTTGAAATTGAATACCAGAAAATCAGCGTAATTTCCGCCATCAGACAGGAAATCGAAAAACTTGAATGTGGAAAAGCAATTCTTGTCTTCCTTCCGGGAATCCGGGAAATAAACGACACTGCGGAAGCTTTACGGGAATGCTTTCCGGAACTCAGCACGCAGACAGAAGAAAAACCGGTTAAGACTGAAACCGAAAATAATGGGTCTTCCTGTCCGGAAATACAGCTCCTCCGCCTTCACAGCAGCCTGACCCTCACTGAACAGAAGGCCGTTCTAAGCCCGGTTCCTTCCGATGTAAAGCGCATCGTTCTGTCTTCATCCATTGCAGAAACTTCCCTGACCGTTCCGGGGGTTTATACTGTTATCGACAGCGGGCTTTCACGCATAAACAGGATGAATATCCGCCTGGGAATGGAAGAACTGGTTACCGAAAACGAAAGTCTTTTCTCCGCAGAACAGCGTTCCGGTCGCGCAGGTCGTCTTGGAAACGGACGCTGTTTACGCCTCTGGGAAAAAAATGAAATCCGGCCTGTCACAACTCTCCCGGAAATTCTCCGCACAGACCTTTCATCTCTCGTTCTGGAATGTTCCCTTCGAAATATTACCAGTCCGCAAGCTTTAGACTGGCTTGAACCGCCCTCTGCTTCCGCCTGGAACAGCGCCTTTCAACTTCTGGAGCTTTTAGGCTGTATTTCTGATGGAAAAATTACCGAAAAAGGGAAAGCTGTTCTAAAACTTGGAATTTCCCCGAGACTTGGCTGTGTTGCCCTTTGCCGTCAGTTTGACACGGTTTTAAAATACTCCAGCTATTCAAAAGCCTTTCCTCAAATACAGAAACGCTTTATTGAAAATTTAAGAAACCGCGTAAAAAATGCAGGCTGGAACAATGAAGGCAGCCAGGTTTCAGACAAACAAAACGAGAACAAACAGGCTTTTGACGGGCCTTCTGCAAATACACAGCATTCCGCCCTTCCACCACTCCTTGAAGGCTTTCCAGACCGCGTTGCACATCTGGTTTCTGGGACGGCTCCAGCTTCAAATAACGCAGCCGGATTAAATCGCAGCGGCATCTCAAACGGTTCCGCTTTAAAAAATTACGACACAAACGGAACCTATCAGTTTCCATCCGGAAGAACGGCCCGGCTTACAAAAAATCAGACTGAAAAAATTGGCATTTTCCCGGAATGGATTGTTGCTCCAGATGTTGATGCAGGCGAAACCGAAGGAAAAATTTATTCCTGGGAAGCTCTGGATAATACTTCAATACAAAACTGGATTGATGAACGAAGTTCAACTTCCACAGAAACTTTTTTTGAAAACGGAAAAATTCAGAAATACAGGCTTGTTCGTTTTGGAAAAATTGTCCTTCAAAAAACAAAACTGCCCGTTTCCCCGGAAGATTATAGCCCTGCACTTTGCACTGAAATCCGCAAAAAAGGCTTTTCTGCACTTCCCTTCGAACTTGATGAAAAAACTTCGTCTCTGCTGCAAAGAACAGCCTTTTACCTTCAGCAGGAACAACAAATTTTATCCACTGAAGAGAAATCCGAGGAACTGCCTCAGAAAACTACAAACAACTCAGAACAGCTGATTTCAATGCTGTGCGAAAATCCGGAAGAATGGCTTCTTCCTTTTCTTGCAGGAAAAACTAAAATTGACCCGGAAAGCTTTTACCAGGCCCTGTACTGGAAGCTTGACGGAAGCAAAATCGATGCAGAAGTTCCCTTCCAGATTACCCTTCCCAACGGAAAAAAACGCCGACTCAGTTATCAGAACCAGAGCATCTCTGGAAGCCAGCCAGTTATTCGTCCTGTTCTGGAAATTATAATACAGCAGATTTTCGGATGTTTTGAAACCCCAAAAATAATGGGTATGCCGGTACTTTTAAAGCTTCTTTCCCCGGCAAGACGCCCGCTTCAAATTACAGATGACCTGAAAGGCTTCTGGAACGGCACCTGGCCGGAAATATGCAAGGAAATGAAAGGTCGCTACCCAAAACACAACTGGGACTATCGGGTTGTGCAGGATGAATAAAAAAAGCTGCCCTTATACGAAGCCTTGAAAACTTCCAGGACAGCTTTTTTATAATTATTATCTACGACAAATATTCAGAAAAGCTAGAACATAAAGAAGAACGAGAAGAACAGATAGATGCTGGCAGAAAGAATCACAAGATTTCCAATTGCGTGCATAAACTTAACCTTTCGAATACTTGAAAAAACCAAGCCGATTGTAAAGAAAAAACCGCTCAAAATCAGCATTGTGAAGCTTGTTGCACTGATAACATGGAACAACTGCGCAAAAATAAACAGTCCTGACCAGCCAAGCAGCGTGTAAAAAATTACATTTACAACTTCAAACTGGCGTCCGCCGATTGAGCAGATAAAAATTCCTACAAGACAAATCAGCAGAACGACTGAATTGAAAATTATTCCAAACAATGGCTGAACGCTGCCACTCTTGATTCCAGTAAACGTGTAAATTGTAAATGCCGAAGCGACAACCAGATAAATTGCAACCCGGCACAATCTGCGGAATACTTCTTTGGCTCCTGCCGGTAAAGCATGATGAAGAACCGACATGATGTAATTCATAATCATTGAAGCACCGAAAGCCGTGTAAAGTCCAAGATAAATATTTCTGGCATTATATTCCTGTGGAACAAAGGAAATTGCCAGAGCATCCAAAAGTGCTGTAGCCGCAATAAATAACGCAGCACCGATTCCCTGCACAATTGAACTGAAGATTTCTTCTCCAAGAGTATAAGGGCGCTGCTTGCTTTCCTGCTTGATTCTCTTCTGTTCTTTTTCAATACGGCGTGCAGCGCGAGCTTTGGCCCGTTCATTTCTTGCATATTCATCTGCGGCATATTTTGCTCTAAGACGCTCAGGATCTTCCGCATACTGAATATTTATTTCCCGCACCTTTGCCTGATAATCGTGCTTAAGCTGTCTAAGCCGCATCAATTTTTTCATTTTTAGAGATTTGAGTGTTGAAGTTCTAACAGCTTTTGCTGCAATCTCATCTTCTCTTGTCATAATTCCCCCATAACTTTTTACTTTTTGTATCGTTTCTCAGTATAACAATACATTTTAAAAATCGCCACAAAAATTAATGTTGCATTTATGTAGTTATACAATACCAAAATCTGTTCAAAATGACAATTGTACAAAAAGTGTAAAAATGTTAAATTCAAACTATGAATACATTGGTAGCATTATGCGCAATCGGCGCAGAAAAAATTCTTGGAAATGAAATTAAACATCTGGGCTACAAGCTTGCTGGAAATGCGCCCGGACGCGTTTATTTTACAGGTGACGACGATTCTCTCTACCGTTCAAATCTTTGCTTAAGAACTGCTGACCGTGTTTTTCTTCAGATGGCAAAATATCAGGCCGAAGATTTTGACCAGCTTTTTGACGGCGTTTACGCAATCGACTGGCAGGATTATTTTAAGAAAGACTCAAAAATTACTGTTGATAAAGTACGATGCTATAAATCCAAACTGAACTCTGAGCACGCAATTCAGGGAATTGTACAGAAAGCAATCTATAAAAAACTGGGCGACAAATGGAAGATGCACAGTCTTCCGGAGACAGGTGCCGAGAATACTGTTCGCGTTTACATTGATGAAAATACAGCCCTGATTCTCCTGGACCTATCCGGACTTCCGCTCCACAAACGCGGCTACCGTACAGACGGCGGTGTGGCTCCTCTTAGAGAAACTGTTGCCGCCGTAATGCTTCAGGAAATGATGTGGCGCCGCAAAACCCCGCTCCACGACCCGTTCTGCGGTTCAGGAACAATTGCTATTGAGGCGGCTCTTTACGCATACAATGTGGCTCCTGGCTTTGGACGCCGCTTTGCTCTGGAAAACCTGAGTATTTATTCACGAACGGCGGCCGAAAAGATCCGCCAGAAGGAAGCCGAGCTTATCCGTACTGATGTAGAAGTCCGAATCACTGGAAGCGATATTGACCCGGCCGCCGTAGAGCGAAGCCGTAAAAATGCGGAATACGCCTGTGTAACTGCAGGACGCGCCCTCCAGTCAATCGGAAGTGATGCAAAGGTTATTAGACCGGATTTTGTTCAGGCGGACTTTGCTGAACTCTGCGCTCCATACGAAACCGGTCTTCTTCTGTGCAACCCGCCATACGGCGAACGTCTCGGTGACGAAAAGGAAGCAGAAGAACTCTACAAACGCATGAGCGGCCTTCTTACAGAATTCAAAGGCTGGGAATTCGGCATAATCACAAGCCACAAAAAATTCCAGGAATGCTTTGGTAAATACGCAACTCTCTTAAAAGACCTCAAAGCCGGAAATCTGGATACAACGCTTTATCTGTATAAAAATGAGAAACGGAGATAAAAATGGCAACGGTAGTAGAACACGATAAAAGAAAATCTGAAATTCTACAAAAATCAATGGACGTTTTTATGAAGGAAGGCTATGAAGACGTTACCTTCCAGAAAATCGCCGATCGTTGCGGAATCACTAGAACGACCCTGTATATATATTTTAAAAACAAGCGTGAAATCTTCCTTTACAGCATAAAACAGCTTACAGAAGGACTTGAAAGTGAACTGATTGCAATTTCACGGGACGAAACAATTTCTGCCCAGGAAGCCCTTAGAAAAATGCTTTTCACGGTAATGGACGCCTGCAAAGAAAACAGAAAGCTTTTCCACGTACTTTTGCCATACCTGATTCAGCTGCAGAAAACCGGAGAAAATCCGGGAGAAAGAGTACGCCGCCGTGTAATCCGTATGCGTCACTTAATGGCACTCTTAATTATTCGTGGAATAAAAAGCGGTGAGTTCAAATATGTGAATGTAAAGGACACTAATGAAATGCTTTACAGCATCGTTGAGGCAACGGTTTTCCGCGACATCGTATTGAACCAGGATGACAGCGAAGAAATGAAGAACGCCATCAACCTTGCCTTAGAGGGAATACTCGCTAAAAAATAAAGAACAGTCCTGCCCGGGATGCGGAGGGGGCTGAAGGCTTGCCTGAAGTCGTGCCGCACCTGAGGAACGATGGTGCGGTACCGAGCGGCGGTTAGTCCGCGAAGCCCGGAGCAAGCCCGTAGGAAAACCAGCCGGCCTGAATATACTTTTTACAGTCTGCGGGTTCCGCTGTAATTTGAAAAATCGTGACTGTCGTCTTTGTTCACATTATATTCGATTTTCAATGTTTTTATTTCTTCCAGCTCCCCTGCTTCATTTTCTGCCTTTACGGTAACTGCACAGAGCTGAGACCAGGTGATTTTATCGTAGCTCTTTTTGGTGCTGTCCGTCTGCTGATAGAGGATTCCGTCGATATAAATATCCTTGTCAAAAAAGTCCAGTGTCAAAAGCGAACGCAAATCAATTTTTGAATCCGCTTTAAGAAGGATGCTTCTGGTTGCATCCGCTACGCCGTCATCGTCTTCATCTACTTCAACCGTTTCGTCTTTTACGCAGTAATCCTTGATTGAGAAAACCCGTTTTACACTTCCACCGCTGCCTGTATACGAAACGCAAAGACATGGCTCAAAGCCCGCAAATGCAGCAACTTCCAACAGGTTATCACCTTTATAGAACAGACATTTTGTACTTTCAGAATATTCAAAATATGCATTTTCCGGCTTGCTGAATTTCAAATGTGAATTGGTTGTATACGCTGTTGTCGGAGGAGTTTTGTCTTCCTCTTCGCTGTCAACCGGCCAGTCAGACCAGCCTGTATATACAAAGCCTTTTTCATGCTTGTAGCGAACACTGTAGGTATATTTTGTATTGCTCTTCAGAAAGGTATCTGTGAATGTATATGAATTGATTGTTGCCGTTTCCTTGGGAATAAACTCACCAATATTCAGCTCAACATTCGCCTTGATTTCTTCTTCGGTTGCGGTACTTGGAAGAATCTCTTTTCTGAAAATGTTGATGTATTTTGCATTTGAATCGAGTGCAAATGAAATTGAAATACCATTTTCCTGAATTTCGATATCCGGTTTTTTTGGCTCTTCCTCTTCCACATCATCACAGGAAGAAAATAAAAAACTGCCCGCTATCGAAAGCAAAACCATTACTGCCGGAATAATCTTTTCAATTTTTTTCATAAAAACCTCGTAATTCTTTTCTAATTTTCGGCTTTATTACGAAAAACTTGAGATTTCATTAATTTTCTTAAGAAACGACAGGTCTGTTTCGGCACTGGCGTCCGGTTCAGTGATTCGCCGCAACCAGCCATTAAGAAACGCCGAAAACCTTCTGGGCGTATTTTACAGTATCCATTGCGTCTTTTCCGTAGAAATCGGCACCGATACTGTCAGCGTATTCCTGAGTCATAACAGCACCGCCTACACAGCACTTTGCCCACGGACACTCTTTTCTAAGCTGCTCGATAGTTTCCTTCATTGCAGGAACCGTTGTAGTCATCAGCGCTGAAAGCCCTACCAGTTCTACATGGTCCTTCTTGCACGCTTCAACCACTGTTTCCGGTGGAACATCCTTTCCAAGATCAATTACTTCAAAGTCATAGTTTTCAAGAAGAACCTTCACGATGTTTTTTCCAATGTCGTGAATGTCGCCGTGAACCGTTGCAACAATGCAGGTTCCCTTTGGCTTTCCCTTCTGCCCTGTTTTTTCAAGAAACGCCTTGATTACGTCAAATGCCGACTTAGCTGAATCTGCCGCCATCAAAAGCTGAGGAAGATACATCTTTTTCTGTTCAAATTTCTTACCAACGTAATCAAGCCCTGGAATCAGGTAGCCGTCGATTATTTCCACGGCCTGTTTTCCGCCATCAAGGAGGCTTTGTGTAATTCGGGCGGCATCGTCCTTTAACCCGTGAATTACCGCATGCTCAAGAGTTCCTGCAGCAGCATTTCCAGCGTTGCCTGCGCTGCCGGCATTTCCGGTATTGTTCCCGTTAACCGCATTGCTGACTGTACCAGCCAATGCACCGGCCGTAGCTCCCACACCAGACTGAAGGCCTGGCGTACCAGCCGCCCCTCCAGCTGCCGTGGTTCCCGGAGCAATATTTCCGGCAAAAGTGCTGCCTGCCGCGGCACCCATTGCTACAGCTGCAAGGGCAGGATTTACCTGCCCAGAGCTGGGAAAGGCGCCGTATATTGCATTTATGGCTCCCTGCACGCCGCTTAAGGCTGTCTTCTGCTGTTCAGCCTCTTTCTTTTCATCGTATTTTTCACTGAACTTTAAATAACCGAGACAATCTTTATCCTGGCCATTCAACAGAACATAGGTATTCCAAGCCTTCATCATTTCTGTAGAAAGCGGGTTCATAATTGCCGCTCCAAGACCGTTGTACATGGCAAGGGTAAAGAAGGCCGAGGTAACAAATTCACGGTTTGGAAGACCAAACGAAATATTGGAAACACCAAGAACTGAAGAACCTCCCAGCTCGTCCCGTACAATACGCAGAGTTTCAAGAGTTGCCTTTGCGGCATTCGTATCTGAGCTTACGGCCATGGTCAGACTGTCAATGATTACATCCTTTCGTTTAATTCCCCACTTTTCAGCATTCTCATATATTTTCTTTGCGATCCGAACACGGCCTTCAGTTGTTTCCGGAATTCCGTCCTCATCGATTGTAAGTCCGACTACAACACCGCCATATTTTTTTACAAGAGGGAAAACCGCATCCATAATGTGCTGCTTACCGTTTACACTGTTCACCAGCGCCTTTCCGTTGTACCGGCGCAAAGCCGCTTCCATTACTTCAGGGCTGCTGGTATCAAGCTGAAGCGGCAGGTTTGTAACTCCCTGCAGTTCAGTCATAACCCGAACCATCATTTCCTTTTCATCAATTTCCGGAAGGCCTACATTTACATCCAGAACATGTGCCCCCGCTTCTTCCTGCTCCAGTCCCTGATGAATAATGTACGGAATGTCTTTCTGACGGAGAGCTTCCTTAAATTTCTTTTTTCCGGTCGGATTAATTCGTTCTCCAATAAGAACTGGAACTGCACCGCCGCCAATCTGAACAGTATGCGTATACGAGGAAACTACCGTTCGGTTCTTTTCCGTAACCGGCTTGATAAGAGGAATTGAAGAGCCGTTCCCTGCACTAACTGACTTAGCGCCAGTGCTGTCAGAATCAGCGCCACTTTGTGCACCCGACTCACCCTGTGCTCCGTTCCCTCTGTTACCAGAACCAGCACCGTTTACTTCTTCAGAAAGCGCCTTTACAGACTCCTTAAGCTTTCTGATATGATCCGGAGTTGTTCCACAGCAGCCGCCCAGAATGCAGGCACCCTCTTTTGCAATTTCAGTCATAGCAGCGGCAAAATCTTCCGGACCAACATCAAAAACTGTCTTACCGTTTTCTTCACGAGGAAGACCTGCGTTCGGTTTTACAATTACCGGAACACTGGCTGCACGCACAAGACGCTTAACAGGTTCAAGCATTTCCTTCGGGCCAAGGGAACAGTTCAGTCCAAGGGCATCCACTCCCAGACCTTCAAGAATTGCCGTCATGGCTTCCGGATTTGCTCCGGTAAGCAGGTGACATTCCAGGTCATAAACATTGGTGACAAGAAGTGGCACTTTAAATCCTGTTTCGTCCATGGCCTCTTTTGCTGCAAGAACAGCCGCCTTTGTTTCATAGGCATCGTTCATGGTTTCAATGACAACGCAGTCTACATCACATTTTAAGCCGTACAAAATGGTTGTCTTAAAAAGGCTGACTGCATCTTCAAAGTCAAGGTCCCCCATTGGCTTCAGGAGTTTTCCGCAGGGACCGATATCCAGAGCTACAAAGCATTCCTGGGCTTCTCTGCCATTCTGAGCGCATTCTGCACGCCAGGCTTCCCGTGCCTTTTTAGCACAGGCAACCGCTCCTTCAACTATCTGCTTAAGATTCAAACCGAACTTGGTTTTATATGCACCAAAAGTATTTGTGTACACAATATTCGAGCCCGCAGAATAATACGAGTACGCAAGCTTTTCAATTTTCTCTGTATTTGAAATATTCCAGCTTTCCGGTAATTCTCCAGGCTTTAATCCCCAGCCCTGCAAAATAGAACCCGAACCGCCGTCCAAAAATAAAATCTCTTTTCCCAATAAATCTCTTAACTGTTTCATACGTTTTTAATATACAAAAAAAATATTTATGATACAATTTGTATTTAATGAATATTGATATAAAAAGCGGATTTCTTTCCAGAGATTCCCGCGCTAAAATTATTTCAATTCTCACCTGCACTTTTGGACTGCTGTATCATCTTGTTTTTCTTTTCATTTTCAAATCTCTCGGCGTCCTTCCCATGTTTTATTTCAATATTCTGAGCGTATGTATTTTCTCCCTTTCCCTGCTGTGGGTCTGCAAAAAACAATCCATTCTGATTCCCTACATGCTCTGTACTGTTGAAGTAATTGTTCACCAGATTCTTGCGGAACATTATGTTGGAGCGGAAAGCTCCTTCAGGTTCTTTATTCTGATAATGGGAATTCTTCCATTTCTGGTTTTCTACAACAAGTTTGTTTTTTCAGCTTCCGTAGCAATTTTCACCGCCTGCATTTTTTCTTTCCTGCAGATTATTTCTTCAAAAGTAGACGGGATTTACGATATCCGCCAGGAAATTATTTCAATCATAAAAATTACAAATATCTCACTTTCTATCCTGATAATCTTCTTTGTAATTACGCTGTTCACCTACCTGATGAACAAGTTTGAATTCCAGCTGGAAGACAAGGTTTCCGACCAGAGCGCAAAAATTATTTCAATGCAGAACAACACGATTATCAGCCTTTCAAACCTTGTTGAAAACCGGGACAGCGACACAGGCGACCACATCATCCGAACCAGCTCCTACATCAAGGTACTTGCAAAAACCGCAATGGAAGAAGGCCTGTATCCAAACCAGCTGAACGAAGAATTCATCGAGCTTCTGGAAAAAGCTGCACCAATGCATGATATTGGGAAAATCGTCGTTCCTGACTACATCCTAAAAAAACCGGGAAAACTTACTCCGGAAGAATTCGAAATTATGAAGCGACATACAACCGAAGGAAGCCGAATTGTTCACGATGTTTTAGGTAACGGTGAAGATAAAAAATATATTCAGATGGCAGCAGATGTTGCACATTATCATCACGAAAAATGGGATGGAAGCGGATACCCCAACGGCCTGAAAGGAGAACACATCCCCCTGAGCGCACGCTTCATGGCTATTGCTGATGTTTTTGATGCCCTGGTTTCACCACGCTGCTATAAAGATCCTATTCCAATTGACGAAGCCTTTGCAATCATAAAGGAAGGAGCCGGAAGTCACTTCGATCCAAAACTTGCAAAATGCTTCCTTGAACTGGAAGAGCCTGTTACAGAAATCACCGCAATCTTCTCAAAATAAATAATTCTCGAACCCTGCACGACGTACATTCAAAGCCTCTGATTTTTTACTCACATGGTTCTGCCGAAGCATCAAATATTTTTCTCCCAACTTTGACGATTCCAGATATCGCGCTATATTTTTTTGTGCACTTAAAATTACTTTGTCACAAAACACGGCCGCCAGCGGCTTTACAAAGGAGTCACAAAATATGGGATATCCAAGAAGGCGTTCAACATTACGAAACTACATTTCAAAAACAAACCCTGAACTCTATGTCATCTCCGAACCCGAACAGGAAATTTACAGCCTTTACGCATTTCTCTTATCTCAGGAGCTTTCGAATTATGAAGCCGCAACCGATTGTGAAGTTTTTACAACACTTGTTTCTCTTGCAAAGCTCTGGAATTCAGAAGAACGATTTATTACTTCCTGCAAAAAAATTATTGAACTCGGAATTGAAAAAGGAAAACTACATCCCTGCACAAACGATGAAGAAGAACACGAAACAGAGGAAGTAGGCGAATACGAAAAGAATGGTCTCGAAAAGAAAGAAACTGAAAAACAATACGATTCCTTTATGGAAGACCACACTATCCTGGAACAGGCTGGCTATTATACCGATAATATCCCTCCTGAACAGATGATGTTTTTACAGGCATTGTACACAGAAACATCCGGTACCCTTTCAAAAATTTTTTATCTCACATTTTTATCTGACAGCTATGATGCTCTTTACAACGATGAATTTGAACTGACAGACCAGATGGTAAAAAAACTCAAAGACGTTTCTCAGTTAAAGTTCCTTCAGACCCAGACCGGACTTTCCGACGAAGAAACTCTTCTTTTGCTGATTAGCTACCGAATGGCAGTTTACCCAACTCTCAAAAAATTCATCCCGGCCAGCTGTGAAACAACCTGTAAATATTACTCAATATTGTCACTGCTTCCAAAGGCAACAGTCGAACAACTTACACTTTCAAATCAAAAACTGCGGGAATTCGGACTTTTTAATTCCGGCAAAGTCATCGACGACGATTTACTGGAATGCATCGAAAATCAGGATTTTAATTTATTTTTCAGCAGCTTCATAAAGCCGTACAATCCTTCTTCAACTTACAGCCTTGAAAGCTTCAATGTAAAAAAAGAAGAAACTGATCTGGTTATGGAAATGCTTTCTTCAAATGCACCCGTTTCAATTCTTCTCTATGGAAAACCAGGATCCGGCAAAACCGAATACGCAAAAGCCCTGGCAAAAACAACGGGAAAGGAAATCGTAATTTTCAAGAACGAAACAGAAAATGAAGTCCGCAAGCCATTTCTTGCAAAATTAAACTGCCTGCTCTCCCTGAACCGCCCGGACACAATTTTAATCATAGACGAAGCGGATACCATTCTTCAGACAAAAAGTGAAAATTTTTTCGGCTTCCGAGGTGCAAGTACAACAAAGGGGCTTGTAAATAAAATGCTCGAAAACTCAAAAAATCAGGTGCTCTGGATTGTGAACTATCCAAAACTCATGGACGAATCTACCCGACGCCGATTTACCTTCTCGTGCCGTTTTGAAGCAATGCCTTCAGATGTAATTAAAAAAATCACCCGTACAAAATTGCAGACTACCGGCCTCTCAGATCAGACCCAGGAAAAAATTCTTTCCCTGATAACCAAATACCATATCACCGGCTCTTCTGTGGACAATGTCGTTAAGGTATTAAATTGTATCTCTACAAATGACGAGCAGTCTGTTTTAGAAAAAGTTGACCTCCTTCTCAAGGAAAATTCCAGACTCTTAGATGATTCAGCAAACAGACGAAAATGCGTTACAAGTGCCTACGATTCCAGCGTACTGAACACCAGCATCTCCTCCGAAAAAATCGTGAACATGGTGCGTAACGCTATCACCTTCAGCGAAAAAAATCAGGCCTACAGCGACACCAAGCAGGGAATCAGAATGCTGTTCTACGGATTAAGCGGAACCGGCAAAACCGAGTTTGCCCGATATATCTCACAGAAGCTGGGAAAGGATGTTCTTTTGAAAAGAGCCAGCGATATCCTTGATAAATATGTCGGTGGCACCGAACAGAAAATTGCAGACGCCTTTTCAGAAGCGGCCGCCAATGACCAGATTCTTTTGCTGGACGAAGCGGACTCTTTCTTTCAGGATAGAAACTCCGCCGAACACAGCTGGGAAATTACCAAGGTTAACGAGCTTCTGACCCAGATGGAAGAATTTCAGGGAATCCTGATTTGCACCACAAACTTAAAAAATATTATGGATTCCGCCATGAGCCGCCGTTTTCACATTACTGTTGAATTCAAGGCACTTGAAAAGGCAGGAGTTGAAAAGCTGCTGGCAAACTATTTTTCTGCATACGATTTTACGGAAAGTCAGATAAACCAGCTTGTAAGCTATGAAAGCGTAACTCCGGGAGATTTCTCGCGACTCTCAGAAACCATTCGTTTTATGGACGCCGTGGAAATTTCTTCAAATCTCATCATCGAAGAATTATGCAAAATCCAGGAAGAAAAAGATCCGTCCGCAAAAAGAAGAGTTGGATTTATTTAAGAAATATCAAAACATAAAAAAGTTGTTTCCTCTCCGTTTTGGGTGTATAAATAAAATAGCACACATTCAGGAGATTGCTTATGAAACTTCGCATCCGAAAAATATTCAGACCGCTTATTTTTATCAGTCTTGTTATTTCTTCAAGCTTTCCGGTTTGCGCCAAACAAATCTCACAGCTTTCAGAACAAAGACAGGCTTTAATCAACTGCGCAATTGAATTACTTGGAACTCCGTATCAGTGGGGCGGAAAAACGCCTTCTCCGGGAATTGACTGCAGCGGATTTGTGGCTTTTGTTTCAAGAAAAGCCATTCAGGTAAACTTCACCGGTATTTCTCAGGTAATGTACAATGCAACTACAAAAATAGAAGATAATCAGAAAGAACCCGGGGATTTACTGTTCTTTTCAAATACTTATTCCGCAAACAAAATCACACATGTTGGAATCTATCTTGGACTTTACACCGGAGAAGGGAAACTCCACGGAAAACACATTTTTATACATTGTGCAAGCGATGAACCGGAAACCGGTGTAATTGTCAGTTCAATCGATGATGAAAACTTCTGGACTCGCCATTACATAGGCGCCGGACGATATCTTCCTTCTACAAAAGAAGCTGAAAAAATAATTCAGGAGCTGGGTGTAGAAAAAGGCCGGGAAGCTCTCAAAAGTTCCCCGGAAGAGTTTTCAAAAGATCCATGGTGGTCTGGAATCGATAAAAGCTGGTTTGAAAAATAATTTTCTAGAAAAGCCTAGTGCTTTCAAATTTTGTATTTTTTTTCTAATTTACGGTTGGTTATTAAAATTACCAATATTTTTTTCTATTTAATTATATTATCAGCACACTTTTTCAGCCACAAATAATCAAATTAATGAGTCTGAAAAACATCGACATTAAGGATTGTTTCACGTGAAACATTTCCGGAACAATATAATAATTATTTGAAAATTGATGCAGAAAATATTATTAATCAAATAAATTTGTTTAACACTGAAATTAATAATAATTCACATTTTTTTTATTCATTCTTTTTAAATTTTCTAGCAGTCTTCAAATAATCTAAAATCTAATAAATTATTCGTTCAAGAAAATAATTTCTATCGTTCTCCCCAAAAAAGTATATTTGTTTTCTTGAAAATTCTTTTTTCTCAATGAATAATGTTTCACGTGAAACAATATTTTATTTGTACAAAGAATAATATCCTGTAAAAGAATATCCCAGACTAAACGATTTTCTTTGGAAGCGAACATTATTGGAAAAGTTTTCTATCAATATGTTTCACGTGGAACACTTTTTTTTCAAACAAACACGGAATATATAATCAAGGAATATTTAAGAAGCATAAAATATTTTTCAATGAGATTTTTATTTTTTCGTTGACGCTTTCTTTCAGTATGTTTCATGTGAAACATATCTCTCTGAACAATTTTCCATTCATGAAAGAGATGAAAAAATGTGTTGAAAGCCTATAATTAAATATAAAAATCTTCATCTGAAATATTTTTATATGTTATACAAAATCTATCTTATCATTCTGCATTTCATTATTATTTAAAAAATAAATTAGAATAAAATCTTCTGGATCCTTTTATAAATTAAAAATCCAAATCGCTTTTGTTTCACGTGAAACACTAAAATCGTGCTTTCTCTTTTTTTTCAGAGGATTCTCTACCCTATTACGAAAATGAAAATACATATCACAATTAGGGCAGATTTATTCGAGCTTTTTTTCTGAATATAAATTGTCTAATTTGCTGATTGATTTTATACAACAGCAGGAACTTTATAATTTCCATTTCCAGCAAGTATTATTTTGTCATTTGAAAGGTCAAATTAATGTTTCACGTGAAACATTAAATAACAATTTACAATACTCAAAGTTATCCACAAATTGTGGAAAAATTGTGACTAACTTAAACTAACTATTTTAACTTATCCACAAATTGTGATTAAAATGTGGATAAGTTCTTCTATTTGGAAGTTTAAAGTTTGTCATATCAGAACAGGCTTTTCTGCACAAAAAAAAACTTAATGCAGGCGCTTTAAAAAAGTTATGTTTCACGTGAAACACATGAAAAGAAAATGCCGTGCATATTTGTAAATGAAAAAAAATATTTGTTCCACGTGAAACAGTTGATTCAGCCAGTTTTTGAATTGCTGTATTTCGCAGCGTGGTTTATTAGTAAATAAAATTTTTTGTTTCACGTGAAACAATTTAATAGAAAATGCAATTTATATTATTTAATGATGAAAAGAATTTGTTTCACGTGAAACACTATATTCTGTTGATTTGACAGTTGCTATATTTAGCGGCATTACAATTCAATAAAAAAAGGTCAGTCAAAAAATGACTGACCCTGCCTGATGAAGAAAATTATCCCTTCGTTTTACATCCCACTGTTTAGTAGTATATAGTAAAAATAAAGTTTTGTCATCCCTCAAAAAATCACCCCTGGATTTTAGATAGCCATAAAAAAAAGGAAGCCCAAAATCTCAGGCTTCCTTTTTTAGCATATTAAATTAGAAAATTACTTTTCTTCTTTTTCTGGAATTCGGTCTACACCAACAACAAAATCAGGTTCAGAAATTCTTACAACTTTTACACCAGAAGAACCGGTTCCCTGCTGGTTTATTGTATCAACAGTTACGCGCAAAGTTTTTCCCTGGCTTGTCATGCAGACAATTTCATCATCGTCTTTGACAGTAAGAACTCCAATAATTTCACCACGATCTTCCGTGTTACCGAAAATTCTCTGTCCTCCGGTTCCCCTTCCATGAGGATTAAAGTCTTCAAATGTAACCCGCTTTCCGTAACCCTTTTCTGTAAGAAGAAGAACGTTTTCTCCTTCCGTTACCTTTACGGCTCCAGAAATTTCGTCACCTTCAGTAAGCTTCATGCCCTTTATACCGCTGCTGGCTCTTCCCATTTCACGAACAGAGTCCTCTGCAAAACGAAGCGCTTTACCTCGTCTTGTGACTAGTAGTATTTCAGTATTACCTTCAGTTGGAATTGCACTGATAAGTTTGTCCCCATCCTTAAGTTTGAGGGCAATAATTCCTCGTGTCTTTGCATTTGCAAATTCACTGGTCTGAACCTTCTTTACAATACCGTTTGCAGTTGTCATAAACAGGAACTGCTCATCACTGAATTCACGCAAAGTTACAACAGTTGTAATTTCTTCATCAGCTCCAATTGCAATCATACTCTTGATGTTTGTTCCACGGGCATTCTTTGAGCTTTCAGGAATTTCATGAACCTTAATCCAGTAAGCCTTACCCATGTTTGTAACGAACAAAATATGATCGTGGGTAGAACCGATGAACAGGTGATTTACATAATCGTCTTCAATCAAAGCCGTACTGTTGCTTCCTGTTCCTCCCCTACCCTGCTTTTTGTACTGAGTTACAGAAACGCGCTTCATGTAGC
>CAMHMJ010000020.1 GCA_946186185.1 uncultured Treponema sp. | reverse complement strand
TCAGCGGGAACCCTGTATGAAAAACGGCAGTACCGCTTCGCGGTGGCTGAGTGTTTTTCATACAGGAACCCCGCCTACGCCAATTTTTGGTTTGTCCTAATTATATTTTTTTTGCCCGCATTCCGCTTCTCTCCCGCCAATTTTGAATTATATTCGCAAATTCGACATTCATCCTATAAATAAATTTTTACTTGCAATAAAAAAAGCCCTGAAACTTTATGATTTCAAGTTTCAGGGCTTTTTTGTGGGCTCGCTTATAGCCGGCAACTATTTGATTTCGTAAATCCAGCCTTCCGGAGCTTCGATTTCGCCCATCTGGATTCCTGTCAAAGTTTCGCGGAGTTTTCCAAGAACTGGACCGATTGATTCCATTCCGCTTGGAACAAGGATTTCTTTTTCGTGGTCAACGATTTTTCCGATTGGAGAAATTACTGCGGCAGTTCCGCAAAGACCAACTTCTGCAAAGTCAGAAAGCTCGCTCTTGTTTACCTGGCGCTCTTCAACTTCCATGTGGAGATAGTCTTTTGCAACCTGAATGAGGGAGCGGCGTGTAATTGAAGGAAGGATAGAGTTAGATTTTGGAGTTACAAGCTTTCCGTCTTTTGTTACGAAGAGAATGTTAGCTCCACCTGTTTCTTCAATATATGTGTGTGTTGCAGGGTCAGTGTACATATTTTCAGCAAAGCCGCACTTATGAGCATCTACGATGTTGTGAAGGCTCATTGCATAGTTCAAGCCGGCCTTAATGTCTCCGGTTCCGTGAGGAGCGGCGCGGTCAAGGTCAGAAATGCGTACTACGATTGGTTTTACGCCGCCTTTGAAATATGGTCCTACTGGAGTTACAAGAATTCTGAACTGATATTCGTCAGCCGGTTTTACGCCGATTACAGCGTTTGAACCGAACATATATGGGCGAACATAAAGTGTTGCTCCGCTTCCGTATGGCGGAACCCAGTCGATGTTTGCTTTGATTGTATCAAGACATGCTTTTACAAATCTGTCTTCCGGGAAAACTGGCATTTCAAGACGTTCACAGGAAGATTTCATTCTGGCTGCATTCAAGTCCGGACGGAATGTTACGATTCTTCCGTCTTTTGTTGTATAGGCTTTAAGTCCTTCAAAACAGGTCTGTGCATACTGAAGAACACAGGCACATTCGCTGATGACTACCTTTTCATCCTTTGTAAGTTTTCCTGCATCCCAGGCACCATCTTTATAATTAGAAACAAAGCGCTTGTCTGTCTTCATGTAACCGAAAGGCAAGCTACCCCAATCAAGCTTTTTCTTTCCCATTTTTATACCTCTTTTTTTGCCGTCTGTTTTCTTTTAACTTAGGCAGAATAAAAAAACTTTATCACTATTAAAGAAATTTAGCAATAATATAAGAAGAGATTTTCTGGGTTTCCGCCGCATCCGTATTATATAAATGCAGCCAGTTCTTCCCAGCGGTGGTATTTTGTTTCAAGGAGGGTCGAAACTTCGCTGTAGCGCTGGCTTACTTCCTGAAGGTTTGAAAAGTCGCCGGAAGGGCCTCCCTGCATTTTTGTTTCAAGTTCAGTTTTTTCATCTTCAAGAGCGGCAATTTCTGTTTCCAAAGCTTCAAATTCCTTCTGCTCTTTGAATGAAAGCTTTTTCTTTGGAGCCGTTTCTTTTGTAGAGGCCGCTGCCGCTTCTGTTAAAGCTGCCTTTTCCCGGGACTGCTCAAGCATTTCTTCCCGGGCTTTTTCATCCCTGTACTGAATGTATTCTGAGCATTTTCCCACCCAGCCGGAAACGCTTCCGTCTTCTTCAAGAATAAAGAGACTGTCGGCAATTTTGTCCATAAAATAACGGTCGTGACTTACGATCAAAAGACAGCCTTCATAACCAAGAAGAAAATCCTCCAGAATATTCATGGTAAAAATGTCAAAATCATTTGTAGGCTCGTCTAATACCAGAAAGTTCGGGTTCTGCATCAAAAGACGGATCAGGAAAAGCCGTTTCAGTTCTCCTCCCGAAAGGCTTGAAAGGGGGGAAACCTGAATCTTTCCTTCAAAACCGAATTCATTTAAAAAAAGTCCGGCGCTTAAAACTTTTCCGTCATTTCGCTTTACAACATCTCCGGCTTCTTTCAGGTATTCAAGAACAGTCATGCTCTTGTCCTTGAAATAGGGATTCTGGGTATAGTAGCCGAAAACTGTATTTTCCCCCTTTGTAACGGTACCTGTATCGCTTTCGAGAGCGCCTGTAATTATGTTCAGAAAAGTAGATTTTCCGCTTCCGTTGTCTCCAAAAACACCGATTCTCTGACCTTTTGTAAAAGTGTAGGAAAAAGGTTTTAAAACCTGATTTCCGTTTGCCTTTTTATAGCTTTTTGAAATTCCGTCCAGAATCAGAACCTTGCCCCCAAGGCGCCGCCCTTCAACCTCAAATGAAAAATTCTTGTCTTTGGCAAACTTTTCCCGGTTTATAAGGCTCATATCCCGCTGGATTCTTGCCTTTGCCTTTGTTCCCCGGGCGCATGGACCACGCATAAGCCAGTCCCGTTCAAAACGCAATACGCTTTCAATGCGGCGTTCAGTGTTTTCTTCAATTTCTGCTTCAATTTCCTTTTTTTCAAGATAGTCTGAATAATTTCCCTGGTAAAGCTTTATTTTTTTTCTTGCAAGTTCAAAAATGTTGGTACAGACGCTGTCCAGAAAATAACGGTCATGGGTTACCATTAATACCGTTCTTGAAGTTTCCTGAAGGTATTTTTCCAGAAAGCAGATTGTCTTTATATCAAGATGGTTTGTAGGCTCGTCAAGAAGAAGGAGCTTTGTGTCCTCAACCAGAACCTGAGCCAGGGCAACCTTTTTTATCATTCCACCGCTTAATTTTCCCATCTTTTGGGTTCTGTCATGAATACCAAGGGTTGAAAGAATGGAAGAAACCTGGCTTTCGTAATTCCACAGGTTTTGTTCTTCCATTTTAAGATTCAGGTCATTGAATTTATTCTGAATGTATTCGCTCTGGTTTTCAGAAAGCTTTTCCGCGGTTTCAAGAAATTCCCTGATAATTTTAAGCTTTGGAGATGAACTTTTGAATATATGGTCATTTATTGAATCCTCCGGGTCAAACTGAGGATTCTGAGGTAAAAATGAAATTCCTGCCGCTTTATTTATAACGATTGAGCCTTCATCCGGCTGGTAAATGCCTGCAATTGTAGAAAGAAGTGTTGATTTTCCGGTTCCGTTTCGTCCAACAAGGGCTGCTTTTTCCCCTTCATTCAGGCCGAAGGTAACGCCGCTGAAAAGCACATCCTCCCGGCCGATTTTAGAAACGTCTTTGATTGAAAGAATATTCATAACCGGGATTTTAACAGAGAAACAGGATATTGTCAGCAGATGGGCTGTCTCATCTTCAGACTGAGGCGTCTCATCTTCAGACTGGCTTTAAGGCGCAGCTTGCCTATTTAATTATGTTTTGTTTTTTGCTATAATAGAAGAATGAATAGTGTAAAGATTAAATATACCGCAAAGGAAGGGGTAAAAATCCCTGAATATAAAACTCCCGGAAGTGCAGGCTGTGATATCTGCGCTTATATCGAAAATGATGTTGTTATTGCACCAGGAAAACGGGCAATGATTCCAACCGGGCTTTTTACAGAAATCCCGGAAGGCTATGAAATTCAGGTTCGCCCCAGAAGCGGACTTGCCGCAAAGAACGGAGTAACGGTTTTGAACACTCCGGGAACAATTGACAGCGACTACCGCGGGGAAATCTGCGTTATTCTGATAAATCTTGGGGATGAAAGCTTTACCGTACATAACGGAGACAGAATTGCACAGCTTATCGTTGCTCCTGTAACTCAGGGAATTTTTGTAAAGGCTGATTCCCTCAATGAAAGCGAACGCGGTGCAGGCGGCTTTGGTTCAACTGGTGTATAATTTTGAATATTGTAGATAAAGTTTTTGACTTAATTGATTATGCAGCTGATTTTTTCTCCAAAATTTTCCGTTTTGTTTTTGAGTTTTTTTACGGAATCTATGAGAAAATTTTAAAAAAGCCCCTCACAAAGATTTTTAAAGCAATTGATGCTTTTGAAGTAAAATATCTTGGAAAAGGAAAAATCCGCAATAATGTTCTGGTGCGCTACATCGTCCGGGAACTCATGCTTTACTTCTTTGTTGCCTTCCTTTTCTTCTTTATGATTTTTTTCTGCAATCAGATTCTTCTTCTGGCAGAAAATATCCTTAAAAAGCGCGTTCCTTTTGGAGATGTGTGTAAGCTGATGGCCTATACGCTGCCGTTTATCATCGCCCAGTCTGCACCTTTTGCCACCCTGGTTGGTTTTTTGATGTGTCTTGGCCGTCTTATGAGCGACAATGAAGTTTTAATCCTTCAAGCAAGCGGGCAGGGCTATGCTCTGGTTATGATTCCGGTGCTTGTTCTTGGCATGGTAATTTCCGTTGCTTCCTTTTTTGTAAACGACTATCTTCTGCCGGTGGGAACCATCAATTACAACAAGCTTTTCCGAAAAATCCTTGCTTCCAATCCGGGAGTTGAAATCGAATCCAATACGATTAAGCATCTTAATACCGCAACAATTGTTATCGGGGATGTGAAGGACGGCGTTGTTTCAGACCTTGTGTTTTTCGACAAGAGCTCCGACGGAAAACAGCGGATTATCGTTTCCGGGGAGTCCAAACTTTCCTCTTCAAAAAAGGAAGGGGTTTTGATGCAGATGAACATGAAGGATTCTTCCGTACTTTTCCTGGATTCCAAGGGGCGAAGAAATTACGACATTCTGGAAAGCGGTTCTGCAACATTAAATATTTTTGACTCCGCGTTCTTTAATGCAAATTATGTTACAAGTCCCCGGGAAATGACCAGCTACGACCTGGGACGAAGCATTAAAAACCTGAAATCCCGGGAAACCTACAGTAAAAGGCAGCTGAACCTTTATGTAATGGAATACAATAAAAAGTTTTCCCTTCCTTTCGGCTCCATTTTCTTTGCAATTCTTGCAATTCCCCTGGCGTTCCTTTTTGGAAAGCACAAGGGACAGACTATCGGTCTTGTTGTTGGACTTGTAATCAGCTTTTTATACTGGGCAATGATGATTCTGGGGCAGATTTTTGCAAGCCGAAACGGCGTAAACGGTTTCTGGGCCATGTGGTTCCCTGATCTGGTAATCGGTTTTTCCGGTCTTTTATTCTATCTTGTACTGATGAAAAAATAGAGGAAATATGGTTCTTATAAAATATCTTTTTAAGCGTTTTTCTCCAATATTTATAGGTGCCCTGGGCTTTTTCTCTCTGGTTCTTGTAATGGTAGACCTTCTGATGAACCTGTGGAAATTCATTCAGAATGATGTTCCGCCGCTGCAGGTAGCATACCTTATGCTTCTCTATATCCCCAAAACTGTCTGGTACGCGGTCCCCCTGGGAGTGCTGTTTGCCGTTGCCTACACTTTAAGCGATTTGTACGCAAACAACGAGCTTACTGCAGTTTTTGCTTCCGGGGTAAGTCTTGCTCATTTTACCATGCCACTTCTGACCTTTTCCCTCATAATGAGCTTTGCCCTTTTTTTCTTTGAAGACAGAATCGTTGTTCCTACCTATGCAAAAAAGAAAGACCTGCAGAAAATTCTTCTTCAGGAAGAGCAGTCCATGAATAATGACAGCGTTGTAGTTCTTTCGGATTCAGGCTTTTTAATTTACAAGGCGCAGCTCTATGAAGACAGCCAGAAACGACTTTATGACCTTACTCTTGTGTACAGGAATGAAGACAAGTCCTTAAGGGCAGTAATTCATGCGGACAGTGCCAGCTGGAATGAAGAAAAAGCAGTCTGGAGACTTCAGAATCCTATTGAATACTTTTTTGAAGGCGATGACCTTAAGACAATTTATCCTGAGCAGGAGCTTCTGGATAAGCTGAATGAACCAAGCGACACCTTCCGAAACAATGCTGTTTCAATTGAGGAAGTAAATACCCGGGATGCAAAAATCTATATAAACCACTTAAAGCGAATCGGACTTCCGTACCACGAAGAACTTTCCGTTTACTATAAAAAGTTCGCCTTTCCGAGCATTGTCTTCATCGTTGTTTTTCTTTCTATCGGTCTTTCCGGAAAATCCCGCAAAAATGTACTTTTAATCAGTCTTGCCTTAAGTATTTCTGCGGCGGTTCTGTTCTACGTAATGCAGATGGTAACCATGCTTCTTGCAAAATTCGGCTATATTACCCCCATGATGGGAGCCTGGTTCCCCGTCTTTTTCTTTATAATCGCAAGTATTGTTCTTTTGCGTTATTCAAGAACATAAGTAACTTTAGTTTACAGGAAAAATTATGAATAAGAAAATTTTTGAAATCTATCACTCCAGCACAAAATCAAAGGCCCGTACAGGACTTCTGACGCTGCCTCATGGAACCGTAAAAACTCCGGTTTTTATGCCTGTAGGTACCTGTGCAACAGTAAAGGCAATTTCAAAGGATGACATAAATGAAATGGGATTTGAAATCATCCTTGCAAATACATATCATCTTTATCTTCGGCCGGGGGCTGATTTAATTCAGGAAGCCGGGGGGCTTCACAATTTTACCCAGTACAAGGGAAACTTTTTAACGGATTCCGGCGGTTTTCAGGTTTTCAGTTTGAGTGACCTTCGAAAAATAAACCCGGAAGGTGTGCGCTTTCAGAGCCATATTGACGGAAGCTATCACATGTTTACTCCGGAAAACATCGTGGAAACCCAGGTAAAATTCAATTCTGACATTCAGATGCAGCTGGATGTATGCACCGCCTATGGGGCTGAAAAAAAACAGGCTGAAAATGATTTAAGAATTACTTCCAACTGGCTCTTGCGGGCAAAAAAACGCTGGGAAGAAGCTCAGAATGAAGGCTACCAGGGAATTCTGTTTCCTATAGTTCAGGGAAATTTCTACGAGGATTTACGAAAACAGAGTGCTGAATTTGTTTCAGACCTTGATTTTCCGGGAATTGCCATCGGCGGTTTAAGCGTTGGTGAAAGTTCCGAAGAATTTGTTCATTTTCTGAATCACACAATGCAGTATCTCCCGGGAGAAAAGCCGGTTTATGTAATGGGAATTGGAACTCCTGAGTATATCCTTGAGGCTGTTGAAGCAGGGGTGGACATGTTTGACTGCGTACTTCCTACCAGAAACGCCAGAAACGGTTCTTATTTTACCCACGACGGCATGCTTTCAATCAAACAGAAACGCTTTGAGCACGATTTTTCCCCGATTGATAAGGAATGCGACTGTAAGGTATGCAGAACCTATTCAAGGGCCTATCTTCGTCATCTTTTTAAGGAACAGGAAATTTTAAGCAGCATGCTTTCAAGCTACCACAACCTGTATTTCCTGAACAATTTTGTAAAAGAAATCAGAACTGCAATTGAAGAAGACCGCTTTGAAGAGTACAAAAAATCCTTCCTGGAGCGCTTTAAGAAAGGTGAAATTCAGTAGGGGCAGACGGCCTTTTGTCTGCTGTCTTCCTGAAAAGCAGCGTATCCGGTGCCGGAGCGTAAATCGTATAATGCGGGAGTTAATGAATGACTTCATTGTTCCGAAAATTAAGTATGATATTTTCTCTTAAAAGAATATGTTTGTTCGGCTCTCTCTTTTTTTTCCTTGCTTCTGGAATATGTGCCGATTCCGACTCCGACTCCGACTCCGGTGAAGATGAGGGTGAAGTTTTTGCTTCCGGTGAGCTTTTATCTTCTGGTGACGTTTTGTCCTCCGGGAAAATGGAAGCTTCCGGTGAATATGAAACTTCAGACAAAATTGATGCCTCTGGTGAAAATATTATTTCCGGTGAAAATGCCTCTGCAGATTCTGTAACGGAAGTGGATATTGATTCTGGCGAAACCATTGTCTCTGATTCTGGTGAAGCAAGTGAGGGCTCTTCAGATTTCACTCTTGATGAAGAAATGACCACCGTTGTAATTCCGGAAAAGAAAAAGCCCCTTCCTGCAGACAAAGAAAAAATTGCAGAAATGGAAAAACGGGACTCAGACGGAAAGGAAACAAAGGAAATACGGGAATCTATTTTATACGGAACTCCTTCTGAAATTACTTCCACAATTGATAAAATCGTTGAAAATGAAGACGAACGCTTTCTGGATGAACTCTATGACCTTTTTTACCGGTCCAACACGGCTCAGATAAAGGTGAAAATTCTGGAATATTTTGCAAAACGAAAGGATCCCTGCCTTGAAGATTACGCTGTTGAAGTTCTAGACGACCCTTATGACTCAACAAATGCAATAGTTGAAAAATGCTTTAATTACGTTGCAGAGGTTGGTTCTAAAAGCGCAAATCCGGCTCTTTTAAATCTTCTTGAAAAGGATGATGAAAAATATTTCACCGGCGCCCTTACTGCCATCGGAAAAACCGGAGGCAAAAAGGAAGCGAAATATCTTGCCGAGTTTTTAAAGCGTGACGACCTTGAGGTTCCTCAGCGGCAGGCCCTGATGCGTACTTTGGGACAGATGAATGCTGAAGAAACCTGGGATGACCTTGTTGTGATTGCTCAGGATGAAGATGAAAACAGCTTTGTTCGTATGTACGCTGCAGAAGCCATTGGTAACATGAAGAAAAAAGAATCCATTCCTGTGCTTATTGACTTATTTGAAAAATCTGACCCGAATATGCGGCAGTACTGTATCAAGGGCTTAAAAAACTATCCTGATAACGAAAAGGCAAAGAACGCCCTTATTCAGGGAATTCGGGATGACCATTATAAGGTGCGCCTTGAAGCCATCAAGGCTGTTAAGGAATTAAAGCTGGAAGAAGCGGATGAATATCTTATTTACCGTTCAAAAAATGACAGCGAAAATACCGTAAAAAAGGAATGTTATCCGGCAATTGCGGAGCTTTCAACCTCAAAAGCAAAGGAATTTCTTGTTTCCCAGATTACGGATAAAAAGGTGCCTGACGCAACAAAGAAAATGGTTTGCGAGGCTGTTCTTGCAAAGGGGCTTTACGGCGAAGAAGAAATAATTGAACTTGCCAAGGAAACCCTGAAGGACGACAAACGGAAGGATTTACGCTACGCCCTTGGAAAGCTTTTTATAAAATACGCCCGTCCTGGTTACGCCGAGCTTTGCGTGCTTTATGTTCAGTCCAAGGATTCAACAACCCAGAGTCAGGGGCTGGAGCTTTACAAAAATGCAAAATACGAAATGGCCCGTCCCGTCATCAAGGCCTACAGCGAAGATACAAAGGTAAAGCAGCAGATGCGTGACAAGGCAAAAAAAATCCTGGGCATAGAAGACTCTCCCGAGCCTGAAAAAGACGAAAAGTAGGCTGCCTATATAATTTCGTTCAGCTTTCTGTAGATTTCGTTCAGGGTCTCTTTCTGGTCCTCAGTAAACAGTTCTTCCGTTTCTGAAAGGGTTTCAAGGCTGTAAAGACTTTCATTTACCGCTGTGTGAAGCCCTTTTGAGATCTTAGACCAGTAATTTCCTTTTCCGTCCGTGAACAGTGCAATTACACCGTAGGCCTTTTCTTTCTGTTTTGCAACTGCGATTTTCAGGATATTTTTGCAGTGCTCACAGAGAATCTCTGCAGCATTTTTGTCATTGATATTTATATTCAGCTTTCTGTTCCAGCTTTTTTCATCGATTGGTTTAAGTGAAAAAAGCTCTGCAAACTTGATAATCTGAGGAAGCTTAATGTCATCAAAAAGGTAGAAGCCTTTGGAATATTCGATTTTTCCGCACACGCCCTTAAAGCCATAGGATTTTTCATCTTCATCTGCAGCCTGAAGTGCTTTCGAAAACTTTTCAAACGGAAGTATTGCGGTTTTTCTTCCCTTGATTTTCTTGATGCTGAATTTTTCATCTCCAAAAATCAATACATCATCAGAAACCTTTTCTGCTTTTTCGCTGGCTGCGCTTTCCTTTCCTCTTTTTTTGCTCTTTTCAAGAGTTTCACTGTAAATATCCGACTGTTTTTCAAGTTTTTTGGCGCCTTTTTTAGAATCCAGACGGCTTAAAAGGGTAGGGTCAACGCTGTTTAAAATGGATGTTGTCAGAGGCGAAACGCTCATGGCAAACATTCTGGATGTTCGGACAATTTCTCCTGCCACGATATAAAGCGGGTCTTTCCTGAACATGGAGCTTCCCGGATGAATATTTATCCTGTCGGTCGTAAGGCTTCTGTAGGTATCTTTTCCGCTTCTTATGCACACAAACTGAATCATTCCGCTTGCGATACAGGAAAGGTAGTGAGCCTTGTCTCCGCCACCTGTAACCGGAATATTCATGTGATAGATAATATCCTGAAGCTGGCTGTTAATATTGTCAATTTCAAGCAGAATTCTTAAATCAAGGTAATTATCCTGGGCGAATTTTTCCTTATCCTGACAGTTTGTAAATGCCTTAAAAAGATTCAGGTAGGAAACGAAATCTCCCTGAATGTCCTGATATCTGTGGTGTGCCTTGCGGGCTTCAATTTCCTCTCCCGGAGGAAGCATGTAAGGGGAGTTAGTAGAAAGAAAGCTTGCTGCAATCAGAACTTCTTCAAGAACATCAGGGAAACGCATAATTGCTTCTACAATAATACGGCTGATTCTTGGTTCAAGAGGGAAGTTTACCATCATTTTTCCAATGGAGCTTAAAGTATTATCCGGGCTTAATGCCCCCAGCATGTTCAGGGTTTCTACCGCACCGATAATTCCTTCTTTCCCCGGATGGCTGATAAAATCAAAGCCCATAAAATCGGTAATTCCAAGGTCTGCCATCTGAAGAACAACTTCGCTCAAATCAGTTCTGTAGATTTCTTCTGTTGTATACATCTGCCGGGTTTCAAAATCCTTAATGGTGTACAGGCGGTAGCAGAGACCTTTCTGTGTTCGTCCGGCTCTTCCTTTTCGCTGGTTTAAGCTCGCCTTTGAAACCTGGGTTTCAATCAGACTTGAGGTAAAGGTTCGCGGGTTGTAAAAATTCAGCTTTGCAAGACCCGAATCGATTACAGTGGTAATATCAGAAATGGTAACGGAGGTTTCAGCAATATTGGTTGAAATGATTATTTTTTTTCTGCCTTCCGGCGCTTCCATAAATACCCGTTCCTGGTCTTCCTTTGAAAGTCGTCCGTAAAGCGGAAGGGTAAAAATCCGGGATGCAAAATGACTGTGATCAAGATACTTCATGCAGTCCTTGATTATTTTTTCACCCGGAAGGAAGATAAGGATTCCTCCCTGAGCTTCTTCATCGTCATTGTTCAAAACCTTTTCAACAGTGTCAGCGATTTTATGAATCAGCTGTTCGCTTGAAGCATCCGTAAGGGTGGATGCCGGCATTCTTGGTGGATCGTAAATCAGGGTTACAGGGAAGGTAATGGTTTCTATTGTTACAATGGGACAGTTTCCAAAATAGGAAGAAAAGGCCTCTGCATTCATTGTGGCTGAACTTACGATTACCTTAAATTCCTTACGAACTTCAAGAACCCGTTTTAAAAGTCCAAGAACAAAGTCGATGTTCAGGGAGCGTTCGTGGGCTTCGTCTACCATAATTACTGAATATTTTGAAAGCCAGGGATCAAGCTTCATTTCCTGAAGCAGAATACCGTCCGTCATGATCTTGATTTTTGTTGTATCATCGGTTTTGTCTTCAAACCGCATTTTGTAGCCTACAAGCCCCGGGTAGTAGGTTCCAAGCTGCTTTGAAATGTATTCGCTTACGCTTAAGGCCGCAATTCGTCGTGGCTGTGTAACTGCGATTATTCCGTTCTGGTCATATCCGGCTTCATGAAGAATAACCGGAATCTGGGTGGTTTTTCCGGAGCCTGTCGGGCTCTGAACAACAATCACCTGATTTTCTTCCAGGGCCTTTAATATTAAATCCTTCTGCTGATATACCGGTAAGTTTTTATAGTCTATTGCCATATAAATAATTCCTCTCACATTCTGGTCAAAAAAACTTGATCTTAAAACCAGATTATAGTCTCTTTTGTATTTTCCGTAATATTTTTTCTTTCCCTGAAATAAGAAGCTTTCACATTTTCGCCTTCATTTTCAAGGCTTTCAATAAAGTTCTGGTTTAACTTTTTCAGAATAAAATTTCTGTTTTTATCGATGAGGGTTGTAATGTAGTATGCTTTAGGATTTTCCATCACAATCTCATCCTGATTTGAATTGCTGCGGACAAGCTTTATTTCGAATAAAAGTCCGTCCCCCGTGTAGTCACGCATTTCCCGGGGATTTCTGTACTGTGGATTTCTTCTCTGTCCGCTGATTGTATTTCCATTTCCGTAAAAAATAATTTTCTTTATTTTTCCCGTATCCTTTTTTTCAAAAATTTCTCTTTCCCTCACAACATGAGGATGATTAGCCCAGACAATATCTGCTCCTGCGTCCAGATATTCCCTGTACTGTTTTTTCCTTTTTTCACCTACCTGAATCACATATTCTTCTTCAGAGGAATGAAAGGAAAGAATGACAAAATCCGGATTTTCAATTTCCCGAATTTTTTTTATATAGTCAGAAAGCTCTTTAATTCCGTTTTTTCCTGGTTCCACGAAATTCAGACAGCTTTTATAAGTATTCTGATTTAAAATTTCCGTAACGGCAATAAAAAGAATGGAAAAGCCGTTTTTGTTAAAAACAACGTAGTCAAATTCGTTATTTTCACCAGATTTTGTTTTTTCAGATTCTGTGTTTTTAATCCCGGAAAAGTAAAGCTTCCGGTCTGACTGTTCATGGCTTTCTTTCAGCTTTGAAAAAACTTTTCTTGTAGAAAGTATTCCTTCCTTTCCCTGATCATTGGAATGATTGTTGACCAGGGAAAAAACATTAAAGCCTGCATCGATTGCGGCCTGAACATAGGAGGAATGCATGTTAAAATAGGGAAAACTTGACCATTCTTTTGAATCAAGAACCGGTGCCTCAACATTAACAAAGGCAAAATCCGGCTTCCGGATCAAATCCTTTACATCACTCCAGATTAACGAATAATCTTTCATCGAATAATTTTCAGAATGAGCCATTAAATCTCCGGCAAAAAGAAGAGTTAAACTTTCTTCCTCCTGCACCGGAGTTTCCGTAATTTTCGGTGCAGATGTACAGCCTGAAAATACAGAAAAAGCACAGCCTGAAAAAATCAGGAGTAATGTAAGCAGATAATAAAACTTTCCGAAAGCCTTCTTAATATCAAGTCTCCCTATTTAAATTATTCTTATGCAAGTGCTCCTGCCTGAACCATTGTGATTGCAGCAGTTACAACAATGTCTTCAACTGAACAGCCGCGGCTTAAGTCGCTGATTGGTTTAGCAAAGCCCTGAAGAACCGGACCGTAAGCATCTGCACCTGCAAGGCGCTGAACAAGCTTGTAACCGATGTTTCCTGCGTTAAGGTTAGGGAAAATCAAAGTGTTAACCTTGCCTGTAATCGGGCTTCCCGGAGATTTTTTAGCAGTTACTTCCGGAATAAGGGCTGCGTCTGCCTGAAGTTCACCGTCAATAAGAAGGCCAGGAGCTTTTTCCTTTACGATTTTAAATGCTTCCTGAACCTTAAGAACTGAAGGATCCTTTCCGCCAGAGCCTTTTGAACTGAAAGAGAGAAGTGCAACGCATGGATCTACACCAAGAAGAGCCTTGCATGATTCACCAGCCTGAATTGCGATGTCGGCAAGCTGATTTTCATCTGGATCCGGAACAACTGCACAGTCAGAGAAAATCATAAGACCTTCATGTCCCCATTTTGGATTGTGTGTATCAACTACGAAGCAGCTTGAAGCAGTTTTAGTTCCCTGAGCTGTCTTTACGATTGTAAGACCTGCACGGAGCATATCAGCAGTTGAAGAACGGGCACCGCTTACCATTGTATCAGCTTTTCCCATATGAACCATCATTGCTCCGAATTTCATCGGGTCGTTCATTTCGCTCAAAGCCTTTTCCTTGCTCATAAGAGGGTTTCCGTTTGCATCAACCTTCTTCTTTCTGAGTTCAAAATATTCATTTCCAAAATCATTGAGCCATTCTGATTCAGACGGATCAATAATTGTAATTCCATCAAGACATACATTGAACTGTGAAGCAACCTTAGTAACTTCATCTTTTTTACCAAGAAGGGTTACGCTTTTTGCAAGACCTTCCTGAACGATTTTTCCGGCTGCCTGAACAGTACGCTCTTCATTTCCTTCCGGCAAAACAATAGACTTCTGATAAGCCTTTGCCTTTTTTTTCATTTCCTGAACGAAATCCATATATTCTCCTTAAAGTGGACTCTGCCACCATATAAAGTAAAATTTGTTCAAATATTATAGCACATTTATCGATTGTTGGGTACCACAAAAAATACTTGAAAATAATTGAAAAACTCATAATAATATATACAAGTATAGCGATAAACTATTATATAATTAAAAGATATACTGGAGGAGCTGAGAGTATGCTTAAAAAAATTATTTTTGGAAATCCCTTTGAAACCGAAGCCGTTGTACAGAAAATACCTGATTCACAAACTTTAAAAGATTTATCTGAAATTAAGAATGCTTTTTCAAAGGGCGGCATTTTAGCTTCCGCCTTTCCTGGTATAGATATTACAAAACTTGAACCGGAAGAAACTGTTCTTTCAATTCCTCTTTCCAAAGAAGATATGATTTTTGGTCTCGGAGAAGCAATGGGCTCCATTAACAAGCGGGGCCGCGTTTACGAAATGTGGTGCTCTGATGACCCGAATCATACGGAAGATAAAAAAGCTTTATACGGTGCTCACCCGTTTTTTATTGTTTATTCACCGGAAAGAAGGGTGCAGGCAGCCTTTTTTATTGATTTTCCGGGAAAAATTATAATTGATGCAGGCTTTACAAGCCGTGATGTACTGGAAATAAAAGTCCAGAACAATAATTTCAATCTTTACTACATCAATACAGAAAATCTTGAAATAAAAGAGACTGTTCAGACCTTCAGAAAATTAATCGGGGAAAGCTATGTTCCTCCATTCTGGGCCTACGGATATATGCAGAGCCGCTGGGGCTATGGTACTCAGAAGGATCTTGAAACTGTTTACGAAGAACATACAAAACGGGGAATACCTCTTGATGCAATTTTCCTGGACATCGACTATATGAAGAATTTCAGGGATTTTACGGTAGATCCGGAAAAATTCTCTGACTTCTCAGGCTGCGTTTCTGCATTAAAGAAAAAAAATATTCACATAGTTCCGATTATCGATGCAGGCATAAAAGCTGATGAAGAAAAGGACGACGTCTGTGTCGACGGTGTAAAAAAGGATATGTTCTGCAAAAAAGCAGACGGCTCTCTGTTTAAGGCAGGGGTCTGGCCGGGATTATCTGTTTTTACAGACTATTTAAATCCTGATGCAAGAAAATGGTTCGGAAATTACTATTCACGCCTCACCGATGCAGGAATTGACGGTTTCTGGAACGACATGAATGAACCGGCTCTGTTTTTCACTCCGGAAGGAATTAACCGGGTAAAGGCTGAGGTTGAAAAAACTTTTTCCGGTGACTTAAAGGAATTTACTTCAATGTGGGGTGTAAAGGAAGCGGTTTTACATGTTCAGAACAGCATGGATGACTACAAATCCTTCTATCATAAAGTTCCTGCTGAACTTGCAGGAGATTTAAAAGAGAAAACTATAGAGGAAAATGGAAAGGAGTATGCACTTGTTAGACACGATAAGGTTCATAACCTTTACGGCGCTTCCATGACCCGGGCTGCCTCTGATTTTTTTAAGAACAATGTAAAGGACAGAAAAATCCTTTTATTCAGCCGGGCCAGCTTTATCGGAAGCCACCGTTACGGCGGAATCTGGACAGGAGACAACGCTTCCTGGTGGTCCCACATTCTTTTGTGCTTGAAACAGCTTCCGTCCCTCAATATGTGCGGATATTTGTATACGGGCTGCGATACCGGCGGTTTTGGCGGAAATGTGAACAGAGAGCTTTTGATGCGCTTTATTTCCCTTTCTGTATTTACGCCGCTTTTCAGAAATCATTCTGCTGCCGGAACCCGGGAGCAGGAGGTTTACCGCTTTGAAGATGCTGATGATTTTAAGGCCTTAATTTCCTTCCGCTACAGAATAATTCCATACCTTTCAAAGGAATTTGAAAAATGTGCAGTAGACGGAACCATGCTTTTCCGTCCTCTTGCATTCGATTATCTGGAGGACGAGATTGCTTCAGGAATTGAAGACCAGCTGATGTTTGGTTCATCCCTGATGATTGCTCCTGTTTATACAGAAAATGCAAGGGGAAGGGCAGTCTACATTCCTGAAACAATGGAAGAAATCAGATGCACAAAAGAAAACGGACTGATTTCAGGTTCTCCGTTAAAGCGAACTCTTGAAAAGGGAATGCACTATATTTCCTGTGCTCCGGATGAAATTGTTTTCTTTAAGAAAGCCGGAGAAAAACTCATGGTTTCCAAGAGCGCACTTAACACAAGCGAACTTGACTTAGAACACCTTGAACAGTGGTAAAGTGATTGCAGGGAAAGTGAATTGACGGGGTACAGCCAGAAATGGCAGCGCCCCGACCTCAGTGATTTTTTACTGTACTTCCCGTTTTACTCTCGAAGAAATAGCCGTCATGACTTCATACGAAATGGTACCGGTTTTTCTGGCAATATCGTCTGCGGTCATGAACGCACCCCTTGATTTTGGTCCAAAAATGATTGCCTTGTCCCAGGCTTTTACATTCTTTTCGTTGCTGCCCAAATCAATCATGCACTGATCCATGCATATTCGTCCCACAACAGGGTATGAAGTGCCGTTTATGCTGACTTTTAAGATTTTTGCATAGCGGCGTAAGAGTCCGTCTGCATATCCGGCTGGAAGAACGCCGATATATGTGTCTTTTTTGCATTTCCAGGTTCTTCCATAGCTTACGCTTTCTCCCTTTTTCAGAAGGCGCACAGAGCTGACCTTTGTTTCAAACTGCATTACAGGTTCAAGCTCCAGTTTTTTTCCGGATTTTTCAAGATATTCTTTTGTAACCTGGTCTGCATAGTAGCCGTAGAGAATTATTCCAGGGCGGACCATGTCCAGCTGCATTTCCGGAAAGGCAATGGAAGCAGCACTTGCTGCGCAGGTTCGTATTCCCGGTTCTATTCCGTTCTGCTTCATGCTTTCGATGGCCTTCATAAAAAGTGAAAACTGCTTTTTTGTATATTTAATGTCAGATTTTTTTATGCTGTCCGAAACTGCAAAATGAGTTATAACGCCTTTCTGCGAAATATTTTTGTATCCCTGAAGTTTTCTGGAAACATTAAGTGCTTCCTCCGGATGACAGCCGATTCGTCCCATTCCCGTGTCGATGGCAAGGAATACGGGATTTACAACCGCCTGTTTACAGGCCTCTTCATTCAGGCGGGAAAAATACTCTTCCTCGTAAACCAGAGGTGTAATTCCGTATTTTACGATGCTTTCAAATTCATTAGGATCAGCAAGGCTAAGGAGAAGAAGAGGGGTTGTAATGCCGTTTTCCCGTAAAAAGCGTCCTTCTTCTACGGTAGCAATGGCCATGTAATCTACTTTCAGCTCTTCGTAGATTTTTGCACACTCAAGGGCGCCGTTTCCGTAGGCATTTGCCTTCACGGCTACGCAGAGTTTAACTCCTTCCTTCAGATTGTTTTTTATTTGATTTACGTTGTTTTTAAGATTTTCTGAATAAATTACAGCTTTAGTGCACCTCATAGTGTTTCAATGCCTTTTTCTTTCATGATTTGTTTGACTTCTGATACCAGGTAAAAAGAACCCATAACTAATATTTTATCGTCAGCTTTTGCATCTGAGATAATTGAAATAAAGGCTTCCTGCAAATTTTTAATGACTTTTGCTTCAATTCCGTATTTTTGAGCAATGAGATAATTTTTTTCGGCATTGCAGTTTCTGACGGTCTCCGGTTCCGTAAAGATAACCTGATGGAATATTCCACCATATCTTGCAAAGAGAGGGATTATATCCTCAACATCCTTGTCACCCGCACAGGCAAACAGAAGACGCCGAAGGGTCGGTTTATTTAATGAATCCGGGAACAGGTTTATCAGGGTTTCCAGTGTTCCATTCACACTTTTTACGGTGTGAGCTCCGTCAAGAATTATATTATCGTGAATCTCAAATCTTCCTGGAAGAACCGCGTTTTCAAGACCTGCCTTTATTTCTTCCTCTGATATATCGCTGAAGAATTTTTTTACAGCGGTATAGCAGAGAAATGCGTTTTGAGCCTGCTGCATTCCAGGCATTCTAAGGTATAGAGTAACTGGGGAGCCTTCATAATTAAAAAACACCTGCATCCGGTTATCTTCTTTGAGACCGGAAATTCCTATACCGGTGTTTTTAAGCAGAAGCAGGCTTGAGTTTTTTTCCCTGCACTTATCTTCAAAGACTTTATTCACTTCATCGTAATTTTGAATAGAAACAACGCAGGGAACATTTTTCTTTATGATTCCGGCTTTTTCGGCTGCGATTTTTTCAACAGTGTCCCCAAGAAATTCTGTGTGTTCCAGTTCTATCGGAGTTATTATCGTAAGAAGGGGAGAGACTACGTTGGTTGAATCCAGCCGTCCCCCAAGACCCGTTTCATAGACTACAAAATCGCATCCGGCGTTTCTGTAACATAAAAATGCAAAAACTGTAACCAGTTCAAACCAGGTAAGGCGTCTTCCTCCGGGAAGTTCTTCGTCTTTCAGGGATGTAACAAGGGAAACAATCTGGTCTGCGGATTTTTCATAAACTTCATCCTCAAAAAAACTGTTGGAAAGACGGATTCTTTCCCTGAAATCACTGATATGAGGGCTTGCGTAAACTCCGCATTTTTTACCGTGCTGTTCCATTATGCAGGAAAGCATCTGGCAGATGCTTCCTTTTCCTTTAGAGCCGGCAACATGAATGCAGGGAACGGCTTTTTCCGGATTTCCCAGCTTTTCACAAAGAAATTTCATGGAATCAAGCCAGAATATGTTTTTTGTCTGAGTTTTTTCAAAGTTAAGGTAAGAGTCCAGCCAGGTAAGAAAATCAGCAAGTTTCATCAGAGCATCCTTTTTACGGCTTCTTTCCAGTCAGAATTTTTGTATTTCAGCTGTTTTTCCAGGATTTCTGAGGAAATGATTTTTGTGCTTTCCGTTTTTCTCTGGTCAGGTGAGGAAACTGACCGGTTTTCGTCGGTTTCTTCAGAAGCAGACTCCAGATTTTCAACATCGTTTGAAGCAGGTTTATTTTCCGAAACCGGGTTTATCGTACATTCATTTTTAACAAGCTTTTTCTTTTTAAGTTCCCCGTAAACAAAAGCGGCAAATTCATAAGGAGTTGCAGACCCCTTGTTTGTAAAAATGTAGGTTCCATGGGAAAGGGCGCTGTTTTTACCAAAGAGCTTTGTGGCCTTTTTTGATTTTTCTATTATGGAAAGAATTACTTCTGCTAAATCCCGGGCACTGGTATACTGCATTTTCGAGGCATTCTGGAAGTCTTTCCGGTTTTCCGAGCCCAGGTCAGAAATCAGACGGGAAAAGTTTCCTTCTGCTTTTTTTCCAAAGATTCCGGAAGTTTTTATGATGTAATACTGGGTAATTGTAGAAGAGATTTCGACCTCATTATCCTTAAAGTCAGAAATGTGAATCAGCTTTGCGCCGTGCTCTCTTGAAACCCGGGCAACATTCAGGGACATCTTGTTTTTTGAATTTTCGCCGGTATCTGCATATCGCCCGTCAAAAAGGGAGGTGCAGTTTATTATCCAGTCGATTTTTCCTTCCGTGGGATTTTTTAAATTTCTGTGGGAAGAATAGTAAACTTCCGTTTCTTTTGATTTTATGAAATTTTCAAGATTTTCGTATTTTAAAATATCCAGCTCAGAATCAGAGGTGACAAACAAGGCCTGTTTCTGCTTAAGCAAGTCTGTTATTTCTTTTCCAAGTTCGTTTTCACTGCCAATGACCCAAATCACATTATGCTCCAGAATTCTAGATCTTTGTAAAAATAAAATTACAGAAGGTTTTTATTCGATTAATAAAGCTTGTTTCGATTCTTGGTGTAAGGAATGGTACTCGAGGGGCTTTTACTCCTCCTGCGCCATATAAAATCCAGTTATCTCCGTCTCTGAAAAGAATTATGGCACTTTTCATACAGTAGGACTTTACGCAGGTAATTCCTTCAAATTTAAGGTTGTTTGTGTTCGTCTGAGTATAGAAAATGTAACCTTTGTCATCTTCGCCGGAGTTTTTACCTGCATTTGAAAGGGAAAATGGCTCTTCCTCAATATAAATCGGGCTGAAAATATCCCCGAAAGGTTCCATATAGAGTTTTGTGTCCAGCCAGGTTTTGTTTCCGTCTTCTCTTCTTGAAAGAACTTCTGATGAAGAATACAAATCCCAGTAGCGCTGGTGGTGTTCCGACCAGTAAGGAATTCCTGCATAATCCTGAATGTTTTCAAGTGCACTGCGGATTTTTTTCGGAAGGTCTTCATTTCCCTTATAGGGTTTTATCTGAATCACCTCTGCAAGATAATTGGGTTTGGTTTCGTTTATACTTTTAATGATTTTTTTGCAGGCTTCGTTCTGTTCCTCAAGACACATGTATTTTGGATAATCGATGTTTCTGATAAGGACTTCACCTGCTTCCAGCTTTTTCTTTTCGTCATTCTTCAATTCTGAATTAAAGGGAAGTGCAAAAACTGAGAGGGAAATAGAAAATATTGAAAAAATAAATAAAATCTTCTTCATAAATTGCCTTCATTATAGTGAATTTTCATATTATACACAATCAAACAAATATGATATAATAACAGTTACTAAAAAAAGAGGAATATATGATAGCTCAAAAAATTAAAGAAACTTTAGAAAGCCCTTCTGCAGGTGTAATCAGAAAAATGTTTGAAGAAGGTGCAATATTAAAAAAGAAATATGGAGAAGACAAGGTTTTTGATTTCAGTATCGGAAATCCAGATTTAGATCCGCCGAAAGAAGTTTTAGACGAAATAAAGAATGTTTCAAATGATACAACTCATATGTGCCACGGATATATGCCGAATGCAGGTTATCCGGAAGCCAGAGCCGCAATGGCAAAAAAAACTAGTCTTGAACAGGGAGTTGAGCTTTCTTTTGAAAATGTTGTAATGACAGTAGGAGCAGCAGGTGCATTAAACTGTGTAATGAAAGCTCTCCTGAACCCAGGGGATGAAGTAATTGTTCCATGCCCGTATTTTACAGAATATGATAACTACATTCACAATCACGGTGGAGAAATTCACCGGGTAAAAACAAAGGACGACTGTTCCCTTGACATTGATGAAATAAAAAAAGCCCTGAACTCCAAAACTGCCGCAATTCTTATCAACTCTCCTAACAATCCTTCCGGAAAAATCTATTCTGAAGAGGAGATTATTGCCCTTTCAAAGGTTCTCAAAGAATTTGGTGAAAAAAATAACCGTTTCCCATACCTGATTCTTGACGAACCTTACCGGGCAATTACATATGAAGGAAAAAAGGTAGCTGCCGCTTTCCCTCATTACGAATATTCTGCAGTTGTAACAAGCTTTGCAAAGAATTTAAGCGTTCCTGGTGAACGAATCGGCTATATTGCCGCAAATCCTCTTTCAAAGGAAGCTTCTTTGTTTATTGCAGGCTGCGTTCTTGCAAACCGTGTTCTGGGCTTTGTTAATGCACCGGCTTTTTTCCAGAAGGTTATAGCAAAATCCTGGGATGCTCCTTGTGATTATTCCCTGTACGAAAAACGACGCAATGAAATAATGGAAGTTATGGATTATGCGGGATTAAAATATATTCGTCCGGAAGGCGCCTTCTATCTTTTCGTAAAGGTTCCGGAAGGCTGGAATGACGATGATCTTGCTTTCACAAATCACCTTAAGAATTTCAATATTCTTTGTGCACCGGGAAGTGCTTTCGGTGGAAAGGGATATTTTAGAATTTCTTACTGCGTTGCAGAAAAGACAATTTTAAATTCAAAAGAAGCTTTCTATAAAGCCGTTCACACAAAGTGAAAATTTTCTTTTTAAGTACGGAAGCCTGGCCCTTTGCAAAAACCGGCGGGCTTGCGGATGCCGTTTCATCTCTTTCTAAGGCTCTTTCCCTGCTGGGACATGAAGTAAAGCTGCTTCTGCCTCGTTATTATTCCGTGGACAAAAGTCAGCTTTCTTCTGTGGCAAAAGATGTGTTTGTAAGTCTTGGCCCCATTGAAGTCCGGGTAGATTTTTACAAAACAACTCTTCCGGAAAGCCCGGTAGAAGTCTATTTTATGGATTTTGAAAAGTTTTTCGGCAGGGAGGGGATTTACGGTCCTTCCAATACAAGTGCATACAACGATAATCCGGTTCGGTTTTCTCTCTTCAACCGAAGTCTTTTCCGGTTGTGTGAAAAAATAAATTTTCGGCCCGATATAATTCATGTGCACGACTGGGCCAGTGCCCTTGCTCCTGTTTTCCTTAAATATCAGGAAAGAAAAAACTCCTTTTTTTCTGATACAAAATCCGTCATAACGGTTCACAATGCGGCCTATCAGGGAAAATTTCCGGTTGAAGCCTATAAATTCTTAGGGCTTGGGGAAGAATTGCGCTTTCCCGCCGGTTTTGAAGATTCCTACAGTGTTAATTTTTTAAAGGCCGGTCTGACCTGTGCAGATTTTATTACCACGGTTTCTCCTTCCTACGCAAAGGAAATCCAGACTGCTGAATTCGGAGAAGGGCTTGACGGGCTTTACCGGGTTCGTTCTTCTTCTTTAAAAGGAATCCTGAACGGAATTGACGAGGAGGTCTGGAATCCTAAAAAGGATCATCTCATTCCTTCTGTTTTTTCTAAAGATGAAATTTCCGGGAAGACAGCCTGCAAAACAGAATTACAGAAACGCTTTGGCTTAAAACAGGATAAAAATGTACCTGTAATTTCAATGATAAGCCGGCTTGTTTCTCAGAAGGGAATTTCAGAAGTTTTTGCTCCAATGTACGGTTCCCTGTACAAAATATGTTCGGAATTAAAGGTTCAGTTCATAGTAATCGGAAGCGGAGAAGAATGGTGTCAGAACGAAATAAAAAGTCTTTCCGGGAAACTGGAAAATTTTAAATGCTTTATCGGTTACAACGACAGTTTAAGTCATCTTGCAGAAGCCGGAAGCGATCTTTTTTTGATGCCTTCCAGATATGAGCCCTGCGGCTTAAACCAGATGTATTCTATGAGATACGGAACTCTTCCAATAGTTCGAAATACAGGGGGCTTAAAGGATAGCGTACAGAATTATTCACCTGCTGCAAGGTTACCAGAAGACAAGGGCTCTGGCTTTGTATTTGATTTTCTTACCCCGGAAGCAATTTTTAATACCGTAAAATGGGCGGTGGACACCTGGTATTCAAATAAAAACGATTTTTCCCGGCTTATAAAAAATGCCATGACCAAAGACTTCTCCTGGAAAAAAAGCGCCCTGGAATATCAGAAAATATATGAAGGGCTATGTTCTTAACAAAAAAAGGAATCCCGCTTACGCCCATTTTTATTAAATGAGCAAACTTTGCATTCTCCAGGTATTACACTTAGTACTCAAACCACTGGCCGTCTGTGGTCAGGTACCAGTCGGCTAAAACGGCCTGACCGTTGGGTTCGTACCAGGAAATACAGCCGTCGCGGTTCAAAACAACTACCTTGCTGGAGTTCTGGCAGATTTTCAGCGGAAGGCTGGCAGTTCTCTTAAGATTATAGCTTTTGCCTCCGTTTAAGTGCTGTGCCCGGACAGTATCTTTTCCGATATTTGTGTACAAGAGCGGGTAGTGCATATAGGAGAATGCATCCGGATCTTCATCCTTCAGCCTTAAGATTCCCTGGGTAGCCTTGGTTTCCGGGTTGTACTTGAACACAACCGTGCTTTTTGTATTATCCGTTGACTGAACGCCGATACCGTATATATCTTTTCCGTAGATTTCCAGGGCAAAACTTACATTTCCGCCTAAATTGGTTGGAACAGTTTCTCCGGTTTCCATATCTACACAGAGGAGGGCTCCCTTTGGATTTGTTGCATAGGATTTTGCAACATAAAGCTTTCCATTTGATGCAATTACAGCATCCTGAAGTCCCGCTCCCATATAAACGTTCTTAAAAGTATTGGAATCAAGGTTGTACAGATTTATGTTTGAGGCATTTTCCATTTCAACAAGAGTGTCCCCAAAGAGCCTGATAGACTGAAGGTTGTTCTTCGGGGTAAAAAGATTTTTTACTTCTTTTGTGACTGTATTAAAAAGCTGAACCGGCTCTCGTGTTTCCTTTGTCCACAGAATAATTTTATCTCCGTAGGTTAGAAGCTGGTTGTGTCCGCTGTTCTGTCCAAGAGGTGTTACATAGCCGGTATCATAACTTGATTTATAAATCTGCTTTTTAGTAAGGAAGTAGTAATCTTCACCAACAGGAGCCATGTCATAGATTTTTTCGAACATATTTTCCGTAATGGAAGATAATCTCAAAGAGCCTGTCTGAGCCGTTGCATCCGTTTTGTACAGGGCACCGCTTTTTGAACCAAGAACAATTTCGTTTCCCGCTTTTGTTCCGGAAACAATTTCGTAGCTTCCCCTTGGACCGTTTACAAAGGTTTTAAGGATTCTTGGCTGTGTAACTGTCTGATTGTCAACATTTTCTAGCATATTAAGGACATAGGTTCCACGGGAATCATTTGTCAGGTAATAGAGGTTATGGTCTTCTTTAGAAGAAAACAAAAGCGGTTTTTCAGCATTAACCGTCATTACATTTTTACCGGTGGTAGCCTGGAAAACATAAATTTTATCGTCCTTTACACCAGCCAGAAACATTGAAGAATTGAAAAGAATCGGCTGTTCAAGTCCCTGCATAACGCTGAATTTCTTTTTGAGCTTTCCAGTTGTAAGATTGTAATAGGTAAGGTTTCCTACCGGAGAGTAGGTAACGGCTGTTTTTTCCGTTGCGCTTGTTTTTGCGTAGGAAACAATGCCTGTATTATCGTAGATTTTTTCTACTACGGTTCCAGTCTGAGTTTTGATGAATACAAGTCCGTCAACAGAAGCGGTTCCGACCATCAGATAGTTTCCGTTTTCAGAATAGGAAAGGCTTGTGATTGTGTCCACAAAACGGCGGGAAAGCTTTTTTGAAAGTGTATTCCAGTTCCAGACAGAAAGACGGTTTACGGCTCCACCGTCAGTTTCATAAACTGCAATTTCCGTACCTGTTGGAGAAACTGCAATCATTTTTATTTCCAGGTCAGTTACCTGATAGTGTTCACCGATATTGTCCGGACCCCAGCTGATTAAAAAACCGTCTTTACCGGCAGAAAAATAGGACTGATCCGGACTTCCGCCTTCTTTTGTAGGAACAATAATGGAAACCGCTTCCTGATGTCCCTGTGTAGACTGCTGTGACTGCGAAAAAATATTGTAATTAAAAAGAAATAATGAACTGATTAATAAAGCTATTTTACTCGATTTCATAACTGTCCTCTATTTTTTAAGGTTTCCAATAAAATATTTTACATCTCCGGTTAGTCCAAGAATAAACAGGAATGCGATAAAAGCGATTCCAATGAACTGAATATAGTATAGCACTTTTGGAGAAAGTTTTCTTCTGGAAATCAGCTCAATCAGGGCAAAAAGTATAAGCCCGCCGTCCAGAATCGGAACTGGAAGCAGGTTCATAAAGCAAAGGGATATACTGATAAAGCCCATAAAATTCAGGGTATTAACAAGACCTTCCCGAAAACCGCCTGAAAAGCTTTCTTTCACAACGCTTCCCATCATGTCCACAACCCGTGCAGGTCCTGAAACTGCGTTGTCCAGTTTCACACCTTTGAATAATGTAAATATTCCCTTTACTGTAAGCTTAAGCGCATTTATGGATTCCGTTAATCCTTTTAAAAGTGCCGGGAAAAAAGAAAGACGTGCCATTTCGTATTTTGAAAGGGTTTCTGTATCGGCGGTTACTCCGATTTTTCCTGCTCCAGTGTCTTTGTCTAAATCCGAGTGAACGAGGAATTCCATTTCTTCTTCGTTTCTAAGAACAGTAATTTTTATATCTTCATCCGGTTTTGAAACGATTTCAGAAATTATGTCGGAAAAGGTTTCGATTGCTTTTCCATTGATTTTAATAATCTTATCACCGCTTTGAATTCCTGCATCTCTTGCTGCAGAATGGAGCTCCGGATAGATTTCATCTGCAAGTGTGACTTTAGAAGAATAGGAATAATAGCTGTAGCCGGTAAGGGCAATTACGGTAAAGCACAAAAATGCAAAGAAAAAGTTAGCAAAAGGTCCAAAAAAGGCTATCAGAACTCTTTTGAAGGGATGAACTCCGTAAAGGGAATCGGAATCTGCCTTTATATAGTCAAGACCCGCTTTTAATGAATCCTGAAATTCCTTTTCTCCCTTCATTCCGCAGTACCCCCCCAGAGGAATTAAGGAGAGGCGCCAGTCTGTTCCCCGGATTTTTTTATGAAGAAGAACAGGTCCAAAACCAACAGAAAAGGCTTCTACTGTAACACCACAAATTTTTGCCATTATGAAATGACCGAATTCATGAAAAATAATCAGAAAAACAAGACAGAGAAGACCGTATAATATTTTCATTTAGATAATTTCGCCTGCGTAAGATCTGGCCTGTTTATCAGCTTCAAAAACATCTTCAAAGGTTTTTGGAGATTTTGACCAGTCCTTATCAAGAACAGCCCTTACGATTCTGGAAATAGCGGTAAAACCGATTTTACCATCAATGAAAGCCTGAACTGCAATTTCATTTGCCGCATTGTATGCCACGGAATAGCAGCCGGTTTTCTTTGCCGCTTCAAAACCGTACTCAAGCATCGGAAAATCCTTTGTTCTCGGTCTGAAGAAGGTCATGGTAGAATCAAAAAGCTCAAATGGTTTTAAATGAGTTGGTTCAATTGCCGGCCAGTTCAAGGCACTCAATATAGGATGCTTCATATCCGGATCTGAAATCTGTGCATAAAGCATTCCGTCTTTAGTTCTTACAAGAGAATGAATCAGGCTCTGGGGATGAATAACGACCAGAACGTTTTCGCTTGGAACATCAAAAAGCCGGACTGCTTCGATTACTTCAAGCCCCTTGTTTGCAAGTGAAGCGGAGTCTATCGTAATTTTTTGTCCCATCTTCCAGGTCGGATGATTCAATGCATCCTTCAGGCTTACGTTTTCGAGCTGTTCCCGGGTATAGGTTCTGAAAGGTCCTCCGGAAGCGGTTAAAATGATTTTATCGATATTTTCTTTTTTTACCTGTTTTACAAGATTAAATATTGCAGAGTGCTCTGAATCAACTGGAACAATTGAGGCCTTATTTTTTTCTGCAAGTTTTTTAATTAATGGCCAGGCCATTACAACGGTTTCCTTGTTGGCAAGAGCAAGCTTTAAGCCCCGTTCCAGAACAAGCTTTGAAGGTAAAAGTCCGCTGGAGCCTGCAATTCCGTTTACAACAACATCAGGCTGGGTCTCATCAAGAAGCTTCTCAATTCCTTCAATTCCGTCTTCGCTTGTAAGGGTTACAGGACAATTAAATTCCTCTTTAAGAAATTCAAGACTTTCCTTTTTGGTATGAGCAGAAAGTCCGCAGACAGAAAATTTTTCGCTTTCATTTCGAATGATATTCAGGGTGCTCGTTCCGATAGAGCCCGTACAACCTAGAACCAAAACTTTTTTCATATCTTTCTCCGTTTAAGCGAAATTATAGATGTATAAGAAATAAATCAGTGCATAGAAAACCGGAGCCGTAAAAAGAAGGCTGTCCATGGAATCCAGATATCCGCCGCGACCAGGAATAATGTTTCCGCTGTCTTTTACTTCAGCAGAACGCTTGAAAACAGACTCAATCAGGTCTCCGGTAATACCTGCAAGGGCACTGAAAAAGCCCAGAATAACAGGTTTTACAAATGAGCCGGGAAGAAAATCCGGCCAGATTAATTTTGCAAGAATACAGCCCAGAATTGCACAGAAAATACCGCCGATAAAGCCCGCAAGACTCTTGTTAGGACTTGCGGCAAAAATATTCCGGTTGTTTTTTCCAAAAAGAACTCCGCAAAGCCAGGCCAGCGAATCGTTTATAAAAACCGTAAAGAAGAAAAGGGCAAGGAAAAACGTTGAATTTTCAAGTGTTCCAATACGCTGAATAAATGTGATCAGATATCCGCTGTAAAAAATTATAAAAACCGAAGCTGTAAGCCGGGTAATGGATTCTTCAAAGGTTTTGTGAAAAAAGCATTCTGCCGCCATAAGAATCATGGCAGAAAAAGCAAATATCCATGTAAGGTAATCAAAGTCAAAGTCAAATATTGTAAACAGATATCCCGCTACTGGAAAAAGAATTGAAAGTGTAATTAAAAGCCATTTTGGAAGCAGGGCAGTCTTTTTTGAAAACATCGCATGCAGCTCAATGCATGAAAGTACCGCACTGAAAATAATTGCAATATTTAATGGAAGATGGAAAAAGAACTGTACAAGCACAATTCCAATTATTAGAGGAACACCTATAAAAAATACCAATAATCTCTGGGCTACTTTACTCATAAAAATCTCGTCATCATTTAAGCTTTAATTTTCTAAAACTCCGCCGAATCTTCTTGTTCTTTTTTGAAATGTTTCCAAATCCTTATGGAACTCTTCAACTGTATAATCTGGCCAGAGGGTTTGTGTGAACAGAAGCTCTGCATAAGAAGCGTGCCACAAAAGAAAATTACTTAAGCGTAATTCTCCGCCAGTCCTGATTAATAAATCTACATCCGGTAAATCCGGTATATCAAAAGAAGATGTCAACGACTCTTCCGTAATTTCCTGATTATTAGAAATAAGTTTTTTAACTCCGCGGACAATTTCGTCCCGGCCGCCATAATTTATGGCAAGAACAACCGTTGTTCCTGTAAAACCGGCTGTGTCTTTTTTTGCCTGAATGATTTCATCCTGAACATCCTGTGGAAGACCGTCTAAATCTCCAATATGTTCAATTCGTATTCCATTCTGTTTATAAAAAGCGAACTCGGCTCTCAGGTGCATTTTTATCAAACCCATAAGATAGCCGACCTCTTCCTGGGCTCTTTTCCAGTTTTCAGTTGAGAAAGTGTATAGTGTCACATACTTAATGCCAAGATTTGCTGCTTCTCGAATGATATTTTTTGCAGCAGTCAAACCTTCTTTGTGACCGCTTGTTCGTGGAAGATTTCGTTGTTTTGCCCAGCGACCATTCCCGTCCATAATTATAGCAACATGAACGGGAAGGTGTTCTTTATCTATTGCCATCAGGTGATTAGCCCTCAAGAATTTCCTTTTCTTTCGAATCGTAAATCTTATTTATTTCAGCAATGTATTTGTCGGTGAGTTTCTGAAGAGAGTCTTCTTCTTTTTTAAGATCATCTTCAGTAATTTCTCCGCCTTTCTGCTGTTTTTTGAGTTCTTCATTTCCGTCACGGCGGATATTTCTGATTGAAGTTCTTGAATTTTCAGCGATTGTTTTAGCCTGTTTTACAAGCTCTTTTCTTCTTTCCTGTGTAAGAGGAGGAATAGAAATTCTGATTACTTTTCCGTCGTTTGAGGGATTAAGTCCAAGATCAGCTGTAAGAATAGCCTTTTCAATTTCTACGATAAGTGATTTATCAAAAGGCTGAATGATAATGGAGCGGGCCTCAGGAATGGAGATGTTTCCAACCTGGTTTAAAGGTGTTTTTGTTCCATAATAATCAACGCGGACTTTATCAAAAATTGAAGCTGAAGCGCGTCCAGTTCTGATTGCATTGAATGAATCTTTTAAAGCAGCAATTGTCTTTTCCATTCTTGCTTCGTTTGTTTCTGCCATAAAATTTTCCTCCTCAAAAAAACAAACATAAAAAGGGCAGAAAATTATAAATTTTCTGCTCCTTTTAACTTATAAGTATACCTTATTTTCCGAGAACGTAAAGGATAACTTTTTCAAATGAAAGATCTGCACCTGCAGCTTTTGAAGTGTTTGCAATAGCCTGAGCTACAGTGATTTTTTCATCGTCAAGGTATGGCTGATCCATAAAGCAGATTGAAGCCAAAGCCTTTGAAATCTTTCCTTTGAGGATTCCTTCTTTAACGTTATCAGGTTTCTTAGCCATTGAAGGATCTTCAGCCATCTGAGCCTTGAAGATATCCGTCTGGTCATCGATATATGACTGTGGAACTTCTTCCTTAGTAATATATTCAGGTTTGTTAGATGCAAGGTGAAGACAGCAGACATGTGCAAATTCCTTTACCTTTTCATCTTCTGAACCCTTAACTACTACAACTGCACCAATTTTGTGGTCGTGGTGAACATATGTAGAAGCAGATGAACCTGCAGCAACTTCTATGTATTCTGCTCTCTTTACAGAGATGTTTTCACGGAATTTAACGAGAAGCGGTTCAACAAGAGCTTTGTGCTCTTCAAGAACACCAGAAGCCTTCTTTTCAAGTGTGATTTCAGCTGCTTTTTCAGCAGTTTCAATGAAGTCTGCATTGTTTGCAACGAAGTCAGTTTCGCTTACAATTTCAATCATTGCAATGCGGTTTCCGTCCTGTTTTACAACGATGCGGCCTTCGCCTGCTGCACGGTCTGTTCTTTTTGCCATTGAAGCAAGACCTTTTTCCTTAAGGAGCTTTTCAGCAGCAGCTACGTCACCATTTGTGTCGGCAAGAGCTTTTTTACAGTCCAAAAGACCTGCTCCAGTTGCGTCACGGAGAGTTTTAATATCACCAGCAGTAAATGCCATTTGTTTTTCCTTAAAATAAAGATTTTAATTGACTGGCGGGGAAAATCCCGCACTTTTAGTTCCCCCTAAAAAGAGAAGTTTTTAGAGGGAAAACTAAATTATTTGTTGTTGTAGATTTTGTCTTCGTCTACGAGGCTATCTTTTTCATCAGCTTCAACATCTTCTTCTTTTGGTTCTGTTGGCTGATAGTTAGAGTAGTCAACGATTTCTTCGTCTTCGTCCTTGTTGGAAGCATCAGTGATAACTTCTTCATCACCGTCAAGGTTTTCAAGAATCTTAAGACCGTTTTCGTTGTCTGATTCAATAACTGCGTTAGCAATGATTGAAGTGAACAAAGAAATTGCGCGGATAGCGTCATCGTTACCTGGAATAGGGTAGTCGATTCCTTCCGGATTACAGTTTGTATCAACAACAGCGATGATTGGGATACCCATGCGGCGAGCTTCTGCTACTGCAATCTGCTCTTTGTGTGTATCGATGATGAAGATTGCTCCTGGGAGTTCCTTCATTTCTTTGATACCGCCGAGGTTCTTTTCAAGCTTTGCTTTTTCTTTCTGGAGAGCAGAAACTTCTTTCTTTGTAAGACTGTCGAAAGTTCCGTCTACTTCCATTTTTTCGATTTTCTTAAGTCTCTGAAGAGATTTTTTGATTGTTGTGAAGTTTGTAAGCATACCACCAAGCCAGCGGTTGTTTACATAGAACATACCACAGCGTTCAGCTTCTTTCTGTACAGCCTGCTGTGCCTGTTTTTTAGTTCCTACGAAGAGGATTGATTTGCCAGATGCAGTAACTCTGCGTACTTCATCATAGCCGTCTTTGATTGCAGCGATTGTCTTCTGCAAGTCGATAATGTGGATACCATTGCGTTCTGCGAAGATGTACTTCTTCATACGTGGATCCCAGCGTTTTACCTGATGACCGAAGTGTACTCCAGATTCAAGCAGGTTTTTCATGGTAACTACTGCCATGAGTTTCTCCTTCACTGGTAAGATTCTAAATCCTGCTGTCAGCCAGCAGAACATCTTACCCCGTACTCTTTTTCTCGATACCCTGTAAGGGGCACGGAAGATTTTTAAGTATCATACGATACTTTTTTCTATTCCAAAATAGAATAGTTTTGTTCTTTCAATATATCATAAAGCTCTTTTATTGGCAATCCCGTTACACAACTTTGAGAACCGTCCAGCTTTTCAATGAAGCAGGAAGCAAGGCTCTGGATTCTGTAACCCCCGGCTGCTCCGTGCCACTCACCGGTATCAAGATACCACTGAATTTCTTCATCTGTCATTGGTGAGAAGGTTACTTCAGTCTTTGCTGTTTTTGTGGTTGTTGTTTTTGTTTTGCCGTTATAAAGCACAAGGGCTGTGTAAACCGTATGTTTCGAGCCCTGAAATTCTTTCAGATATTCTTCTGCAATATCCTGGTTTTCAGGTTTTCCATAGATTTTGCCGTCTTTTACTATTAAAGTATCAGCACCTAAAACCCAGGGAATTTCCTGTTCCGAAGGAAGTGTTCTTAAAACTTCAGTTACCTTTTCCCTGGCAAGAAGCTCTGGTATATCTTCCGGTTCAAGTCCCATTGTAATCGATTCGTCGATGTTCGGCATTATTACTCTGAAAGGTATATTCAGCATGCGTAAGATTTCCTGCCTTCTTGGAGAGGAGGAGGCTAAAATAATTGGTTCCATTCTTTTTTCCTAAAAATACTTTTATAGAAAATAAGGCTGCCCGTTTTCACAGCAGCCTTATACAATTTAAGAATTGTCTGTTATAGACCTTTGGTTCTAAGGTTCATTTAATCCTTATTTCTGGTCCTTCGAACTGCTTGAAGAATCTGAAAGTGTTTTCAAAAGCTTCAAAGCTTTGTTTCTTACTGGTGTTACATAGTGATAATCTGAAGCAATTTTTGTAAGAGATTCAATGATAATCTTTTTGTTTTCTGTACTTTCAGCAAGTTTTGCATAACAGTCGATTACTTCAGAAGCGAGGGAAGAAGTTGGATTCAAAATCTGGTTTCTCTTGTTTGCGAAGGCAATTGCATCTACAACTTCGTCGTTTTTGTTGATTCCGATTTCTCCAAGGGAATTAACTGCTGCAGAAATAACCATTGGTTCATTTTCTGCAAGTGCTACAGAAACAAGGTAGGTTTTTGCTTCTTCTGTTTTTACTTTTCCAAGAGCAAGACATGCACGGCGGCGGATGTCAGGGAAATTGTTTACAAGACGACCGTTTGTTCTTGACTGGGTGTTGATTCCTTCACCTGCAAGCTGGTTCAATGCCTTCATGATGTCGTCGTTTACATTTCCGTTTTCAACGGCAGCTTCGAGGAACTGCATTGCAACAAGTTTGTTGTCGTATTCGTCGGAAGTTGCAAGACTCAAGATTACAACTCCGTCAATGTCGTTAAAGTATTCCTCTTCAACAGAACTTTCTGCTTTTGAAGACGATGATTTTCTCTGTACCTGCTGAGCCCAGAGATTTGCACAAAGTGCCGCACATGCAGCAAGAAGTACTGCTTTTTTTGTCATACACATAAAATGTCCCTCCTGGAAAACATTTATCTAAAAATCAATAAAAAAACTCATCTCATTATAAATTAACGGAGTTAAAAAATCAACTTATTAGTGCTTTTTCAATTCCGAGCCGCCTGTTTATACTCTAAAACAGACTTTAATGCTTCTGGTTACTAATTTGCATTCGGCGGAAGGCGAACCATCCATTTTCCGTTTTCTCTGACGAAGTTATAGTAAACTATATCCTGTTCGTCTGTATTCTGAACCGCTTTTACGCTTTCAAGAGAAATGTACCGGATTTCATCAACTTCCCGGCCTTTTCTTGAAGGTACAAATACAAATGTGAAGTAATCATTCAGGTTTGCAAGTTTCATACCCTTTACAGGAAGTCTTTTTGATGCCTGTTTCAAATTATTAGGGTTTGACCAGTAAGTTACAGATTCAGGTTCGATGTATGTAAGCCATTTGTTGTAATCTCTGTCCTGCATTACATAGGAAAGTTCTTTAATTATGTCAAGGATAGCTTTTTTATCCGCATTAAATTCTTCGACAGTAATTGATACTTCCTGAGTTGAACGGGAGAATTCATCGTCTACCGGAGCTGGTGTTTCCGGTTCTTTTACTTCCTGTACTACAGGCTCTGTCTTTTCCTGAGGTTCTTCGGGAACATCCGTTGATTTACAGGAAAAAAGTAAAATACTTGCGAGAGTAATAAGTGCTGCGTGTAAAATCTTTTTCATATGACAATAATACAATGCTTGTGTATTTTCGTCAAACGAGATACAATTTTTTTATGTCAAAAGCAGTATTTCCGGGATCCTTTGATCCTCCTACAAACGGTCATTTGAATATCATTCAGCGTGCTTCAAGAATTTTTGATGAAGTAGATGTTCTGATAGCTGTTAATGATGAAAAAAGATACATGTTTTCCCAGGAAGAACGACTGAAGTTTATGGAAGAATTAGTTGCTCCATACAGGAATGTTACGGTTCATGTCTGGAACGGACTTGTAGTTGATTACGCTGAAAAGAGTGCAGCGAACGTACTTATCCGTGGTGTAAGAAATTCAACCGATTTTTCCTATGAGTTTGATTTATCACTGATGAATTATAATTTAAACTCAAAGATTGAAACTGTTTTTATGCCGACGGAGCAGAAATATCTCCTTTTGAAATCCAGCCTGATCAAGGAGCTTGCAAAATTGGGCGGAGATATTACCGGAATGGTTCCGGAAATCGTAGAAAAGGCCCTCAGGGACAAGTTTCGAAAGTAGGGTGAAGGAAAAAACGCCTTTGTATGTCGGGATTTTATTCTAATTTCAAAAATATCGTTTGACAAAGGCAATTAAAGTGTTATAATGAGTTGACACACTGATTGGAACTGTTGTATATTTAATCACAGTAAATCAGAAAAATTATCTAATTTAGTGAGGTTACATACATGGCAGTACCTAGATCGAAAACATCTAAAGCCGTAACAAAAAGACGTCAGAGCATCAATATGAAACTTGAGGCTCCACAGCTTGTTGAATGCAATAACTGCGGAAACCTTATCCAGTCTCATAGAGTATGTCCAAAATGCGGATTCTACCGCGGACGTCAGGTTATTACACCTGAAGTAAACGGCTAAAACAAGGGAGCAATTCAAATGGACGAATTATTCGAAAAAATCCAGAAACTTATCGCTGACAAACTTGAGATTGATGTAAGCAAAATTACATTGGACTCTTCTTTCCGTGGTGATCTTGGCGCAGACAGCCTTGACACATACGAACTTGTTTATGCAATTGAAGAAGAACTCGGAGTAAGCATTCCTGATGAAAAAGCTAACGAATTTGAAACAGTTCGCGATGCTTATGACTTCATCAAATCTGAACAGTCTAAATAAGTTTAATTGATTTTTCAAAATTAATTATTTAATAAACACAAGTCGTTTACTGGCTTGTGTTTTTTTTTTGCAGGGACAAGTACAAATGAAGATTTTACCGGAAAGAAAAAACAGCCTTCTGGCTTTTCAAAAAAGTGTAGGAGTGTCATTTAAAGATATTTCTCTTTTAGATCTTGCTTTTCATCACCGTTCGTTTTCAAATGAAAATTCTGAAGCAAAGCATCTGAATAATGAACGCCTTGAATTTCTGGGAGATTCTGTTCTTGGACTTGTAACCGCGGATTTTCTTTATAACGATATGAAGGAAAATCAGGAAGGAGACCTTGCAAAAATTAAGGCGGCCGCTGTTTCTGAAAAGGCTTTGAGTCCTGTTGCCTTAAAATTGAAAATTGATACGCTTCTTGTCCTTGGAAAAGGTGAAGAAAAAAGCGGAGGCCGAAAAAAGCCGGCCATTTTAGCCGATTGTATGGAAGCTGTAATCGGGGCAATATATCTTGATTCCGGTTATGAAGCTGCAAAAAAATATGTTCTTTCCTTTATTATTCCGGAGGTTCGTATGCTTCAGGAAACCGGAGGAAAGGATTACAAGAGCCTTCTTCAGGAATACTATCAGAAAAAGACAAAATCCTGTCCGGTTTATGAAACTGTTTCCATAACAGGCCCTGACCATGAACGGGTTTTTGAAGTTCAGGTTCATTTGGGCAATAAGGTTTTCGGTCCTGAAAAAGCCGGCTCCAAGAAGGAAGCCGAACAGCTTGCAGCAAAAAAAGCGTTATTTTCAATAATGAAATAATATGCTTTACTTGTCCCCGGGGCAGGTAAGACCAGTTTTTATTCTGTTAAACCTTTATTTTCAATAATGAAATAATATGGTATAATCTTTTCTTATGGAAAAGACAAAAGAAAAAAAGAATAAAAAAATCAGCAATTTAGATTATGCGGTTTATGCAGTTTTAGTCTGCGTTTTTACCCTGCTTGGTATTTTTTCAGTTTTCAAAAAACTTGATTTCCGACTTTATGACGCATTTCTTGCGCTTAAAAAAGAACCTGCCCAGTCAGAAAAAATTCTTCATGTAAATATTGATAATGAATCTATAGACATCCTTGGTGAATGGCCATGGTCCCGGGATATTTACGCCGACATTCTTATCCAGATGAAAGAGCTTGGTGCTGAACGGGCCGTATTCGATGTTGAGTTCCTTTCGCCTTCAAAGAAAGGTGTCCCGGCGGATGCCATTCAGAATATAAATCAGGCCTTCAATGACCAGGCTAATGAGATTATTGACAGTATTTATCTTTTAGGAGAACGCATTTCAAGCGGACAGATTTCCAAAAGTGAAATCAGCGGGTTTACGGATGACCTGGTTTCTCAGGTCGTTTCTCCGACTATTGATACTCTCCATGATTCCGTAATGGAAAATGCCTATCGCGATAACGACGAATATTTTGCAAAGGCTATTCAGTTTTTTGGAAATGCCTGGCTAACGGTAAATACCCGCGAAGTTATTTTTTCTCAGACCCAGGAAGAGCTGGATTATATCGATAACCGTTTCTTAATGAAAAATGTTGTTGACCCGAAAAATTATATTGTAAAAAGCAATGATTTTACTTCGGTGGACCAGTATAACGGTGAAGATTCCGGTTTTTCTCCGGCAATGCACATTTTCCTTGAAAAAGCCAGCGGAGTGGGCTTTACAAACGTCGTTATCGATACCGATGGCGTAAGACGGCGTGTTGAGCTTTTGTTTAATCACAACGGGAACTATCTTGGACAGCTTACCTTTGGTCCTCTGCTGGATTATCTTGATGTTCAGAAAATTGAAAGAAAAAGAAACTCCCTTGTTTTGTACGATGTAAAGCTTCCGGGGTCTGAAGAAAGGGAAACCATAAAAATTCCGCTGGATGAAAACGGCCGAATGCTGATTAACTGGCTTCACAGAAGCTTTGGTTCTTCTTTTAAGCAGGAATCGGCTTATTCATTGCTTCAGCTTAAATTCCTTGAAGAAGATATTGCTCAGAATCTTGAAAATATTACCCAGCTTTCAATCAGGCGGCCAGACGGCAGAATTCTTGATTATCTGGATGGTGCTCAGCAGCTTTATGAATATGCCCTTCAGATTAAGAATTATAAGAACGAGCTTCTTTCACGATGTACTGGCTTTGATGAAAATTCAAGTCCTTATGACGGAATTACCCAGGAAATGTATGATGAATATTTTTCCATGAAGGATGAGCTTTATTCATACATTTTGGATTATGCTTCTGCGGATTATTCCGGGGAAATAAACGAAGCTCTTGAGCTTATTAAAAAGAGTAATTCAGGACTTACAGATTCTTCAATTGAAGAGTTTAAGGAAGCTTTATTTGCGGAATTAAAGACTCTCCTTGAAAATGTCAGTTCATATACAGGGTATACAAGGGAACTTAAGGAAAAATTCAAGGATTCCTTCTGTATTATCGGAAATACGGCTTCCAGTACTACGGACCTCGGTGCAACTCCTTTCGTACGGGCATACTTTAACGTAGGAACCCATGCCAATGTAATCAATACTGTTTTGCAGAAGAATTTTATTTATCCGGTTCACTGGAGCTTCGGTTTTATTTTTACTGTTCTTATTACCTTTGTTGTAATGTTCTTGAATCATGGAAAAAGTAATACCTGGCAGAATATTTTCAACGGAACAGTGCTTTTTATTCTTGCCTGCCTTCCGGTAGTTCTTTTCCTGGCTTTTGATATTTATATTCCATTTGTAAACAGTATTGTCTTTGCAATTCTTGCTTTTATCGGAGGACTTTCTTTACGGTTTGTTCTCAGTTCAAAGGAAAAACGCTTTATCGTTCAGATGGCTTCTTCTTTTGCAAACAAAGACACAGTCGACTTTCTTCGAAAAAATCCGGATGCCTTTAAGACCACCGGTGAAAAAAAATGTATTACGGCTCTTTTCAGCGATATTCAGAAGTTTTCCACCTTCAGTGAAGGAATGGGCTTGATTTACGGTGAAGAAGGACCAAATAAGCTTATTCAGAATTTGAACGAATATCTTGGTGCCATGTCCAACGAAATCCTTGCAAATAACGGAACCATTGATAAATACGAAGGTGATGCCATTATTTCAATGTTTGGTGCACCGGATCCGGACAGAAAGCATACGGCAAATGAATGGAGTTATCTCTGCCTTGATTCTGCCATCAGGATGAAAAAGGTTGAAATGGAATTCAATAAGAACCATTCTGAGCTTTTTAAGAAATACATGGTTACGGCTAAGGACGACGACGGCTACGATATCCAGAAGGAAATTGAGCTTAAGCCTTTCCAGACCCGAATCGGCGTAAACTCAGGTGATGCCTTCGTCGGACTTATGGGAAGCCAGACAGATCAGTTCAGTAAGATGAACTACACCATGATTGGAGATACTGTAAACCTTGCCAGCCGTCTTGAAGGTGTAAACAAGGTTTACGGAACCTGGATAATGTGTTCTGATGAAACCTGGAACAGTGCAAATACCGGTGCAAACGAAGGAAAAATCGTTTCAAAGCGGCTGGACAGGGTAAGGGTAGTCGGTCGAAGCACTCCTGTACAGCTCTATACAATTTTAGGCTTCAAGAATGAGATGAGCGACCTTGAGCTTGAAGAAATTGATTTGTTCCACAGGGCAATTGATTTGTATTTGAACAGGGAATTTGCTGAAGCAGAAAAGAAGTTCATTGAGGCAAATAAAATGAATCCCGATGACAGAGCAGCCCTGGTTTTTGCAGAACGATGTCATACATATGCACAAAACGGAGTTCAGCCTAACTGGGACGGCGTAATGAATATGACTTCAAAATAGGAACCCCGCTTACGCCAATTTTTAATTGATTTTTATAAGAAAAAAATAGGGGCACTTCACATGAAGTGCCCCCGTTTTTTGTTGATACAGATTTGTTTATCTGAAGATAATAATCAGAACCTGTGAAACGATTACGACTGCAATCAAGGCAATCGGATAAGTTGAAGCATAAGCGCCTGCAACTTTTTCTGTTCCTGCAGTCTGAATAAGGGTTCCAAGAGCAGGGGTAGAAGTCATACCACCGCAGATTGAACCAAGGTTATTCAAAAGATTAAGCTTGAGAGCGAATTTTGCAAAAATGTAACCGATAATCATTGGAAGCAATGTCATTACGATTCCGTAGATGAAGTAAACCCACTTGAAGTATTTAACGAAGCTTGCACCACCTGCAACACCGGCACCAATCAAGAAGAGCATAAGACCAAGTTCACGGAAAACTTTAAGAGTTGATTCCTTTGGCATGAAAGAAACATTTCCGAACTTTGTAAAGTGACCGATTATCAAAGCAAGAATGAGGCACCCGCCTGTTGTTGTAAGGCTGAAGTTTCCAAACTTGAAAGAACCGATTACAATTCCAAGAACTGCTACGATTGAGAATACACAGAATCCGAATGGATCAAGTTCAACTTCTGTTCCTGTAAGCTTTGATGGAACTTCCGGATTTGCTTCAGAAAGCTTCTGTCGTTCTGCTTCCATATCTGCCTTTGCAATTTTTGGAACCAGCTGTACAAAAAGAACTACACCGATTACACCGAAAAGATATGCAATTCCGTGTCCTACGGCAACGATAGCTTCAAGTTCATCACCGTTTACAGTTGCTTTTGCAGCGCTGAAGGCAGGGGTTGAAGTAAGGCTTCCTGAAAGAAGACCTACAAGCATTGCACCTGCTTCTTCCATATCACGGCCAAAAACCTTGATGTCAAGAACGATACAGCCTGCGCATGTAAGACCACCAACTACGATAATAATAAGTCCAAGAAGGATGTATGACTTAAAGTTTTTCTTCAAATCACCAAAGAAACTTGGACCTGCAATAAATCCAACTGAAGTAACAAAAAGAATCAAACCTAAATTTTCGATAATCTTAAGGGCATTTACGATATAGCTTTTTCCGCCAATCATAAGCTGTTTAGCAAGACCTCCGGTAATTTCACCGCTTTTGTCGATGCCGTAGAAAAAAGCGCCGAACAGGAGAGCAACAATGAAAACTCCGGCTGTACCTAAAGAAACACATTTAATAGTGATTCTTCCCAAGAGATAGCCCAATGCAGCTATCGAAAAAACGCAGAAAGACAAAAATGTAATTGCCTTAATTGAGAGGATTCCTCCAAAAAGAACCATTTCGTTTACCTCGATTTATAAAAAAGAGAATTTAAAAAGCAGATTATTATACCTTTCTTAAAATATGCGTGTCAATCGAGTTGAGTAAACAGTTTTGAAGAATATCCGGAATGTCAGAATAAAAGACGGCTCAGAACTCTGAAGCTAGAATCCGGCGATTTTATAATTATCTTTGCCGTTTTGCTTTACACTGTACAAGGCTTCATCGGCAGTTTTAAATAATTCTTCATAAGAGGTACCGCTATCAGGATATAAAGCCATTCCAATACTTGCCGTAACCTGTACTGTAGTATCACCGTTAAAATAATCTTCCTTCAGAATTGCACAAAGACTGGAACCTTTCTCTTTAAGGATTTTATAGACTTCCTCTTTTGTGAAGCGTTCGCTGAATCGCATCAGAATACAGAATTCGTCTCCGCCAAAACGGCTCAGGTAGTCCTTTTCAGAGAATATGAGGGATATTTTCTTTGCGGTATCGATAATCGCCATGTCACCGGTCATATGACCAAGCTTGTCATTGATGCTCTTGAAATTGTCCAGGTCTATAATAATGAGAACGCAGAACTTATTTCCGGCCTCTGAGGAAATATATTTTTTGATTTTATGCTCCATGGCAGTTTTATTCAGCAGATTTGAAAGCTTATCCCGTTCTGCAAGATTTTTTAATTCCTGCTCATGAAGAATCTGAGCATTTACGTTAGAAATACTTCCGATAAATTTTTTCTGGTTTCCGTCTTTTACAGTAGAACCGGTCATCCGTACCCATATAAAATCATTTGAGTAGGTTTTATATCTGAATTCAGCAGAAAATGTATTTGTTTCGTCTTTGATTGAATTTTCAAGGTGATTTATGATGTTCTTGTCGTCAGAATGAACTCTTCTGAATAGTTCTGCCCGTACAAAATCGGAATACAGGTGTTTTTTATCCGTTCCCAGCATGAACTGTGTGTCTCCGGAGAAATCAATTGTTTTTTTATTCAGATCGTATTCAAAAATCAATGTCTGGGCCTGATTGTTTGCGATGGTCAGTCGTTCATTGTCTTTTTTGATTGCGGTGTTTTTTCTTATGATAATTGAAATCAGGAAAGAAAAAACCGCCATTATGAAGGAAACTATTGTTATAAGAATGTAAACAAGCAGATTGATATTTCTCTGCTGATTGTAAATATAGGTTTTTGGAACAACCGAAATGATATACCAGTCGTTTATATCCAGAGGAGAATAGATCATCAGTTTTTTTCCTTCTGTTCCATTCAGCTCAATCTGTCCGCTTCTGTTGTTCAGAATGTCAATCTTGATTTTTTTGAGCAGATGACCGTCAGTACAGCCGCTGTTCAGTATGTAATCGTATAAGTTTACATTATATATAAGTTTGTTCTTATCCTTGTTACATAAAATTATGTTTCCGTTATTTGCCACAATATAGAAATAGCTTTCTCCGGAAAAAATCGGAAAAGACGCCATTTTCTTTAAAACATTGTATGAAAATGTTCCTGAAAGAAAAACAGAATTCTGATTTTTGACCGGATAAAGAAGGGTGAGGGTTGGTTCAAGATTTTCATCCAGTTCAATTCTGTTTGAAATGCTTTGAGCCTTGCTTGCCATAGCAGCAAGAAAATATTCTTTGTTTTTTATAACCGGAAGATTTTTTCCGTTGCAGTCTATTCCTGTTCCGTCTTCCCTGATTAATCCCAGCTTTTTAAAATCTCCGATTCCCTTTGTAAGCATTATTGTTTCCCGGACTTTTTGCTGGTTATTTATGTCCAGGTTTTCAAAAAACTTTGACTGCCCGTCAAGAAGAGCAAACTGATCAGAAAACTTATTTTTAATCATTTCACTGTAAAGTTTCTGTACTTCAGAGATATTTTCCCTGGAGCGTTCATTTAAAAGTCCTTCCATTCTGATTCTGAAAATAAACATTGTCGTTAAAATCGAAAAGAGCAGGAAAATAAATGAGATTATCAGTAGAGAATCTTTCAATAACTTTTTTGATGTCATCAGCGTTTCCTTTTTAAGCGTTGATTAAAACATATCTTTTACAGTTTTTGCCTGAATCGGATATGGGGTCGTCAAATTTCCTATAGTAACAAGAAAGCTTATGGTGTCCTGTAAAGCTTCTTCGTCTTCCTGTGTAATATTTACATTAAAATTGTAGATTTTAGATATCTTGAAAAGCTGTTCCCTGGTGATTTTTAATGCAAGTGAAACTTTTTCAATGGTTTCCTCGTCAAGTTCATCAAGCATGGAAGCGGCTTTCTGATATTCGCTGAGGATTGTCTGAATAACCGGTTTGTTTTCCAGAAGATATTCTTCCCGGACAACGAAAGCGTTTGTTCCCTTTAGACCCGTTTCATCTCCATAGGCAATGATTTTTGCAATGTTTTTGTCAATTAAGCGGGTGATATTCGGTTCCCAGATTACAACAGCATCTGCAAGCCCCGTAACAAGGGCCGCTTCTGCATCTGATGCGGAAATGCTTAAAAAATCAATGTCATTAAAGGTCAGGGAGTTTTTTGCAAGAAGTTTTGTAGTAAAATTGTGTCCTGTAGAACCGAAAACCGTTGCAATTTTTTTACCTTTCATATCTTTTGAACTGTTGAATGTGTCGTTGTTTTTCAGGGAAAGCATGGCATAGGCGTTTGAACCCCGTGCCGGAACACCTACCATTTTCATTGAGGTTGAATTTGTGTTTGAAAGAGCAGTTACCGTCGGAACGTCTCCGATTACTCCGATATCTGTCATGTCAGCAGAGAGGGATTCATTCATAGGCGGACCTGATTCAAAATCCTGCCAGATAACGGTTATTTTATCATCTTTTAATGCGGTTTCGATTAATCCTGTGTATCTTGCTATATAAAGTGGAATAAAAGCTGCAGAGGGTTGAATTCCAATGCGGACAGTTTTCTGATTAACTATTTTTTTCTCTTTTGTGCAGGAACAAAAACATAGAGAAAGATATATACTTAATAAAATTATTTTAACAAAATTTCTCATACTATCAATTTTATAGTAAAAATTGAATTTTTCAAGAAAATTATAAAAAAACACCTTCAATCCCTCGTTTAAGAAGAAGTTGAAGGTGCTTGAATAAGTATTTAGCCTTAAGCTTGAGTTTAATAAATTCTACTTCAAAATTGGCTACCGGTCTCGTCCGGCGGGTCAAAACCGCATGCTCCCGCCAATTTTGTATTACATTTACAAACTCGAAATTAAGTCTACTTATCTGAACATTGTAGACCTAAAAAATGCTTTCGCATTTTTTTTAACGGTCTGCTATTTATCAGAGCTCGCTAGCGAGCTCTCTCACCTTGTGGATAGGCCATAGCTTCCGGCTTGAAGACTTCATCAAACTTTTCAGCGGTGAGGAAGCCTAATCCTACGCAGGCGTCTTTCAATGAGATGTTTTCATCGAAAGCTTTGTGAGCGGTCTTAGCAGCGTTTTCATAACCGATATATGGATTCAAGGCTGTTACGAGCATCAATGAATTGTAAAGGTTATGGTGCATCTTTTCTTTATTTGCTTTAATTCCGACTGCACAGTTTTTGTTGAAAGAAAGCATTGCTTCTGCCAGAAGGCGTGCAGACTGAATGAAGTTATATGCAATTACAGGCATGAATACGTTCAATTCAAAGTTACCCTGGCTTGCGGCAAAGCTTACTGCAGCGTCGTTACCCATTACCTGAACGGCAACCATTGTAACGGCTTCACACTGAGTTGGGTTTACTTTTCCCGGCATGATTGAAGAACCCGGTTCGTTTTCAGGGATGTGGATTTCTCCAAGACCGTCACGGGGACCGGATGCAAGCCAGCGTACGTCGTTGGCAATCTTCATCATATCTGCTGCAAGAGCCTTGATTGCTCCGTGGGCAAATACAAGTTCGTCCTTAGAAGTAAGGGCGTGGAATTTATTTGGAGCTGTAATAAAGTCTTTTCCAGTAAGCTTTGAAACGCATTCAGCAACCTTTGAATCAAAGCCCTTTGGAGCGTTAAGACCTGTTCCAACGGCAGTTCCGCCGAGGGCAAGCTGCTTCAAATATGGAAGGCTAGAAGCAAGCATTTCGCGGTCTCGTTCCAGAGAAGTGCGCCATCCTGAAATTTCCTGATCAAAAGAAATCGGAACAGCATCCTGAAGGTGTGTACGGCCAGACTTTACGATTCCTTCATTTTCTTTTTCAAGTTTTTTGAAGGTTGCAACAAGTGTATCGATTGCAGGGAAGAGCTTGTCTTCAATTACAGAAACAGCAGAGATGTGAAGGGCTGTCGGGAATGTGTCGTTTGAAGACTGACTCATGTTGATGTCGTCGTTTGGATGACAGAGTTTTTTGCCTGCAATTTCGTTTGCTCGGTTTGCGATAACCTCGTTTGCATTCATGTTGCTCTGTGTTCCGGAACCTGTCTGCCATACAACCAGAGGGAAGTGGTCGTTCAGGCTTCCAGAAATTACTTCGTCACAAGCCTGGCTGATAGCCTTAAGCTTTTCGTCAGTCATTTTTTCCGGTTTAAGGGCATTGTTTGCCATTGCAGCAGCCTTTTTAAGGTAACCGAAAGCCTTTGTAATTTCACGAGGCATTGTTTCAATTCCAACGCCGATTTCAAAGTTTTCGTGACTTCGTTCTGTCTGAGCACCCCAGTATTTATCTGCAGGAACTTTTACTTCACCCATTGAGTCATGTTCAATTTTGTATTCCATTTGATTTTTCCTTATGTGAAATATTAAGAAAGGCCGCTTTTGGGCGGCCTTATAGTTTAGAAATTAATCTGTTTGATAACTTCTTTCAGGCAGTCTGCACTGTGCTTCAGGGAAGCCATTTCTGAATCTGTTAGAGGAGCGATAAGCTTGCTCATCAGACCGTTTGCAGAAACAACTGAAGGAATTGAAAGACAAACATCGCTGATTCCGTATTCTCCTGTAAGAAGAGAAGAAAGGGTAAGGAGAGTTCCTGTCTTGAAGGTGAGTGCTTCACAGAGTGTAGCAGTTGTTACACCGATAGCGTAGTTTGTGCATTTTTTAGCGGCAATAATGATTCCGCCTGATTTTCTTACGTAATCCTCAACATCATCCTTGTTGAAATTCGGAAGCTTTCCGTTTTCGTAAGAAGCAGCGTACTGTTCAACAGGAATTGAACCTACATTTGCAAGTGACCACGGAATGAATGAAGAATCACCGTGTTCGCCGAATACATAACCGTGTACGTTTTCCTGTCCGATCATGTAAGTTTCTGCGATGCGGGCACGGAAGCGGGCTGTATCCAGCATTGTACCTGTTCCAAGAATGTGGTTTGCAGGAATTCCAGAAGTCTTTACGAACTGGTATGTAAGAATATCTACAGGGTTTGCAACAATAACATAAAGTGCGTTTGGAGCAACCTTTGTAATCTGTGGAATGATTGACTTTGTAATATCAACGTTTGTCTGAGCAAGTTCCAGGCGAGACTGACCCGGCTTTCTTGCAACTCCGGAAGTAAGAACAACGATATCAGAGTCTTTTGCGTCTTCATAATCTCCTTCATGAATGGAAACCGGTCCGATAAACGGTGTTCCCTGTCTGATATCCATTGCTTCTCCCATTGCTCTGTCTTTTGCAATGTCAATAAGAACAATTTCTGAAGCAAGCTGTTTTAATGTGAGCGCAAATGCAATTGTTGAACCAACCTGTCCTGCGCCGATAATTGTAATTTTTTTAGCCATATAGGTGTCTCCTTAAATCCTACCTTGAATTAATACGTTTAAGCAAAACGCTAAAAACCATAAAAAACATTATACTTTATTTTTCTTCTTTAGGAAACAGTTTTTATTGAAGTTTATGCATTTCTCTGTATAAATTCAGTGCAATTTCAGAAAGCTTTTCTTCCGTGTTTTGCTCCGGATCGTCTAAAACGCATTCCATAAGATTTTTCAGAATAAAGCCCATGTCCCTGCCGGCAGGAATTCCTAAAGCCTTCAGTTTTTCTCCATTTAATTTTAAATCCTTCATTGAAAGGGCATCGTTTTTATTATGGAGAATTTCAATTCTTTCCCGTAATTCAATCAGGTTATTCACCAGTGCAGAATCCGTAAGCCGGACTTTTATTCTGTGCATTCCATAGACATCGGCCAGTCTGAGGTCAAAAAGGTCCTCCAGATTTTCGTATCCCACCCGGACCAGAAAGCGGCGGACTGCTGCATCCGTCCATTCGCTCTGGTAGTAGAACATGTGATTCTCTATCAGATGGCATACATTATTGATGACCACATTCGGAAACTTTAAGCGAAAGAGCATTTTTTTTGCAATTTCGGATGAAACTTTCTCGTGATTGTAAAAAGTGATGTTTCCGTCCTTTATTTTTTTTACAGAGGGTTTTCCGATATCGTGAAGCAGTGCTGCGAGGCGTACATTTTCTTTTGTGGAAGGTGCACCGTCGCAGGAATAAAAAAGGTGATCCAGTACATCAAATTCGTGAAATCCCCGTTCGTCTCCCTGAATGCAGTTTCTTCCCGGAATAAGTTCCGGCATAAAGATATTTAAGATGCCGGTTTCTTCCATTTTTTTGAATGCCCCGGAAGGTTCCCGTGAGGCAAGAATTTTTTCAAGCTCGTCACGAAAGCGTTCCAGAGAAACAGAAGCGATTTTTTTTAATATTTCTTCTTCGAAAATTGCTGAATATGTATCTTTTTCTATACTAAATCCCAGCTTTGCAGAAAATCTTATTGCCCGAACCGGCCGTAAGCCGTCTTCCATAAAGCGTTCCCGGGGATTTCCAACTGTCCTGATGATTTTGTCCTGGATATCTTTCTGCCCATCAAAAGGATCTTCGATTTTTCCGTCCTTAAGGGATGCGGCAATTGCGTTCATGGTAAAATCCCGGCGGCTCAAATCTTCCGTAAGGTCGGAGGTAAAGCTTACGCTGTCAGGGTGCCGTCCGTCAGTATATGTGCCTTCAGTCCGAAAGGTTGTAACTTCGATTTCCTTTTTCATAAAATGAACGGTTACGGTTCCGTGCTGAATGCCAGTTGGAATAACCTTCTTAAAAAATCTCTGTACATCTTCCGGTCTTGCATCCGTCGTAACATCCCAGTCGTGAACTTCTTTTCCCATTATCATGTCACGGACTGCGCCGCCAACAAGGTATGCCTTAAAGCCGTTTTTTTCAAAACAGCTGTTAAACTCTTTTAAGATTTCAGGTATTTTTATCGTTTTCATTTTTCTCCGCCATTTAAAGGGATAATTTTAGGACTAAACAGATTATATCGTACCTTGGGAAATTATATCTATAAAGCTGAAGGATAATAATGTTACAAGGCTGAAGATGAAAACAATTCCAAGGAGAATAATCTGTAGAATATAGTTGGAGGCTTTACGGGTTCTTTTTCCTGCTATTAAAACAATTCCCTGAATTATTGTAAGAAGACTAAAGAAACCTAAAAGAAATGAAGTCATCAGGACAGTTTCAATAACGATTTTCATGTTTTCATCCAGAAAATTCTGGTAATTTCCGATGGCGTAGAGGACCAGCAGGACAATCTGGCAGAGAAAAAGGAAGAGGACCGTTCTTCTGGAAAGCTTGAACAGCAGGGGAACATTTTTTTTCTGACGGTCAAAAAAAATATCATCAATTTCCTGAAAATATTTTATAGGCCTGTACTCGTCTTTTTTTCTTGAAGTTATCTTCATCTACAGTTATACTAAAAAATGTCGTTTTGACAGTCAAGGTGTCAGAACTTTTTCAGGTGGGAAAACATGGCAAAAAAATTAAAAAGCTTTTTCTTTTCTGTTTTAATCATCGTTATTTTTGCAGCCGCTGTCTTTTATCTGGGCTGGACACAGATAAAAATTAAGCCGAATCATGTTGGTATTGTGGTTTCAAAAACCGGTGGTGTTTCTCAGAAAGTAGCTGAAAGCGGAACCTTTTCCTGGTACTGGGAATTCCTTCTGCCAACTAATGCATCCCTGCGTTCCTTTTCTGTTTTGCCGTACCAGTTTTCAAAGAAAATAAACGGAGAACTTCCTTCTGCGGATATTTTTAAGAGTTATTCTTCCCTCAGACCTGATTTTTCCTATTCTGCCGATATTTCAGTTACAATTGAAATTTCCAAAGAACAGATAGCTGCCCTGTGCAAAAAAAATGCCATTTCCGATCAGGAATCCTTAAACAAATTTATGGAAAGAAAGGCGGATTTTCTTGCTGAAGCAACAGAAAAGAAGCTTTTACGATATTATCTGCAGGAAAGCGCCGGTTCGTCAGCTGCACCTTCTGCATCCTTCTATTTAGATTCAAAAAATGTTTTTGCAGATTCGGACTTCTATTCCCAGAAAGATACAGAGGGAATTGAAGTGACTGCCTTTTCAATAACAAATCAGAAATTCCCGGATGCAGATTTATACCGGCTTTCAAGAAAAACGGCTCTATCTTCGATTTCGAAGGAAAGTGAAAAACTCATTACTTCCGATTATTATGCACCATCTGTGAATAATAATAAGGGCTCCGGCGATTTTTCAAATAAAAACGGCTATGATAATTCTTCAGGCTTTTTGAATTCTTTTGATTCAAAGACTGCCCCGGAAACACCTTCTGTATCAGAAAACGAAAATACAAAAAAAGCTAAAACTGAAATAAAAGAAGCTTCTGCAAAGGATTCTTTAGAGGATTTATCCGATGAAGAAAAAGCTCTCCTTTTCAGAATGTTAAAAAAATATTCAGAAGCGGAAAAGGAATGAAAATCTGGGTAGTCAGTAATGAATGTTCAGGGCTTTCCGAAGCCGGAGGCGTAAAGGATGTAACTTACGCCCTCTGTGAAAACTTTTCTCAAAACCACGACGTAACGCTTTTTATTCCGCTTTACGGCTGTACCAATACTGATTCCGTTAGATTTCAAAATGAAAAAGAGCTTGAGGGAACTGTTAGCCTCTGTTCCCAGAATATCAGAGTATGCTTTTCAAAGGCGAATCTTATTTCTTCCGGTTTAAAAATAGTTTTTATAAAGCACAGAGCCTATTCCGAAAAAAAAGGTGTTTACGTCTATACCCAGGAAGAAGAGAAAGAAAATCCCTTTCACGCCCGGGGAATGGGACATGAAGATGTTCATTTTCTGGACGCCCTTTTGTGTAAGTCCGTGGCTCTTTACGGAACATTAATAAAAAAATCTGAAATTCCGGATATAATCCACTGCCAGGATGCTGCCAGTGCCCTTACACCCGCATACATTGAGCTTTTAAAGCCGGAATATTTCCAGAAGACAAAATGTGTTGTTACGATTCATAATGCCGGTCCTGCCTATCACCACGAATTTTCTGATTTGAACCAGGCAATCTGGTTTTCCGAGCTCCCCTGGAACTGGCTTACGGACTCCATGAACGGTCAGCGGGTGGAACCCTTTTTAATCGCTTCGAAATTTGCCCGCCTTACAACAGTTTCAACCTTCTATGCAAAGGAAATTACGGAATCAGAAAATTCTGACTATACGGACGGATTAAGCAGGATTTTTAGTGAAAGAAATATTCCCGTTGAAGGAATCACAAATGGAATTGATTACTTTCAGTATGCTCCGGAACATCCTGAAATTTCACTTCTTCCGTATCCCATGAATCCTTTTGACGGAAAGCTTGAAGGAAAAATAAAGAACCGAAAGTTTTTTCTTTCCCTGTGTAAAGCGGAAGAAGACATGGGTTCAAAAAAAATGCAGTCAGAAAAATTTCAGAACTATCTTTCCAATTTTTCCCGGTACGGTTTTCTGGAAGCAGAGAAAAAATCGGTCTTTTTTGTTTTTCACGGCCGGCTTGTGTGGCAGAAAGGAATTCAGCTTCTTTCTGAAGCAATCGAAAAACTTCTTCCGGATAACGATTTTTTGAGGTTTGTAATTGTAGGGCAGGGGGATCCTCAGATTGAAAAACGTCTTGAGGACTTGACGGAGCGTTTTAAGGGTAAGGTGGTTTTCTTTGAAGGCTATAACCATTTTCTTCCACGGCTTTCTGTTGCCGCCTGTGATTTTTCTCTTTTACCAAGCAATTTTGAGCCCTGCTGTCTTGAAGATTTTATTTCACAGCTATACGGTACTCTTCCGGTGGCAAATGCAACCGGCGGATTAAAAAAAATAATTGATGAAGAAACCGGCTTTTTATTTTCTCCAAATACAGCGGAAAATCTTTCCTCCTGTATCCTGAAAGCAGCCGTGCTGAAATTAAAGGATTCGGAAACCGTAGAAAACATGATAGTCTGGGCTTCCAATTATGTACGGACTGTTTACTCCTGGGAGTTTGTAACGGAAAAATACTTAAAGCTTTTCAGAAGTCTATTAAAATCAGGCAGATCCAGCCCTCTCAGCACTCAGTCCAGGTAGCTTATAAGTTCCGGACGCCCCGAATTCTGGCTCCCCGGAGCTTGGCTTTCCAGTTCCGGGCTTTCTGGATTATTTTTTTCAAAAAAAAAATAAAAAAAAATCAAAAATTCTGAATTCTGCTATTGACTCTTTTTTTCATTTAGATTAGTATAACACTCGTTCGACACGAACAACCTAATGCTGCTTTAGCTCAGTTGGTAGAGCACGTGATTTGTAATCTCGGGGTCGTGGGTCCAAGTCCTACAAGCAGCTTATTTAGGGGAGTTCGCATAGCGGCAATTGCAAGGGACTGTAAATCCCTCCTCTTTCGAGTTCATAGGTTCGAGTCCTATACTCCCCAAAAGGAACCTCTGGTTCCTTTTTTTATTTTAAAATCCAGTTTGTTTTTAATATGTATTTCATCCTCCTAATCAATTGCCCAAATCAATTTGACAAATACAGTTTTATGCTTTAAATTAATCTGATAAAGCAAAAGTTTTTTTACAGGTGGGAAAAGATGAAAGTAAAATTCTGGGGAGTTAGAGGTTCCATTCCGTCTCCTATAACTCCGTCTCAAGTACAGGCTAAAATAACTGCAGCAATCCAGCGGATAACTGCAAACGATATAAAGACGCCTGATGCAAGAGAGAAATTCATCGCAAATCTTCCTTCCTGGATATTCGGGACAACCGGAGGAAACACTTCCTGTCTGGAATTAACTTCAAAGGACGGAGCAAAAATTCTTCTTGATGCCGGAAGCGGACTCAGGGAATATGGTAAAAAGGGTGAAAAACCAGCGGATCTTCACTATCACATGTTTTTCAGTCACTTTCACTGGGATCATATACAGGGGCTTCCGTTTTTTGATGCGGCATATAATCCAAAGTCTGAAATTGATATGTATTCCGCCTTTGATAATTTTGAAGGATATTTAAGGGCTCAGCAGAATACGCCGTTTTTTCCTCCTTCAGCAGGCTTTGATTCCTTTACAAAAAACATTACTTTTCACAAGGTTTCCCCTTCGGAGCCTTTTAAAATCGGCGGTTTAACCGTGAACTCCTGTCTGATGAATCATCCGGGGGATTCCTACTCATTTTCCTTTGAAGAAGATGGAAAAAAGTTTGTTTATGCCACCGATGTTGAAATTCAGCACAAAGACCTTGAATACAGTGATGAAAAAAATGCCGTATTTAAGGATGCTGATGTTTTGATTCTTGATTCTCAGTACACGGTTGAAGAATCCTATAAAAAAGTAAACTGGGGACATTCTGCTTTCTGTTCTGCAATCGATTTTGCAGTAAAATGGAATGCAAAGACTTTGTATCTTTTCCATCATGAACCGGTCTACGATGACAAAAAACTTGATTCAATTTTAACGGCTGCCCGCTGGTATGCAAAATACATTGTTCATTCAGATATTAAGGTGTACCTTTCTTCTGAAGGAATGGAATTTGAGGTTTAATCTATGGCTTTAATAAAATCGTCCGGTAAAAATGTATTTCCTTTTTTTCTTCTTCCCGTAATTGCTTTTGTTCTGGCTATTGTGGTTGTCTGTGCAAGCCTTTCTTTTTCATGCAAGCCAAAGACTTCTTCTGAAAATAAAACTGAATACAGACTTCAGGTTCCTCAGGGAATGAATTCTAAAATGCTTTCGGAAACTCTTTATAATGAAGGAATTATCAGAAGCGATAAGGTTTTCTATATGGGAGCCAGATTTCCATTTATCGCAAAGTTTTTTGCAGGTTCTTCCGCACCTTTTTCCCTGAAAAGCGGAATTTACCGGGTTTCCAGTGATATGTCCGTTAAGGAAATTTATGAAGTTCTTTCAAGCGGAAAACAGGAATATATTAAGCTGACATTTCCTGAAGGAATTACAAAGTCTAAAATTGCACTGAGACTTGAAAGTGAAGGGGTGTGTTCAAAAAATGATTTTCTTGAGGCCTGCAGTGATCCTTTACTCTTGAAAAAATATAATATTCCCTCTGAAAATTTTGAAGGCTATCTTTTTCCTGACACATATTTTTTTACTCCCATGATGAATGCCCAGGCCGTTGTTTCAACTATGGTTGATAATTTCTTTAATCACGCACAGGAAATTCCTGTACTAAAGGATATGTCCATTGAAGATTTAGACTATACTGTACGCCTTGCTTCCATAGTAGAGCGTGAATACCGGCTTGATGAAGAAGCACCTCTCATCGCCAGCGTATTTAAGAACCGCTTGAAATATAACTGGGGACTTTATTCCTGCGCAACAATCGAGTACATAATTACGGAAATCGAGGGACGGCCTCATCCGGATGTAATAACCTACAAGGATCTTCAGATCGACAGTCCCTATAACACTTATAAATGGGCCGGTCTTCCTCCAACAGGAATATCCAATCCCGGTCTTGTGGCCTTATCTGCTGCTGCTCAGGCTCCAAAGACAAAGTACTTTTACTTCCGTCTTGTAGATGAAGGAAAAGGAAAGCATGTGTTTACTGAGGACTTTTCCCAGCACATCAGCGAAGGTTACAGTTATAGTACAAAAAAGAGCGGAAAGTAAATTGAATAATCAGGTGACCTTAAAGAGTTTGCCTGAAATCTGAATATCTGGAAAATTTGGAAGCGAATGGGCGGTTTTATTTCACAGGAAACTATTGAGGCAATTAATTCTCAGGCAGATATAGTAAGCATTATCGGGGAATATACCAGGCTTGAATCTAAAGGCGGCAGTTCCTACATGGGGTGCTGTCCTTTTCATCATGAAAAGACGCCTTCCTTTTCTGTAAGTGCAGACAAAAAACTTTATCACTGTTTTGGCTGTGGTGCCGGCGGAAATATTTTTAAGTTTGTTATGGAGCAGGAGAAGCTGGGCTTTTCTGAAGCCGTAGAATTTCTTGCAAAAAAATGCAACATACCGGTAAAATACAAAACCTCCGGTTCCGGCCAGCAGGACGAAAAAACTGATTCAAAATATCGTCTTATTCAGGACTATATTGAACTCTACGAGCGGGTTTCTACCTCCTTTCATTATTTTCTTCTTGAAACAGAGCAGGGAAAAGCCGCATTGAAATACATTACAAAACGCGGTTTGTCCCTTGAAACCATAAAAAAGTTTAAGCTGGGTTATTCGCCCGCCGACAGGTTCTGGTTAAAAAAATTCTTAAAAAAGCATAATTTCAGCGAGGAATTTTTAAATAATTCTGCACTTTTCAGTGATAAATATCCGGACTGCTCCTTTTTTTCAAACCGCCTTATGTTTCCGATTTTTAACAAGGATTCAAAGGTAATAGGTTTTGGCGGGCGTCTTTTAGATCCGGAAGCAAAAACTGCAAAATATATAAATACCCGGGATGCAATTCATTATAAAAAGGGTGAAAACCTTTACGGCTTCAATTTTGCAAAAAAAGCGGTTCGTGAAAATAATAAAATTATTTTGTGCGAAGGCTACATGGACTGTATTGCCTGGCACCAGTGCGGAATAGAATACGCTGTTGCCCCTTTGGGAACTGCCCTAACGACTGAGCAGATTAGGCTTTTTAAGCCTTTTTGCGAAGAAGTTCTCCTTTCCATGGATTCAGACGGTGCGGGACAGAAGGCAACTTATAAGGATATTCTTGCATTACGAAAAGAAGGCTTTACGGTAAAGGTTATAATTCTTTCCGGAGGAAAAGATCCTGCGGAAATTATGCTGAAATTTGGTGCTGAATCGTTGACAAATGCAATTTCCGGTGCTATTTTAGATAGCGACTTTTTACTATCTAAACTAGGCGAATTGTATCCGGTAGACACACCGGAAGGGAAGACGAAGGCCGCACAGGCTTTTTTCCCGTATGTAGATTCACTTCAATCGGATATGCAGAAAGAATCTTGTCTGGAGCAGCTGAGCCGGACATTCAACATAAGGCTGGAGGCAGTTAGAAAAGATTTTCAGAATCGAAATCGGTTGCAAAATCAAAACAATTATAAACCGGCAGTTCAGGTGCAGGAGGAAAAAAAGATTGTTCCTCTCAAAATGAATGCCGAACTAAGAAGCGTTTTAGCTTTGGTTTGTGATTTGGATAAGTTCAAATTAATGAGAAGCGAACTTTCTGCCGATGATTTTGAAGACTACTACGCCAGAATGCTTTATGAAATTCTGGAGGTTTGTTTTTCCGAAAACTCTCTGTCATTAAACAGTATTTTGAATCATTGCACAGACGAAAAGATTTCCAGCCTTATTACCGATGTGGTAACACAGGGGGAATTTACTGGTTATACGGAAAAAGCTGTGAGGGATTCAATAAAACTGATAAAGACCAGAAGCTTAGAACGGCAGCGTGACAAAATCATGAATCTGATCAGAACGTTCAGGCCTGTGACTCAGGATGACAGAAATTATCTGGAAAAACTTCTGTCGGAAAAAATGGAGCTGGACAAAAAAATCCGGCAATAAAACAAGGTGAAAAATGGAACAGGAAGAGAATCCATCAATTAAAAAAATTCTGGATTTTGCCACTGAAAAGAATGGCATCACGTATGATGAAATTGCAGATCTTGTTGGACAGGATTTTGTCAATTCACCTGAAATGGAACTTGTGCTTCAGGCACTTGCTAACAACAACCTTGAAATCCGGGAATCTGGACTGGATGAGCTTGATGAAGACGAAGATGATGTTCAGGATGTTTCGGATGATGATGCAGATGAAGATGTCACCGATGAGGCGCTACTTGAAGATAACGAATCTGTAGACGAGGATGTAGAAAAGCTTACTGAAGAAAAGGGCCGTCTTGTAAACAGCGATAAAGAATCAAGTGTTGACGATCCAATCAGGCTTTATCTGAGGGAAATCGGCAAGGAAAACCTTCTTACAGCTGAACAGGAAGTAACTCTTTCTAAAAAAATGGAAGACGGAAAGAATATCATTAAGAATGTTCTTTTAAATTCCGGAATTATGATTCCTGAATTCTTTGCTGTTGCCCAGAAGGCATTTACACGAATTGATATACATGAACCGGGCAGACCTCGGAAAGAAATAAATGAAGAAATGGCAGAAAAGCGTCGTCTTAAGACCTGCTATTCTGAATTTATTAAGCCTGTTTTGCCGGAAATGAAGCAGTATATGGCATTGAAAAAGCAGATGTTTGAATCAAGTCAGACATCCCGCATTTTTGATGATCCGCAGCTGGTTGAACTCAGAAAAGTAATTCAGCCTCAGCTTCAGAAAATTGACATTCAGACAGAAGAACTGGACAAGTTTACCCTTAAATTTTCAGACGCCGTTCAGAAAATCGATGAATGTCATCAGAAGCAGGAAAAGAAGATGAAGGAGCTTCGTATTTCAAGTCCTTCAGAATTAAGAAGTCTTGGCCGTCGTATTTCAATGAGGTCTGAAGCTGCAAAACTTGAAGCAGAACTCAATATGACAACTGATGACATCCGGGAAATTTATACACAGATTCAGAAGATTGACAGAAAACTTCACAAGATGGAGTATGAATTTGAAAATACAATTGACGAAATTCTTGAAAAAGCCCGTGAAATTAAGCGCGGTTCCAGCATGATGGAGCAGGCAAAGAACAAGCTTATCAATGCAAACCTTCGTCTTGTAGTTTCAATTGCAAAAAAATATACAAACCGCGGACTTCAGTTCTTTGATCTGGTTCAGGAAGGAAATATCGGTCTTATTAAGGCTGTTGAAAAGTTTGAATACAGAAAAGGCTTCAAATTTTCAACCTATGCAACCTGGTGGATTCGTCAGGCAATTACCCGTTCAATTTCTG
>CAMHMJ010000019.1 GCA_946186185.1 uncultured Treponema sp. | reverse complement strand
AATACAAAATTGGCGGGAGGGTAGCGGCAGGCGGGCAAAAAAACTCTGCTTGTGGCTGCCGCGTAAGCGGCAATTAATAAGTTCCTTTGCCACAAGCAGCGTTTAGCGTGCTCTTCCCGCGGTTTTGACCCGCAGGACGCGACCGGTAGCCAATTTTGAAGTAGAATTTATAAAACTGGGAATTCGAGAAAAAATTGTAAAATCCGCCATTTCTGCTTTTAAAAGTACTTCATAGGCTGGTGCAGGTTGTTGTATACAATACCTTCCAGATCCTTGTTATAAAGCTTTTCGGCTCCCACGCTGGTTGGCGGCCCGTGACCCGGCATAATTACCGTGGATTCCTGCTGGGAAAGTATTTTTTCGTTTATATTGCGCTTAAGAATGTGTGAGGAATAGCTGGAGTTCGTGCTTCCGATTCTTCCGGCACCGATTGTGTCACCGGTAAAAAGAATGTTCCCGATTTTGTAAATCATGGAGTCCGCGGTGTGCCCCGGAAGCGTCATGTAATGAACCGTCATTCCTGCAAGGCGGATTTTTCCGTCACCGTTTAAGACGATGGTTTCGTTGCCTTCAATTTCCCAGTCCGCCGCATAGATGTTGGGCGAATAGATTTTCATCATGGTTTTAAGGCCTTCAACATGATTTTTGTGGTTGTGGGTTATCAGAACCGTTGTGAATTTCAGGGAATTTACTTCAATCTGTTCGATTATGCGCTCGCTGATCTGCCCCGGGTCAATGATGATGGCTTCGTGGTTTCTTTCATTTACAACGACATAGGTGTTTGAAAGTCCGTTTGTGTTCAGGTGATTGTAGATTTTCATAAGGCATCCTCAACATTTTCCGGGGAGCCGTCACTTCCTCCGTTCAAATCCTGGAAGAGCTCGCTTCCTTTTTCATCAAAAATTGCTTCCCGGGTATTACTCATCTTAAAGCTTACGTTTTCTTTTGTGATGTCAAAGAAGCTGGTCTTTTTGAGGTTACAGTTTCTGAAGGAGGTGTTTATAAGCTTTGCCTTTACAAATGTTGAATTGTAGAGGTCTGAATCGTCAAAAGAAGACTGAAGGGACTGAATCCCGTTAAAATTGCTCTGAATGATGTCTGAATCCGTAAAAAGGGTGTGGGAACATTTGCATCCGGCAAAAGAAGAAAACTTCATGCTGCATTTCAAGAAGTTGCAGTCCGCAAAAACCGCAAAATCGAACATGCTCATGATGCTTTTAAAATTTTCCGAGTGGATGTTCTTGAAGGTGCAGTGCATAAAATTGCAGCCGATGAAGCGCTTGTTTGAAAGGTCAATTCCGGAAATTGTCATGCCGGTAACATTAAGACCGGTTATGGTATCGTGATTCTGAATGTAGTTAAAAATATTCTGCTGTGCCTTGCCCGGATTTGGAATGTGGTCAAGACAGTAGTTTTTTGAATCCGAAATTATGCCGTTTTCATCGATAGTCGAAACTGCAAGGTTGTTGCAGGCCCGCACGATGCATTTATTCAGTGCAAACATCGTTTTATTTTAAAACAAAACCGTAAGGTGCGCAAGGGTGTTGTGCCGGGGGCAAAGTTTCAAGGGGTTAGTGCTGTGTGTACAAATCTCAAAAATTACAGTATATTCATTGTACTGGAGAAATTGATGGCACTTGATTTTGCATTTCTTGATTCAGGAACAGGCGGACTTCCGTACATGAAGGCGCTTCTGGAGCTTAAAAGCGATGTTTCCTGTGTTTATGTGGGTGATACAAAAAATTTCCCATATGGAGAAAAATCAGAAAGCCAGATAATTCAGAAAGCTTCAGAATGTGTTTCCCGAATCATTGAACGCTGGAATCCAAAAACAATTGTTATTGCCTGTAATACAATTTCCGTGACTGCCCTGGATAAGCTTAGGGAACGGTTCCCGGAAACTCCGTTTGTGGGTACTGTTCCTGCCATTAAGCCGGCAGCGCTTTTTTCTAAAACCCGGAAAATCGGGCTTCTGGCCACCAATGCAACTGTAAATCATTCCTATACAAAGCGCCTGATTAGCGATTTTGCAAGCGACTGCACCATAATTTCCCGGGGAGATCCGGACTTAATTTCCTTTATTGAGCACCGGGCCTTTTCTGCCTCGGAAGAGGAAAAAGAGGAGGCAGTTCGCCCGGCGGTGGATTTTTTTGCGGACGCCGGCTGTGATGTAATCGTGCTTGCCTGTACCCATTTTTTGAATGTAGCAGAGGTTTTTAAGACTGTTGCGGAGGGGCGCGCTTTAATCGTGGACAGCCGTGACGGAGTTTCCCGACACGCCCTTGAGGTTGAAAAAAAAGTTCTGAACCCGGAGGAAGAAGACCCCTCTGGAAAAATAGCGGAAAGGGAAGAACTTTTGAAAACCGAACCGGACGCAACCACTTTAGCCGGCAGCATTAGAGAAGCGCATAAGCCTTCCCTGTATGTAACGGGCTTTACCAAAGCCGGCGATGAAGAAATCTACCGCACCTTCTGCAAAAACAACGGAATTGAATTCGGCGGAGTGATGTAAGGGCAAACAGCGTTTACAATTTCCAGGCGACTCAGGTGAGCGGTAACAATCTTTATTTTACCAGTACAGAAACTTTTAAATATACAAGTAAATCTGATGGAACTAAATACACAGGCTGTATTTATCAGGTTCAGTTTTCTGCAAAGAATTCTGCAAAAACAAAGGGTAACTGGTATGTTTTCTCCCGGCCAAAAGACAGTGTAACAACAATTGAAGTTGTTTCAAAAGGTGAATTTGAAGGAAGTCCGTTTGCATCAGGAAAAATTGAGCTGACTTATGAAAACGGTACATCTGCCGGTACGGTGGATATTTCCGGCGTTGTTTCCGGTTCTGATTACACCGACCTTAAATTCAGCATGAATGTTTCTTCACTGCACAAGGTAATCGGTGCTGTTGACGAAAAATAACTTTTAAGGATGCCTGTGCCAGGGATGCGGAAGGCGGCGAAGCCGTTCTGTGCCCTGCACAGAATGAAGCGAAAGCGGAACCTGGAGCAGCCCGCCCGGGCACCCTGAAAAAAATAAAAAACTGTTTCTGAAAAAAACTTTCCCTCCCGTCATAGAAATACCCCATCTTAAAGAAAATCTGTTAATAAAAGATAGTTTTGTGCTAAAAATCGGCATTATTGTGCCAGTAATTACAAAAATAGTGTGGTATTATGATAAAAACTTGGGTGCTGGGGTACGGCAGTCTTGTTTTTTGCCGGCAATCCCGCAGTTTAATCTCAATGCAAAAAAATTGGAGGCAATTATGATTCCTGTTACAAAAGCTCAGGTTCTGGATTCTTTAAAAAAAATCGGTTTAAAGGCTGATGATACGGTTATGGTTCATACTTCTTTAAGCTCTGTCGGCTATGTTTGCGGCGGTGCTCAGACTGTAATTGAAGCCCTGGTTGAAACCGTGGGGGCGGGGGGCACAATAATGATGCCGACTCAGTCCTGGAAAAACCTTGATCCTGAAACCGGCGTTCACTGGGACGTTGAAAAAGAATACTGGGATGTAATCCGGGAAAACTGGCCTGCCTACGACCCGAAAATTACTCCTACAAATACCATGGGAGCCGTGGCAGAAATGTTCCGTTCCTGGCCGGGAGCTCTCCGTTCTTCTCATCCGGCCCGTTCAGTTGCTGCCTGGGGAAAGAACGCTGTCTTTCTTACGGAAAATCACGACCTTTCCGATATTTTCGGGGAAACTTCACCTTTAGCCCGGCTTTACAAGCTGGACGCGTCAGTTCTTCTGATTGGTGTGGACTACGACAAAAATACTTCCCTTCATCTTGCGGATGCCCGGGCAAATTATCCTTCAAAGCATAATTCTGTTGAACACAGCGCCGTTCTTGAAAACGGAAAGCGGGTCTGGAAAGCCTACGAAACCCTTTTTGTGGACGGTGAGGATTTTATTCAGATTGGTGAGGCCTTTGAAAAACAGCTTCCTGAAGCGCCGCATATTGAAAATGTAAGGACAGTTACCCTTGGAAACGCAACCCTTCGTCTGATGAAAATGCGGGCCCTGGTGGATTTTGCGGTTAAGTGGATTGAAGCAAACCGGAAGTAAGGATGAAGTGGGGGGGGGATGCCTCCCTTCACCCACACAACTTGAATCTCCCGGTGGAGCTGAAAATTAAATAAAAATCTTGTCAAAACTATCGGTATAACGATATAATTCCCTCATTATGGCTAAAATACAGATGAAAAATGCTATCGCAGAGCTCGATGGCGACGAAATGACTCGTGTTTTATGGAAGGTTATTAAGGATGAACTCCTTTTGCCTTATGTTGATTTAAAGACTGAATATTATGACCTTGGTCTTAAAAATCGTGATGATTCAGATGATAAGATTACTTACGAAGCAGCAGCTGCAATCAAGCGTCTTGGTGTTGGCGTAAAGTGTGCAACAATTACTTCTAACGCTGCCCGCATGGAAGAATATAAACTCAAAAAACTTACTCCTTCTCCAAACGGAATCCTTCGCGGCGAACTTGACGGAACTATTTTCCGCGCACCAATTTTTGTAAATAACATTAAATGCAACGTAACAAGCTGGGAAAAACCAATCGTTCTTGGCCGCCATGGTTACGGTGATGTTTACAAGAACTGCGAAATCAAAACTCCTTGTGCCGGAACGGCAGAACTTGTTTTCACCGGTGAAGACGGAAAAGAAATTCGCAAAACTATTCAGGTAATGAAAGGTCCTGGAATCATTCAGGGAATCCACAACCTGGACGCTTCTATCGAAAGCTTTGCCCGCTGCTGTTTTAATTACGGTCTTGACCAGAAAATCAGCGTATGGCTTGGTACAAAAGATACAATTTCTAAAACCTACGACGGAAACTTCAAGGCAATTTTCCAGCGCGTATTTGACGAAGAGTTCAAGTCTAAATTTGATGCACTTGGAATCGAATATTTCTACACTCTCATCGATGATGCTGTTGCCCGCGTAATGAAATCAAAGGGCGGCTTCCTCTGGGCCTGCAAGAACTACGACGGCGATGTTATGAGCGACATGATTGCTTCTGCCTGCGGAAGCCTTGCAATGATGACAAGCGTTCTTGTTTCTCCAAACGGCGAATTTGAATACGAAGCAAGCCACGGAACAGTTCAGAAGCATTATTACCGCTACCTTAAGGGTGAAAAAACTTCTACAAACCCTGTTGCAACAATTTTTGCATGGACAGGTGCTTTAAGAAAGCGCGGTGAACTTGACGGAACCGCTGATCTTGTAGATTTTGCAAACCGCCTTGAAAAAGCAACCCTTTCTACAATAGAAGAGGGACTTATGACAGGCGACCTTGCTGCCCTTGCAAATCCACCGGCTAAAAAAGTACTGGACAGCTGGCAGTTTATCGAAGAAATCAAAAATAGACTCTAAAAAATTTACCTGGTTTTCGTAAGAAAACCAGGTAGCAGGCGAAAGCCTGCGAAGAGTTCATTGCGGCTATTAAGGAAAGACTGTAAAATTTGCTGGTTTTCATAAAAAAAGCGGGTACTTCGTTCTGAAGGCCCGCTTTTTTATGTTGTCGTAGGATTCTAAATTAGAAGTTGATAACTCTGAGAATCTGCTTTTTGAGAAGCATGAAAACAAGGTCGAGGAACCAGATGATGTTCCATCCGAGGAACAATCTGAGCAAACCTGCTACGATTTTTCCCTCCTGAAATCTTGTTACGAATCCACAAATCCATGATGTTACAGGGATGATTGCCAGAATTACACTTACGATGTAATCAAGACCAAAATAATCTTTTCCTTTTTTTGCCATTTTAAAGGCCTCCAATTTGATAAATCTTTCCTTCCGGAAACGTTATCTTTAATTTTCCTACACAAACTCCATTTTGTCAATTTTTTTCTTTAGTCCTGAACATACCTGAATATGTTATTAAGGCATTTACTTAGTGGATTTTATTTTTTGAAAATGTTGACAAATTCAAATAGTAATCGTATATTATAATCATGAAGTTCACTGTAGAAAAGATTCCACAGGTAAAAGCAGAAATTGAAGCTCTGGAACAGTCTCAAAAAGTTATGCTGGAAGCTGATTATGCGAAAATTCAAGAACAAGGAATTGAATATGTTCGTGTAAAACCGATTCAAAAAGAAATTTTTGAGATAAAAACAAATGAACTTCGTTCGCTTTTTCGGTATAAAGCGGGAAAAATTATTGTGATTGGAGTTGTTTTTGTAAAGAAAACTCAGAAAACTCCAAAAGATAAGATAAAACTTGCAAAACAGAGATTGAAGGAGACGGACGTGGACTAGAGAAACGTCCTGATAAATAGATAGTTTGAAAAACCTTAGTCGAGTAGACTTTCAAGGAGGTTGATATGGATTATGTTTTTGTAAAAGATTCTGAAGGTTATGTTTTTAAAAAATTAAAATCAGAAGTTTCTTCTGATGAAAAAATCATCTCTGAAAAAGAATATATGAAAGTTTCCGGACTTTCTTCTTATGAAAAGAAATTTGGTCATGGTGGTGCAAGAGAAAATGCCGGAAGAAAACAGAAATATGGTTCACCATTAAAATTCCAGATTAGGGTAACAAAAGAAGAAAAAGATTTTCTTACATACGCTAGAAAGCATAATATAAATTATTCTGCACTGATGCAGATGTAAAATCATATTGCAAAGGTTAAGACCTTCAATCGCTCCCCATTTATGGAATCTATTATCTAGTGTACAAATATGCACAATGCATCGTAGATATAAAAGCCCTTAGACAAAAGTCTATCCTGTTTAAGGGCTTTTTTTATTACTCTTCTTTAATTGTTTCTGAAGAATTTTCTTTTAATTTTTCGTAAAAATTAACTTATTTTTGTCACAAAACAATCTTATTGTAAAAAAATCACTATGGGTTTACAATGGTTTGTATGACAAAGCAAGAGTTAGTAAGCGAAATGTCCGGAGATCTGGGGATAACCAAAAAGCAGTGCGCAGAAACTCTCAATGTTATGATTGAAGAGATTGTGAGCACTCTTGAGACCGGCGGAAAATTTGTTCAGCCGGGATTCGGAACATTTAAAACTGCTGATTCTAAGGAACGGGTGGGCCGGAATCCAGCTACAGGTCGCAGAATGTTGTATCCTAAAAAGCGGAAACTTCGTTTTAAGGCGTCTGAAATTTTGAAGGACGAAATAAATGAGTGAATTTTTGACCCAATCGGCCCTGGCTGAGCGTCTGGTTTCAAAAGCCGGCGTCAGTCCCGAAACTGCTAAAAAGTTTTCTACTCTTTTTTTTACGATTATCAAGAAGGGTTTGAAGGAATCTGATTCTTTTGCGATTTACAATTTTGGTACCTTCAAGAAAACCTGGATTGAGACCACCATGGGGTTAAATCCTCAGACGGGTGTAAAAATCGAAATTCCTGCCCACTGGCGGATTAAATTTGTTCCCTGCCGTTCCGTTGCCCGCCGTATAAACCGGCCTTATGCTCATCTTAAGCCGAAGGTTTTAAAGGAACCTAAGGTTCCTAAAAGTGCGGCTGTTTCGACTGCTTCTGAATCTGAAAAATCAAAAGATATTGATGCAAAAGTTGGACCTGACGGACTTTATGCAAAGGCTTCAAAAATTGCAGAGGGGGAAGCTCCTGACGAAGAGAGAATGGGACTTCTTGCCGCAGCTGAAAATCTTAGGGCTGAAAATGCAATCAAGGAAGCCGAAGGCAATGAAGATAAAAACGAGCTGCTTTCTGATGATGAGACACAGATTTCTGACTTCGATAACATTCCTGAAAACAGTTCTGAGGAAAAGCCTGAAGCAGCGCCTGTTTCTGAAGACAGTTCTTCAGAAGATGATTTTGAAGAAAATGAGTCAGATCCTTCCGTAGTTGAAAACGAAGATGATGACGATTTTGACGATGATGATATAGCAGAAGAAAATTCAAAAAAGCCTGTAAAGATTCTTGTTCTTGCAGGGGCTGCCGTAATAATTATTGTTCTTTTGATTTCTCTTTTAATCCGCTCCTGTTCAGGAAAGGCTCAGTCTGCAAAAAAGGAACCGGAGGATAATTCAAAAAAGGAGCCTGAAACCCTTGTTACGGAGCCTGTAAACAATGAAGAGTCTGAGAAAGATTCTGATGAAGACGAGACTGTAAGGTCAAACCAGGATTCTTCCACAGAATCAAAAGAGCCTGAAACTCAAAGCACTGTTTCACCGGATTATACCGAAATTTCTGCCGACGAGCTTTTTGAAAGCTTTGTCGTTCCTTCCGGCGGTACCCTTCATAAAATTGCCGAGCAGAAATATGAAAACCGTCACCTGTGGCCGCTGATTTACTCTGCAAATAAGGAAAAATATCCGGATCCGGATTTTATCGGTTCCTATGCAAACATAAAGGTTCCTGAAAAGCCGGAAGGTGCCGGTGCTGAGAAAAAAATCGCTTCTGCAATGCTGGATGCCTATAACGGTTATCTTCTGATGTGCGAAAAACAGCCGGACAGCGGCCGCAATGAAGAACGACGGAATCGTGCCGTTCGTGTAATCGTAAGCGGAGAACTGGTTCAGGAAGGCTTTATTGAAGCCAACAGGGCACGCATTCTGCCGGAATACGCAGATCTTGCCATGAACATCGTAAAAAATCAGTACAAGAAATAAGGGAACTTGATTTGTTGTACTGCGGATAATTTGCCTAAGAATAACGGGCTTGAGTGCCGGATTTTCAAAATTAATTCAGAACTGGTTGAAGAGAGCTGTAAACTGCCGCCGAAATGCGTAGTTTTACCTTCCGTAGCTTGATTCGATGTTCAGCTGGTCCCGGTATTTTGCTACCGTGCGACGGGCAATTTTTATTCCCCGTTCATTCAGAATATCTGCAATTTTCTGGTCAGAAAGCTTTTTCTGCTGATTTTTATTTTCTTCAAGAATTTTTTTAATCTCAATTTTTACAACGGATGAAGAAACTGTTTCCGCTGAGGAAACTGTTTCTGCTGAGGAAACTGTTTCTGTGGTGGAATTCTGGCGAGCCGGGAATATTGCTCCTGCTGAAGCAGTATTCTCTTCTTTTGGCAGCTTCTTTTCCTTTGCCACGCTTTTTACTCCCGAACTGAAAAAATACTTTACAGGAAAGGTTCCGAAGTCTGTGCGGATGTATTTTGAATCTGCAAAGCGGGAAATGGTGGATTCGTGAACGCCTGTTATTTCTGCCAGCTGTTTTCTGGTAAGGGGGCGGAGTTTTTCCGGACCGTAAACAAAGAATTCCTTTTGGAGTGAAACCAGGGTGGAAAAGGTTTTTAAAAGCGCCCTGTCCCTTATTTCAAGAAGCTCCAGAAAGCTCTCTGCCTGTTTTTTTAAGCCGTTAAAATCCTCTTCGGTTTTGCTGAAGGAATCTGAAAGAGCTACGGAAGGTACAGAGTCCTTTAAGAGCCTGACCCTGAAGTGTGCGGGAGCCTGAAACGATACCGGCTTTTTGTCTACCTGCATTTCATGCTCTTCTTCGGCCGGCATTTCTCGTTTTTCGTCAGAAGCTTTTTTGTTTCCTTTAATATCAAGCCCGGTGATAAGTCCCCTTTCAAAATCTTCATGTTCCAGCTCTCCTTCTTCAATGGAAACAATTGCATCGCTCTGTACAAACTGAGTCTGCTTTTTGCCGAAGGAGGAGGCGGGGAAAGGATTCAGGGCTTTGATAAATGAAATTGCATGTTCTGCGTTTTCTTCAGAAATCAGGGATTTATCAAGAATTTCTTCCGGCTTTAAGAATGAAAGTTTTTCCTGTTCTTTTGCAAATTTTGCCATTTTTTTAACGGCTTTTTCAGCTTCCGGGGGAGAAATCAAATCCAGGTGCCCGTTTAATATAAATAGAACCAGTGATGAAGCTTCGTCCCTGTACTCTCCGATTTTTCCCTTTGCCTGAACCAGTAGGCTTTCCTGAAAATCTTTAGTGCCGCAGCCAGCCGGATCCAGGTTCTGTACAACAGTCAGGGCTTTCTTCAGAAACTCCGGAGTATGAAGGGGATTTCCCTTTTCTAAAAGAGATTCCGGGGCAAGAAAATGGTGGCCGTTTTCATCAAGGTTTTCAATCAGTTTCAGGCAGAAAGACTGCTGTTCTTTTGAAAGCCTTGTGTCATTCATCATGTTAAGCTGGGCTTTCAAATGTTCCTGAAGGGTTTCAGTTTCGTCCGGGGCACTTTCAAGAATCTTCTGAAAAGCGTCGGCTTCTTCCTTTCCTCTGGCACCGGTTTTTCCTGTTCTTACCGTTGAAATCCGTCTGTCTGTATGGCTTCTTTTTACGCCCTTCGTTCCTTCCAGAAAGGCATCCTTTGTGATTTCAAGGGCGGGATTTCTGTCTGCAGCACTGTAAATTTCGTCCCGAAGCTCAAGGCTGTTCATTCCAATCAGATTTAAAAGCTGAATCTGTCTCTGGCTTAAAATCTGGCTTTGAGTCTGAACCTGTTTTTGAGTCTGAAGGAAATTGAAATCCGCCATACGAATATTATAGCATAAAGCGCTGTTTTTATGTTATATTTTGAGGCATGAAAACACTTGAAAATATGGGAGTAAAAATTCCCGACCTGCTTTTACCTGCAAATATTGAAACTGAAACCTGGAGCGTGGTTGCCTGCGACCAGTACACCCAGGATAGAGATTACTGGACTCAGGTTCAGAAGACGGCTGGCAATAAACCTTCAACCCTGAATATCATTCTTCCTGAGGTTTATCTTAATGACAGCGACAAGACTGAGCGCATTAAAAAAATCCGTGAACAGATGAAAAATTATCTTTCTTCCGGGGTCTTTGCTCCTGAAGAAAAAGAGATGGTTTATGTTGAACGAAAAACTGCTTACGGCCGGGTTCGAAAAGGTCTTGTAACTGCAATCGACCTTGAAACTTACGAGTGGAAGCCTTTTTCTAAAGCATTAATCCGGGCAACTGAAGCAACAATCGTTGAACGCATTCCACCACGTATGGAAATACGTAACGGAGCTCCTCTTGAAAGCCCTCACATCATGCTTTTGGTCAGCGATGAAAAAAAGGCGCTGGTTGAAGGAACCGGAGAGCGCGTAAAGGGCGGAAAGCCCCTTTATCAGGGAAACCTGATGATGAACAGCGGTTCAATTTCCGGCTGGGCTGTAAAAGCCGAAAGTGATATTGAATATGTACGAAGCACTCTTGAAGGGCTCTTTGAGAAAAATAAAGAAGCGGACGGTTCTTCATTTTTGTTCGCTGTAGGTGACGGAAACCACTCTCTTGCAACTGCAAAGGCTGTGTGGGATGAATACAAAAAAGCCCATCCAGAAACTGCAGATCTTTCAAGCCGGGAAAGCCTTGAATGTGCAGTACGCTATGCACTTGTTGAAATCGTAAATATTTACGACGACGGCCTTACCTTTGAACCGATTCACCGTGTTGTTTTCAATGCAGAACCGGCTTCCTTTGTTGAAGATCTGAAAAACAGCCTGGGTGGAAAGGTTGCCCTTGTAAATGACGAAAAGACACTTTCGGAAACTGTTTCAAAATCAACTGCCAGCTTTGGCTTTGTATACAAAAAAGACGGAAAAGAGGTTTTTGCCCTTCTTGACTGCGAGAAAAAATCTTCCGGTTCAGTGCTTGCTGTAAGCTTCTTCCAGCCTGCGCTTGATGAAGAACTTAAAAATCTGAACGCCGCTGTTGAAAAGGCCGGCTCAGCGTCTGAAAAGGTTTCGATTGACTACATCCACGGAGATAAAGAAGTTTTCCGCCTTGGAAAAATGGACAGCGCCATCGGAATCCTTCTTCCTCCTGTTGATAAGAGCAGTTTCTTTGACACAATCAACAGTAACGGCCCTCTCCCAAGAAAGAGCTTCAGCATGGGCGAAGCAGACGAAAAGAGATTCTATTTAGAGTGTCGCCGCCTGTTCTCATAGGTTGAATGGTGAGTGTTTGCAAACTCGGTTTCAAAATTGGCGGGAGGGTAGCGAAATGCGGGCAAAAAAACTCTGCTTGTGGCTGCCGCGAAAGCGGCAATTAATAAGTTCCTTTGCCACAAGCAGCGTTTAGCGCACTAGTGCGCGGTTTTGACCCGCAGGGCGCGACCGGTAGCCAATTTTGAAATCAAGGTTATAAACTCGACATTCGACTTACAGATAGTCGCTTATAATCCGAAGCACCTGGCTTCCGATTTTTTCTGCCTTTACTTCTCCAATGCCGAAAACCCAGCGTAGTTCTGCCTGGTTTTTCGGCTTTTTTTCAACAAGCTCTTCCAGAGTTTTGTCGCCGAATATGACATAAGGCGGAACATTCTGTTCATCCGCGGTAGTTTTTCTCCATTCCCGGATTTTTTCGTACAGCTCCTTTGATTTGTCATCCAGTGTAAGAAGAAACTTTTCCTTAAGGGCAACATTTGTCTTTTTCGCCGCAGGCTTTACATCATTCAAAACCCGCTCCTTATGCACAAGGACAGGAAGCTTTATTTCCCTCCGTTCCGTCAGGGCTGTCCTTCCCTTTGGAAGAACTTTCAGAATGTTATAGTCTCCGTATTTTTCGATGTAGCCTTCGTCGCAGAGGCTTTCCGCAATGGAATACCATTCTTCCTTTGAAAGTTCTTTTCCGATTCCGAAGGTAGAAAGCTTGTCGTGTCTGTTTTCGATGATTCGCTTTAGCCTGCTTCCCAGAAGAATGTCGGTTATGTAGCCTGTTCCGAATCTTTCCTGAACCCTGTAAATGCAGGAAATAAATTTCTGAGCCTGAATTGTAACGTCGCTTCCTGCCACCGGTCCTCTTGCACAGATGTCGCAGCAGCATTCTTTTTCTTCCTCTGACTGGGCATCGCTGTCAAACTTTTCTCCAAAGTAGGAAAGGAGTGCTCGTCTTCTGCAGCCACGGCTTGTGGCAAAATCCAGCATTTTTCGAAGAAGAATTTCGTCCTTTTCCTTTGAGGGAGATTCTTCAAAGAAAAACCGGATTTTATGGATGTCCCCGGCAGAGTATAGGAGAAGCGCGTCGGCGGGAAGACCGTCCCGTCCAGCCCGTCCGATTTCCTGGTAATATTCCTCAATGGATTTTGGAATGGTGTAGTTTATGACAAAGCGGACATTTGGTTTATTGATTCCCATTCCAAAGGCAACGGTTGCAACAATGATGTGCACCTTGTCCTTGATAAAAAGCTCCTGATTCTGGGCGCGGACTTTGTCGGAAAGCCCCGCGTGGTAGCTCAAAACTGAAAACCCCTTATGGGCCAGGGCTTCAGCAATGCTGTCGGTTTCCTTTCGGGAAAGACAGTAGATGATTCCGCTTTCGTCCTTTCGTTCCGAAAGAAATTCGATAATCTGGTTTAAGCCGTTCCGTTTTGGCCTTACTTCAAGGTAGATGTTTTTTCTGTTAAAACTTGCAATGAAAACAGAAGGGGTTTTCATTCCCAGCTGAAGTGCGATGTCGCTTCGAACCTGGTTTGTGGCAGTTGCGGTGAGGGCAAGACAAACCGCCTGCGGGAACTGCCGCCTGACGCTCAGAATCTCAAGGTAATCCGGGCGGAAATCGTGACCCCAGCTTGAAATACAATGGGCTTCGTCAATGGTTATAAGGCTTATGCCGCACTTTACGTCGTGGAGAATGGACTGCATTCTCTGGGTGGAAAGGGTCTCCGGAGAAGTGTAGACAAGCTTAATCTCGCCTCGCTTAATCCGGTCTACGGTTTCCTTGTAGGAATCCCAGTCCAGGGAACTGTTCAGGAAAGCCGCCTCGATTCCGTTTTCTAAAAGACCCGTTACCTGATCCTGCATAAGGGAAATCAGGGGAGAGATGACAACCGTAATTCCCGGAAACATAAGGGCAGGAATCTGATAGCACACGGATTTTCCGCCGCCGGTTGGCATTATGGCAAGGGTGTCCTTTCCCTCCAGAACCGAAGAAATTATTTCTTCCTGCAGCGGTCTGAAGGAGTCGTAGCCGAAAACCTCTTTGAGAATCTTTTTCGCATTATTTTTTTTGATTTCCATACATTAAAGTTAGTAAAGCTGTTTGAATATTTCAAGAGTGAGTTTAAAAAAATTGATTATTTTTTCAAAACGGAGGGAAGTTTTGGGGGAGCCTCTGTGGAAGCCGGTTAAAATTTTTGAAAAATATACTGCAATTCCGTTACTGGCTCTTGAAAAAATATTTTGAATCTGATATAGTTGACAAACCGAGCCGGAGTGGTGGAATGGTAGACACGAAAGACTCAAAATCTTTTGTCAGCGATGGCGTAAGAGTTCAAGTCTCTTCTCCGGTATAAAGACCTTCAGTAATTGAGGGTCTTTTTTTATTTAACAACAAAACGGCGGACTCTTTTTAAAGGTTTTATCTACGGTTGCGTGCAGGCACAAACGCTGTAAGCGGAAGGTGAGGTCGTGAAATCGTCACCTTAATAAAAAAACGCCCGGAACTATTGTGGTTCCGGGCGCTTCCATCTATAAAATCTTAAGGATTACTTCTGATGATCCTGGATTTTGTCCTTTTCTTTCTTAATCTTGTTGTCAAGCACATCCATCATTTTGTTCAGGGCTGCTCCAAAGTCAAAGTCTTCTCCAGAAACATGTGCGCTTGTTCCCCAACGGAAGTTTACAGTAGCATCAACTACGTATGCCTTATCGTGCTTGATGTTAAAAAGCAAGTCGATGATAAGGTCATCTGCATAAGCGATTCTCTTTAATTTCGAATCAATCATGTCAGACTGCTTCTGTTCCAGTGTAAATCCAACTGCCTTTACTGATGTAGTCATAATAGTCTCCTTGTGCCGCAGCGGCTTTGAATTATAGGAAACTCTCATTTCCTATACATCTAATATACAACCGGATTTACGAAAACGCAAATTATTTTTCTTACTCTTCCCCGTTCCAGCAGTAGGTGCAGAGCTTAGCGTGGTCAAGGCCTGTTGAATCCAGCATGTCGTCCAGGCGGTGGTAGCGCAAAGTGGTGAAGTGGAGTTCCTTGCGGATTTCTTCAAGCATTTTTGCGTATTCCGGGCTGTCCGGGTCGCAGTATTTCTTAAGGGTTTCGTCGGAAACGTTGTCACCTTCGAACTGTCTGATTACCCGGCGGGTGATTAAATCCATTTCGCTCTTTGAACGGCTGAAGTTCAGGTATTTGCAGCCGAACATAATCGGTGGACATGCAGGGCGGACGTGAACTTCCTTTGCTCCGCTTTCGTAGAGGAAGTCTGTGGTTTCTCTAAGCTGTGTTCCGCGGACAATGGAATCGTCGATTAATAAAAGCTTCTTTCCGTGAATCAGCTGCTGAACCGGAATAAGCTTCATGTGGGCAATCAAATTTCTCTGATCCTGGCTTGTAGGCATAAAGCTTCGCGGCCAGGTTGGAGTGTATTTGATGAAAGGTCGTGTAAACGGAACGCCGCTTTCGTTTGCGTATCCTACGGCGTGTGCAGTTCCTGAGTCCGGAACACCGGCTACAGCGTCCGGATGAACATCGGCTTCTTTGTCACGGCGGGCAAGGTAGCGTCCGCAGTTGTAACGCATTTCTTCAACATTTACGCCTTCGTAGCAGGCTGTCGGGTATCCGTAGTAAATCCAGAGGAAGGTACAGATTTTCATCTCTTTACCCGGCTTCTGCAGGACTTCAACTTTTTCCGGTGTTACATAAACGATTTCAGCCGGACCAAGTTCCTTGAAGTCCTTGTAGCCAAGATTAATATAGGCGTGGCTTTCAAAAGAAAGACAGTAGCCTGTATCTTTTTTACCAATCTGAAGAGGAGTGCGGCCAAGCTTGTCACGGGCACCGTAGATTCCGTCCTGTGTCATAACAAGCATGGTCATGGAGCCCTTGATTTTTTCCTGAACGAACTTGATTCCTTCCAGAATCGTGTCCTTGTGGTTCATCAGGGCAACAATCAGTTCGGTCTGGTTGATTTCTCCGCCGCTCATTTCAAGGAAGTGTGTGTATCCGCCCCCAAGAACTTCTTTTACAAGCTCGTCCTTGTTTGTTACGATTCCAACGGTGGTAACGGCAAAGCTTCCCAGGTGGGATTTTACTAAAAGAGGCTGGGATTCGTAATCGCTGATACAACCGATACCGAGCTTTCCGTGCATTTCTCCGATATCGTTTTCAAATTTTGTTCTGAAAGGCGAGTTCTGAATGTTGTGAATTGAGCGCAGGAAGGTTCCGTCTTCAGAAAGTACTGCAAGACCTCCCCGTCGTGTTCCTAAATGTGAATGATAGTCAACTCCGAAAAACAAATCCAGCGAACAGTCGCTTTTAGAAGCAACTCCAAAGATTCCGCCCATAATAACCTCTTAAATGATTTTCATAAAGTTAATGCCGGTAATTTGCATTCTTTGAGCCTGATGAAATTGAACTCCGTGCAAAATTACTGAAATGACAGGGTCTATATTATCAAAATGAGGACATTTTTTCTACAAAAAACTGCACTTTTCAAACTCTTGCCGATTTTTTAATTATTTACTATTATATGTTATGGAATTATTGGAAAATCGCATTCGGAAGGATGGTGAAGTTCTTCCGGGAAATATTCTTAAGGTCAGCAGTTTTTTAAATCATCAGATTGACGTTTTTCTTCTTGATGAAATGGGTAAAGAGTTCAAACGGCTTTACGACAATACAGAAGTTACAAAAATCCTTACAATTGAATCCAGCGGAATTGCAGTGGCATATCCCGTTGCCCGGGAGTTTAAGGTGCCTCTGGTTTTTGCAAAAAAACATCAGAGTTCCAATGTGAACGGAGAAATGCTTTCCACTGTTGTATGGTCATATACTCATTCTGAATATTACAATGTTGTGGTTCAAAAGCGATATATCTCACCGGAGGACAAGGTTCTTCTGGTTGATGACTTTTTAGCCAACGGAAGCGCCCTGAACGGTCTTATAGATCTGGTTGAACAGGCAGGTGCAAAGGTTGCAGGTGTCTGCATCGCGATTGAAAAGGGCTTTCAGAACGGCGGTGAAGAAATCCGCAGAAAGGGCTATAGAATTGAAAGCCTTGCGAAAATCAAAAAAATGAACGAAGACGGTTCCATCGTTTTTGAGGACTAACAGGTTAATCTGTAAAAAAGGGCAGTTTTGCTCTCTAAAATATTAGTGCATGGTTATGCACGGGAGAAGTAAATGAAAAAACTTTCAGTTTGTTTGATGCTTGCAGCTCTTGCTGTTCTTTCTGGCTGTTCAAAAAAAAGTGCTGCTGACACAAAAATCACAAAGGACAACATCAAAATTGGTTTTGTCTACATCGGAACTATCAATGATCAGGGCTATACTCAGGCTCAGGATCAGGGTCGTCTTGCTTTGAAGGATCTTGGTATCGACATTGAAAAGCAGACAATGTACAAGGAAAATGTTCCTGAAAACGCTGACTGCGAAAAGGCAATCCGTGACCTTATCGACGCAGGTTGTAACGTAATCTATTCAACCAGCTTTGGATTCATGGACTGGACTTTGAAGGTTGCTGAAGATTTCCCGAACATCAAATTCGGTCACTGTTCAGGTTATAAAACTGCAGAAAACATGAGCGCTTACTTTGGAAAAATCTATGAAGCACGCTATCTTGCAGGTATCGTTGCCGGTCTTAAAACAAAGTCAAACAAAATCGGTTATGTAGCAGCATTCCCGATTCCGGAATGTATCCGCGGTATCAACGGTTTTACACAGGGTGTACGCTCTGTAAACCCGGATGCAACTGTAGAGGTTGTATGGACAAACACATGGTTTGACCCGACTGTTGAAAAACAGGGTGCTCTTGAACTTTTGAACAAGGGCTGCGATGTTATCGAACAGCACCAGGATACAACTGCTCCTCAGGTTGCTGCTCAGGAAAAGGGCGCTTTCTGTATCGGATATAACTCACCAACTCCTTTTGCAGCACCTAAGGCATATCTTACAGCTCCAATTTTCAAGTGGGGAACCTTCATCAAGGACGATGTTTCAAAAATCCTTGACGGAACCTGGGTTAGCCGCAAATACTGGGAAGGTCTTGATAAGGACATGGTTGACCTTGATGCTTTGTCAGAGCTTTGCGCACCTGGAACAGCAGAAAAGGTTGCAGAAGCTAAAAAAGCAATCATCGACGGTTCTCTGAAGATTTTTGCAGGTCCGGTTTACGATCAGAACGGAAACGAAAAAGTTCCAGCCGGCACAGTAATGACCGACGACGAAGTATGGAACATGAGCTGGTTCGTAAAAGGCGTTAAAGGCGTAATCCCTGCTAATTAATTGATTTTTTTTTTGAAGCTAATAGAAAAGAAGAACAAAAACATTTTTAATAGAATGAATACCTATTAAAATCTTAATTTGTGGGACGCAGGAGAAAATTAAGGAGGGACCCCGCTAGCGACGAAATGGGCGTTAGCCTCATTTTGGCGCGGGAGCGGGGGGATACCTTGATTTTCTCCGTCGCTGGGACCCGCAAATTAAGATTTCGGATAGAAACTATTTTTTTGTTTTTGTTCTTCTATTATTTTAAGGTTTGCTATGACAGAAAATGCTGTTGAAGTCCGCTCCCTCTGTAAATCCTTTGGAAGCGTAAAATCAAATCAAAATGTCTCTCTTGAACTAAAGAAAGGTGAAATTTTAGCACTTTTAGGCGAAAACGGAAGCGGAAAGAGCACCTTTGTAAACATGCTTTCCGGCATTTATCGCCCGGACTCCGGAAAAATTCTGATATATGGAAACGAAGTTGAGTTTTATTCTCCGGAAGATGCCATTCAGGCAGGAATTGGAATGGTACACCAGCATGTTAAGCTGGTAAAAGTCATGACCGCCCTTGAAAATATTACACTTGGCGAAAAACAGGCGGGCTTTTTTGTAAATAAAAAGAAAATCCAGAAAAAAATAGAAGAAATAGAAGAAAAATACGGTTTTAAGATTCCACTGAACAAACGTGTATATGAAATGTCTATCAGTGAGATGCAGACCGTTGAAATCATAAAGATGCTCTATCACGGGGCAAAAATCGTAATTTTGGACGAACCTACAGCCGTCCTTACCCCTCAGGAAACGAAGATGCTTTTTGATGTCCTTCGCAGAATGAAAGAGGCTGGCTGTTCAATCATAATTATTACCCACAAATTGAATGAAGTAATGGAAATCAGCGACCGGGTAACGGTTCTTCAGAAAGGAAAGGTTTCCGGAACCGTAAAAACCTCCGAGACCTTCCAGGAAGAACTGGCGGGAATGATGATCGGCGGAAAGGTTTCCATCGACTTTGAATATGTAAAGGCACCGAGATCGGAAAAGCCGGTGCTGGAAGTAAAAAATCTTACCGCCATGGGAAAACTGGACGGCATTTTGCTGGACAATCTCAGTTTTGATTCCTTTGGCGGAGAAATCCTTGGTGTTGCTGGTATTGTGGGTTCCGGACAGAAGGAGCTCTGTGAGGTTCTTACCGGACTTTATGCGGCAAGTGGTTCTGCACTTTTTGAAGGCCACGAGCTTCTTCATATGAATCCCCGGGAAATCAAGAAGCTGGGTATCCGGATGAACTTTGTTCCGGAGGACCGGCTTGGAATGGGTCTTGTGGGTGGTATGGATTTAACCAACAATATCATCCTTCGTTCCTACGACTCTCAGCCGGGCTTTTTTATCGACAGAAAAGCGGGGGACAAGATTGCAAAGGAAATCGTAAGCCGATACGGAGTTTCAACTCCTTCAATTCATCAGAGCGTGCGTAAGCTTTCCGGCGGAAATATCCAGAAGATTCTGGTTGCCCGGGAAATCGAGATGAATCCGAAATTCCTGATTGTTTCCTATCCTTTCCGCGGACTTGATATCGGTTCAACAAGAAATATCATTGCAATCCTGAACGAACAGAAGAAGAAGGGAGTTGCCATTCTTCTGATTGCCGAGGACTTGGACCAGCTCTGTTCAATCAGTGACCGCATTATGGTTCTTCATGACGGAAGAAATATGGGAATTGTAGATCCCCGTGAAGTTTCAAAGGAAAAAATCGGAATTATGATGATGGGAAAAGAGGCGTAAAATGGTTCAGATTCAGGCAAGAACAGTCATTTCATTAAAACAAAAGGTGATTATAAATACCGCTGCAATTTTAAGCTCAATTGTATGCTCAATGCTTTTTATGTACGCCATGGGCTTAAATCCCTTCCTTGTTTACGCAAAGCTTTTTTCCGGCTCTCTTGGAACTGCATACCGCTTTCGTGAAACTGTGAACAAGGCGATTCCACTTACCGTTCTTTCTCTGGGTACCGGCATTGCCTTCAAGATGAAATTCTGGAACATCGGTGCGGAAGGACAGTTTTACATGGGTGCATTCGGTGCTACGATTATTGCCCTGTTTATTCCGAGGCTTCCTGGTATCGTGATGATACCTTTTATGATGATAATGGGGCTTCTCTTCGGCGCGCTTTTTGCCCTTATTCCGGCTCTGCTTAAAATCAAGTGGGGTGCCAGTGAAACTCTGGTAACCCTGATGCTGAACTATGTTGCCCAGAAATGGGTTGCCTACCTTCAGTACGGTCCGTGGCGCGACCCGAAGGGTAACGGTTTTCCTCAGATTGCCCGCTTTACAAAAAACGCAATTCTTCCGAAGCTCTTTGGAATTCATATCGGCTGGGTAATTGCATTGCTGCTTGCTGTGCTTATTTTCTTCCTTATGAAAAAGAGCCGTCTGGGCTACGAGGTTTCTGTAATCGGTGAAAGCGTGGAAACAGCCCGGTATGCAGGCTTGAACGTTTCAAAAACCATATTGATTGCAATTTCTCTTTCCGGGGCTCTCTGTGGTCTTGCCGGAATGATGCAGGCTTCTGCCATCGAAAACTCTCTTTCTTCCAGTATGTCCAATTCAATGGGCTTTACGGCGGTTATTACCACCTGGCTCAGCCGTCTGAATCCCCTCCTGATGGTTTTAGTTTCATTTATATTCAGTATGCTTCTTCAGGGAGGAAGCTTCCTTCAGAATGCCCTTCAGGTTCCTGCCAGCATGGCAACGATTTTACAGGGCGTGATAATTTTCTTCGTCCTTGGTTCAGAGTTTTTTGTGCGGTATAAGGTTATCCTCTATAAAAATGAAGAGGAAAAGCTTCCGTTCAAAAAAAATGATGAGAAAAAAACGGATAAAGCAGAAACAACGGATAAAACTGAATCAACGGAGGCTTCAAAATGAGTTTTCTTATATCACTGGGGCTGTTTCTTCAGGTAGCAGTTCAGACCGGAACCCATATTCTTTTTGGAATTCTTGGCGGTATTCTTTTTGAAAAAGCCGGCCAGTCAAATCTTGGAACTGAAGGAATGATGCTTTTAGGAGCTTCTTTCGGATATTTTGCCGCTCTTATAACTAAAGACCCCTTTGTTGCCGTTATGGCAGCAGGTCTGGCGGGAAGCCTGGGGTCTCTTATCTACGCTGTGATTACAATTACCCTTCAGGGAAATCAGATTGTTACGGGGCTTGTTCTTACCACTTTTGGAACCGGAGTTGCAAGTTATCTTGGAAAAACTCTTTCCAGCGGAATGCTTTCAGAGCGTTTTTCAGTATTTTTTGCACCAAAGGCAATTCCCCTTCTTTCTAAAATCCCGGTTTTCGGGCCAATGCTGTTTAATCAGAGCGGCTATGTTTATTTTTCTGTGCTTCTTGCAGTTTGCCTGTATTTCTATTACACAAAAACCCGCTGGGGTTTAAACGTTCGTGCAATCGGTGAAAACCCTGCTGCCGCTGATGCTTCCGGATTGAATGTCGTTCTTTACAAGTATCTTCATGTTCTTGCAGGCGGTTTTGTCTGCGGTCTTGGTGGAGCATATCTTTCTCTGGTTTTTGTTCCATGCTGGCAGGAAAATATTACCGCAGGTGCCGGCTGGATTTCCGTTGCCTTCGTAATTTTCTGTATGTGGAATCCCCTTAAGGCAATTCTCTGTGCCTGGGCATTTGGTGCGCTTAAGGGACTTATTTTTAAGTGTCAGAACTTTACGATGTTCGGAAAGAATTTTTCCTTCTCTGCCCAGATTATGGATATGATTCCTTACGTTGCCACAATCGTAATCCTTGTATTCATGACCCGGCACTTCAAAAAAGAAAATCAGGCCCCGGAAGCTCTTGGCTTAAGCTACTTCAGAGAATCGCGTTAGAAAACTGCGGCTTGAGCTGGTGGCTGCTATTGCGGATTCGCTTACGGCTGCATATAAAGTTTGTCAAATCAGTTCTTTTGTCTTATACTATTACCTGTACTACATTCAAGTTTGATAGATAAATAAAAAATTGGCGTAAGCGGGGTTCCTGTTTTGAATTTATATTATAAAACTTGAAATCTTCACAGGAGAGACTTATGGAAAAAGTTGCACTTGTTACCGGGGCTTCCTCGGGAATCGGGCTTGATACGGCTTTTAAGCTGCTTGAAAAAGGCTTTAAAGTTTACGGAGCGGCCCGCCATACAGATCAGATTAAACCCATTGAAGCAAAGGGCGGAAAGGCTCTTTATCTAGATTTAACCGATTCCGCCTCCATTCAGAATTGTGTAAAGGCCGTTATCGAAGCGGAAGGAAGACTCGATGTTCTTGTAAACAATGCGGGTTACGGTCTTGGTGGTGCAATTGAAAATATTCCGGTGGAAGATGCAAAAAAGCAGTTTGAAGTAAACGTTTTTGGGCTTGCGGAGATTACACGGGCTGTTCTTCCTGTAATGCGCGCTCAAAGATCCGGCCGGATTATCAATATTTCCTCTGTGGCAGGCCGGTTTTCAAGTCCCTTTCTGGGCTGGTACCATGCCACAAAATATTCTGTAGAAGCCTTAAGCGACGCCCTTCGTCTTGAAGTAAAAAGCTTTGGAATCGATGTTGTGGTGATTGAACCTGGAATGATAAAAACTCCATGGGGAAAAATTGCCGCCGACCATATGCGAAAATTCTCTGAAGACTCCGCATACAGCGATAATGCAAAAAAAGTTGCAGATTTTTATGAAAAGAATTACTCAGAAAGCGGGCATATTTCAAGCCCGGCTGTAATCAGCAATGCCATCGTAAAGGCGTGCACAAAAAGACGGCCAAAAGCCCGCTATCTTGCCGGAAAAAATGCAAAGGCAATGGTATTCCTGAAAAAACTTCTGAACGACCGTCTTTACGACAAGGCAGTTCAGGTGATTTTCAGATTCAAATAATTAAACTGCCTGCCATGAACCGCCTGCCAAGGCCGTTATTTAGTCTTCAAACCACTTTGCGGTGTCTACGTCGTCCCACCATTCGTCGTTTTTGAAATCTTCCTCAGTGCTTTCGATTGAAGATTTTCCTCTAGCCCTAACGCTTCGTGTTGCGGTTGCGCTGGAAGGAAGGTAGCGGCCGCATCCCATGTAATGCTGGGTCCAGTAGCTTTTATCGTCGATGGAGGAAATAATCACCCCCGTATTTTCGTTGGCGCTGTGAATAAAAATGTGCTTGTTGTGAAATTTTCCAGGTCCCGTGTATTTTCCAAGGTAGAGGGCAACATGGGTAATATTCGAGTCAGTGTAGGTTTCAGAGAAAAAGAGAAGGTCTCCCGGTTCCCGCTGGTTTTTATTTACGATGCTTGAAGAATTGTACATGGTCTGGGCGTTTCCCGTAAAATTCACTTTAATTCCTTTTCGAGAAGTAAAGGCAATGAGGCCTGAACAGTCGATTCCCGGTTCCGGTGTTTTTCCGCCCCATACATAAGGGGTGCCTAAAAGCTCAAGGGCGCAGTTAATTAAATCCTGTCTTTGAACGGAAATCGGTTTGGCAAAAGCGCCTGCTGAAAGACAAAAAAGCGCAGAAGTCATGACAACAATTTTTACAATTTTTTTCATAAACACCTCATTTTCTATATTACAAAGTTTTAAAATATTATACAATTATCAGGTATATAAAATTATGCTGTTGAACGGGATTTTTTTGGAAAGTTTTTGTCCGGGGGTAGTTGAATGAAAAAGTTTTTTAAGCGCATATTCAAGCTTGCAAAATTCATAATAATTGCAGTTGTTGTTCTTTGTGTAGTCGGCTATTTTCTGGATGACAGTTCGTCGGATTCTTCTTCCGGTGAAGATTCTGTGGCATATTCAAGCGATGATGATGACGACGATGAATACTACTATGATGATGAAGAAGAGGAGGACGATGACGATTATGATGACTCCTCTTATTACGGACATGGAAATCACTCCGGCTACGGATATGGAAACGGTGGTCATGACGGATACGGTGACCATGGCGGATATTCCGGCTATGGAAACGGAGGACACTCCGGCAATTCTTCCTATCATTCAGGCAGTCAGTCCCAGCATTCAAATTCTTATGCCTACGGTTATACGGAAAAAACTTCCCAGTACGGCTACGGTCACGGCTATGGCTACGGCAGCAATCAGATAAACGGAACTGTATCGAAGGTTGAAGAGGAAGACGACGATGACTGGCTGGGTGGTTTTCTGGACAGTCTTTTTGAAGATTACTCCGATAATTATTCCTATGATTACGATACCGGCGATTACTACTACGATTTTGATGACGACGAGTTTGATTACAGCAGTACGTATAAGGATGACTTCGATATCTATACACCGACAAAAACAAGCCAGGACTTTAACAGTCAGCGGGATTCCAGCAGCTACGGTGATTCCCAGCAGGAAATTAATTCGGATGATGAGTTTATGGCCGATTTCGGTAACTATGTATTTAATTAAAGAAAAATATTAATTTGGGAAGCAACCTTGCTTAGGAGAATACTTATGGAAAAGAAAATTGTAAATAACTACGGAAGCTTTGAGCTTACTTTTGTACGCGGAAAAAATGCAACGATGTATACCGCTGATGGAAAAAAATATATCGACTTTATTGCCGGAATCGGCGTAAACTGTCTCGGCCACGCAAATAAGGCACTTACAAAGGCAGTTGCAAAGCAGGCAAAGAAAGAAATCCACATTTCAAACTACTATTTTTCTGATGTGGGACTTTCTTTTGCAGAACGCCTCTTAAAGGAAACCGGCTTTACCGGCGGGTATTTCGGAAACTCTGGTGCCGAAGCAAACGAAGCGGCCATTAAGCTTGCAAGAAAATACGGACAGCTGAATGGCGGCGAAAAGCGAAAGACTATCGTAACCCTTGAAAATTCCTTCCACGGTCGAACTCTAGCAACATTAACTGCAACCGGACAGGATAAATTCCATCCGGACTGTTTTGCTCCGTATCCGGTGGGCTTTAAGACAATTAAGGCAAATGATTTTTCAGCTCTGGAAAATGCTTTTGACGACACAACTGCAGCGGTTCTTATGGAATGCGTTCAGGGAGAAGGGGGAGTAAATCTTCTGGATCCTGAATGGGCTAAGGCTTGTGCAGAAGCTGCAAGAAAAGCCGGCGCAATCGTTATGGCCGATGAGGTTCAGACCGGTATGGGACGAACAGGAACCCTTCTTGCAAGCGACTGGCTTGGTATTCAGCCGGAGGTTGTAACTCTTGCCAAGGGAATTGCAGGGGGTGTTCCAATGGGCGCATGTCTTTTCCGCGGAAAAGCTCAGGATGTATTTAAGGCAGGAGATCATCAGTCAACTTTTGCTGGAAATCCGCTTGCCTGCGCTGCAGGACTTGTTGTTCTTGACTCCCTTACTGCTCCCGGCTTTATGGACAGCGTAAACGAAAAGGGTGACTACATCAGAAATAAAATCCGGGAATGGAATATTCCTTTTGTAACAGATGTTCGCGGAAAAGGCCTTATGATTGGAACAGAGCTTTCTTCCGAGGTAAAGCCTTTCGATGTAGAAGTAATGTGTCTTGAAAAGGGCCTTTGTACTACTACAGCGGGAAGCAATGTTGTCCGCTTCCTTCCTCCGCTTACAATTTCCTACAAGGAAATCGATGAAGGACTTGCGATTTACAAAAGCAGTCTTGAATCCTTTGTAAAATAATTAAAAAGGCCGAATGTTGAGTTGTTTTTATTCCAAAATTGGCTCTCAGCGGGAACCTTGTTTGAAAAACGGCAGTACCGCTTCGCGGTGGCTGAGTGTTTTTCCTAACGGGTAGTCACGAGTCGCTTCACAAGTGCCAATGCAAGCATTGTCATTTGCTCCGCTTTGTCGTGCCTTCAAATCAAGAACCCCGCTTACGCCAATTTTGAATTAGTCCAACATACACTCGGCATTTCGCAAAAAAAAAAATAAAAAAAAGTGTCATTTTTTTGTTCTTCAGGTGTCTTATATATGGAACTGCGGAGGTAGTATGAAAAAAAGCGCTTTTTTCTCATTTTTTTTGTGTAATAAATTTCTGAACAGAATTCTTTTGCCGTCTTTAGGCATGCCGCTTTGTATTCTGTATTTTTCTTCCTGTGTCATCGGTAGTATTGATCTGGAAAAGCAGATTGAAAAAATCGAAAAGGTATTCGGCGACGGTGACATATCAATTTCATATTCAAATTTTAGGATACAGGATTCAGACGGAGACGGATATGTTTCTGCCGGTGAGCCTGCAGATATTTATGTTACCTTTAAGGCGGAGGGAGCCCGGTCTGCTTCAGACTTAAGTGCGGAGCTTTTTTCAAAATCAGAATATCTTCAGGTAGTTCAGGCTGAATCCTCAAGTTATGCAAAGGCCTTTCAGGCACATTTCATTGTTGAGGGAACCTCTGCCATCTCTTCCGATAGTGTGGTTTCTTCTCCTGTTCACATCGCGGTAAACTTTAATGAAGAAGATTATACTTTTGATTTTTACATTGACTGCAGAAATCCCGGTCAGGATGTAAAGCCTTCTATTTCAAAAGAATACTGGGGAACCTGGATTCAGATGGATACGGGGGATGAGTTTTATATTGATTCAGAGCGGATCTGGCGCATTACTTCCACGGGAAGCCGGCGTTTTGTTCAGCAGGGCTCGGCGGGCTATTCCTTTGAAGCGGGAAACGGCGAAAATATTCTGAGTCAGGGTAATGTGCTGTATTTCAGGAAGGGCGGTTCTGCCCGTAATTTTACGGTTTCTGTTTCCGGTTTCGATTCTGTTTCCCGGACGGAAAACTCTTCCCGGGCAACTTCTTCCATGCCATCCCTAACGGGAGTAAAAGTAAAGAGAGTTAATACAAACAATTCAAGTGATACTCAGACGGTGGTTCCTGATTCAAACGGAACAACAGTCTTTACTGCCTGCGTTGCAGGTGACGAGCAGACTCTTCAGATTGTTTCCGATGTTATGGATTCTTCGCAAGCTTCTGAAAGCACATCAATTTCATTTACACCTTCTTTCAGCGGTGAAAATATCGGTTCAGTTCCCCTGGTGGAAAAGGGAATGTACGGTTTTAAGACAACCTATACTATCGATTGCGATGAACAGGGGATATGCTACGGAAACGATTACAGGGAATATACATTAACCCTTAAAATGACGAATATCGGAAGCGCTCCATGTTCTACTTCCGTGTATACAGTTTCCTGCGATGATTCAAAATTAAATGTATATGCCCATGGTAATTTTACCAAAATCAGCCCGGGAAAAGAAAAATCCGTAACCTGTAAGGTAAAGTATGGGGAACTGAAGGAAGATTATGCGGATGTTCCTGTTAAAATATGCATTCAGGATATGTATGGTAAAACCTGGAACGATTCTGTTTCCCTTAGATTTTACAAGGGCTTTTCAACTTTAATCGTGAAGGCAAGAAATTTTGATGAAGAGAGTGGTACTGTTTCTTCCTCTGGTTCAACCGGTTCTTCATCCCTTGCTTCAGGTTCAAATTCTGCAGCCCTGAAGGGCTTCCTGATTTATCCGGACGGACGTTCAAAGAGGTTTACTGTTGCGGCCGGCTCTGAAGCTTCCGTACAGATTCCTTTTTCAAATAAGCCCTATAAACTGGTCTTTTCTGGCTCCTATGAAAACTGTGAACTGGCATACGGCTTTGCCCTTGCCGGAAATTCCGTACCGGATATTTATGACACTTACGAGCAGGAGGATTTAATATCCTTCGAGCCGAATAATACTTTGAATACTGCTGCGGTTGTAAATGCCGCACCTGTAAAATCCTATCTTCATGATTATGACATCGATTTTTACGAAATTGTAAATCTTCCGTAAATTTACGGTCAGAGGAGATTCAGTTTACAGTCCCATGTTGAAGATGGCTTTTACTTCGCCTTTTCCGCTCCGGATGTGCATTCTGAACTGAAGTCCTGATGTGAATTTTGTTTTTTTGGAAAATTTTCCTACGATTGGAGAAAAGTCGCTCTGAAAGTTCAGGTACACAAAATCGTCGAGGGCTGATTCCCGGACGGCACGGACAAAGGCTCCCAGATCACGGATATCCGGATCCTCGGTTTTGAATGTGTCGTAGGACATGGTTAAATCGTAGCCCACTTTAATTCCCGCCCTCTGAAAATACAGGTTAAGCCCCTGAATCGCCTTCTGAAATTCGTAGCCGGCAAGCAGAATCTCCACATAGGATTCGCTTGTGGTTCCGTTTTCCGTGTACCATTGGGTTTTCATTTCAAGAGGCATGCAGATTACCCAGTTTTCAAGTCCGAATACGGGAATTGTATAGGGAAGGGAAAAGCCGAAGTCAGCTGAAGCCGTGAACTGGTTTTCCTCATCGATGTTTTCGCTCTGTTTTTTCTGCTGCTTCTGAGGATCGTTAATACTTATAAAAGAAAGGGAAGTTTGAATTCCCGATTTTTCAAAGGTGCTCATTCCCTTCTGTTTCAGATTTGAAAAATCAATCTTGAAGTGAGTTTTTGAGGTGTAGTAGCTTTCCTTCAGGCTGGGCCAGCCATCAAGTTCAATGACGGTTTCGTTTTCCCAGTCGTAATATGTTGTGCCTGCATTCCAGAGCTGTCCGAAACTGAGGGTAAGGACATTATGAGGTAGAGCGATGGTTGTATTCCATTTTGCGCTTAAAAGGCCTTCAAGATTGTAGTGTCCATCCCTGTCAAACTTCCAGAGACCACAGGCGGAAATGTCGAAGGGCAGAATTGAGGTGTTCAGCATTCCGCAGAGTGAAAAATCATTGTCGGTGGTCCAGGTTTTTTTTGAAGTGTCGATGTAGCCTGCACAGAAGGAAACAAGGCCCGTTATGTTTTCCAGTGGATCCGTGTTTGTTAAATAGGAAGCTCCAAGCCCCGGGGCAAAGGAGAACTCTGAAAAATCAATTTCAGAAACCGGGAAAAGCGGTATGGTTGAACCCCTCAGGGAGTATTTGTAAATGTGATATTTTGAAATAGGGTAGCCGTTTAAGCTTCCGTTTATGGCCTTGCCCTGTGCTTTTTCCCAGTTTTCAACGGCAAAAAGCGAAAGGTCCACTTCTGTAAGTCCAATTTCTGTGTAGGAAATAAAACTCTCTGCACCGGCGCTTTCCGGCACGCATTTTAAAAGATGTTCCCTTTCCCTGTGGTTTGAAAAGTAAAGCTCTCCGTTCATTTCAAAAGAGTCGTAGACGCCTCCGCACAGGTCTTCCTTTTGGAGAAGAACCGACTTTAAGCTTCCGTCGTCCTTAAGGGATATAATACCCCGCTTTCCGCTTTTGTAGCTGTCCTTTTCTGCCCAGGTAAAGCTTACGGTGTTTTTATTTTCCTTTTTAAACTGGCGAAGGCTGATGTTTTCAGGCAGAGGGAAAATCTTCTGTGTATTGTAAAAGCAGTCGTGGAACACAAGGAGAAAAGGTGAGGAGGCTCTCTGTATGGAAGAGTCCTGGGGGATGGAAGCTGAAGCAGGGGCGTCCTTCAGCCCGTCGTTCATGCTTCCGCCCGGATTTCTGAGTACCATAAGGAGCTTTCCTGTTCCAAGAGGAATCAGTGCTTCTGTCTGGGTGCCGAAGGGAAGAAGAAAACTGTACAATTCCAGGGAGGAAGTTTCTTCTTTCAGGGGATACACCTTAAGATAGGCGCGGCCGTCCTTGTATTCGTATCCTGCAACGGCTTTTTCTTCAACTGAATAGTCAAAAATCGTGCCGTTTGAAAGGGGATACTTCTGATTCAAAAAGGATTTCTTTTCAAGGTTGAATATCCGTGCCGTGTTTGTGTACAGAGCCCTGTTGTGCCGGGGAGAAAGAAAGGAAATTGTCAGGTATTTATTTTCCTCATCCAGACTTATGTTTCTGACTGAGGTAATTTCGGTTACAAGGTGACGGGCCCGGGGTGTTTTATGCTTTCCTTCATGAAGAAGCTCCGCTGCGCTATGACCGGGGAGTGCTGCAATTTCTGAGTGGGAAGAATCGTAAAAAAGAAGGTTATCCGGAGTTTTATAAATCCAGCTGAAAGTGTTTTCTGTGTGCTCCGGAAAGAGTGTGCGGGAAACTGGTTTTTCTGGAGAAGGAGTGCTTTCTGGCTGTACCGGCTTTTTTTCATTTGTGGAAATCTGGCCGTCTTCTCTTGTTTCTGAGTTTTCTGTTAACGGGACTGCGTCGTAAAAATCCTTCCAGACTTCATTCAGGCTGATTTTGTAAACCTTTTTGAACTTTCCTTTTGCCAGGGAGAAAAAGTTTACTTCACCGGCCTTTGCGTAGTATTCCCTGAATTTTTCAAGACCGAAGCGGCTTACAAGATAAGCTGTAAAGGCATTCATTGCAGCATTGGAGAGGGCCGTTGAGTATATATCCCGGGAGCCCTGTAAATCCGTCCAGGAAGGAAAGTGGCCGTTTTCTTTTGCTTCGGAAAGAAGGGAGAGGGCAAAGCCGTCTTTAGTAATACTGGTTCCTGTTTCAAAATTGCGGGGTTCTGGTGCCGGCTCCGACTCTAAACCTGCCGCAAAGCCGTCTTTTGTGATGGAGGTGTTTGTTTCAGATGAAGAACCGGCTTGATTTTCCAGTTCCGCCTTGCTCCAGGCACCGCTTGAGTTTTCTACGATTCCTTCAAAAAAAGCGGATGGCATATTCAGTAAAACTGCCGGCTGCAGGGCGTCTCCACCCACAAGGCAGGAGGTTATTTCCCAGAATTTTGTCCGTTTTGCGGAAGCGGCTACTTTAAAAAGGGTTTTTCTGAATTCCTCGGCAAGACCTTCATCCTGATACAGTACGGAAGCCTTTTCCGGTGCCTGATAAATCGTAATTCTGTGGTACGGAGAGGGTGTGTATTCAATATAAAAAGCGTCTGAGTCAAATGTGACGGCAACGGGAAGCCTGAAGAGCTTTTCCAGTTCAAAAAAGGCCGCTGCCTCTTCGAAGTTTTTGTCTGCTTCAAGGGAAAGGTAGGAAACCGTTTTTTCAGCTTCCTTAGGGAAAATAAAGTCAAAGTATTTTGTTGAAAGAACCTGAACCCGGCGGGGACGATTAAAAATATTTGCATTCAGGGTGAAAGGCATGAAAAGAATCGAAAAACAAAAAATAAGGAGCTTTCTGGTTTTCATCTCTTTTCACACTTCCTGAAGTTTTAAGTTTCTTCCAGCCGGGGGCTTTTCCTGTTTGAAACACTAAAACAGGTGCATACCGCCGGTTTTAAGGCTTTAGTAAATCATGGTTCCGATACCGCGGTCGCTGAACATTTCGATAAGAAGTGAATGCGGAACTCGACCGTCGATGATGTGGGTGCGTGGAACTCCGCCTTCAAGGGCTGTCATACAGCAGTCGATTTTTGGAATCATTCCGCCGGCTATAATTCCTGTTGCCTTAAGGGAACCAAGAGCAGTTCTTTCAATTCTCTTGATGAGGGTTGAAGGATCGTCGATGTTTCTTAAAACTCCCGGAACATTTGTGAGCTGTACAAACTTTTCAGCCTTCAGGGCAACTGCGATTTTTGCGGCTGCGGTGTCAGCATTTATATTATAGCGGGAAAAATCTCCCTGAACGCCGCCGGCAACGGTTGAAATTACCGGAATGAAGCCTTTATCAAGAAGGCTGGTGATGATTTCTGGATTTACGGAAACGATGTCTCCTACAAAACCTAAATCTTTTTCAGTTTTCTTTGCAATCAGAAGTCCGGAATCGATACCGCTCAGACCCACTGCTTTTCCGCCCTTCTGGGAAAGGATTCCTACGATATCCTTGTTCAGTTTTCCGGTAAGAACCATTGTTACGATTTCCATGGTTTCTTCATCTGTGTAGCGGAGTCCGTCAATAAAGGTGCTTTTCTTTCCGACTCTGTCCAGCATGTTGTTTATTTCCGGACCGCCGCCGTGTACAAGAACAACCTTGATTCCGATTGTATTCAAAAGAACGATATCTTCCATTACGGCCTGTTTAAGCTCTTCGTTAAGCATTGCGTTTCCGCCGTATTTTACAACAACGACTTTGCCGCACCATACTTTAAAATAAGGAAGAGCCTCAACGAGTACTTTTGACCACTGTTCAGCAGTGAGGGTAGAGATATCCTGTTCCATAATAAGTTCCTGATAATTTAATATTCGACCTTGAGATAAGGTTTTTGTAGAATAGCGCATTTTTGAAGGTTTCGCAACACGGGACTACAAATAGCGGCAGGGTGCCCCTTCAAAAACTTTTTTTTAATCTGCGCCTGTGTCCCTCTGGTACAGGGAGCTATAAATGTGCGCTCATGAACTTCAGGAAGTCTTCTTCGATTAATGGTTTTGAGTAGAAATAACCCTGAACCTGGTCGCAGGCTGCTTCTTTTAAGAAGTCCCGCTGTTCTTCCGTTTCAACGCCTTCAAAAATTGTCTGCTTTTCAAGCTGTTTGGACAAATCCAGCAGACTTCGTATGAATTTTGCCGATTTTTCATCCAGTTCACCTTTTTCATTTGTTGAAGAAAGCAGGAATTCCCGGTCAAATTTAAGCACATCAACCGGAATCTTTGTGAGCATGTTCAGAGAACTTTCGCCGCTTCCAAAGTCGTCCATGGCAACGGAGAAACCTTCCTTGTGGAGGCGTTCCGTTATTTCCTTAAGGGTGTTGTTATCCATAACCGAGCGCTCTAAGATTTCAATCTGAATCAGGCTTGGAGGGATGTCGTATTTTTTGAAAATCCGTGAAAATTCCATCATGAATTTTTCAGGCTTGTCGTGATTGCGGCTCATGTTCAGGGAAACCGGAACAATCGGCTTGCCGCTTTTCAGCTCACTTTCGATGAACTTGAAAACCTGTTCGTATACATAAAAGTCCAGCTTCTTTATAAAACCGTTCTGTTCAAAAAGCGGAATAAATTTGTCCGGATAAATAATCTTTCCGTCAGACATTTTCCAGCGGACAAGGGCTTCTGCACCCACGATTTTATCGTTTGAAAGGTCGATTTTCGGCTGGTACATCACAAAGAACTCTTTGTTTTTCAGTGCATCATTCATGCTGGATTCCAGGAAGTGCAGCTCCTGGGCTTTTTCCTGAATCCTTGAGTTGTAGATTGCATAAGAGGTGAGGGCATCGTCTTTAATGGTGCTCTTGGCGTATGAAACCTGGCCAAGAAGTTCTTTTATAGAAATCTTTTCCTTGTTTTCCGGTCTGAAGAAGGTGATTCCGTATTTCGGGAAGAAGGGAATGTCGTAGTGGTTAATTTCTTCACTGATTGCGTCAATTTGTGACTTAAAAACCGTCATTGCCCGGTGTATGTTCTGAATCCTGATGATTGAATAAAAATGGTCGGCATAGCCCCGGGCCGTCATTCCCTTGTAATCGTTTGTAATCTGAGAAAGCAGCTTGGAGAAGAAGGCAATCATTTTGTCGGCTTCTTCTTCACCGTAGTTCTGATTGATGAACTTGAAGCCCCGGATATCGGATTCAATAATCATGAACTTTGATTTTTTGTTTCGCTTCAGCCATTTTGAAGCTTCCGCTTCAAAGCGGCTTCGGGTAATCATGTTGGTAAGAGGATCATAGAAGGTTTCGATAACCTGATTTTTGTAAAAATAGTTTAAGAGTCCGTGTTCTATAAAAAGCAGGGCTGCCAGGGACACAATTGAAATCAGTAATACAAACAGCTTTGTGTTGGTCTGCTGCGTATATACCTTTTTAAACTCAGAGGTAGGGAAGGAGATTGCAATGGTCCAGCCGCAGATCGGGATTTTCCTGAAAAACAGGCTTATGGGATTTCCGAGGGAGTCTATTGTTTCTATCGTTCCGCCATAGGCTCTGGAAATGGTTTCTGAATCGTAAAATTCGTACCTTTTAATCGGCGGCTTAAAGGTCTTTGCGATATATTCCGGGTGCGGAGTTATGATAAATTTTCCAAGTCTGTCCTGAAGATAAACCGAAAGACCGTTATCCTTTCCGATTGTGATTGTATCGGTAATTTGGCGCAGGCTTTCCAGTTTAATCGGTCCGCATAGAAGCCCTATAAGATGTTTGTCATTATCATAAACCGGTATTTCAATTACAAAATTGGGTTCATTGATGTATTTTGAATATACAACATCGCTTATGTAATAGTCACTTGTAAGGGAATAAAAGGAAGGAGAGATAAAATCCTTTGTTTCGTATTTTTCTACAACGCCGTTGGAAAAATACTCGGTTTTTGTGTCTAAATCAACATAGAAGGAAAGTACAAAATCCTTGTGAATGAAGGGTGTTTCCTGAATAAGCCATTTTTGAATTGCTTCCGGATTTCTTGTGTTAAAAAGTTTCTGGTTATAGAGAGCCTCCAGGCTTGTTTCGTATCCGTCAAGATAAAAATACAAAGCGCTGGAATAGCCTTCAAGAATCTGGGCGCAGCTTTCGAAATACTGGTCCTCCGCCGTCTTAAGGTAGCGCTTTAAAATCTTATTAGTTATGGAAAGCTGAAGAATAACTATCAGCAGAGTGATTGTCATAGTCGAAAGAAACTTCAATTTGATAGGACTGATTTTACGACCTTTCCGAACCTTCATAGTGATACTATGATAGCACCGATTTTAAAAAAGTAAAATTTTATTTTTATGAATCTGCGATATGAATCCGCGATTTACTTTTCTGAATTTGTGGCGCTTTGCTTCACGCCTGCCTCGTGACAAAGCCTTGAAATCCCTGTATTCTTCTATCTATGAATAACGGGCCAGAAAATGATATTTTATCGGGAAATGTAAATGAGACTTCAAGCGGGAAGACCGGCTCTCATTCTGGAGAAGCGGCTTCCCAGAACCCATCTCAGTTTTCCCGGACGGCACTTCTTCTTGGTAACGGGGCTGTGGAAAAATTGCAGAAGGCCCGGGTGATCGTTTTTGGAGTTGGCGGAGTCGGGGGCTTTGTCTGCGAAGCTCTGGCAAGAAGCGGAGTGGGCTCCATCGATGTTGTGGATAACGACACGGTGAGCGTTACGAACATTAACCGCCAGATTATTGCCCTTCACAGTACAGTGGGGAAGCCTAAGGTTCAGGTTATGAAGGAGCGGATTCTGGATATAAATCCGGACTGTACTGTGGGCGCTTATCAGTGCTTTTTCCTTCCGGAAAATAAAGAACAGTTTGATTTTTCAAAATACGACTATGTTGTAGACGCCGTTGATACCGTAAAGGCAAAGCTTCAGATAATTGTTCAGGCAAAGGAAGCGGGGGTTCCGATAATCAGCTCCATGGGGGCGGGAAACAAGCTTGATCCAACACAGTTTGAGGTTTCAGATATTCACATGACCAGCGTGTGTCCCCTTGCCCGGGTTGTGCGCCAGGAATGTAAAAAGCGCGGTATAAAGGATGTAAAGGTTGTTTATTCAAAAGAAAAGCCTGTTTTCCGTCCCCTTTCTGAAGAGGAGAAAAAACAGGCTGAATTAAAGGGTAACGGCATTGCGCCGGGAAGTATTTCCTATGTTCCTTCTGTTGCAGGCCTTATAATCGCCGGTGAGGTGATAAAAGACCTGGTTTCTAAGAACAGCTGATTTTTAGGGAGCTCAGGCGGTTTTCGTATTTTGAAAGCCGCTTTACTCCTTCAAAACTCCCCGGGTCAGTAACAGTTAGGTTCTGTAGTCTCCGTTGATTTTTACGTAGTCGTAGGTAAGGTCGCAGCCCCATGCAGTTCCGCTGGCATTTCCGTCTCCGCACTGAACCAGGATTTCAACGGCTTCTTCGCTCATGATTTTTTTAGCCAGATCTTCGTCAAATTCCAGCGGAACGCCGTTTTCGTAAACCTTTACGCTGTTTTCGCCGTGAACTTCAAAATTGTCGTTGTCTTCAAAGTAGCGTTTTGCACCGCCCTTACTTGTAAACCAGATATTTGTCTTCATGGGGTCAAACTCGATTCCGCTGTAACCCATTGCGCACAAAAAGCGGCCGAAGTTTGCATCGGCACCGAACATAGCGGCTTTTACCAGGCTTGAAGAAATTACTTCCTTTGCAAGACCACGGGCAGCTTCCACAGAAGAAGCGCCGTTTACGGTACACTGAACCAGACGGGTTGCACCTTCTCCGTCAGCAGCAATCTTCATTGCCATAACCCGGTTCAATTTGTTCAGGGCTTCAAGGAAAATATCATAGTCTTCTCCTTCGCCTGTAATTTCTGCATTTCCAGCCATTCCGTTGGCAAGAAGAACCAGTGTGTCGTTGGTAGAAGTGTCTCCGTCAACGCTTACGCAGTTGTAGGTTCCCTTGATGGATTCACGGAGAGCCTTGTCTATCATTTTCGAGCTGATGGCACAGTCCGTTGTAATATAGGAAAGCATTGTTCCAAGGTTGATGTGGATCATTCCGCTTCCCTTGCACATTGTTCCCATGCGGCATTTTTTTCCGCCCACGGTGAACTCAACGGCACATTCCTTGTACTGGGTGTCCGTTGTCATAATTGCGATTCTGGCTTCCTTGTGACCTTCCTTTGAAAGACCCTTTGCAAGTTCGTCGATTTTGGCTTCAATTTTTTCTACCGGAAGCTGGGCGCCGATTACGCCGGTTGAAGATACGATTACGTCTTCCGGTTTACAGCCCGTTGCCTTTGCAGCAAGTTCCGCCATTCTGAGGGCAACCTTTGCTCCCTGTTCCCCGGTACAGCAGTTTGCGTTTCCTGAGTTTACGATAACTGCCTGGATTTTTCCGTTTTCAATATTTTTCTTGCAGAGCTTTACGCTTTCTGCCTTTACCCGGTTCTGAGTAAAAACACCTGCAGCGTTACAGAGCTTTTCTGAATAAATCAGGGCAGTGTCGTTTTTTGTGCGGCTTGCCTTGATTTTGCACAATACACCGTTAGCAGTAAAACCTTCTGCGGCACAGACACCGCCTTCAATAAATTTAATATCGCTCATAATTTTTCCCTTATTCTGGTACCGGTTTGTTCCGGCATTTATTTTTCTTTCACTGAATTATCTTCATTCAGAAGAACAACGGTTGGTTCCCACAGGACCGCTCTTTCTTCCGGAATGTGAGTGTATGTTACAATAATTACCTTGTCTCCGATGCAGGCCTTTCTTGCGGCCGCTCCATTCAGACAGATTTCGCCTTTTTTCCCGGGGATGATGTAGGTGGAAAACCGTTCTCCGTTGTTCACATTCAGAACGTCAACCTTTTCCCAGGTGTGCATTCCGGCTTTTTTACAAAGTTCCGTATCGATGCTTATGGAACCTTCGTAATTCAAGTTTGCGTCAGTTACTGTGGCGCGGTGAAGTTTTGCTTTTAATACCTCAATTTCCATAGGCGCTATTCTATAACTTTTACAATTTCAGGGCAACAGTTTATGCGTTTTATGCGTTTTCCCGGGTGCTGAACATAAGCGGTTGTGTACAGAATATAAGCAGGCGGCCGTACTGTTTATATTTATTCTTTTGTAGTATAGTTACCCTATGCGGAAGGCTGTGGTTTTTCTTTCAATTCTGTTATTCTCTGTTTCAGGCATTTTTGCGGCGGAAGGGGAGGTCTCGGCTTCTCCTTCAGAAAAAAACAATGAAAAGCTTTTGAACGACATGCGCAATGCCGTAAACTTTGTAAAGGATTTTTTAGACGACAAAAAGCCTGTCCGCATCGATTTTGGTGCAGAGCCCCACCGCCACGGAAGTACGATTTTTGGCCTTGTTCAGTACGATTTTATTCCTAAAATCGGTTCAAGCCTGCGCCTGGAGTACGACAATTATTCCACCTCGGAAAGCGAGTTTTCCACCGGCTCAAACTCCATCGCCACAAGCAGTACCAAATCCTTTTACGTGGCTCCATTTCCTTTCATCTGGTACATCGGTGATTCTTCCGCTGCAGCCCGAACTCCCGCCCTTCGTCTTGGTGTGGGGGCCTTTTATCAGTACGGTGTGAACCATTCCTATACCGGCCTTTTTTCGTCACAGGAAGAACCTGCCATTGATGATGTGCTTTTTTATTCTCTGGATATTGAAACTCAGTATCACCGCATAGGGCCGGCTCTTCAGTACAGTTTTAATCTTCCTTTCCTGAAATATTTCAGTCTGGTCTATGAAGGTCAGGTGGTTCCGGTTTACTATTCGCCGGTTACGGTTTCTTCCACCGTAACTGAAAGGTATCTTTCTGAATCCAAAGACTACTCCGAAACCCTCTTCAGTGCTTCCTGGTCCTCTCCGATTTTGTCTCAGATGATAGCGGTTGATGTTGTCCGCTACTTCCGCTTTGCCTGTGAAGTAAATCACGAATCCTTAAAGCTGAAGTACATCCTAAAAAACGGCGAGGGAACCGAAGATTCTCTGGACAATATTTCCCATACGGTGGATTTGCGTTTTGGAACAGAAATATTAAAGCCGGCAAAAAGCCGAAAGAAGGCTTCTCACCTGCGTGCGGGAATCTACTATAATATGCGCTGGTCCTTCTATGAAAACGACGGTCAGTTCTCAAATGCCACCCGAAAAGACGACATCGTTCTGTGCTTTGGAACCTAGGCCGGGGAGTGTACTGAAGGCTGCAATGTGAAGGTCTTCCGGCATTCGTCCTAGCTGTTCAGTTCCAGGGCCTTCTTTACCCCCAGAAGAACTAATGCCGGGCATACCTCGTTAAAGAGGTGGTATTCTTCAAAGATTCTGGCAAAACCGCCGGTTCCGATTACAAAAGGCTTTTTTCCCTCAAAGATATTTTTCTGGTAAAGATACAAAAATTCCTTGATTGCACCGGCGTTTCCATAGAAAAGTCCGGACTGAATTGCTTCAATGGTGTTTGTTCCGCAGACGTGTTCCGGCCGGGCAATTTCTACCTGAGGAAGCTTTGCGGTTCCGTTTGCCAGGGCTTCAACGCTGATTTTCAAGCCGGAAAGGATGGCACCTCCCAGGTATTCCTTGTCACATGTTACGCAGTCGATTGTTGTGGCGGTTCCCATATCGATGATGATTAAGTCCGTGTCCGGATGCAGGGAAACCGCTCCGATGGCGCCTGCAATTCGGTCAGCACCGATTTCCTTTGGATTTGAGTATTTGAGTTTTAGTCCGGTTTTGATTCCCGCCTGAATAAAAAGTGCTTCCTGATTAAAGTATTTTGAAAAGGCGCTGGAAAGTGAGTAATTTATAGAAGGAACTACGGAGCACACGCCGATTCTTGTGATTTTCTGCCAGTGAAAGCCGTTTTCCCGGATTACCGAGCGTAAAAAAAGTCCGATTTCGTCGGAGCTGTTTCCAACGGCGGTGGTTCGTCTGAACTGTAAAACCAGCTTGTCGTCTTCAAAAAGACCGCCGGTTATCTGTGTATTTCCAACATCTAAAGTGAGTATCATTTTGAGTTCCTTGTTTGATTATTTGCTTTCTGTAAGTCTTCTTTTCATTTCGTTTATCTGTTCTTCGGTTAAAAATCCGCGGCTGATAAACTGATTTTTCAGTGCTGCTTCAAGATTTCCGGCGTCTTCAATGAATGTTACTCCCAGAAGGTTCTGGAGTGCATACCGCACGGCTCCCGGTCCTCTGTATTCGTAGATTCCCATTTCAACGGAAGAACAGTAGTCTTCTTCAATTTCTTCGATGGTGGCACCGCAGAGACCTGCAAGAACTGCGCAGGTAACGCCGGTTCTGTCCGTTCCGATGCGGCAGTGAATCAGGTACGGGCCTTCTGTGCCGTTTATAAAGTTTACAATCTTTTTAATTCCGTTTGCAAACTTGTCTCCGTTGGATTCAGAATAGCAGACATTGTAGCTGCAGTCTGTCATGTACAGAACTGCATTATTGTTTATAATTGCCGAATAATACGCAGGCATTGAACCGTAGGTAACGGTAGACAGCGATGAATCGGAAAGGTTTATGTCCGCCTTTATGCCGGCTTTTTCTGCCAGAGCAGTAAGACATGCCATTCGCTTTTCGCTTGTATCTGAAATGTTTTTTTTGTCGTCGCTGTAGGGGTGGAAAGAGCGGTAAAGAGTTGTGGTTCCTGCCGTCAGACGGAAGTTTGAAATCTTTTTCTGGTCTTCCTCTTTTGAAAGGTCAAAATCCCTGAGCTTTTTGCATTTTTTTGCATTTTCAAGCCGGGCTGTTATTGCAGCCTCGTTCTGATAAGAATAGATGAGCACAAGGAACTTTTTGTTTGCAGTGGAGCCTTCAAATTTCTGATAGATATAACCGCTTTCAACGAAGGCTGGAGGCGCAATGAAATTTTCGTTTACCTTAAAGTTGTAGGAAGGCTGGCCGCACTGGTTAGTCTCCTGAACGTCAGCGTAAGGAACCTCGCAGTACCAGAAAGGATTATCCCCGTCTTTTCTGATCATCTTGTAGTGTTTCCCGCTGTAGTTTCCGTCGTGGTCGTTAATGCCCTTGTTAAATTCCGCCTTAGCAGAAGTGATGGAAGAGCCGTAGAGCTTTTCACTTAAAAGTACTACGAACCGCTTGTTTTTCGGGTCATCGATGAAGCATTTTTTGAAGTGTTCTTCCTTTATGGAAAGAGAGTCAATGCCGCCGGAACCGTCTTCAACTTCCGTAAGTGGAATCAGGGATGTGGAGTGAACGCAGTATACGCCCTTTTTCAGAACCTCAAGATCCGGAGTGTATTTGTTGCTGTCTCCGCTCTTTCCGTTTGAAAGAATTAGCTTTACTCCGGAAGCCTTTTTAAAATCCTTTACATAGAAGGCGCCGTGATTTTCATCCGGGTTTCCGTTCTGCTCGTCAATGGGGTTTTCAACGGTGATTTTAGTTACAAGCTCTTCCCCCGGGTAGCCGGCTGATTTTAGCGGCAGCTGCTCTGAAGCAGGAACCGTTTCATCGTAGGTTAAGCCCCAGTAGTAAAGGGTGGAACATTCCTTTTCGTTTTTTTTAAGTCCCTGCCTTACAAGAAGGGTAACTCCGTCGTGGTCAAGATGTCCCAGTTTTGTGGTTTTTCCGCTTTCTACCTGAATATCCCTGGTCTGGTCAAGAATTTTGCCGTCTTTGTCCCGGACCGTTAATGTCCAGTTTCCCGGGGCAACGCCTTCAAGGAGAATTCCGTTGCCGGGGTTTTGTCCCGTCAGGGCAGGGGAAATGGTGTCGTTTACGCTTACCGAAAAATTGTCTGCAATCAGGTAATTAAACTGGATGGTTCCGCATTCAAGCTCATAGTCATCAGGTGTTCCGTCCCATGGAAATGAAAAGCCCTGAAGTTCTCCGATTAATTTTTTTGTATTAAAAAGTGAAGGAGGAATTTCTTCGTCGATAACATGGCGGACGGTATCCATTCGGCCGTCGGCTTCCAGTTCTTCAAAATTAAAGATACCTTTTATGCCGTAGAGAACATTTCCGAAGGTGGTAGTCTTTTTGGAAATCTTTACATCGTTTTTTCCGCTTTTGATATCGCATACCGCGCGCATCTGGAAGAGGGGAAGCTCTTTTCTGTTTTCGTCGTAAGCATAGACTGAAATAATCCGGTCAATTCCCACTGGAACATTTTCTATAAGGATTTCTTCACTGTTTATTCCGTCTACAATATCTATAAAATCCAGATGGGGTTCTTTATCTTCTGCAATGTCACAGCCGCTTACCCTTATGCTGGCAAATTTTATTTCGTTAATGTCAAGATTTCTTGAATCACTTATCGAGGAGATAATTTTTAGCGAAGCATATTCGATTTTTTTCTTTCCTGACAATTCGCTCTCTCTTTCTTCAAGCTGGGTTTTGCAGGACATTGCGGCCACTGCAAAAATACTCATGACGAGTAAAAAACACTTTTTTAGAATCATCTGCATATTCTATTCGATTTTTGTGTATTTGACAACTTTTTATATTTTTTGAAGGCAATCTTTGATATGGCTGAAAGCTATTTCAGAAAGGCTCTGGGTGGGCGACTGACTTTTAGTTGCACCAGCTACTTTTTTATAAGTTCTTCAAGAGCCTCGGAAAGCTCTTCCAGATTTTCAACTTTTTTTGCTTCGCTCATGTCCTTTCTGTAAATGGTGCAGGGGTGCTTTTCCTTTGTAATCTCGCTTAAATCGTTTGAAACTACAAAGTCCGGGGAAAGGATATCGCTTCCGGTTGAAGCAAAGACCTTTTGAACGGCTTTTTTCCGCTCTTCAACCGTTGCCTCTGAGGTAAGCTTGAAGGCAACCAGACGGAAAGCTTTTTCAGATTTTGATAAGCTGGCTTTCAAGTCAGCTTTTTTGCCTTCTGAAGCTGCGGCTGTTTTTGAAGCGGGTGCGGTTTCTGAAGACTCTGCGCCCTCTGTTTCCCACTGTTTTATAAAATCTACAAGCTTCGGGTTTTTCTTCATTTTTACCGTGAGTTCAAGGCCGCCTGAAACCTTGGGAATTGAGCCGGCTTCATATTCTTTTCCGTCCACAATGATGGATGAAACGCTGTAGTCGCTTACGGCAGCGGCGTGAATAACGGCATCGTAGGTTTTTGAGCGGCATTCTTTTTCCAGGGCGTTTTTGAGGTCGTTGAATGTGCGGTAAGTTATGACATTTAAGCTTCCGGGGCAGTGGTTCTGGAAATCATCTTCCGGCTTCCTGGATTTAATGGCCGTAATAAGGGTTACATCGTGTCCGTTTCTGCAAAAGTATTCTGCAAAGAAGCAGGCTGTGGTTCCCGTTGAAAAGTTTGAAATGTAGCGTACATTGTCTATAGGTTCTTCCGAGCCGCCGCCGGTTATAAGAATATTCATAAAGTGCCTCGTTTTATTAGTGTGAATGTTGAATTATATAATTTCAACTCCAAAATTGGCTCTCAGCGGGAACCTTGTTTGAAAAACGGCAGTACCGCTTCGCGGTGGCTGAATGTTTTTCAAACAAGAACCCCGCTTACGCCAATTTTGAATTAATATTGCAAATTTAACATTCGCACTATTAATTCAGAAAGTTAGCGGCTTTTAGCAGTTTTTTAAGCCGGCAGATTTTACTTCGTTTAAGGTTTCTTCTATATATTTGAAAGCGTCTTCTGCTTCCAGAAGGCGGCCTATGCCGGTGGTTCCGCAGGCAAGTTCGCCTTCTCCGCAGGGAAGAATTTTTGCACCCCAGCTTTCAAGTTTTTTAAGGGATTCCTGAACGGAAGGGTGGCGGAACATGTTGGTGTTCATGGCCGGTGCAATCAAAAGCGGTTTTTCAAAATTGTTAGCAAGGCATACTGCACCAAAAAGGTCGTCTGCAAGACCGGAAGCAAGGCGGTTTATGGTGTTTGCACTTGCCGGGTAGCTGATGATAAGGTCAGCCCAGTTCTGTGCAAGGTTAATATGAGGAATCGGGTCATCTCCTTCAAACATGCTGGTAAGAACCTTGTTGTGGCTCAAGCCTTCAAAGCTTGCTTTTCCAACAAATTTCATGGAATCCTCAGTCTGAATGACTTTTACGCTGTAGCCTTTTTTTGTAAGCAGGCTTGTGAGCGCGCAGGCTTTATAACAGGAGATTGAACCTGTTACATTCAGTAAAATATTTTTTCCCATTGTAGTCTCCTTGTGTAGGGCTTCTGTCAATTGTACTTCTACTTTTCAAGAATAAAAAGAAATTCCTTTACGGTAAGGCTCCTTTCGTTCAGGTTGCGGCTTCCCCGGAATGTATGATAGGGGATTTCCGTGGTTTTCAGCTTTCCGTACTTTTCAAGCATTTCTTTCATTTCGTTAAATTTTATAAATCCTTCTGAATTATATGAAATTATTATATATTTTGCATCCAGAGCTTCAATTACTTTCTCAAGGGTTTTAAGGGCCGCGTAGGGCCTGTTAAAATCGGAGCGGTTCCAGTCCTTTGTGATTCCGCTAACCTTGCTTATGTCGCAGTCGATTTTGTTTTTCAAAATCAGGTTCAGCATAAAGTAGTTTGAACCGTAGGGATGCTGGTTATAAGGAGGGTCAAGGTAGGCGATGTCAAAAAGCAGCGAACCGGAAGCTTCGTTTTTTTCTGCAGAAGAGTCCTCTTCGTGCCCGCCCATTTCCTTTTTAGAAGAGCTGTTCTCTTCTTCTGAAACTTTTGTAACAGTTTCTGCAAACTTCAGGGCATCCAGCTGGAAAAGCTTTACTTCAGAGTTAAAATTGCTGAATACCGGTTTTTTCAGTTCAACCTTTCCTAAAATCCGGGTAAGGGCATTTTTTCCCTTTCCGCCAAAGCAGCCTAAGCCTGTGTCCGGATTCTTGTAAAAGCCTTTAAAAACTCCGCTGGTGTTCACATGAATGCTGGCTTCCGAAAGCAGCGGAGCTAAAAAAAAGTTTTTCAGGTTTTCAGGAACGGTTTCTTCAATCAGGGCGCGGTAGGTGTCAATTAAAACTGCGTTCTGATGAGTGTAGAAAACTCTTTCTCCAGTTTTTATGCTGCTGTCATCCTTTGGGGCGTAGTTTTTTGCAATTATACCTTCCCGTGGTTCCTTTTCCGCTTTTTCAAGAAGTGTTTTATGAAGGGCTCTGTATTCCGCTTCCGGAAAATCACTTTTGTTTGTAAGGTAACAGCTGTTGATTATTCTGGAGTAATTTTCAAGATCGTTCACATACAGAACAGAGGAATGCTTTTTCATCATCCTGGAAACAATACCTGAGCCGGAGAAAACATCCGCACAGACAAGCCTGTCTTTCCCGAGAATCTTTTTAATTTCACAGATTTCTGCTTCGATGTTCGGTAAAAGTGAGCGTTTGTTACCTATGTAGGTGATTATCTGGGTTGTAAGATACTCAGGGTTTTCGAGAACTTCTTTGTTTTTTGTTTCACGCTCAGGTCTGTTTTCCATAACTTTATTATATAGGGCTTCCGCCTTACTTGAATGCAGTTCAAGATATGCTGTGGTTCTGCAATAAAGCGGAAGCTGAATCTCTTAAACGTTGTCTATAAGCCGCACGTCCTCAAGGAAAACGGCTGCGTAAAGGCGGCCTTTTACTTCAGTGATGTAGTCCACCTTAAAGCCGGCTTCTTCCAGTTTTTTCTGCTTTTCTTCCGGAGTTCCCTTTCCTGAAAGAATTTCGTGGAACTTTGGAGCAATTGCAAGACCCTCCGGACTGAGCTTTCTGTTTCTGCTGCTCATTGCAAGTCCTGATTTTTCCCGGACAATCGGGCACGGAACAATGTTGATGTCCAGGAAGAAGGCTTCAATCATTCCCTTTAAAAGCTGGTACTGCTGGTAGTCCTTTTCTCCAAAGTAAGCATTTGTCGGGCGGACAAGATTGAAAAGCTTCATTACAACAGTAAGAACGCCGTCAAAATGCCCAGGGCGCTTTGCACCGCAGAGAGTTTTAGAAAAATCAGTTTCGATTACCTTGTATTTGTAGTCATCCGGATACATAACCGGGTAGGTTGGTGTGAACATGTAGTCAACGCCGGCACCCTCAAGAAGGGCAACATCGTCTTCAAAGTTTGCAGGATAGGTCTCAAGGTCTTTCTTGTCGTTGAACTGAGTCGGATTTAAGTATACGCTTACGAAAACCACTTCGTTTTCTTCTTTTGCCCGTTTTACAAGGCTAAGGTGTCCCACATGAAGTCCGCCCATAGTAGGAACGAATCCGATTTTCTTGCCCTCAACAGAGCGTCTGATTTCTTTTAATTCTTCAACTGTCTTTATAATTTTCATTTTTATGCCTCTATGCCTGTTATTTAATTTCGTCACCCTTTGGAAAGTCGCCGGTATGAACATCTTCTGCGTACTGGTTCAGGGCATTTTTTACCAGTTCAAGACCGTTTAAGTACTGGCGCACAAAACGCATCTTAAAGCCGGTGAGTCCCAGCATGTCGTGTAAAACCAGAACCTGTCCGTCACAGTTTACGCCGGCTCCGATTCCGATGGTAGGGATATTTACGGCTTTTGTTATTTTTTCAGCCAGAACTGCCGGAATGCATTCAAGAACGATGGAACAGCAGCCTAAGCTTTCTGCCTTTTTTGCTTCTTCGATGATTTTTTCAGCGGCTTCCTCGGTTTTTCCCTGCATCTTGTGTCCGCCGAAGGCCTGATAAAACTGAGGGGTAAGACCAAGGTGGCTCATAACTGGAATTCCGCTCATTGTAAGGTGTTCGATTATATCTTCCTGTCCGAAAACGCCTTCGATTTTTACGCAGTTTGCTCCTGCAACCAGAAGTTTTCCTGCACAGTCTGTTGCGTATTCAAGACCTTTCCGGGTGGTTAAAAACGGCATGTCCGCAACGATGTATTTGTCTGTTCCGTTGCGTACGCTTCGGGTGTGTTCGGTCATCCATTCCATTGTAGCAGGAATTGTGGTGCTTTCCCCGTGCATTACCATGCTTGCACTGTCCCCGATTAAAATCAGGTCGATGTCAGTCTGGTCGATGATTTTTGCAAAGGTTGCGTCGTAGCAAGTTACCATGGAAAGCTTTTTGCCTTCCGCCTTTGCCTTCTGAAAATCTGTTGTGTTCATAGTACCTGTCCCCTTTTAGTTGAATCAAGTCTAAAATTAGTTTAGTGCCCGTTCTGCCAGTCTTGCAAATTCTGCAAAGCTTCCGGGCAAATATGAATCACTGCTGTTTTGAAGCATTAAACTCATGAAGCATGAAACTCCAGTCAGCGTTCACATTGTTCTATAATATAGGTTTGAATAAGTTTTGACTAGAAGAAAAAGAATAGAAGAGGGAAGGTGTAGAAGTGCTGGACAGGCAGGAACAGCTTCGCTTTTTTTAATTATCACGAAGCTGTCTGATGAACCTGTTATTTTGCTGAAAGAGCTTCTTCTTCAAGCTCCTGCTTTATCTGCTGAACCTGCTCCAACGGAAGAGATGTAATTTGTGCGATAATCTCAGGTTCTAAGCCTAGTTTAATTGCATTTTTCGCATTTTTTATGCTAGCATCCTCAGCTGCAATTTCTTTCTGAACCTTGATAAACATTTCCTGATCCCATTCGCCAAAAATCATAGACTGTTCCTCCTTTGAAAGATTCTTAAAATAATCGGTGAGTGCATTGTCGTTTCTGCAACGCGCAAGTGCGTATTTAGGCGGATTATTTTCGCCTTTCAACTTTCCTATTCTAACATATTCCGTAAAATTTGAATAGGCAAAAAGAGGTTCGCATTTTTCCAAAATGGGATGATTTGCAGATTTATTGATATTGTATACTTTTACTGTAAAATCAAGGGTTTGTGATTCGGGAAGCATGATTTTTGTAGCGGTATTTTTTATGAAGGCATCAGAAAGACGCATAATTTTTTCCTGAGGAAATTCATCATCACCGTTGTAGAAAACATAACATTCCGGGCGGGGAAGCTTTATTTCTTTGGTGTTATATTTGTCGTTGTTGCTGAAGAAACGGTTGTAATGTTCAACAAGGTATTCCAGGCAGCGGAATGGCATGTTGTTGTTGATTGTGCTCTGATGTTCGGCAAGTACAACGATGCTGTCGTTAATTTCCATGGAAACATCATTTTCAATATCGTTGAAGACTACATTTTCCAGTGTTACTGGCTTTATTGTAACTTCCCCGATTTTATAGTTTGTGTCATGGATGGCATTATAAAGCGAAAGAAAGTATTCCTTTGAATTTATGTTTCTTCCAAAAATGTTTACAAACAGTGAACTTTTATAATTATGCTTTAAATTCTGGTTCATAGTTTTCCCCTTAATTTTATCTCTTATATATGTAATAGGTGAAAACTTTGAGAAAATACCGGTTTTATAAAATAATTATTTGTTATAAATTAGAAAGAACTCAGTGGTCTGAGGTGCATTTTTTTTGTAACCACCACGCATCAGACTTATTTAAAAATATGAAATAAATTCTAATTGTAAAAAATATAATGTCGTGTTATAATTTTTGCTATTGGAGAGAAGTTAGAGGAGTTGAAAATTATGAAGAAAATTTTTTCTATCTTTGCAGCAATGGTAGTTGCCCTTGGTGCATTTATGTTTACTGGTTGTGATGAAATTGCAGACGCTCTTGGTGGTTCTGATAAGTGGTGGACTTATGAACATCAGCAGGAAGTCGGAAGTGGATCAGTTACTCTTTATTTTTATTTCTACTATAATACCAGCGATTCTTATTCTCACAAGAAGATTAAGGCATTGTCCAGCAGTGACTTTGTAAAAGGATTAAATGTTGTTATTGCAGCAGACCCTGAAGCTGAAGGAGAACTGCTTGAAACAATTGCTACCGATTTTTCAAAGGGTAACTTTATTCTTAAGACCTTCCCTGAAAGTGAGGCAATTGGTGGTGGCGTCAGTATAAAAGATGCATGGTCAAGTTTCTACACAATCAATGCCCTTAAGGGTGATGCAAAACTGACTGATGATGATGATTACCCGCCGATTCTTGCATATTCAAGCAATAAAAATCTTGCAGAAGACGGTAACATTGATTTGAAGAGTATTCTTGTAAATATTTTGATTTCAGGTCTTACTTCGTAATATAGAAACCGGCCTGTAAGTCTGGATAAACTCCCGTTTCATTATGAACGGGAGTTTTTTTTTATGGATAACATTGAAAATCGTGCTATAATAGAAAACCATTCAGATGAATGAATAAAATGAATCGGATGACGAAAAATATAGCATCAGGAAACAACACAGTTGTTTCTCTCAGGAGTTAACTTTGAAAAATCCATTTAAACTAAAAAGACCTCTAAAAGAATATGTTGACGGTGACTGTGATTCTCCATTTGAAATTTTCATGCTGTTTGTAATTATGGTGAACGTGGTTTCCATGGGACTTGAAACCGTCCGCTCCCTTAAAATGAAGTATTTTAAAGTTTTTTACTGGGTTGATTTGGTTTGTCTTGGAATTTTTATCATCGAACTCATTGTAAAGTTTATTGCGTTTAATAAAACCTTCTTTGGTGAAAAGCGGGTCGGCAAGGACGGGGAATACAGGTTCCATCTGAACCGCTGGAACATCTTTGACCTGATTATTGTTCTTGTTTCAATCCTTCCTTCTGTTCCTTATTTTGCGCTGTGCCGTGTTTTCAGGGTTTTCCGCTCCTTCAGAATGCTCAGAACCGTGCGAAGCCTGAGGGCAATCAAGGTTTTAAAGCTTGTAAACAATTTTGAAAACCTGCGTGTGATTTTTAAGGCGATTCTGAACGCTCTTCCAAGTATTCTGTGGACAGGCTGTCTTCTCGTTGTATTCATGTATGCCTATGCCATTATCGGAACCTATATTTTTTCCTACGACTATCCGGAGTTATTTGGTAATCTTGGAAAATCCTTCATCACTCTTTTACAGATTATGACCTTCGATTCCTGGGTAAGTAATGTTACCCGTCCGATAGTTCTGGCACATCCCCTTACCTGGATTTATTTTGTCAGCTACGCATTCCTTGCAGCCCTGGTTATTATGAACGTAATCATCGGTATTGTTGTTGGTTCCATCGAAGAAGCCCGGGAACTTACAAAGGTTGAAAAGAAAAAGCTGGAACTTAAGGCAGCGGCAAACGGAACTACAAAAGAAGATCTCATAATCAAAATGAAGGGGCAGATTAGGGAACTCCAGGAAAGCCTCAAAATCTTAGAAACTTATGAGTAGGAATTAGATGAACATCGAAGAAATCAAAGACGCAATAAAAAATCTTTCGTTTGAAAATTTTTGCGAAAAGCAGAAGGAAGCCGCTCTTTTAAAAATCGAAGAAAAGCGAAACGAAGCGATTTTGAATATTTCGAATTCGCCGCTTCCGGTTTTGGGGAACGCGAAGGAAAAAGAAAAGCTTATAATTTTAATCGACATCGTTGGTTTTTCGAAAAGTACTACGCGCGAGCAGCTTTATAAGATTTACATTTTCCAGCGATATATTTTGAGTCAGGTTCTTTCGAATAAGTTCATGTTTTCTGAAAAAATCAATATCGATCTTTTTATTCCGACTGGCGACGGCTGTTATATCATCGCGGAAAAGTGCGACGCAAATTCTGCGATTTCATTTTTGGTAAATCTTACGGGCGGAACAAAATATCTAAAAGATGAAGACGGTTCGGCTATTTCAATCAGGGCTTCGGCTTTGATAGGAAACTGCATTCCGTTTTTGGATTTGGCTCATCACAGAAATTATGTCGGCGAAGGCATGAACGAAGCGAGCCGTATTTTAAGCGGCGGTCAGGCAATCCTTGAAGAAAACTTTTTGAAGGAAAATCCGACTTCTTCTGTAATGGATGCAAAGCAATTTTCAAGAAATTCGCTGTGCTTGGGAAGCGGACTCATGGAGTATGCGGACAGTTTTTCCGAAGACTGCACGAAAATTTACCGCTTCAATGATGTTTCGGATAAGCACGGAAAAAAGCGAAACCTCGCCGTCCTTCAAGGCATTTAGAAGAGGGGATTTTAAGGGGAGATTCTCCCCTTAGGCGAAGGGGTAGCGTAAGCCGTTTCGGCTGGAGCGAGGGGGAGACTTCCCCCTCTTTTTTCGACTTTAAAATTACTAAAAAACTTTAAAAATACTAAAGTTTTTTTCTTGAAAAAAAATCAATTTTCCACTAATATCTCATTTGTAGGGCGTTTTTTATTCGCTCGGGAGAACAATATGAACGAAGAAATCAAAGCTGTTGCAGACAGACTTATCGGTTTGCGCGAAATTATGGACGTTTCCCTTGAAGAAGCGGCTGAAGTTTGCGGTATTTCAATTGAAAAGTACAAAGAGTATGAAACTGGCGAAATAGACATTCCGGTTGGAATTTTGCAGTCTATGTCAAAAAAATACGGCATCGATTTGGGAACTTTAATTTCTGGTCAGGAGCCACACATGCACTCCTATTGTCTTACCAAAAAAGACAAAGGTCTTTCAGTAGACAGACGAAAGGACTACAAATATCAGGCTCTTGCCACTGGTTTTCAGAACAGAAAGGCAGATCCGTTCATTGTTTCAATTACACCTGAGGAAACAAAGGAAATCCATTTTAATTCACATCCGGGCCACGAATTCGAATATATGATAGAAGGTTCCATGAAGGTTGTTGTTGACGGCAAAGAGCTTGTGCTTGAAGAGGGTGACAGCCTTTACTTCGATGCAACAAAGCTTCACGGAATGCAGGCCTTAAACGGAAAGAATGCGAAATTTCTTGCCATAATTATCTAAGGGCAATTCAGGATTTGCGGATAATTCAAAATGCGGGGAGCTTTCCTGTTTTAGTTTAATCGCAGGAAAATTAAGAGGAAAATATGTTAGAACAGTTTCTAGAAAGAACAGAATTTGCAGATTATAAAGATTTTTATGAAAACTATAAAATCAAGGTTCCGGAGAACTTTAACTTCGGCTACGATGTTGTAGATTACCTTGCCGAAAAAACGCCGGATGCAAAGGCGCTGGTGTGGTGTAACGATAACGGTGAAGAAATCACTTTCACCTTCAAGGATATTAAGGAGCGAACAGACAGAGCTGCTGCTTTCTTTATGAAAAAGGGAATCAAGCGGGGCGACTTTGTAATGCTTATCCTGCAGAGACGCTACGAGTTCTGGATTTCCATCGTTGCCCTCCACAAAATCGGAGCTTCAGTAATTCCTGCAACACACATGCTTACTGCGGAAGACATCGTTTACCGCTGTAATGCAGCCGGTATTTCCGCCGCTCTTGCCGTAAACGACCGGGATATTTTTAAATACCTTGAGGATGCCACAAAGGAATCTCCTTCCCTTAAAACTCTCATCGGAGTTGCACCTTTCGGAATCGATGAAGGTTTGAGCGATGATTTCTTAAAGGAACACCCGATGTGGTCAGATTTTACCCGCGGTGTTGCTTCTGTAACTGATGAAGACCTTGCCTGTTTCCATTCCCTTAAGAGGGAGGACATCAGCAAGAACGATGATATCATGCTTTCTTACTTTACCTCAGGAACCACCAGCCACCCGAAGCTTGTTTGCCACAACTTCCTTTATCCTCTTGGACACATTGTAACTGCAAGCTACTGGCAGCAGGTTAAAAAAGGCGGACTTCACCTTACTGTTGCAGATACAGGCTGGGGAAAAGCTGTCTGGGGAAAGCTCTACGGTCAGTGGATTGCAGAATGCTGCGTATTCGTATATGACTATCACGCAAAATTCAAGCCGGTTAATCTCATCGAACAGATTGAAAAGCACCATATCACTTCCTTCTGTGCGCCGCCGACAATTTACCGTTTCCTTATTCAGGAAGATTTGTCCGGCTACGATTTTTCATCCTGCGAGCACTGGTCTACCGCCGGAGAACCGCTTTCAGAAGAAGTTTTCGACAAGTGGAAGGCAATTACCGGTAAGGAAATCCGGGAAGGCTTCGGTCAGACTGAAACAACACTTTCACTTTTCAACTACGGAAACGAGCGCATTAAGCCGGGCAGCCTTGGAAAGAGCGCTCCTTACTACAATGTAACTTTACTTGACGATGAAGGAAATCCTGTTCAGGACGGTGAAGTAGGGGAAATCGTAGTTGAACTTAAGGACGGAAAGCCATTCCCAGGTCTTTTTATGACTTATTTCGGCGACCCTGAAAAAACAAAGAGCGTTATGCACGACGGCTATTATCACACCTGCGACAACGCATGGCGGGATGAAGACGGATATTTTTGGTTCACGGGACGAAACGACGACGTTATCAAGTGTTCCGGTTACCGAATCGGTACCTTTGAGGTAGAATCAGTTCTGATGCAGCACCCTGCCGTAGTTGAGTGTGCCGTTACCGGCGCTCCGGATCCTGTTCGCGGCCAGGTTGTAAAAGCAACCATCGTTCTTGCAAAAGGCTACGAGCCAAGCGACGACCTTGTAAAAGACATCCAGAACTTCGTAAAGAAAACCACCGCTCCTTACAAATACCCAAGAATTGTAGACTTCGTAAACGAACTTCCAAAGACAATTTCTGGTAAGATTAAGAGGAAGGATATAAAGTAAGAGAGAGTCCGCCGCGGAGCGCGGACTCCTGATAGATTGGAGAGCGTTAAAAAAAATTGCGGAAGCAATTTTTTAGCTCCTCCATAAGAGAGAGTCCGCCGCGGAGCGCGGACTCCTGATAGATTGGAGAGCGTTAAAAAAAATTGCGGAAGCAATTTTTTAGCTCCTCCAAAAGAGAGAGCGCCTGGCGGGGCGCTTTTTTTATTCTGTAATTCCCAGAATTCCGGGAAGGCAGCTTAAATCGGGGATGATTGCGGCGCAGCGTTCGGCGCATTCTTCGGTGGGGTTCATGCGGTCTGGTATCATGATGGTTTTTAAGCCGGCGGAGCTTGCACTGCGGATGCCGTTCAGGCTGTCTTCAACAGCGGCACATTCACCTGGGGTAAGAGACAGACCAGTTTTTTTCGAAAGTTCATTTACCGCCATCAGGTAGATTTCCGGATCCGGTTTTGAATGTGCTACCATGTCGCCGGTTATTATCACATCAAAAAAATCTATCAGGCCTGCATTTTTCATCTGGCGCATAACAGATTCGCTTCTCGTTGAGGAGGCCAGGGCAAGGGGAAAATGCTGCTTCAGGGAAGAAAGGGCTTCCTTTGCCCAGTACATATTTTTAATTCCTTCGTTGAACTCGATTTTGTGGAACAGTTCGTTGGTTCGCGTCATAAAGCTGTCAGTGTCAAACTCTTCGCCGAAGAGTTTTTTCAGAATTACACGGGTGTCGTTTCTGTTTGTTCCACGGCACTTATCAATGGCTTCAGCGGCAATGGAGTCTGGAACTCCTCTTTCACCGGCGGCGATTTCCCAGGTTCTGTCGCTTATGCTTTCCGTGTCTAAAAGAACGCCGTCCATATCAAAAATAACGGCTTTTACTCCGTAGATTCTGGCCCGGGGACTGTCTGAAGAAAGAAAGTCTCCTTTTGTTGAGGTTCGGGCAGAAAAAGCGCGGGAAGAAGTGAGCCGGTTTTCTGCAGCAGATTTTTCTTCCTTCGTTCTATTGTCTTTTCTGTTATTTTTCATAATTTTCAACCTGTTCAGAAATCAGTGGAATAAGCTGTTTTTTTCGGCTTACAACATCCTTTAAGAAGTAAACATTCGGTTCAACCTTCGGGAAGGTGATGAAGGGTGCAAACTTTGAATCGCAGGCGATAATCAGGATGCTTGAAAGCTGAGTGATGTCGGTTACCAGAAGGGAAGAGAAAAGCGCTTTGTTTCCGCGGCGTTCAATTTCCAGCTCCTGCATAAGCTCTTCTTTTCGCGCAAGAACTTCTTCCAGAGATGAAACTTCAATCTGGCTTACGGTGAAGTTGCCCTTGTCTTCGTTGTATTCCTTCATATCCTGATGGATAATCTGAGTTGCGTTTCGTCCCTTAATGCTGCTTCCTGCCTGCAGAATGTCTTTTCCAAGGGCCTGAATGTCAAGGTCTGTGATGTTGGAAAGATATTCGGCGGTTTCACGGTCGGTGTCTGTTGTGGTTGCGGACTGAAGAATCAGTGTATCGGAAAGAATTCCGCATAAAAGAAGGCTCGCAATGTCCTTCGGAATCGGAATTTTAGCTTCCTGATAAAGTCCTGTGATAAGGGTTGCAGTTGAACCTACCGGCTTATTGATGAATGTAATCGGGTAAGTGGTTCCAAAGGTTCCCAGTCTGTGGTGGTCGATTACTTCCTGAATCTTATAGTGTTCAAAACCGTCTACGGCCTGGGTTTTTTCGTTGTGGTCAACCAGAACCAGCTGAACGTTCGGTTCGTTGGTCAGGTCGTGCTCGCTTATCATTCCGATGACCTTTTTTTCCGCGTCAACTACTGGAAGTCGGCGGATAGGTGAGTTCTGAATGAGCTTTCTTACCTTTGCAATTGTGTCTTCCGGATGTACCGCAGGAATTTCAGAGTCCGCCATGTGGATTACCGGCGTTGAGTAGGCAATCATCATTACGGTGGCGCTGGTGTCGTAAGGACTCATGATAACGTTCACCTTGTTTTTTTCAGCCAGTTCTTTGAGCTCTTTTTTGAGAACAAAGCCCGTTGTGATTATCAGGAGCTTTACCTTCTGTTTAATGCAAAGCTCGTAGATTTTTTCACGGTCGCTGGTGATTACGATTGTGTTTTCGCTGGCGTGCTCTTTAAGCATTTTTTCAAAGTTTTCGTCTGTGGCGCCTCCGACTAAAATGCCTGCCTTAAAAACTTCCTTTTCGTTTACTGTTACAAGAGGCTGGGCGTTCATTGTCTTAATGATTGAAAAAACGCTTGTGGTGATGTTTATCTTTTTTTCCGGATTAAGTACGGTTAAAAGGTTCTGGGCAAAAGCTGAGTAGTGGAGCAGGGACTTATAGCGTCCGTCCTTGTCTACAACCGGGATTGCACGCCTGTTGGTTTCGTTCAGTTTATTGATTGAAAACCAGGTTGAACAGGTTTCTTCCACCGTGATGCAGTCGTCCTTCATGTAGTAGGCAACTTTTGGTGAAAGTTCCGGTAAATATTTTGGAAATGGCACCTTAAAGCGCCTGTAGATGTAGTCTGTCTGAGGATTAAAATGACCTGCCCGGGCTGCTTTGTATTCAGAATAGCCCTGAAGCTCCTTAAGTCTTGCATAGGCTGTTGCCGCAACGGCAGAGTCGGTATCCGGGTTTTTGTGCCCGAAGATGTAAACTGTCTTTTTCATAGGACACTATATTATAGGTTTTTCGAGTTTTTGGGAAGAATGAGGGAGAATGAAGAATGCACCTACCACTTTCCGCTGGCACCGCCGCCGCTGGTTCTTCCGCCACCGCCTGAGCGGTAGCTTCCGCCGGAATGTCCTCCGGAGGAATGATGGCTTCCACCGGAACTGCCGCCATAGGAGCCTCTGTAGCCTGAACCCCGGGAGTTTATTAAGAGGAAAATTATTGCCAGCAATAATATAATCCAGTTTTCCTTTATAAAGTCTAAGATGCTTTCGTCGTCTTCGCTTTCTGCTGTTCCTGAGTTACGGTCACTGCCTGCCGCTCCTGAGGCAGCAGAACCTGTTCCGGAAACCGTAACAAGGCTTTCGTCGGATTTAAGGATTCCTGCCATGTTGTAGACGGCGTTTTCGATTCCCTTTCCCATACGGCCTTCCCTGAATTCCGGTACCATTACCTGGTCGATTATTTCCTTGCAGAGAATGTCGGTAAGAATTCCTTCTGCCCCGTCACCGGTGGTAATATCCAGGGTTCTGTCGTTAACGGAAACTGTCAGAAGAGCTCCGTTATCAACGCCTTTTTGTCCAAGCTTCCATTTTTCAAAATGGCGCACTGCAAGGTCGTGAATCGGCTCTCCGTTTGTTGTACGGAGTGTAAGAACTGCAATCTGAATTCCCGTGGTGTCGTTCAGGTTTAAAAGGAATTTTTCAAGTCTGTCGAATTCAGGAGTGGAAAGAACAACGGCGGAATCAAGGATGAAGGTTCCCGGCCAGTTGTAAAGTCCGCTTTTATCCTTTGTGTAGCCGTAGCGCTTTGTGGTTTGCGTGTAGCCCGGAGCGCCGTGCACGGCCCCAAATAATAAAATAAAGAGAAAAACCGATAAAAATCTTCTGATTCCGCTTTTTTTCATAAACCACTCCATTTTATGGAATATATCTTCAGAAAGGGGCTGAAGATATATTTAGAATGAACTTCGTATAAGAAAATCTGGTGAGCCTGTTTACTCCAGGTTCAAATCCATGGCTCCCACCGGCTTTGTAACATCCATGCCTGACTGGAAAGGAACCTTTTTTGTGTAATCCTTTGCAAAGTATTTTCCAGGGAAACTCAAGATGTAGGTGTTAAATTCTTTTACGCAGGCGTTGTATCTGGTCTGGGCTACTGTAATCCGGTTGTTTGCTCCTTCAATTTCTGTCATAAGGGCAGTAAACTGGGATGAAAACTTGAAGTCCGGGTATTTTTCGCTTACTACAAGAAGCCGGCCGAGACCTTCGTTCAGTTCTGACTGAGCCTTCTGGAACTGAGCCATTTTTTCAGGGTCAGAAATCACGCTGGAATCAAGCTTGATGCTTCCGGCAACGCTGGCACGCATTTCAATAACGCTTGTCATTGCCTGAATTTCAGCATTTTTTGAAGCCTTTACAATCTGTAAAAGCTCCGGGATGCGGCGTAGCTTGTTGTCGTACTGGGTTGCAATATTGCTCTCTGCTTCCTCAACGTTCTGGTCAAGGCGTACGATTTCGTTTTCAAAGATAAAGCAGCTGCTGAAGCAGAGGGAAACTAAAGCAAGGCTGAGTGCTAAAAGTGCATTTTTAATCATTTTCATAGTAATTCTCCTCTTATGTGAGTTTGAATATAATTACGAAACAGGCAGCCGGTGGCACCCTGCGGGTTATAACCGGCATCTTCCGGTTAGATGGCGCTGAGACCTCTCTTTAAATCTTCTATTATATCATCAACATTTTCAAGACCTACGGAAACGCGAACCATTCCTCCGTCGATTCCTGCCGCTACAAGCTGTTCGTCTGTAAGCTGGCGGTGGGTTGCACTTGCCGGGTGAAGTACGCAGGTTCTGATGTCTGCAACATGAACTTCGTCGCAGCAGAGCTGGAGGGCGTCCATAAAGCGAACGGCAGCACTTCTTCCGCCTTTAATGCTGATGGAAATTACACCGCAGGTTCCAAGAGGAAGATATTTCTTTGCACGTTCGTAGTATGCATCTCCTTCAAGTCCCGGATAGCTGACCTTTGCAATTTTATCACTTCCCTTAAAGAATTCTGCAACCTTTTTTGCATTGGAACAGTATCGCTCCATTCGGATAGGAAGAGTTTCAAGTCCCATGTTAAGGTAGAAGGCGCTCTGAGCGGCAGGGTAACAGCCGAAGTCTCTCATAAGCTGTGTTCTGGCTTTTACGATGTAGGCAGCATTTCCAAAATCTCCTACATAGCACAGTCCGTGGTAGCTTTCATCCGGTTCAACCATGTCGGCAAATTTTCCTGATTTTTTGTAGGCTGCTTCCCAGTCAAATTTTCCTGAGTCAACGATACAGCCGCCGCCCTGTACTGCGTGTCCGTCCATGTATTTTGTGGTTGAGTGAACAACGATGTCTGCTCCCCATTCAAAAGGACGGCAGAGGTATGGAGTTGCGAAGGTGTTGTCAACGATTAAAGGAACTCCCATTTCGTGAGCGGCTTTTGCCCATACTTCAAAGTCGAATACTGTTAATGCAGGATTTGCAATTGTTTCTCCGAATACACATTTTGTGTTCGGCTTGAAGGCTGCCTTAATTTCTGCTTCGGTAGCGTTTACATCAACCCAGATTACTTCGATTCCAAGTTTTTTCAGGGTGAAACCGAACAGGTTGATGGTTCCGCCGTAGATGCTTGAAGAAGCGATAAAGCTGTCTCCGGCAGAGCAGAGGTTTAATATGGAAAGAAGGCTTGCTGCCTGACCTGAAGAAGTGAGCATACAGCCAACGCCGCCTTCAAGGCTTGCAATTTTCTTTTCAACTGCATCGCAGGTCGGGTTTGCAAAGCGTGAGTACATGAACTCTGTAGGCTTGTCAAAGAGGGCTGCAACATGGTCGCAGGAATCAAAGCGGTAAGTTGTGCTCTGTACAATCGGGATTGTTCCAGGACCGCCGTTTTCAGGTTTGTATCCTTCGTGAAGAACTTTTGTTTCAATTTTCATTTTTTTTTCCTCTATATATTTTCTTTAGTTTGTTTTAGGTGTAATAACAATTCCGCCGTTGCAGAAAAGATAGCTTTCATTAGTTCCGTCCTCAAGACTTGAGCGAAGGACTTCGTCTCCTCTTCCAGGATCCCGGGTTACCAGCTTTCCGTCTTTCCAGTAGGTCAAAATGTAGTGAAGGTAAATACGATGACTTGTAAAGTCCTGATCCGGATTTGGAACTACGATTTCAATCAGGTACTGGTTTTTGTCAAGACCTGCTTCTACGCTGGTAAAGGTTTTGTAGTCTGTGATTCCAAAATTAGAAGCAAGCTTTGTAAGGACGCTTTCTGCAGGAGTTGGATTTGAAGAAGCTGTCATTTTCATTTCGGCTTCTTTTGCATAATCGTTTTTTAAGATTTCTTCTACGATTTTTACAGGGTCGCTGTATTCACCCATTCCTGCGCTTTCATCAAATTTAACTTTCTGATAGATTTCTTCGGCTTTAGTTTCTATATTTGATACGGAAATCTGTCCTGTTTCAGCAAGGTAGTAGGCCAGGGAATAGGCTCCGCAGGAGTTTTCGCTCTGTAACACATATGTTTCCGGCTCGGGTGTAGTTTTTGGATCAGCTGTATTTTCAGAATCTGAATCGTTTTTGCAGCCTGAGAATAATGCTATTGCAATAAATGAGATGATTGAAAGTAACTTAATTTTTTTCACTTGGTTCCTCCGTATTTTGTAAACGCTTTTGTAAATTATATAGAAGAATTACTGTGAGTTCAATCGGAAATAAAATGCCCGCAGGTTTTGCGACCGACCTGATAATATGTCAGCCCGGGTTTTCGAAAGCCTGGCTCTGTAATCAGCGTGTTTCTGCTTTCTAAACGATTTCTAAAATTCAAAGACAAATCTTTTCGTTTCCTTCATTTTTTACTTTAAAATTTGCGATAAATATCTGATAATTCAAGTTATGGTTGAATTTTTAGTTGCACATTTGCCATGGTTCTGGCTTTCTCTTTTAGTTATCTTTGTGGTTGTAGAAGCGTTTACGATGGCTTTGACTACAGTGTGGGCAGCACTTGCTGCAATTCCTATGATCTTTATTTCACGAACGGCCCTTCCTTTCCGGTGGCAGCTTTTGATTTTTGTGGTTCTAACCATAGTTCTGATTGTATTTACCCGGCCTTTTGCCGTAAAGAAATTAAAGCTGGGTCAGGACAAAATGAATGTAAGCTCCATGCTTGGTCAGGAGGTTCTGGTTGTAAGCGCAATTGAATCCTTCAAGAAAGGCGAGGCAAAGGCAAAAAACGGAACCGTCTGGACTGTAACTGCCGAAGGTTCTGAAGAAATTGCAAAAGATACTGTCTGTGTTGTAACCGATGTTCAGGGAAATACTTTAACTATAAAACCAAAAGAAACAGAAAAAACGGAGTAAAAAGATGATGTACGTAATAATCGCACTTCTTGTTTTAATTGTAATTCTGATTATTGTAAATATCAGAATTGTTCCTCAGTCTCAGGCTTATGTTATTGAGCGGCTTGGTGCCTTTTCTTCAGTATGGCAGGTTGGTCTTCATGTAAAAATTCCTTTCCTCGACAGAATTGCCAACAAGATGTCCTTAAAGGAAAAGGTCCTTGATTTTGAACCGCAGCCGGTTATCACAAAAGATAATGTTACCATGATGATTGATACGGTTGTCTATTTTCAGATTACCGATCCAAAGCTCTACACCTATGGCGTTGAGCGGCCAATTAACGCTCTTGAAAACCTGAGTGCAACAACTCTTCGTAATATTATCGGTGAGCTTGAGCTTGATCAGACTCTTACCAGCCGCGATGTAATCAATACAAAAATGCGCAGTATCCTTGATGAAGCAACGGATCCATGGGGAATCAAGGTAAACCGCGTTGAAGTAAAGAATATTATGCCGCCGGAAGCAATCAAGGAAGCAATGGAAAAGCAGATGCGTGCTGAACGAGAACGCCGCGAATCCATCCTTAAGGCTGAAGGTGAAAAGCAGTCTGCAATTCTTGTTGCTGAAGGTCAGAAGCAGTCTAAGATTCTTGAGGCAGAAGCAGATAAGGAAGCAAAAATCCTTGAAGCTCAGGCAGAAAAAGAAGCGTCTATTCAGAAGGCTCTTGGTGAAGCAGAGGCAATCCGTGAAATTCAGAATGCTAAGGCACAGGGCTTGAAGCTTTTGAAGGAAGCCGGAATTGATGCCGCTGTATTAAAGCTCAGAAGTCTTGAAGCCTTTGAAGCAGCCAGCGACGGAAAGGCTACAAAGATTATAATTCCTGCAGATCTTCAGAATATGGCAGGTCTTGTATCTACACTTACAGAAGTTTCAAAAAAATAGTATAGTCTTGTTATGTTCAAGTACTATCTGATTGTTTTTTTGATTTCCATGGTTCCTCTGATTGAGCTCAGGGGAGCGATTCCTGTGGGCTTTGCCCTTATTCAGCGGGCACTGGAGCTTGAGGAGTCTCAGGTGCTTCCGCCGTTTTATATTGTAACAATTTATATTACGGCTATTATCGGGAATATGATTCCTGTTCCTGTAATTTATTTTTTTGCCAGAAAATTTCTGGAGTGGGGACAGGATAAGCGTTATATCGGAAAAATGTGTACCTTCTTTCTTGTGAAGGGAAAGGCTGCCGGTGAAAAAATGACCAGCAAGGCGGGAAGGGGTGTCTTTGTAGGACTTCTTCTGTTTGTTGGAATTCCCCTTCCGGGAACCGGTGCCTGGACGGGAACACTGGCTGCCAGCCTTCTTGATATGAGAAAACGGGATACGGCTCTTGCGGTTATGCTGGGAGTTCTGCTTGCAGGACTTATAATGATGGCAGGAAGCTTTGGTTTGTTTACTGCGCTGTTTTCGCTGGGCGGTAAATAATTTTATAAAACTGTATATTCGGAGTTTTTATGAAAAAATTAATTGGCTTTGTATGTATGTTGTTTTTGGGAATGCTTTCCTTTGCAAAAACGGACCTTCAGTTAAGACTGTGTCCTGTTTTTTCACAGGTTTCATACCAGATTAATGACGAAGCCCTTGGTAATGCAGAAACTGTTGCCGAACTGGGGGTAATTAACTACAACTTTATTGATGAAGGGGAGCATTTCGGTGTTTTTGAAATGCTAGGCTTGAATTTTTCCGGAAATGGCTGCTTCAATTTTTCTGTGGGTGCTGCCTTCGGTAACGATTTGAACGAAGCAATGCGTTTTCAGGGTGGATTTGGTGCAAACTTCTTCTACTATTCGGAAAGCAATTCAGAATATTCTTCTGGGGACGGTTATAACGAAAGCGATAACACAAAGATTCAGTTTGGTGTAACCGCTGATGGTCAGATGAAGTTTACTCCTAACAGGCTTTTTTCGCCTGTAATCGGAATTACCTTCTATTTTGACCCGCTTTGTATCGGGCAGACAATCAAAGACGGAAAATCAGTTCATGACAGCTACGATTACTACAACCGTTTTGCTTTCTCTCCGTATGTTTCTTTCTGTATAAATCTTCGCTAGTTTTTTGAAGTTCAGACTGCCCTGTCCTTTGAGGACGGGGCTTTTTTTTCAGCAGCGGTACTATTTCATCAGAAGGGCAGTTACCCAGACTTCAATGGCCCTTCCTTCGCCGATATCCCCCAGTTTTTCCCCGGTTTTTGCCTTTACGAATACACGGCTTTCTTCTGTTTCGAGAATTTCTGCAATTGATTTTATAACCTGGTTTCTGTATGGAAGAAACTTTGGCTTTTCCAGTTTTATAACGCAGTCGATGTTTCCGATTTTCCAGCCGGCTTTTTTTACATCCTGCCAGACAGTGCGCAAAAGCTCTTTGGAATCAGCATCCTTCCATTTTGCTTCTTCCGGAGGAAAATAGCTTCCGATGTCACCAAGGCCGCTGGCGCCTAAAAGGCTGTCCGTAACTGCATGAAGCAGGGCGTCTCCGTCCGAGTGACCGTCTTCGCCTTTTTCAAAAGGAATTTCAATTCCGCCGATAACAAGCTTTCTTCCTTCCTTTAAGCGGTGAAGGTCATAGCCGAGGCCGGTGCGGATTTCATTCATCTGGTTTTCCTCTTTTTTGTAGTCTTTTGCGTAGGTGATTTTGATGTTTTCTTCAGAGCCCGGAACAATTTTTACTTTTCCGGCGTATTTTCCGTAGATTTCTGTATCGTCAGTGTATTCTTTTCCTTCCTGAGCGGCTTTTTTGTGGGCCTCTAAAAGTGGAAGAAACTCAAAGCCCTGGGGTGTCTGAACGGCTGCCATCCTGCTTCTCTGTAAATGTTCGCTTATGAATCCCTCTTCGTCCAGCATTTTCTGAGTGTCTGTAGGTGTGAGGGCAGGAACTGCGGCCTTGTATTTTATGGCTGCTTCAAGGGTATTTCTGATCGTTTCAGAATCGATGAAGGGACGGGCGCCGTCGTGGATTAAAACGTAGCGGGGGCAATTGAGCGGAGCTGTCTTTGCTGCCAGACCGTTATCTGAGTTTGAAGTTGATTTTGCAGGAGAGTTCTCTGGATAGGTTCTTCTGCCAGAAACTTCATTATGTAGTTTCTCCAGCTCAAGAAGGGCATTTAATATGGATTTCTGCCGGGTAGTGCTGCCTTCCGCAAAAATGAGTTTTAATCCAGTCGGGGAGTTTTTTAAGGTGTCCAGAAGGAGCTTTAATTCAGCATCGCAGAAAAGGGCGCTTTTTGCTTCTTCAAGCTGATTTTTTGGATAGGTTATTACAAGATATTCGGGATTTATTGATTTCAGGAATGCCTTTACGGCACAGGATAATACCGTTCCGCCCTTAAGCGGAAGGTACTCTTTTTTGACAGAGGACTTCATTCTGGTTGAAGAGCCTGCCGCAGCGATAATTACGGCAACGCTCTCTTCTGAATAGAAATTAGAATTCCTCGTCGTCGGCTCCGTCATCATAGTCGTCGTCGCCCATGTCGCCTGCGTCATCTGCATCGGAATCGTCGTCAGTATCAGAATCGTCGCGGCTTCTGCTCTTTGAATCAGAGTTTACATCATCCATAAGTGAATCGTCTTCGTCTTCTTCATCTTCGATGATTTTCTTTACTTTGATTGCGGCTCCCGGCGGTTCAAGCTTTGTATGAATCGTGGATTCAACTTCCTTGAGTGGTTTTCCCATTGCAAGAGAAACCTCGTCCTCAAGAAGTTTTTTTGCGTTATCGTAGAGCTTTCTTTCAAGGATTGGAAGCTCCTTAATTTTGCTTCGGTTATAAAGACAGCGCACAATTGCTGCAATATCAGAAATAGTTCCCTTTTTGAGAAGGTCAAGGTTCATCTGGTAGCGGAGTTTCCAGTCTGATGTAATCGGTTCAAAATCATCAGAAAGCAGATCCAGCGCCTTCTGAGCTTCTTCAGCGGAAACAATCGGGCGGATTCCAAGCTCTTCTGCCTTGCTTACAGGAATCATTACAATCATGTCTGAGGATTCGATGTATATTTTGTAGTAGAGAATGTCCTCGCCTCTAAAATTCTTTGTGAAAACTTCTGTGACAACCCCTACGCCCTGGCTTGGGTACACAACTTTCTGGTCAATTTGGAATTTTGTATCACTCATATTCTAGTATTATACCACAAATTTTTACAAAATTCAATTTATTGTTTTGAAATGTAGCAAATTATAATCAGGAAGTCCTGTGGTCGTCAGCATTCCGTTATTCTTCTTGAAACAGCAATTCCGTCGCCGCATTCGTAAAAGTCAGTGTGGAACTCGGTGTTTGCTTTCAGAAAATCGATGTACTTCCGGATTTTTTTTACCAACTTTATGGTGCTGTAGTTGTGGGTCAGGGAAATATCTTCAACCATTCCGTGGAAGGCCAGATTGTCGCTTATGAAAACGCCGCCCTTTGCCAGGTTTGCCTTGAACTTTTCAAAGAACCGGATGTACTGAGCCTTTGCAGCGTCTATAAAAATCAGGTCGAATTCTCCCGGAACCTCCATTAAAAGGGCGTCTCCTCCCAGAGAAGTAATCTGGTCTTCTGTTCCCGTGTCGTGAAAGTTCTGCTTTGCCTTGATAAGCCGGTCAATGTTCACTTCGATTGTTGTAACGTGAACTTTCGGGGAAACCTGTGCAAACCGGATAGCCGAGTAGCCGATGGCTGTACCGATTTCAAGAACCCGCTTTACATTATGTTCTTTTATGTAATTGCAGATAAAATCCGCTCCGTCGTCCTTTAATACCGGAACGTCGTTTTTCCGTGCAAATCTTTTAATGTCAGTAATTTCTTCCATGGGGAGAGTATAGCATTAAATTTCTTCTATTGTAAATTCCGTTCTTTTCGGTTAAAATCAAATATTCAAAAATAAGCTTAGGGTGGGAAAATGGCTTACGTTAAAAATCTCTTCGACGAAAATTTCATTCAGTATGCAAGTTATGTAATTCGAGACAGAGCGATTCCTGATATCATCGACGGTTTAAAGCCTGTTCAGCGGCGTATCATTCACACGATGATTAAGACCGACGACGGACGCTTTGTGAAGGTTGCAAATGTTGTGGGTAAGGTTATGGCTTACCACCCTCACGGAGACGCTTCAATTTACACGGCCCTGGTAAATCTTGCCAATAAAGAGCTTTTTATCGACAAGCAGGGAAACTTCGGAAATATGTATACCGGCGACTCGGCTTCCGCTCCCCGATACATTGAGTGCCGCCTTCGCCCGATTACGGAAGATATTTTAAATACCAATCCCCGCATTACTCAGTATGTTGACACTTATGACGGACGAGATACAGAGCCTGTGGCTTTTCAGGCAAAGCTTCCTCTGGTTCTGATTATGGGTGCCGAGGGTATTGCCGTTGGTATGTCCACCCAGATTATGAGCCACAACGTTCACGAGGTAATCGAGGCGGAAAAAGCCTGCCTTCGTGGCGAAAAGTTTGAGCTTTTCCCGGATTTTCAGACCGGAGGTTTAATCGATGTAAGCGAATACAAAGACGGTCTTGGAAAACTGGTTGCCCGGGCAAAAATGGACACCAGTGACGAAAAGAAAATCATCATCACGGAACTTCCGTACGGTTCAACCTCAGAAAGCCTTATGGACTCAATTGAAAAGGCTGCCAAAAACGGAAAGGTAAAAATCGCTTCCATAAATGACTACACCGCAAAGGACGTAAATATAGAAATAAAACTTCCTCGTGGAGTTTACGTAAAGGATGTTGTAGACAGCCTGTATGCCTTCACCGAGTGCGAAAAAACGGTTTACTGTAACCTTCTTGTAATCAAGGACAACATGCCGGTTCAGATGACCTGTACCCAGGTAATCGAATACCACGCAAAGCAGCTTACTGGAATCTTAAAGCAGGAGCTGGAGCTTGAAAAACTTGACCTGATGGAAAAGCTTCACCTGCGAACCCTGGAGCGAATCTTCGTTGAAGAGCGCATTTACAAGAAAATCGAGGAAATGAAAACTGAGGAAGCGGTAAATAAGGCCGTTAAAGACGGATTTAAGCCTTTCAAGGCTGAGCTTATCCGGGACATTACGGATGAAGACGTTGAACACCTTCTTAAAATCCCGATCCGCCGTATTTCCCTTTATGACATCAACAAAAACCGGAAGGAAGTTCAGGCAATCAACGCCCGCATTAAGGAAATCAACAAGCTGTTGAAGCACCTGGTTGAATATGCCATCAGTTATCTGGATGGAATTGAAAAGAAACTGGATCCGGCAACAATCAAGCGCCGCACAAAGATTACGAACATCAAGACTGTTGATGTAAAGGCGGTTGTAAAGAGGGACAGTTCTCTGCGGTACGACGAAAAGTCCGGCTATCTGGGACTTCAGGTTCCGGGAGGAAACGAGCTTTTCAAGGTTACCCCTTACGACAGAGTTATTTTTGTACGAAAAAGCGGAATCTATTCGGTTGTGGAAGCTCCGAAAAAGCTGTTCGTAGGGCCTGAAATGCGTTACTGTGGCTTTGCAGACAAGGAATCTCTTTCCAAGGTTCTGTTTACGGTAATCTACCGGGACCCGGAAACCCAGTTTGTATACATAAAGCGAACCCGGGTTGGGGCTTACATCATGAACCGGGACTACTTTTTCCAGCCGGAAGAGGGTGTGGAAGTGCTTCATGTGGATACCCGAAAGAACTTCAAGTTTACCCTGAATTATGTTCCAAAGCCCCGTGTTAAGGTTTTGCAGGAAACCTTCAAGGCCGAGGACTTCCTTGAAAAAGGCCTGAAGGCTCTTGGCACCCGTGTAGCCGCAAAAGAAGTTCAGACTGTGGATATTGAATAAGAAGGTTATTTATGGAAGAAATTGTTGTATATACAGACGGCGGCTGCCATGGAAACCCGGGAGG
>CAMHMJ010000018.1 GCA_946186185.1 uncultured Treponema sp. | reverse complement strand
ATATCCTGCGAATTTTTAGGAATAGTAATAGAGAAAGCGAAAAGCCCCAGCCACAAAATAAGCGGGCTGTGGGCTTGCGCGGTTGTCCTATCGTTTCTCTATGAAGAAGCGGAACTCATCGTTCGGAATTAGTCTGGCAGACGGCCGCTGATGATTTCAAAACCGCACTTACACCCCTTCAGGAAAAAGGCTGTCTTTCTGCAGTGCTCTTCCAGCTGTCGGAAAGCTTTCATTGCGGTATTTTTTTCCAGGCCTATTTTTTTCTCCCAAAAATTTGCAAATAGACCTTTTATATTCGCTATGATATAATTTTGTTATAAATTGCTAAACAGAGGTTCAAATGAAAAAGTTGTTATCTTTCCTTATAACTGCCGTATGTGCATTAACTCTCTTTTCCTGCACAGTAAATTCTGCATCAACCGATAACACACCTGACACATCTACTAATTCCGGCACATCGTCTTCCGGCACAGAGTCAGGTACAGAGCCAGATACAAACTCTGGTACAAACTCAGGTACAGAGACAGGCACAAACTCAGGTACAGACAAAGAAAGCGGCAAGGAAAGCCCAGATACAGTCTTAAATCCAGAACCTTACCAGACAAGAAACGAAAATCTGGACTTTATTTTTGATCCGGACCAGCTGGGCCAGACAGATATCTACATCACCAGAAAAGAATGGAATACTCTTCTTGTTTATTATGATATTTCTGGCAGTAACGAAGAATTTGTTCACGCCGATTTTCAGTTCAAAAAAGGAAATTACACCTGGAAATTTACAGATATCGGATTAAGAGTTCGTGGAAAAAGCAGTCGCCGCCGTCCTCAAAGTGGAGAGGGAGAAAGTGCCTTTACCGGCTACAACAACAACTATGTACAGAGCCACTTTAAAGTGGATTTTGAAGAATGGCTGAAAGAAGACCAGGGCTGCAAGATGGCAGGCTGTATGAAGGGCATGAACCTTAAGCATTTTAAGGGCGATCCTACCCACGCCAGGGAAGTTTACGGCTACAACCTTTTCCGCCAGAACGGCATCTGGACAAGCCCAAGGGCAGCTTATACAAAACTCACCATCCATATTGCAGACAGCGACGGCAGCACAGAAGATGTTTACTTTGGTCTTTACGCAATGATTGAGGAAATTAACAAGCAGTTCCTGAAAGCAAGAAAAAGCGGAAAAGCAGAAGGAGATTTTCTTTCTGACGAAGGAAACCTGTGGAAATGTACAGGGGGAGCAAGCTTCTCCAACCCTCCTGCACATTATGAAACATTTGGAGTTGAAGAAAAAAGAATTGAAAACCTCTATATTGAAAATCCTGACCAACCATGGAAGGGAGAAATCAGGGGAAATCCAGTTGAAAACACATTTACTCACGATTTAAAAACCAATAAAAAATCTTTTACAGAAGCTAAAAATCAGCTTGATACATTCACAGAAGAGCTTTCAAACCTGGATTCAAAGGATTCTGCTTCAATAAAAGCCTGGTTCAATAAAAAAATGGATGTAGACCTCTTTTTAAGAACTTACGCCATCAACGTAATTCTTGGCATGTGGGATGACTACTGGATAAGCCAGAACAATTTCTACTTTTATTTTGATACAGGAAGCGGAAGTAATGCCGGTACAGAAGGAAAGGCTTATTTTATTCCTTACGACTACGACAATATTCTGGGTTGCTGTTATAACTTTGACGCAGGAAAACAAAATCCACTGGAATGGGGACCTCTATACGGAAACGGCCGCCCCCTCATTCAAAAAATGCTGGCTGTTCCGGAATTTATGGAACTTTACAAAAAATATCTCCTTGAATATTCAGATTCAGACAGCCTTTTTGATGTTACAAAAAGCCAGAAAAGACTGAACAAGTGGAAAAACATGGTAGAATCTTCTATATACTCCAGTCAGATAGATTGGGTAAGCGAAAGCTATTCAGAATGGGGAGATTATTTTGCAGACTGGGGTTACAATTTTACTAAATACAAACTTTTCAACTCAGACCAGAATACAAACTTCTTTATGGTAAGGCAAAAGACAATTGAGGAAGCATGTAGCTCAAACCCGGAATCAAATACATCCCAGGAACCGGATATTCTGCCGGCCTACAAAAACGGAAACAAATATACCTTCTTCTTTGTTCCAGAGGATTTTGGCTTTAATTTCGACGGAAGTCAGACAGTCTGTATTCGGGGAAGTTTTAACGGCTGGGATAAAACAGAACTTTCCTGGGATGCTGAAAAAAAATATTACACAAACACAATCACCATTGAAGAACCGGGAGACTATCCTTACTATAAATTCTGGTACGACAATGGCAGTACAGACGGAAGCTGGCTTGGTCTGAACGAGTACCGCCGCCTTCTCCCAGACAGCTACACCCAGACAACTAATACGGGAGATTTCAGATACCCGGAATAATTTGCTCTTGGTTTGAATCGTCCGAAGCTTAAGATTGATTACAGCCAGCTTGATTTTGCGGATGCTCCGACGCAGCCTGAAGACGATTATTGAATTAATTTGAATAATCTTTAAAAATCTGAGGTTTACCTAAGAAGAAACCCTGCATAAGTTTTATAGGATAGTTTTTTAGATAATCATATTCTTCTTGGGTTTCAACACCTTCCGCCAGAATTATAATTCCTTTTTTATCCAGATAGTTACAGATATCAATTAATGCCTTTTGATTCGTGACATTTGTGTGAATTTTTGAAATAAGGGCATGGTCAATTTTTACAATATCCGGATTATAAAAATTGATACATTCTTCATCAATATTTTTTCCTGTACCATAGTCGTCTATTGCAACAAGTTGGCCAGTCTTTGCCTTTTCAAATTGCGAAGTCTTTTTATAATGTGCATGACTGTTAAACTCTGTGTATTCCAGCATTTCAATAACAAGGCGGCCACCCTTAAAATTTTGCTTACTCAATTCAAGAACTTTCACCATCATTTCATCAGTAACAAAAGCTGATGGAAATGAATTTAAAAATAATTTTCCTGTGAGTTTGTTTTCTAAAAACTGTTTGGCAGCATAATAAGTTGTAATCCCTTCTATTTCATTTAGACGTTCAAGACGAGCATATTCAGTTATGACTTCCATTGGGGTATAAGGAGCAGGGCGCATAAGTGCTTCATAGCCGTAAATATTGCCGGTTTCAACTTCGAAAATCGGTTGGAATGCGAAATTAATTTTTTCCGGTTTAGACATTAATTCTAAAATTGTAATATTCTTTTTCTCCATCAAAAACATTATACCATTGATTTAAGGTTATAGTATAATTTTTGTTTTATGGGTAATTCTTTTTTTAGTTTCAAAATCAATTATTTTTGTTATACTTGATTTATTCGCACTTGCTCTTGCTCGAGGAAGGAATAGATATGAATGATATAATAATCCGTGAGGCTGCAGCTGCTGACATTCCACAGATGTGCAGCCTTTTTCAAAATGATTTAGGATACGCAGAATGCACGCAGGAAATTGTTGAAAAACAGTTTGCCGGCCTTGATGCCAGTAGGGAAGCAGTTTATGTTGCAGAAGTTCAGGGCCGCCTTGCTGGTGTAATTCATATTGAAAGATATGATGTACTGTACTTCCCTCCAATGTCGAATATTCTTGGACTTGCCGTATCATCAGAATTCCGGCGTCAGGGAATTGGCAGCGCGCTTTTGAAGAGGGCAGAGCAGTGGGCACTCGAACATAAAATCAATACAGTACGATTGAATTCCGGCAGCACACGTACTCAGGCACATCAGTTTTACAGGTCTCAGGGTTATGTTGATGATAAGACCCAGCTGCGGTTTATTAAATGTGTAAGGCCGCTGGCGGCCGGTGTTAACGCCTTTGAGTTTTTAGCAGTTCAGTAAATTACGACTCATTCACCAGCTTGCCTGTCATATGCTCTATTGTCAGAACAAAACACTGAACGCGGCTCAAGGCATTGGCAAGTTCCTTTTCAAGATATTCTGGATCATCCGTAAACTTCTGAACCAGGTGAGTGCAGATTTCTTTTGCCTGTTCGATGTCAGTAATCAGTTCAATCTTACCGAAAGCAATAACACTGTTGATATTCAAAGCCCAGTCGCCGTCTTTCTTAAAGCCCTGGTCCATAACGCAGAAACTGGCCTTATTGCAGTTTTTGATTGCGTCAATTTTATGGCCTTCTTTTGCTCCGTGGAAATAAAGTTTTCCGTTTTTTTCATTGTAGTAGTGACTGAGCGGAATGCCGTATGGATATCCGTCATCACCAATCAGAGAAAGGATTCCCCGTTTTTCAGATTTGAGAATTTCGATGCATTTCTCATTTGGAATCTGCTGCTTGATTCTACGCATTGGTCTAAACATTTTATACCTCCAGCTTTTTATAATTACTTGTTGATAAAATAAAGTCCTACAAGGCAAATTACAATTCCCAAAATTATGGTTGCCCAGTTTGTCAGCGTAAAGTCCTTAAAGTTTGGATGTCCTTTTGATGTGACAAGGAACATAACGAAAGAGAAAACAGATGCCACAGCATAAGTAACCGTCATTGAGACATAAGTGTTCATTGCCTGAGGAATACCTTTTGCACAAGCGTTAAGAAAATTGCGAAAGTAATTTTTAGCTTATCCACCCTCAAAATGATTGTCCATCTTCAAAGACCTAACGATGAGACTGAATGCCTAAAGCATTCCTACCCGGTGGCAGTAACATCAGAATATCAAATTTGGCCGGAATCATCAATGCGCAGGTGCAGGCTTGCAGGTGCAGGCTAATGCAAAAATCCGCTTTTCTTATTATAATATTAGACGTATTTTATCTGGAGGCCCTATGAAAATCGCAGCAACTTACGAAATAGAAACAGGAAATGTATTTCAGCATTTTGGAAAAACACAGTATTTTAAGATTTACGAAATCGAAGACGGAAAAATTCTTTCTTCGGAAGTAATCGATAACGGCGGAAACGGACACCACGCACTTCCTCCATATCTTAAGAGCCTTGGAGTTGAAACTCTGATTTTGGGAAACAGAGGGCAGGGTGCTATTGATGCCATTGCTCAAGCCGGCTTAAAGGAAGTTCCTGGCATTACAGGCTCTGCAGATGAAGCAGCCGAAAAGTTTGCAAAAGGCGAACTCAAAGGCAACTTTGAAGCTAAATGCAATCATCACGGCGAGCACCACCTGAAAAAGTAATGCGGCTGGTGCAAATCGCGAATCGATTCCCTCATGAAATAGTAAATTTTGCTGATTATTCCCTCATAAATTAGTGTATTTGCAGAAAAAATCGCTCATAAAATAGTGATTTTCGCATTTTTTTTCGCTCACATTTTAGGAAAAATGTGCTATAATATCATTATGTACTTAAAAAGAAAGATTGATGATTATTTACTTTCATGGAAGGTTTCTGAAGATAAAAAGCCTCTTATCGTAAAAGGGGCTCGCCAGATAGGAAAGACTAAATCCATTGAACATTTTGCTGAAACTTATGAAAGCTTTGTAAGTATAAACTTTGCGCTTGAAACTAAGTTTTTGTCTATATGCGAAGATGGTTTCGATGCTTCTTCCATAATAAAAAATATTTCCCGAATAGATCCTTCCAGGAAATTTGAACCAGGAAAAACGCTAATTCTTTTTGATGAGATTCAGGATTTCCCTGAGATTGCCACAAGTCTGAAATCCTTTTGCATTGATGGCAGATTTGATGTTATCTGCAGCGGTTCTATGCTGGGAATCAATTACAAAAAAATCCAGAGCAATAGTGTAGGGTACAAGTCAGAATTTTCCATGCAGTCTTTGGACTTTGAGGAATTTTTGTGGGCAAAAGGTTATGGCGATGAAACTGTAGAAGATTTACTTTCTCACATGAAAGGCGGAGAAGCCTTTAATCAGACTACAATGAAAACCTTTGATGAACTTTTTCTTGACTACTGTATCTTGGGCGGAATGCCAAAAGTCGTTTCGAACTATATCGAAAAAGGAACTTTTGAAGGAAGCCTTGCCCTGCAGCAGGAACTGATTTCAGATTATAAGGAAGATATAAAAAAATATGTAGAAGGCATTGATAAAACACGCGTATTGAATGTTTTTAATCATATTCCTGTTCAGCTTGCAAAAGAAAGCAAAAAGTTCCAGATTTCAAAAGTTGCAAGCGGTGCTAAGTTCAAAGATTATTGGGGCTGTGTAGAATGGCTGAATGATGCCGGAATGATTAATATCTGCTATTGTCTTCATACTCCTGAGTTACCAATAAAAGGTAATTATGAAGATGATAAATACAAATTGTATTTCCGCGATACAGGGCTTCTGGTTGCTAACCTTGATGATGAATCCCAGGATGATTTACGGGCAAACAAGAACATGAATGTCTACAAGGGTGCTTTGTACGAAAATGTAATTGCAGAAGCTCTTTGCAAGCAAGGATACGAATTGTTCTATTATAAAAAGGAAAGTTCAACACTGGAGCAGGATTTCTTTGTAAGAACTAAAAAATCTCTTGTTCCTGTAGAAGTTAAGTCTACAAACGGAAAGGCTAAATCACTTTCAACTCTTATCAAAAGCGATTCTTATCCAGATATCACAACGGGTATAAAACTCATTCACGGAAACATTGGATTCGAAAACAATATTCATACATTCCCATATTTCTGTGCATTTTTATTGAAAAGATATCTTGCTGATGTAGATTTCTAGAGTAGTGGAGCCAAAAATGACCTTTATATTCGTAGCCCTGGGCATGGCAGATCGCATATATAACTATGCGCGGCACGCTCTTCAGAAAGCTTATAAAAATTATAATACCTATTGACAAAGTAGGTAATTAAATGTATAAATATTATATCAAACCTATTAAGTAACTAGGTAATAAATGGAGGAATATAATGAGTGATATTAAGCAGAGTGCTTTGGAGTTAATCGGTGAAACACCGCTTTTACAGTTGAACGGATATTCAAAAAAATCTGGAGTTGAGAATGCAACAATTCTTGCAAAACTGGAATATTTGAATCCGGCAGGAAGCGTAAAGGATCGTGTTGCTCTTGCAATGATTGAAGATGCAGAAGAGAAGGGAATCCTTAAACCGGGTGCAACAATTATTGAGCCAACCAGCGGAAATACAGGAATTGGTCTTGCAGCCGTTGCCGCAGCAAAAGGCTATCACGCAATTCTTACTTTGCCGGACACTATGAGCGTTGAGCGCCGCAACCTTTTGAAGGCTTATGGTGCTGAAATCGTTCTAACTGAAGGTGCAAAGGGTATGAAGGGAGCAATTGCTAAGGCAGAAGAGCTTCATGCTGCAACTCCTGGAAGCATTATTCCCGGACAGTTTGTAAACCCTGCAAACCCTGCAATTCATAAAAAGACAACTGGTCCTGAAATCTGGAAGCAGACAGACGGAAAAGTAGACATTTTTGTTGCCGGAATCGGAACTGGCGGAACAATCTCTGGTGTAGGTGAATATCTTAAAGAGCAGAATCCAAAGGTAAAAATCGTTGGTGTAGAACCTGCAACAAGCCCTGTTCTTTCAAAAGGCGAGGCTGGTCCTCACAAAATCCAGGGAATCGGAGCCGGCTTTATTCCGGACGTTCTTAATACAAAGGTTTACGACGAAATCATCACTGTTGAAAACGATGACGCATTCGTTGAAGGCCGTGCTTTTGCTCAGAGCGAAGGAATCCTTGTTGGTATTTCTTCAGGTGCTGCACTCAAGGCTGCTAAGGATCTTGCAAAACGCCCTGAAAACAAGGGAAAGACAATTGTTGTTCTTTTGCCGGATTCTGGTGACCGCTACCTTTCAACACCACTTTTCAGCGACAACTAGATAATCGAAGCAGAATAGGAGAGAGTTTTAGCCTTCGATTTCCGGCTGTAAGCTAAACACCAACAAAAATACTAGGAATCTAGGTAAAACAGAGGTGCAAAAATGGCAAAAAGCTTTTCAGAATTAAAAGAGAATCATCCTTGCTTTGGCCAGGGACGAGCAACAACAGGACGTATTCATCTTCCGGTATGTCCGGGCTGTAACATTGCCTGCCGTTTTTGCGAACGAAGCCTTAATGACAGCGAAAACAGGCCTGGCGTAACAAGCCGGGTCTTAAAGCCGGAAGAAACAATTCCACTTATCAAAAAGGCTCTGGAAATCAGTCCAGAAATCCGGGTAGCGGGTATCGCCGGCCCTGGAGACACTCTTGCAAGTGATAACGCAATAAAGACCTTCCGCCTGATACGGAGCGAGTTCCCTCAGCTTATAAAATGTATGAGTACCAACGGCCTTCTTCTTGCTGAACGGGCAGATGAAATTATTGCGGCTGGCATTGATTCCCTTACGGTTACGGTAAACGCAGTAGATCCGGAAATCGAAGCCCAGCTGAACGACTACATCATCTGGCACGGAAAGAAGATTGAAGGTGTTGAAGCGGCCCGCATACTGATTAAAAATCAGCTGGAAGGAATCAGAAAAATTGCCGATGCCGGAATTGTGGTAAAGGTGAATACGGTTCTTGTTCCGCGGATAAACGGCGCTCACATCGAAGAGGTTGCAAAGGCAGTAGCGGCTGCAGGGGCAAAAAAATACAACATCATCCCCCTTATACCGACAGCAAAACTTTCCGAAGAACCGGCGCCTACCTGTCAGGAAATTCACGGGGCACGGGCTGCGGCTTCAAAGCATATTGAGCTTTTCCTTCACTGTAACCATTGCCGTGCAGACGCCGTAGGAGTTCCTGGAAAAACAGAGTTCTCCAGGCAGATTTACGCTGCCTTTGGTGCTTCTGGGGCTGCCGATGCACTCAAGGAGAACTTCTCTCATGGCTGATGAAGCAGAAGTTTCTGAAAAAGAGCAGGGCGGAGCACCTGTTTATGATGCCAGTCATTACCGGGTTGCCGTTGCCAGCACAGACGGCGAAACTGTAAATACTCACTACGGAAAATCAGAAATCTTTTACATTTATTATGTTGACGACTCGGAAGGCTACGACCTTGTTGAAAAACGGAAGGTAAATCCTGTCTGCATGGCAGGATTTTCTGGCGTGCATGGAGATGTGGCTGGAGCAGGGGCTGGCGGACTCCCGTCAGGCCTTGCAACTGGTCTTGCAGCTGGTCTTATGGGGGGCGCCCACAGTCAGAGTGTAATGGAACAGAGCGTAAAGCAGTTTGCTGACTGCCGGTATGTGGTGGCCAGCAGAATCGGTTCCGGCGCCGCCCAGGCTCTCTCTGCTGCAGGAATAACCGGCATGGAGCTTCCGGGAACAATCGACGACGCAATTTTAAAAATCTGGAAATACAACAGGATACAGGGGCTTTTTTCCTAAGACGCCCTGCAAAAAAAATCTAAAAAACTTGAATAAAATATTAAAACCTATTGACACAGTAGGTAAATATCTTTATATTGTTATTACCTACTAAACAAGTAGGAATAAAGACTTCTCTCAGGAGCGACTATTATGGCAGAAATTAGACAGATTGCAATTTACGGAAAGGGTGGAATCGGTAAGTCCACGACCACACAGAACCTCACAGCTGGACTTGTAGAACATGGAAAAAAGGTCATGGTAGTTGGTTGTGACCCAAAAGCTGACTCAACTCGTCTGCTCCTTGGAGGACTGGCGCAGAAAACAGTACTGGATACAATCCGCGACGAGGGTGAAAATGTTGAACTTGACCGCATCATGAGAACTGGTTTTGGCGGAACCCGCTGTGTTGAATCGGGCGGACCAGAGCCGGGAGTTGGATGTGCCGGACGAGGTATCATTACTTCCATCAGCATGCTTGAAAATCTTGGTGCATATACAGACGACCTGGACTTTGTTTTCTACGACGTACTTGGTGACGTAGTTTGTGGTGGTTTCGCTATGCCGATTCGCGAAGGAAAGGCTAAGGAAATCTACATCGTAGCTTCCGGAGAAATGATGGCTTTGTATGCGGCTAACAACATCGCAAAGGGTATCAGCCGTTACGCAAAGGCCGGTGGAGTTCGTCTTGGCGGAATTATCTGTAACAGCCGAAATGTTGACCGCGAGCTGGATTTGCTCCGTGCCTTCAGTAAAGAACTTGGAACTCAGCTTCTGTACTTTGTTCCTCGCGACAACATCGTTCAGCGTGCCGAAATCAACAGAAAAACTGTAATTGAATACAAGCCGGATTCTGCACAGGCTCAGGAATACCGAAATCTTGCGGAAGCCGTAATCAATAATACAACCTTTACAATCCCGACTCCGATGACTCAGGAGCGCCTTGAGGAAATCCTTCTGGAGTACGGTTTGATGGACGCTCTCGAGGACGATTACAAGATCTAGTCCGGGTGTGGCAAAAGCAGGGAGGGGGAAGTCGACCCCTTAGGGAGCGGCCTGCAACGCAGGCAAAAACAGTCCAGTGGACTGTTTTTAGCGAGTCTCGGCGAAGGCTGTGCCTGAGCCGGCTCCAATCGCCAGCAAGCTGTCTTACGCTACCCCTTCTCCTAGGGGGGCACCCCCTAAAACCCCCTCTAGTTATTTTAAGCCTGGTTCAGGAGTTTTTATGAGTAGTACTAAGGTTGCCGTTGTTTCTTCGGACGGACAGAACATAGATTTACATTTTGGTCAGGCAAAGGACTTTTTGATTTACGAATTGAAAGACGGCGCTTTTGTACTGAGCGAAAAGCGGGAGCTACCTGCGGCTGGGGTGTCCGGGACAGTCAACGCATCTGGGACAGCCGGCGGAGCAGGGAATAACGGTGACGAAGGGTACTCCGGGAAAGACTTCAGTTCCGGCTGTGGAAGTGCGGGAAGTGGCTGCGGCGGATTCGGAGGGGGCTGTGGTTCCGGCTTTGGTGGCGGCTGCGGAGGCTCTGGCGGTGGATGTGGTGGTTCAGGAAGTTCCGGACCAATTGCACCGGCTGTAGAGCTTCTGCTGGATGTCCGGGCGGTGGTTGCGGCTCAGATTGGTCAGAACATCAGGCGCCAGTTTGAGCGGAGTGCTATCAGCGTGTTTGATATTGAACTTCCGGTTAGTCAGGCGCTTTCAAAGCTTGCGGCCTATTACTTGAAGTTTGATTAATGTGCTGGAGAATAATATGTCATTTAATATAGAAACAAAATGTCTTCATCTTGAAGCAGAAACACGGGAGAAGGACGAGGAACCTGCGTGTAGTTCTTCAAGTTCTTCAGGTTGTCCTTTCTCTCATTACGGTTCAATAAGTTATCCGATTTACCAGACGGCAACTTATGCTCATCCGGGGGCCGGAAAAAGTACGGGTTTTGACTATTCCAGACTTCAGAATCCTACCCGGGAACAGGTTGAAAAAATTGTGGCTCAGCTGGAGCACGGAATTGATGCCTTTGCCCTCACCAGCGGAATGGCGGCAATTTCCCTTCTTATGGAGATTTTTAAGCCCGGGGACCATCTGATTGTGGACTCGGATTTGTACGGTGGAACAATCCGTCTTTTTGATAATGTTTCTTCAAAAAACGGAATCGTTTTTACACGGGAAAATATTTCGGCTCTTTCCGAGAAGGAAGTGGAAGCACTTATCCGACCGGAAACCAGGGCAATTTACATCGAAACTCCAACAAATCCGATGATGAATGTAACGGATATTGCCAGAACAGCGCAGATTGCTCACCGGCATTCACTTCTTCTGATTGTTGACAATACTTTTATGTCTCCCTATTTTCAGAATCCACTGGATCTTGGTGCAGATGTTGTAATTCACAGCGGAACAAAATATCTTGCGGGTCATAATGACACCCTGGCAGGTTTTGTGGTTGTCCGGGATAAAGGACTCCAGGAAAAGCTGCGCTTTCTTATAAAAACAACGGGTGCCGGTCTTCCGCCTTTTGACAGCTGGCTTTTGCTCCGTGGAATAAAGACCCTGGCAATCCGCATGGAAAAAGCCCAGGAAAATGCCTTAAAAATTGCTCAGTGGCTGAAAGCTCAGAAGAGCGTTACCAAAGTGATTTATCCGGGACTTCCGGAGCATCCCGGCTACGAGACCATGAAGAAGCAGAGCCGGGGCTTTGGTGCCATGGTCACCTTCCGCCTTTCTTCCACAGAAAAAGCCCTGAGAGTTCTTGAAAAAGTGCGGCTTATAAAGTACGCCGAAAGCCTGGGCGGGGTAGAATCCTTGATTACCTATCCTACCACCCAGACCCATGCCGATGTTCCGGAAGAGCTGCGGCTTAAAAACGGCATCACTCCGGAAACTCTGCGGCTTTCCGTAGGAATCGAAAACGCCGACGACCTGATTTCCGATCTGGCCCAGGCTCTACAGTAGGCGGTATTCCGATCTGTCTCGGGGTCAGAACTGGAGATGACCGGACTTGAACCTTGATGGCCCCCTTTGTGCCATTTAGAATACGAATAGTTTAATTCTATACGCAAAACACGATTTCTACGAGTCTCTTAAGATTTCCGTTCAGGTGGTCGTGTAAAATCTAGACTGGTACAAAGGAAGGATAAATCCTTTGAATTTTGACATAATACCCCCGAAAAATCCTTTGAAAAATGACAAAGAATAGTGCAAAAATCCTTTGAAAAATGACAAAATTCGGGGTTAAAATCCTTTGAATTTTGACAATGTTTGTATATAATACATTCAGGTATATAGAAATGCTTCAAAGAGACATTTGGCAAAATTTAATTGAATGGAAAAATCGTCCTCATCATCCGCTTGTAATCCGCGGCTTACGGCAAATCGGAAAAACTTATATTGCCAAGAAATTTGGAAATGAGTTTTACGAAAGCGTGATTTATCTTGATTTACGCGCAAATACGGTCGTTCATAAAGCATTTGAAGGTGATTTCGATGTTAGTCAGATGATGATTTCCATCAGCGCAGTTGAAAAAAACGCTAGATTCATTCCAGGAAAAACGCTTTTAATTATGGATGAAATTCAAGATTGCGCGAATGCCCGAAGCTCCCTCAAATACTGGGATATCGACGGAAGATTTGATGTAATCTGCACGGGAAGTTTTTTAGGTGTAAAAGGTTTCAGAAATCCATATACTCGCGGAATACCTGTCGGCTATGAAGAGCAGATTACTATGTATCCGCTCAATTTTCACGAATTTCTTGTGAACACAGGAATGAATCAGCAGGTTTTTGAATATGTAGAGAATTCGATTCAGAATAAAAATCCGGTTGAGCAGACAGTTCACGAAAGTCTTCGAAATCTTTACCTTCAATACCTGATTGTAGGCGGAATGCCAGAAGCTGTTACAACATTTTTTGAAACTCACGATTTGAATGCGGTTCGTTCTGTTCAGAATAGAATTTTAACTTCAATAAAAGATGATTTTGGAAGGTATAAAACTGACGACGGAACAGATAAAATCAATGAAGTCTTAAAATTACGCGCGGAAGCGTGCTTGAAATCTCTCCCGGCTCAGCTTTCAAAGGAATACAAGAAATTTCAGTTCAGTCTGGTTGAAGCAAAAGGTCATTCTCCCGAAAAAGCCGATGGACTTCAGTATCTTGAAGATGTTGGACTGGTGGTAAAAGCTTATAACACCCGAGAACTTACATATCCGCTTGAAGCTGCAAAAATCGCTACAGAGTTTAAGGTTTATTTCATCGATACAGGACTTCTCGTTTCTCAGCTTGGCGATGAAGCTGCCGAAAATATTCTGGACGGAAAATTAGGGGCATACAAAGGTGCCGTCGCCGAAAATATGGTAGCCGAATCTTTTGCCAAAAACGGCAAAAATCTTTTCTATTTCCACGCACCGAGCGGTTCTCCAGAGCTGGATTTTCTTTTTGAAAAAGAAGGCCAGGTCACAATTATCGAATGCAAATCCTCGAACAACCGCGCAACCAGCATGAAATATGTTCTCTCAAATCCGAAGAAATACGGACCCCATCCCGCTCTCAAAATTGCCGACGCAAATATCGGAACAGCAGAGACGTTTGATACATTCCCGCTTTATGCACTAGGTTTTATGCAGCAAAAACCTCAGCAAAAAATTGTCAAAATGGTTGATGTGAAGGGGATTAAAGTACCTGAGTGAGAGGAATTATATTTATTTAGACTTCACATTTACTGCATTGTCACTGCCGGTGTTAAACTTCTAGCTGAAGGGATCCAGAAGATTTTCGGGCTTGTTTTTAAGGACAACGATACGGCGAATGCTTTCTGGGAAAGGCAGGGATATTCGCTCCGCACAAATCTGAACCATCGCAACAAAAGTCTGAATGGCGAAGTTCCGCAAGGGGAGTGAGCGGATATTGGCGCGATGACGAACTATTCGCGCGATTCCGAACAGTTCTAAAATTCAAAAAATTTGTGTTCAAAAAAAATTTGATTATTTTAAAAAGCCATAATAAAATTATTACAAGTCTTTTAGAAATTTTAGGAGCATTTGTATGAACTCAAAATTGAAAAAAACTGCTGTAATTATTGGTATTGTGTGTTTTCTAGGCTCAGTTGCTCTTTTTTCCCTGATTAGAAATGTAGCACGAAATCATTCTAGAACACAAGCCTATGCTGACATGGAGATGGAGGCTCGCGTTAAGAGATCCATGTTTGAAACTTCCATGAACGAACAGCTCACACTCGTTCTTCAGTTGGTAAAAATGCCGGCTGTAAAAGAATACCTTAAAAATCCAAATGATGAAAAAATCAAGGAAGCGGCTTTCAAAGATTTGGAGACATTCAGAGATTCGTTCAAATCAAAATCGATCTTCTGGGTTTCAGACGTTGATAAAATGTTCTGGAGCGATATGAAGCCTAGCTATGTCGTAAATCCGAATAACCCTGATGATTATTGGTACAACATGACCATGTACCAGACCGATGTTTACAACTTCAACATCAACTACAATCCTCAGTTAAAGCAGACAAACCTTTGGGTAAACGCCGTTGTTAAGGAGAACGGAAAGTCTATCGGTATGTTGGGAACGGGTATTCCGCTCACTAGCATGATCAATGATATGTATAATGGACTAGACTCTTCTATTATAATGTATCTTTATAACAATGCTCAGGAGATTACGGGCGCGCTGGATGACTCAATTTTGGAAAAGAAAATTCCAATTCTTGAGAAAATGCCTCAGCTTTCTGATTTTGATATTATGCCGAAAGATATTTCTTTTGAAGACATGGGAAAGAGCAATTACGTTCTTGCGGCGATTCCTCTTGTAGGCTGGCACCTTGTAATGCAGAAGGATTACACTCTTGCTGATTTCTTCAAATATGGAAAAACGGCTCTCATTGCGGGTATTGTTACGGTTTTCATTATTATCTTCCTTACGAGCCAGATTTTGAACATGGTGAACCATCTTACTATTCTTAGTGATGCGGTTTACGATTTAAGTTCAGGAAATGCTGACCTTACAAAGCGCGTCAATCTCGGCGGAAAATCGATGATAAAGGTTTTTGAAACTTTGGTTGATAATGAAAACCTGTTTATCGAAAAACTTCAGGGAATCATAAGCAATCTTAAAACTTCTGAACGGCAGCTCAACGTTGTCGGCGAAGATATGACGACAAGTACTCAGAATACGGCGAGCGCAATCACTCAGATTATTTCGCACATCGATTCAGTTCATAGTCAGATTACTCAGCAGACTTCGAACGTTCAGGAAACGGTTGGCGCGGTAAATCAGATTTCGCAGAATATCGATTCTCTTGAAAGAATGATTCGCCAGCAGGCGGACGGAGTAACTCAGGCTTCAAGTGCAGTTGAAGAGATGATCGGAAACATTCAGTCTGTAAACGATTCTGTAGACAAGATGGCGGATTCGTTTGCTCAGCTTGAAAAGCAGTCGCTCGCGGGACAGGAAAAGCAGTCTAGCGTAAACGAAATGATTCTTCAGATTGAAGACAAGTCGAAGATGCTTCAGGAAGCGAACCAGGCGATTGCGAATATCGCAAGTCAGACGAACCTTCTTGCTATGAACGCAGCTATCGAGGCGGCGCACGCAGGTGATGCGGGTAGGGGATTCGCTGTCGTTGCGGACGAAATTCGTAAGCTTTCAGAAACTTCTACTGCTCAGTCAAAGACGATCGGCGAACAGCTCAACAGCATTCAGGAATCCATCATCGAAGTTGTTCAGGGTTCTCAGGAATCAAGCCGCGCGTTCTCGATGGTTTCTAAGGAAATCGACAACACAAATCAGATTGTAAACGAAATTAAAGTTGCAATGTCTGAACAGAACGAAGGTTCTAAGCAGGTTATCGAAACCCTTCGCGTAATGAACGCAAGTACTTCCGAAGTAAGCAGTTCCGCTCAGGAAATGATTGAAGGAAACAAGCTCATCTTCAAGAATATTGCAGGACTTCAGGAGTCTTCTAACGTGATGAAATCCAGCATGGATGAAATGTCTGTTGGCGCAAGAAAGATCAACGAAAATGGTTCTGAACTTTCTGAAATCGCCGAGCAGATGAAGGATTCTATCGCAGACATCGACGGGCAGATTGACCAGTTCACAGTATAACAGTTCAACTAAATTTTAGTGAAAACTCTATTGGAGATGACCGGACTTGAACCGGCCCCCTCTGGTCGCAGACCTCCTGTCTGCTCACGCCGGGGCGCCTACGCTCACTTCCGGCGGCATCCGTGCCGCCTCATCCTCCCGCTGGTCGGCGTTCGCTCCGGTAGCCGGTTTTCCAGATAATTATTACTGATTTAGGAATTTCAATTAGACTTGTAAAGTTTTAGTGGAGATGACCGGACTTGAACCGGCTACCTACAGATTGCGAACCTGTTGCTCTACCAGGTGAGCTACATCCCCTTTACTAGCATTTTATAACAGTGAAGTGCTTTGGTAAAGGGCGGGTGCTCATCTGGCAGGGAGCGCACACTCAGCAGGGCGTGAGTTCTGCATGGCGGTTCTCTGTCTCGATTTTAATTGTGGTTCGTTTCAGATTGTGTCAAAAACCAGGATTTCTTCCATGGGTTTGTTAAAGAGTTCGCTCAGGATTTTCAGGTTTTCGATGGACGGTAAGCTTCTTCCGCTCTGCCAGTTGTAAACTGCCTGTACCGCTTCAAATTCCATAAAATCCGCCAGTTTCTGTACTGACATGCCTTTTTCTTCCCGTAAAAATTTGATGTTCTGACCTGTTTTTTCAAGGTTTACCATAGGATGAATTATAATCTTGTTTTCTGTAATAAATTGTTTCATAGCACTTACCTCCGTTTTTCGTTTTCAAGGTAAGTGTAGATTCTTTTTTGGATTTAAAGTTAAACGCTGCGTTTAACTTTTTATTTTTTTTATTCTTTTGAAAAAAGCACCTTTCCGTTTGTTTCAAAAAGAAGTTTATCGATATCTTCCTGAGACTTTTTATCAAATTTTTTATTCTCGATGAAATCTTTAACAATTATATCTTTGTTCTGGCTTGGATTAAAACAGTATCCCGCATAGGATAATAATTTATTTGCTTCATCAAGGGTTACCTGTAAAGCAATGCAAAGCTTAAAAACCGTATCTTTATCCGGGATGTAATTTTCATCACTACGCATTATTTTCTTGAACAGGGCACAACTCATCCAAGCAGTTTTATAAACGTCAGAGGCTTTTGTTATATGTTTTGCTTTCATCAGAGTTGCTATTTCATCCTTAAGACAGTGTTTTTCCTGGGAAAGTTTTTCCTTGAGGGCTTCATATTTGTCGTATCTTTTGAAATCTTCCTTGTCTTCCTGACCTGGCACGCCGCAGTAGAGAACAGGGCCTGCATTATAGCTGTGCTTGGGTTCTTCAGCATAAAGGGATTTAGCTGTTATGGAGTAAACGGAAGGCTTTGCGTATTTTGAAATCCAGAATTCAAGGCATTCAAAGAAATTGTCGTCGTCTTCTAGGCATTCTAAAAAGTTGGCGTCTGTAATTTTGATGTGTGGCATGAACTAATCTCCTGATGAAACTCCGGTTAAGAAACCTCCATTTATTTAAGTTAATTATACCATCAAATTCATAATTTGAGTAGTTGGCTTTTTTTGAAGATATATGCGACAGTATTCGACAATATTTGCGACGGCAATGTCAAAAGTGACGATTTTTGTCACCCATATGTGGTATAATATCAGGTATCTTTTAGGAGTACTAACTTTTTTCTATACAATATAGGCCGCATGCGGTCTTTCACAGGGGGTAGTTATGATTCTGTTTTGTGTTATTGTTTTCATAATAATTGTATGCATTTTTGTCCGGGGAAGTTCTCGGCCAAAGGATGGCACTTTAAGAAGGCCCGGGGGCGGTCTGGGGGCAGACGGTCACGCTTACAATTCGGCTTATGACGACGGCTACGATGATGCCTGCGATGATTTTGCGGGACCGGGCAGGGGCCGCTTAGAGTATTACGACGATCCCGATGACTACGACGATTTTGACGAAGACCGGGATGACGACTACGTGTGTGAGGATGATTACCCCGATGAAGACTATCCTGACTATGAAACAGCGGCGGCGCGTGGAGACAGGGACTATTTCTCTGACGATATGGCCCGGGACTATGCAAGCTATCATTCCCAGCTAGACGATGATGACGAAGACGATGAAGACCTATATTGCGATTGATTTAAAATCCTTTTACGCCTCTGTAGAATGCAGGGAGCGGTGTCTTGATCCGCTGACCACAAAGCTGGTGGTGGCGGACAAGAGCCGGACCAGTAAAACCATCTGTCTTGCGGTGACTCCTGCGCTGAAGGCCTACGGGTTAAGCGGACGGAGCCGGCTTTTCGAGGTTGAAGCAAAGGCCCGGGAAATAAAACGGCTGACGGGAAAGGAGCTGGAATACATTGTGGCTCCTCCCCGAATGGCGCTCTACATTCAGTACTCAACCAGAATTTACAATGTGTACTTAAAATATTTTGCGCCGGAAGACATTCATGTTTATTCCATTGACGAAGTTTTTATTGATGCCACCAGCTACCTGAGTTTTTATAATCTGTCTGCCCGGGATCTGGTGACCCGGGTTATTCATGATGTGCTTTCAGAAACGGGAATTACTGCCACGGCGGGGATTGCGCCCAACCTGTATCTCTGCAAAATTGCCATGGATATTGTGGCAAAGCACATTCCGGCGGACAAGGACGGCGTTCGCATTGCGGAACTGGATGTTATGAGTTACCGGCGGCAGCTCTGGAATCATCAGCCCATTACGGATTTCTGGCGGATAGGGAATGGAACGGCCCGCCGTCTTGAAAAATACTTCATCCGCACTATGGGGGATATTGCCCGCACTTCCCTGAATAATCCAAAGCTTCTGTACAAGGAATTTGGAATCGATGCGGAAATTCTGATTGACCACGCCTGGGGAATTGAAAGCGTGGGCATGAAGGACATTAAGGGGTACAAATCGGAAACAAAAAGTCTGGGAAGCGGGCAGGTTCTGCATGAGCCCTACACCTATGAAAAAGCAAAAATTATTGTGCGGGAAATGGCGGAGCTTCTGGCCCTGGACCTGTTCAAAAAGGGACTTGTGTGCAGCTCCATCACCCTTCAGGTGGGATACGATGTTGAAACCCTGAATCTGCCGGGCTTTTCCGCTGGAAGGGGCAATGGAGAAGAGGCTTCCGGGGATATATCCGGGGATATCGTCATTGACTATTACGGGCGGGCGGTTCCAAAACCGGCTCACGGAAGCTTTGCCTTTGGAACGGAAACCAATTCTTCCAGAGCAATTGTGGAGGGCTTCGTTTCCCTCTTTGAGCGGATTACCAACAGAGGGTGGCTGGTGCGCCGTATAAATATTTGTGCCAACAACACAATTCCGATAAGTGAACGGCAGGCTGGGCTTTTTGATGAACTGGACGCGGAAGAAGGCGGTGACGGCGGTCAGAAGCGGCAGAAGGAGGACAGCCTTCAGAAAGCGCGGCTTGAGATAATCCGCAGGTTCGGAAAAAACGCCATTCTGAAGGGAACGAACCTGGAAGAAGGGGCTACAACCCGGGACAGAAACGAACAGATAGGCGGTCATAAGGCATGAAATTGCAAGGCATGAGTTATGAAGGCGGGTGCGAGGTATTATGAACACGGAAAATCAGTATGCAGACATTATAAATCACGAATGGAATGATACTTCCCTGAAGGATCGGATGCCCCTTTCTCAGCGGGCAAAAATATTTCTTCCCTTTGCAGCTCTTACCGGCTACGAAGATGCATTGCAGAATATGAAGGAGATGCACGAAAAGGAACTGGAACTGTAGATTCGGCGGATTTTTACTTCTCAAAAATACATGGCTTCCCGGTGACTTATTCCCGGTGACTTATTTATCGGCAGAAACCAGAGAAGTTTTTTTTACAACCGCGGTTTTCTGTGTTAAAATATTTTCATTGATAAATGGAGGACTGGGGTGAAAATTTCTGATTCGATTTTTTATGTTGGAGTAAATGACCATAATATTGACTTGTTTGAAGGGCAGTTTGATGTGCCCAACGGAATGGCGTACAATTCTTATCTGATTTTGAGTGATAAAATCGCCGTAATGGATTCTGTGGATGCCGCCTTTGGAAAGGAATGGATAGACAATATCGAGGCGGTGCTTAAGGAGAAGGGGCGGTCTGCTCCGGATTACCTGGTGGTTCAGCACATGGAAATGGATCATTCGGCAAATATAATGCTGTTTTCCCAGAAATATCCTCAGGCAAAAATTGTTGCGTCAAAGATGGCGTTCAACATCATGAAAAACCTTTTTGGAACGGTTTTCCCGGAGAAGCAGGTTGTGATTTCCGACGGCTTTGTGCTTGATCTGGGTGGTGAAACCGGAAAGCGTCTTCTGCGTTTTATTGCGGCTCCCAATGTTCACTGGCCGGAAGTTGTTATGACCTTCGATGAAAAAGAACAAGTGCTGTTCAGCGCGGATGCCTTTGGAAAGTTCGGTGCCATTGATTACGATGACCCGGAAGGCTGGGCCTGCGAAGCCAGACGATACTACTTTGGAATCGTCGGAAAATTTGGAAATGCGGTTCAGGAGCTTTTGAAGAAGGCTGGTTCTCTGGACATTCAGAAAATCTGTGCACTCCACGGACCCCTTCTTCCGATGAAAGGTGCGGCTGATGGAGAGGGGGCCGGGGCTTCCAAGGGTGAAAACGGCTTCGAAAGCATTTCCTACTATCTTAAGAAATATAATATCTGGTCCAGCTATGGCGTTGAAAGCGACGGCGTTGCAATTTTCTATACCTCGGTTTACGGGCACACAAAGCTTCTGGCTGAAAAGCTGGCTGAAATTCTGATAGAGAAGGGCTGTCCGAAGGTTGTACTGAACGACCTGGCCCGGGAAGATATCTACGAATGTGTTGAGGACGCTTTCCGCTATGGAAAAATCGTTCTTGCAACCACAACCTATAACGGCGGCGTTTTCCCGAAGATGAAGGAGTTTATCGATCATCTTACCGAACGGAATTACCAGAACAGAAAAATCGGTTTTATTGAGAACGGAAGCTGGGCTCCTTCTGCGGTAAAGGGAATGGTTTCCTTGCTGGAAGGGGGAAAGGACATTTCTTTCTGCCAGACAAAGGTTTCCGTAAAAATCACACCAACGGAAGCAAACCTTCAGGAACTCCGCTCTCTGGCCGACGAACTCTGCTAGGCTGAGTGCGCGGTTTTGCTTCTGCAGGCCGCGGTCGTCTGCCACTTTTTAATAAACTTATGTAGATTTAATCTTCGCCCTTTACGTATTGAAAATTTGAACTATATTGTGTAACCGGAGGCTGCGTATGAAAAAGAAAACCCAGATTATAGAAAGCAAGGAATTTCTTGAATCTCTTAAAACTCAGCAGGTACAGATAAAAGAACGCTTTGATTCAGCAAATAAAAAATCTATGGATATAATTGAAGACTACCTTTCAGGCGGTTTTATGCAGGATCTGGCAGATATGGTTTACTTTCTTCCGGAAGACCGAAGAAAAGCTGCGCTGGAAAAAATGCCTTCTGAAGTTCGGGAACTGGTTCAGCAGCGACTGGATACTTCGTCTCAGAAAAAAAATGACAGCCCGGAGGTTATGAGTGCAGCCGGAAAGATTCTTAAAAACTCAAAGTATTTTGGAAGGGCTGTTTCTTTAGAAATTTTAGACGGTCAGGATGTTTACTATCTTTCACTTTCAAAGGAAGACCGGGATGATTTCTACAAAAAAAATCCCCTTCTGGCCATGAATCTTGAGTACAGTGTTGTTTCAACAGAAATCCTGACCATGCTTGATGACCGGTCAATTCAGAAAATTCTTCGGGAGGTTGACAGCCAGACTATAGCCCTTGCTCTGAAGGGAAGTTCTGACGCGGTTAGAGAAAAGATTTTTCATAATATGTCTAAGCGTGCCGGTGCTATGATTCTGGAAGACATGGAATTTATGGGACCTGTTTTGCGGGAAGACTTTCTTAGAGCGGCAGAAACCGTTATTTCAATAATGAGACGCCTTGAAGATGCGGGAGAAATTATAGTCTGTTGTGCAGGAAATCTGCCTTTTTACACTGACAAAATAGTTTAGGAAATTATCCGGGGTCTGTGTATGAGTGAAGCAGTATTTTTTTATAGAAAGCCAGGTTCTGCTGAATTTGAAAAATCCGCGGTTGAAAAACAACCGGTTCCCTTCAGGTTGAAAAGTCCCTTTGAAGAGAAAACCACCGTCTATGATTTTACCGAAGGCGACTGGAATTCGATTCCTGAAGCAGCTGAGCTTCCTGAACTTCTTAAGAAATTTAATGACCATAAGCTTCAGCTTGCCGAATATCTTGAAGAGTCTGTCTATCCTGAAAAGCCAGAGTTTGAAAATTTGCCGTATACAGAGGATGAAATGGTCCTCGAAGATTTAAGTCCCTCTGAGATGAAGGAATTTATGGATTTCAGGTACGGGATTGGAAAATTTAATTTCAATAAGTCCAGAGCAACTGATTCAAATAAAATCAGCCTGGATTATTTTGGCGCAAAACTGGAAAGTGATAAAGAAAATTTTCTGGTAAAAATCTCCTTCTTCAAATTTTTTCGGAATGATGATTTTTCGGATCTGGCTCCTGAAATTGTGGACAAAGATGAAGCAACTCAGCTGGATTTTACCTATTCGAAGAGTTCAAAGAGCAGCAGGAGTTCCAGGCATTTGTACAATTCCGGCTTTCTCCATGAAATGCAGAATAAACCTAAAGCTTTGGGAAAATCGGGACAGGAAGCGCCGGTTTTTCTTGAACAGACCATGGTTTTTGATGTAAAAAACGGTGATTTCTACACGGAAGTTATTCCCTTCTCATTTTGTGGGGAAAAAAGGGTGAGCGGAAAGCCTGTAAACTGGTTTAGAGTTTACAAATATGACCACGATTTATTCAATGATCGTAAGAAAAAAAACACAACGTCAGGCAGAATTTATAGAGAAGCATGTGTTTTTCTTTCTGATCAGGAATGGCTTCATCTTCCAAGGGGAATTCTAAAAGAGGCTCACCAGAAGCTGCTGGAAATTGCGGACGCGTTTACTGGAATCAGAGTTTCTTCTTTCGTTTATCGAAGAGAAGAAGATGAGTTTTATAAGCAGTGGAATGCGGATCTCTTAGATAACTATGATTCATATAGGCATGTGTACTGGGGCTTTCGGGTAGGTTTTCCTGAAAATTATCTTGAAGAAATGCTCAGAATCACAAAGCTTCCTTTTGAACCGAATCTCTGTTCCGTGATTTTTTCATCGGAATACGAAGATGCAAAGGGAAGGTTTAAATATAAGAGGAACGATTCCAGGGTTTTGAATCACTTCTTCGAAAAAAATCATATACGCGGCTACAGAATTCTCCGTAAGTATTTTTCCGTTCAGCCGGATGTTATTCTGGCATACATGCGTCTGAAGAAGTGTGGCTTTAAGGACCTGAATCTTTACAACCGGGTTTTCGAGACGAAGAAGAGTATTGAGATGATAATGGATACGGATTTGGCAAGCTTTGTTTTTTTCAGTAAATACTGTATTTCCCACCGTTCAGAAATTGCGACTCTCAACATTCTTTTACGGTCTGAAGTTGAACCTGATGATGACATTGTGGACACCCGGTTTTATATCAGAGACGGAATAATGATGTTCACGGACTATTTTAAGCACATTCCAGAGGCTCTTCGAAAGGATATTATTTATCAGGGGTTTACGGAATTTAATCACGATGCACTTTCCAATATCAGCTACAAGGTGTGTAATCCGAACATTAAATTCAGATATTCAGAAAAACAGAAAAAACTGGAAGACGAAATTGACGGCTTGAAGTTCAGGCTGCCCGTTAACAGTGACCAGCTGTGTGAAATCGGAACCTGCCTGCATAACTGTGTTGCAAGCTATGCAGACAAGGTAAAAAAGCACGAGTCTACGATTGTGTATGCCGAAAAAGACGGACAGTATAAAATCTGCATTGAGATAAAAGACGGGCTAGCCGTGCAGGAACGGGTAGACAGGAATAAACGTCCGGATCCTGAGATGAGGGGAATCCTTTCTGAGTGGCACAACCGTCACGGAATAAGGGGCCAGTTGTAGAATGAATTAAGAAAGTGTTGTGGTACGGCTGCATAAAACGCTGTCAGAAAAAGTCAAAAACCACAGATTCTTCTTACAGGTATTCGTCCACAATGCTCAGAACCGGTTCAAGGTAACTCTGCCCGAAGAGGTTCAGGTGATTCAGAAGATGATACAGGTTGTAAAGGTCACGGCGCTCTTCGTAGCCCGGTTCAAGATGGAAGGAAGCGCGGTAGGCCTGGTAGAACTCTTCCGGAAAGCCTCCGAAGAGCTCCGTCATTGCAATGTCTGCTTCCCGGTTTCCAACGTAAACGGCCGGATCAATTAAAACAGGAGTCTGACTTTTTCCGCCCTTTTGTTCCGTGCACATCAGGTTTCCCCGCCACAGGTCTCCGTGGAGGAGAGACGGTTTTTCCGGTTCAACAATTATTTTTTCAAGACTGTCTAAAAGCTTTGTGATTTTTTTAAGCTCACCTTCAGAAAAGTTCTTTTCTGCCTTTTTGAACTGAACTTCAAGCCGGTTCTGCCGGAAGAAGTCTATCCAGCTTGAGAAAAATGGCTGTTCGGTCTTATTGAATGTGCTGCTGCCAGCTTCCTTGCCGGTTTCAGTACTGTTGTCTGTGCCGGTCGTCTTGTCTGATTCGGCGGCAGGCTCCATTCTGTTCTGTTGCGGTGTCCGGCCGATAAAATTGTCTTTTGGGAAGCCGTAGAACTTATGCCCGGTCTTGCTGTTATCGCTTCCTTCTGCGGTCACTTCTTCGCCGCCTTTTGATTTTCCACTGGAGTTCTCTTCAAAAAAGCGGGAGGTGTCGGCCTTGTGCAGGTTTGCAAGCTGCTCAGCAAAGGTTTCCCAGAATTTTTCTTCCGGCTCCCGGGATTTCAGATATCGCAAAAGAAGAAAACTGTACCCGACCTCTTCGCCGTCGTCTGTTCCCGTGCAGATGATTTCCGGAGTTTCGATGGTTTTTGTGCTTTTAATTGCGTTTAAGCCAGCTGCCTCCGCCGTAAAGAAAGAGGCACAATCCTTTGCATTGGCTTTCATAAAGATTTTGTCACCGGTATTAAGGGTGAGGGCATAGGCTTTGTTTATGTCGCCGCCGGAAACCCGGTCAGTATTGGTGATTGCAACTTTTTTTCCAAAAATATCAACAAGAGCACTTGCCAGGGACTGGTAGTGGGGTACATTTTCTGTAGTTTTCATGGGGGGAGTATAGCATTTTTGCTGGTTTTTGCCAATTTTGGAAACAAGGCGGCGTCTGTTTGTGCCGGGGTGTGCTGGTTGTGCCGGACAGTTATTCCGTGCACCACCAGCTTTCAGTTACGCGGCCTCGTCTTCCATCAGTTTTTTAAGCTGCTTGAGGCTGCGGTTTTTGATGTTAAAAATAGCCTGCTTAGAAGTACCGAATTTTCCGCTGATTTCAGAAAGGCTTAACGGTTCTCTGTAGTTTTTAAGGCCGTAGAGCATGCAGAGAATTTCCTGCTCTTTTGGAGAAAGGGTTTCAAGAAGCTGGTACAGGTGTTCTTCTTCCAGCTGTCGAATCAGACTGAGTTCCTGATTTTCCAGGGCCGTGTCTTCAAGCATGTCCTGAATTGAGGAGGTACCTTTGTCGCCGGAAGGAAGATCAAGGCTGAGGCATGGGGTGTTTTCTTCAAGAAGCTCCCGGATTACCTGAGCAGAAAAGCCGGTCTTTTTTGCAACGGCAAGGAGTTTTTCCTTTTCAGACAAATCCGGATTCAGTTTTCTGAGTTCCTTGTTGATTTTGATGAGCATTCTTGAGCGGGCGTCACTCTGGTGCTGAACGTAGCCTGAGTTGTTCAGGGCGCCAAGAATTTCGTCCATGATGTAGTAGGTTGAAAGAGTAATAAGGCGGTTCCCCTTTGACGGGTCAAAATGGTCAACGGCTTTAATCAGACCGATGATGGCTTCTGCGTCGATGTCTTCCTTGCTGAGTCCGTGGCCGTAGAATTTTGAACCGTAGGAAATGGCAAAGCGGATATTTGAGCGAATCAGGGTTTCTCTGGCTTTTGCATTTCCAGCTCTGGCAGAGGATGCCAGTTCCATTTCCATGTCTTTTGTGAGCGGCGAAAGTGAAGCGCCGTAAAGTGGTGTTGTTTGTTCTTTCATAGCACTTACATATACCAAAAAAGAACGAAAAAGTTTCCTATTTTTTTAAGTGTTTTTGCCCACGACTTCAGTTTTCCAGATATTTTTTTGTCCAGTAGCGGATGGTGTTCACTTCCTTGCTGATGTAGCCTTTGGTGTAGGTTTTGCCGGTTTTTGGATTTATCAGTTTTATGTCCTTCTGCTTTTTTCCCATTCGCAGTAAATCAAAAATCGTTGCCTGAAGGGGAGTGAGCTCTTTTTTGATTTTCCGTTCCGCCTCTTCCTGCTCTTCTTTTTCCATTTTTGAAAGAACCTCGTCCTCCGCAGACACAACCTGATTTTTCAAGGTGTTCTGGTTCATTTCGCTGATTGCCTGATTCCTGATTTTTTTTACCTTGGTAACCAGGTCCCGGACGGCGTGGCGCAGATAAAAATTGATATAGGTTGCAAAAACATAGGAGCTCTTGTTTTCAATCTTTTCCGGGTTAAAGCTGTTCAGCGCCTGGGGAATGTAGGTGTTCAGAACTGAATCCAGAAAAAGGTCCCGTTCGGTCTGCTGCATCGCCAGGTCAGAATCCAGGAGCCTCAAAAAACGGTCGCAGTAGTACAGGTTCTGGTTTATATATTTACTAAAGAAAAATTCCGAAAGTCTGGTGCTTTCCGAGGCGGAAGGATTTTTTTTGTATTCCACAAGCAGCCGGTAATCCTCAGAGAAAGGTCTGGGAGTTTTATTTGAGCCGTTGGTACCGTCGGCGTGTTCTGTATTGTCGTGTGGTTTTTTAGTGTCGTGAGAGGCAGTTTTTTTTATCGGGGTGTTTGCAGAGTTGTTTTGCATTTTCATTATTCTACCACATTTTTGACATTCCGTAAAAAAAACTGTACGCTCTTTATATGAAGCTTTATATTTCCGATTTGCATTTTTTTCATGAAAACTCTATAAAACTGGACGGCCGGACTGTCTGTGATTCTGCGAGAGGGACAGTTCGTGATGCTGCGGGTGCTGCTGGTGCTGCGGAGGGGACAGCTGGCTTTGGTAACGACATTGACAGTGGATCCCGGCTTTTTGAAAGTACCGAAGAAATGACAAAGTATATGATTGAAAAATGGAACGGGAAGGTTCGCGGCGGTGATATAGTCATCGTGCTTGGAGACATGTTCTGGGCTTCTTCCGCTGACGAAAAATCGGTTTCTCAGATAAACCGCGTTCTCAACCGGTTGAACGGAAAAATCTGTCTTATTGAAGGAAATCACGATGCAAAATGGTTAAAGCTTCCCGGCATTAAGCTGGACCGCTTTGAATGGATAAAGCCCTATGGGGAACTTTCCGACGGGGATAAAACCGTCATTCTGAGCCATTATCCGGTTTTCTGCTATAATCATCAGTATCAGATTCTGCCGGACGGTTCTCCCCGTACCTTCATGATGTACGGCCATGTTCACAATACCCACGATGAAGTACTGGTCAATGAGTTTATCAGGCTTACCCGGGAAGCTGTGATTCCGGGTGAAGGAAATGTTCTGGACCGGAAAATCCCCTGCAATATGATAAACTGCTTCTGCAAGTTCAGCGATTACACGCCCCTTTCGTTAAAGGAGTGGATCGAACTGGATAAAAACCGGCGGAACAATATCAACAATATCAATTAAATTGCAAAAATTGAAAAATGGTGTACAATCATTGGTATGGATTTTCAGTCGATAGTAGATGCATGCGGAATGGCGGCGGCTGTAATGTCGGTACGGGAAACCGACGACGGACATTACGACGAAATTCGCATTGTGCGTGTAAATGAAATGTACAAGAAAATTATGGGGCCGGGGTATCACGATAATATCATATATTCTGATCTGGTACCAAAGGAACCGAATTTCGAGGACTTCTGCTATCGTTGTGCCGTAAAAAAACAGCATCTTCACGCCTATGTTGACTCCAGTTCAATGGGTGTCTGGACGGACGGAACCTATATTCCCCTTTCTGCAGATGTTGATGAGGGCAATCTCCATTATTTTCTTTTTTATTTTGAATTCACCAAGGGGCCGGAAGCTGAAAAAATGTCCGATTTGTCAGCGGAAGTGGCTCAGTTTGTAATCCAGACCTGTATCAATCTTCGTGGTTCCAGAAATTTTTACGAAGGAATGAATACCGTTATTTCCGATATCCAGAAAAAAACCGACAGTTTCTGCAGCTGCATCATCATGATAGACAAGGAAAAGCAGAAGTATGCGCCTCTCTGTGCAAAATTCCGGGATGACGTGGCCACGATTTCGGATTTTATGCCGTATCTTACACCGGATGTTGTTTTTTCCTGGGAAGATACAGTGAAGGGACACGACAATGTTATCGTAAAAGATGAATACGATATGGCTCGCCTGGAGAAGGTAAATCCTGTGTGGGTAAAAAGTCTTCGGGGTGCAAATGTGGAAAATCTGGTTCTGGTTCCTCTTCAGCAGGGAAACCGGATGATGGGCGTGCTTTTTATTACCAATTTCAACAAAGATTATATTGTTAAGATAAAGGAATTTATTGAGCTTACCTCATTCTTCCTTTCAGCAGAAATTGCAAGCAACGACCTGATGGAACGGCTTGAGTTCATGAGCAATATCGATGTTCTGACCGGGGTCCGAAACCGTAACTCAATGAATGCCCGGGTTGACTGGCATGTAAACGGAGCTGCTCCTGTAAAAACGCCTTATGGAATTCTCTTTGCGGATTTGAACGGCTTGAAGCAGTGCAACGACTCCGGCGGTCACGAAGCGGGGGACAGGCTTTTAAAAAGTGCTGCAAAGCTTTTGCAGAAGCATTTTGGCCAGGACGAAATTTTCCGCGCCGGCGGAGACGAGTTCGTTGTCATTGTTCCGGAATGTCAGCAGGAGGATTTTGACCGAAAAACGGAAGCCCTTCGCAAGGAATGCGGTTACGGTGCCGAGGTCTGCCTTGCAATCGGTTCATGCTGGAGTAACGACCCCAACAACCTCCGCTTCTGTATGCACGTAGCCGACGAAGCCATGTATTCCGACAAAAACGAATACTACCAGAATCACCCGGACAAGCTCAGAAGGTAGAAACATATACCGTTGTAGCGGGAGCCCAATAACCGTAGTCTATTGGGCTTTCAAAGGAAACTCTTCGTTCTGTGGACTGGCTTCCTGCCGACCGGTTCCGAATCCAGCTTCTTTCAGTCCCTCATGTTACATCCAGTCCGCCATCTGTTCTGCAATATGTCTGTTTGCTTCCTTCAGTTTCCAGTGAGCCCATTGCCGGGTTTTCCCAAAATGACGGGCAATGTCGCTTAAGCTGTGGGGGAGAGCGTTTCTGTAACCGAAGCCGTTTGCCATCATATAGACATTGCGTTCATTTTCCTCAAGACGGTATACGGATTTCAAGAGTTCGTCCTTCATGCAGCTTGCAATTGCGTTTTCTTCCGGTGAAACAGACTTTGCTGCCAGCAGAGAGAACAGTTCTGCGTTTTCACCGCTGTTCTTGCTGCCGGTGGAAGAATTGCCGGCCGGCTGGTTTCCGCTTACCATTTTTTCTGAACAGAAAAGCAGGTCTTCAATTTTTTTTACGGGAATGCCGGTTATCCGGGAGACTTCCTGAAGCTGGGCTTCCGGATTTTTAAAATTCATCTGTACAATTTTGAAGGCTTTTTTTATCTGAACCAGCGCCCGGTTTTCCCTGTCGGTAAGATGCTGTCTCTCTCCGTACTTATTTGCTGCATCAAAAATTGCATTTCTGATATAACGCATACTGTGAGTACATACGGAAGCGCCTTTTTCAGGATTGTAATTTTGTATTGCCCGCCAGAGTCCAAGTGCAGCAACAAACGGAAGGTCTTCGTCTTCAACTCCGATTCCCCGGTATTCCCTTGCCTGACTTATGGCGAACCGGAGATTTGCCCTGAAAAGTGTTTCCCGGGCATTCATTTTACCTGAAGACATAGTTCTGGAAGGGCAGGCGGTTTTAGTATCAGCCGCCATTTTTCCGCTTCCTGTGAAAGTTCTGTCTTCCTCAAGTGCCTGCATGCCAAGTTCGTATTCCTGTTTTTTTGTAAGTGGTGCCAGTGAGTACTTGTAAAGTGTGCCTTCGCACATGAATGAAGATGTAGATGTGGTCATATTTGCCCCCTTTATTTTTTATGGCTGCTAAGTAGGTGCTATAAAACAGCCGGATTTACTTTGCTGATTTTCCACGGAAGTCACGCGTATTGTGCGCTTCAGTTTATACGCCAAATCAGCGCGACATTATGTTCTGGTTTGAGAAATTGATTGTAACTGGAAATAAATCATGGAAGGTCTCCTTTTAGCAAAAATTGCATTTCAAAACTGAAATGCTCCGCCTGCAAGTAGAGTTAAATCGGCGGAACGACTGAAAGCTCATAAAATGAACTTAAAACCGCAATATTAAATATAGCGCGGTTTATGCAATCGTCAAGAATAAAAACTCCGGCTTTCCGGAAGGTTACAAAAAAATACGGATTTTTCAAAAAATTGCAGTTCCCCGGGAACTGCTCCCCAGGAACCCTGCATATCTTGCGGACATATCTTGCATATCTTGCGGAAGCTTGACTTACTCAACATTTCTTAAGATTTCAAAGGCTTCTTCAATTGTTTCTGCTTTTGCCTTATACCTTACATAGCCAACGGGAATGCAGCCGCCGACTACAACCATAAAGCAGTTTTCTCTATCCGACCAGTGAACTGAGGCCAGCTGCTGTCTGTAGTAATACATGTAGCTTCCTTCAGAATGGCTTTGCTTAAAGCTCCATTTACCTACGCATTCTTCAGGCTCATAAAGGTTTTCTGCAAACAGTTTGTTTCGGGAGCGGAAGGCATTTTTTTCACTTCTGATGACTGGATGTTCAAATTGTGCCCCCTTTAATATTTCCGGAAGGTTGTCGTAAAAGTTCATAACCCGAAAGTGCTGCCGGTTTTCTTCCAGAGTTTTTTTGATTTTTTCCAGAGAAAAGTCCGCTGGTTCAGGTTTCAGCGGCCAGTCCGAATCGTACTTTGAAGTCAGTTCGTTGCCATAGATTACAAAATAGTACTGGATTTCAAATTTTGATTTTTTCTGCGCAATCTTGCAGTAAGTATAATGGTTTTCAATTATAAGGCTTTCCAGAAACCGGGCCCGCTTTGTATTTTCTCTGTTTTTCTGAGTAGTGTCCGCCTGATACACTGAAACAATAATGTATTTTCCATAGTTCAAAAGGAGTTTTTTTAATTCTTCGTCCCGGTTAAGGAATTTAAATGAAGTATTCATAGCACCAGCCTCCTTTTAGTGTCTCTTTTATAATATAAGGCAAAAAAGGGGAGTGTAAAAAAAATTGTAAAAAAGGCGTTGAATTGCGTTAAATAAATTAAGAAGGTCTGCGCATCACCTTCGCGAATTTCTCGAGCTGGAAAGAAATATCAATCTCAAGAGAGATCCTATTGCAGTTAATGCAGAAGCAACATATGTCATGGCGGCGGCTGAAAGCACTTTTCTTACTCCGGATAATTCCGGCTTATCGAGGGTGTTGGTTTCTTTTAAAATCTTAAGGGCTCGTCGTGAAGCGTTGAATTCGACAGGCAGCGTTACTAAATAAAAAAGAACTGCCACACCAAAAAGAATAATACCAATATTTGTAATAAGCTGGGCGATTGAAAACACCTCTGCTGCTTTAGTTGTATTTCCAAAAATGATTCCAAGAATTGCGAGGGTTGGGCCGAAGCGTGAACCGATATTTGCAGCAGGGACAAGAGTACTTCTTAGGGCGAGGGCCTTATAACCTGTTGCATGTTGAATAGCGTGTCCTGTTTCATGAGCAGCAACACCGATAGCCGCAATGGATGTACTGTTATAAGTTGAATTACTAAGACTCAGCACCTTATTCGAAGGATTATAGTTATCCGTAAGGCTGCCGGAAATATGGGCAATCCTTACATCATGTATTCCATTCTGCTGAAGGAGTAATTGTGCAGCCTGGGCTCCTGTAAGTCCTCTCTGGCTGAGTACTTTGTTGTATCGTGCAAAGCTTCCCTTTACTGAAATCTGGGCGATGATGCTCAAGAGAATTGCCGGTAAAACAAAAATAATGTAAGTGTAATCGAATCCGTATTCCATAATTGCTCCAAAAAACTATATATAAGGTATTATAGCACAAGCTGAAATATTCGGCACTGAAAATATTCCGCATGAAAATATTCCGCCTTGACCAAAACTGCACAAATCTGTATTATCTTTCTAGTTAGCAAGTGCTAACGTATAATAACAACGCTGCTTCATCGTTTCCGTTTTTTTATTCATGCATATAGCGAAGTTGTTTCTTTTGAAGAGGTTTTTATGGCTGGTACAATAATAGTAAGTTTTCTCCTTATTCTTACAGTTGCATTGGTAATTCGTTCGATGGTGAAGGCAAAAAAATCTGGAAAATCCACCTGCTCCTGCGGAAGTTCTGGTTGCTCTGCCTGTCATTCAGCGGGTTGCTCAGCTTCCGGCTGTTCCTCCTCAGGCGGGGCCACTTCCGGCTGCCATGGCTGTTCTTCAAGCAGATAGCTGCTATCCTAAGTAGTATTAAACTCTACAAAAACTGTGTCTTTTCTGAATTAACGTGCTTTTTTTTCAGGTGTTATTCTCCAAATGCTTGACACAAGTCAAAAAAAAGCGTATAACAAAAACATACTAAGTTAGTAGGTAATTACTAATGAACAAAAAGGACAGCTTAAAAATTGCTTCCGCAATTTTTTTAACGGCTTCCAATTAATTTGGAAAACAGTGCAACTGTTTTCTATGAGGAGATAAATATGAAAAAATTATTGACAGCAGCAGTTCTTGCACTGGCTTTCAGTTCAGCCTTTGCACAGAAAGTAATCAAAGTTGGTGCAACTCCAGAGCCTCACGCAGAAATTTTGAATCTTGTAAAAGAAGATTTGGCTGCAAAGGGATATACTCTTCAGGTAGTTGAATTTACAGATTATGTAACTCCAAACGATGCCGTTGAAGCAGGGGATATCGATGCTAACTACTTCCAGCACATTCCTTATCTTGAATCCTTCAACAAAGAAAAGGGATATCACCTTGTAAATGCAGCAGGAATCCATGTTGAACCGGTTGCTCTTTATTCACAGAAGGTAAAAACTCTTGACGAATTGAAGAAAAAAGCTGTAATCGCAATTCCAAACGATCCTACAAATGAAGGACGCGCACTTCTTCTTCTTCAGGAAGCAGGTCTTATCACTTTGAAGGCAGGTGCCGGAATCACAGCAACTCCGCTTGATATTGCAAAGAATCCTAAAAAGCTCAAATTCAAGGAAATCGAAGCAGCTTCTCTTCCACGCGTACTTGCAGATGTAGACGGTGCCGTTATTAACGGTAACTATGCAATTCCAGCTGGCTTGAGCGCAAAGAAAGACGGACTTTTTGTTGAAGGTTCATCTTCTCCATATGTAAATGTAATCGCTGTAAAAGCAGGAAACGAAAACAAGGATTCAATTCTTGCACTTATTGAAGCAGTAAAGAGCGAAAAGGTAAAGAAATACATTGCAGACCGCTATCCAAACGGCGAAGTTGTAAGCGTATTCTAAATAAATCGAACTTGGAAACTGGCTTTCAGCGGGACCTGTTTGAGAAGCGGAAGAACAGTTTTCAATAATAAAAGGGCTTCCAGCGGAAAATTGTTTGAAAAACACCATTTCCGCCAGAAGCCTTTTTTATTTTATGCAAATTTCTGCAAACTTGTAAACCGGCTATTCAGCCTGAATTATCTTCCCCAGGTCAAAATCAGATCGTAGTTATCTTCCCGTACTTCAAAATACTGGTTTGATTCACCGCAGGTAGGGCAGTATTCCGGTGCGGAAGGTCCTACAACAATATGTCCGCATTTCAAACATTCCCAGATTTTTACCGTTGATTTTTTAAGCTGCGCTTTTGAATCTTCATCTTTTAGAAGTGAACGGAAACGCTCTTCGTGGCGCTTTTCAATAGCCGCAACTGCCTGGAATTTAGCCGCAAGTTCTGCAAAGCCTTCTTTTTCGGCGGTTTTTGCAAAACCCTCGTACATATCAGTCCATTCATGGTTTTCGCCATCTGCCGCAGCGTTCAAATTGGTCTTTGTGTCGCTGATTCCTTCCAGCTCTTTAAGCCACATCTTGGCATGCTGCTGTTCGTTTGAAGCAGTTTTTTCAAAAATCTCTGCAACCTTGTTCAGGCCTTCGTCTTTTGCTACGGCTGAAAAGTAGGTGTATTTATTTCGTGCCTGTGATTCCCCTGCAAAAGCTGCCAGTAAGTTTTTTTCTGTCTGAGTTCCGCTGTACTTGCTCATTATTATTTCGCTCCTGTGTAAGGCCGCTGCCGGCCGGTATTTATTTAACTATAAGGCACAAAATCCTGTAACGCAAGTTTTTTCTCAAGCTGGAAAGGGTTGTTCCATAGGAGGAATCTGGGGGAGGTGGTTCAGGTATTGTTTGCTGCAAACAGGTTTTTAGAATTGTCTATTGTCCTGTCCGATGTTTAGCTGTCCGCGGTTTGTCCCAAGCTGTTCGGCTTCAGCCTGAGCAATTACCTGGTTCATATAGGCTATGACCTGCTGTAGAGCCTGTTCCGGCGTAACCCCCGGCGGCAGTTTTCCGCTCATCAGAGTTTCCGGAACCTTGATGCCGTTCAGGTCGCCGCCAAAGCCCGCATATACATAGCCTGCTCTCAGGGCAGCGGTGTACTTCGCCGGGTTTTGAATCATGTCCCGCACCTGAGATCTCATAAGTTCAAGCTGATTTCCTGCTATTATGTTCATATAGAAAGGTATAGCACGCGATTTTTGATTTGTAAAAAATTATTCGATGAGGGTGTGAGATTGAATAATTCGTTGTGGCCGTGCCGTTGGTGGAGGCAGTTTAGTTCAGTCGGGGGTAGTGTAGGCACTGTGGTCTTTTATTCGTCCCAGTCGTCGTAGTCGCCGCGGTTTGCTTTACGGCTGGACCAGGAGGCTGATTTTTCCTGAAGCATTTCGGCATCTTCCCGTCCCTGAAAAACCCGCCAGGTGTCATAGCGGGAATCAATCTTCTTGTTTTCGTTGTCCTTGTTTTTTTCGCGTAAATCTTCAATTCCGTTTGCCATAAAAACCTCGATTGTATTCAGCATATTATAGCGCATAGTGTAGGAGGGATAAATAGTGAGATTAGATGTTTCTTACTATATTTTTATTGACATATTATTTATGCATTTGTATAACAAACCATAACTTTGCCGATTTTTTAATTATATGATATAATTTCTCTAGAAAGATTGTGAAGGAGGATATTATGCTTGCAACTGCAAAGGGGTATTATAATGGGTCTCAGATTGTGTTAGAAACTCCGGTAAATTTTCAGCGTGGTCAAGAAGTAATTGTAACATATACAATTTCTTCTCCTCAAAAAAGTAGTGAAAGTAATGATAATCTTATAGATTCTCTTATTGGTATAATTCCTAATTCCGGAAAAACATTGGAAGAATATCGTTCGGAAAGGCTGGAGAAATATGCAGATTTTGATTGATACAAATGTTGTGCTTGATGTTTTGCTAAACAGGCCTGACTTTGTTGTAAATGCTGTAAATATATTAAAACTTCCGGGAGATGCTGTTCAAAAATATGTTTCAGCTTCTGCTATAACAGATATTTACTATATTGCTCGTCGTGAATTGAAAGATAAAGAAATGGTAAGAAAATTATTAAAGTCTCTTCTATCTGTCATTCATGTTGCTAATGTTACAGAAGTTAATATTTTAGATGCAGTGAATTCTGATTGGTCAGATTTTGAAGATAGTGTTCAGAATTCTGTTGCTGAATCAAACCAAATTAGTGTGATAATTACAAGAAATAAAAATGATTATAAAAAGTCTCTATTAAAAGTTTTATCTCCAGAAGAATTCTTAAATGAATTAATGAATTAGTTTTTTCCATCCGACATCTATCAGTTATTGTATAACGACCTGCAATTTACAACAATCTTCAAAACTTTGACAATCTGTGATACTTTCTATACAATTAAACTATGAAAACAGCAATCTATATCCATGGACTTGGCGGAAGCGGATCCGGTTCATCTGCAAAGAATGTAAAAAAGGCGCTTTCCTCTCTGAGCGACACAAATAAGGCTTTTAAGAACCTGTTTGGTGGTGAAGAATTCTCCTTCTCTGCAGGAACCTACGACCTGCTGAAACCTGAGCAAGCCTTTCCTCAGATTCAGGCGGATATGAACAAAGCGGATCTGGTAATTGCTTCTTCCCTGGGAGCCTTTTATGCTTCCTGCGCGCTGTGCGATGATGCTTTTTCTGGCGCTCAGTGCAATTCTGTTGCTGGCGGTGACTCTGGTGCAGGTGATTTCGCAGGAACTACAGGTGCAACAAAAAATACCCGCATCCTGTTACTCAATCCATGCCTCGAACCTGAAAATACCATCAAAAATATTCTGTATCCGGAACAGAAAAAAGACTTTGACGAAGAAAAATGTCATTCAGCCTGGAAAACACTGAAGGAAAACTGGAAAAAACTTCCTGCTGAAAAGCGTGGTTTAAGATTCGGTGTTTTTTCTGACAGGGACGAGCTCTTTTCTTTCCGTCCGCTTTTTATTGCAAACTTTGGAACCTCTGCGCCGAATCAGGAAAATTCCGTTATGATTTCCGGAACTCACGAAATTGCAAAAAGCGAAGAGCAGCTTTCTTCAGCCTTAAATGCTTTCTTGAGATACTGTCATGACTGCTAAAAACTCTACACGATATCACAACACGATATCAGAATTCGACTTTTCTTCCATTCTATGTTATAATGGCAGTATGTTTTCCAAGAGATTTTTCTGTGTATTATTGTTTCTCTTTTCTTCTTTGCCTTTTTTTGCGCGAAATGTAAAAATTGGATATTATGAAACTCCTTCTTTTATGGAAGGAGCGGCGCCTGATAAAAAGAAATACGGCTATGCCTACGAATATATTGAAATAATTGCCAAGAAAAGTTCCTGGAAGGTTGAATTTGTATACGGAAACTGGAACGAACTGTACAAAAAACTGATAAGCGGAGAAATTGATATTCTTCCGGGTGTTTCAAAGACTCCGGAAAGGGAAGGCTTTATTCTCTATCCGGATTACATCATGGGTAAGGAATCCTATGTGCTTTACAAGCGGAAATCAGATGCTACCGTAAATTCAACGGATGTAAACAGCCTGAATTACAGAAAAATCGGTGTTACGGCAAACACCCTGATGGATACCTATTTAAAAAACTGGACCACCCAGCGCCATCTAAGCGCGGATATAATCTACTATTCCGGGGAAGAGGAGCTGAACAGTGCACTTGCCAACGGAAAACTTTCCTGCATCTGTACCACGAACAACAACGTTCCGCTTTCATCGGGTTTTGCGCCTCTGTACATATTGGGTTCTTCCGATTATTACCTTTCGGTAAGTTCCAACAAGCCTGAAATCTTAAGGGAGTTGAACCAGACTCTTGCCAGAATGACCAAGGAATATCCTTTCTTTATCGAAACCCTTCAGGAAAAGTACTTTGCATCAAGTGCATACAATTCTCAGATTTCCATCAAGGGAACGTCCGCAAAAATACGGTTCAGAAAGGCTATTTCGGAAAATGCCCTTCAGCTTTTTACGGTTTCATTCATTCTTGTGATAATGCTTTCAAGTTTTATCGGGATTTATATTTTTTCCGTTTCAAAGCTCAGAAAAGAGGAAGCAAATCAAAGACATCAGCTGGAAGAACGGCTTGAAATTCAGAATGCCATGATTGATGTCTTTTTTACGGTGCACCTTATTGACCTGAAGACCTACGGATATACCACCATAAAATCCAACGAAGTAATCGACAACTTTCTGGGCGACGAAAAGAAATCTGACAAAATAATGCGCTCAATCCTCATGACCCTTACAACGGAAGCCTATCTTGATAATGTAATGAATTTTATCAATCTTTCAACCGTGAAGGAAAGGCTCCGGGGAAAAAAGATTATTTCTACGGAATTTGTGGGAAAACTGAACGGCTGGTGCCGGATTTCCTTCATTCCGGTGCATTACGATATCCGTCACGTTCCAACGGACGTTATTTTTGCGGTTCAGACAATTGAAGATGAAAAGAAGGACGAAGAATCAATCCGTCGGCTTTCCAGAACGGACCAGCTTACCGGCCTTGAAAATCAGAATGCCTACAATATCGCTCTCAAGAACTTTGATGAATCAAAGATAAACGATAATCTGACGGTATTTGCAATGGATCTGGACGGTCTTAAAAATGTAAACCGCGACGAAGGCTATGAAGCGGGGGACGAACAACTTGTGGCCGTTGCATCCATCATCAAGTCCGTATTTTCAGAAACAAACAAGAGCTTCAGAATCGGCGGAGACGAATTCTGCGTAATTGTAAACGCCAATCCGGAAGAAATTAAGCTGATTTGCGAGCAGCTGGACCAGAAAATCAGTTCATGGAAGGGAAAGCTTTGCAGTAACCTGCACATTTCCTACGGCTATGCCAGCCAGTTTGAAAATCCGGAACACAATGTTTCTTCGCTTTACAATCTTGCCACCCGCAGAATGTACGATATGAAGCGCAAATTCTACGAAAACAAAACCGAAGACCGCCGCTCTAACTAAAAAAGGGGCTGTCCAAAAAGAAAAGTTTGCGGTGGTTGAGGTTCTCGAAACCACCAGATATAGTGTAAATGGTCATTTCGACAGGCTCAATGACCGCAGTCGCTAAACTTATTAGACAGCCCCTTAATCTTATTAATTAAATCTCAAATCTTCGATTCGCTTTGTCTTCTTTTCGCTGCGCGGAAGGTCGCCGATTCCCACAACTTCAACTTCTGGAGTCATGTTGTACTTCTGCTTGAAAACATACTTGATTTCGAGAGCGGTTTCTGCACGGTCAACGCCTGGTTCTACCTCAACAAAAATCGTCATCTTGTCTTTTCCTTCAGCATGCTCAATTTTTGCGCGGTATTCGCTTGAAGTTCCCGGCACAGACTTGATTACGTCTTCCAGTGTGCTTGGGAAGATGATGTTTCCCTTAACTTTTACCATATCGTCGCTGCGGCCAAGAATCTGTGTGATGCGAGGATATTTTCTTCCGCAAGGACATTCTTCTTTTACAAAGGCTGCAAGGTCGTGGGTTCTGAAGCGGAAGAGAGGTGCGCCTTCCTTTACGAGGGTTGTAAGGGTGATTTCACCAATTTCTCCTTCCGGAACAGGCTTTCCTGTCTGCGGGTCAAGGATTTCGATGTATACAAAGTCGTCAAAAATGTGCATTCCGTCTGTCTGTTCAGTACAGTTGATACCGATTCCAGGACCGTAACATTCTGTAAGACCGTAGATGTCGTAAAGTTCTATTCCAAGAATGTTCTTGATTCGGTTGCGCATTTTTTCGCCCCAGCGTTCTGAACCGATTATACCTTTCTTGAGCTTGATGTTCTTTCCAAGACCACGTGATTCAACCTGTTCTGCAAGAAGGAGAGCGTAAGATGAGGTTGCGCAGATTACAGTTGCCTTCAAATCCTGCATCATCTGGAGCTGCTTTTCAGTGTTTCCAGGTCCCATCGGGATTGCCATTGCTCCAAGCTTTTCACAGCCAGCCTGGAATCCGATACCGGCAGTCCACAAACCGTAGCCCGGTGTAATCTGAATGCGGTCTTTGTTTGTAATTCCGGCAATTTCATAGCAGCGGGCAAACATTGTTGCCCAGTCGTCAACATCCTTCTGTGTGTAAGGAATGATTACTGGAGCGCCTGTAGTTCCGCTTGATGAGTGAATGCGGACGATTTCTTCCTCTGGAACTGATGCAAGTCCAAGAGGGTAGGCGTCACGCAAATCCTGCTTTGAGCAGAATGGAACAAGGTTTTCAAAGTCTTCCTGAGTTTTGATATCTTCCGGTTCGATGTTCTTAAATCTTTCTGTGTAAAATGGGTTTCCGCATGCTTTTACGCGTTTAATCTGAGCGCGGATCTGTTCAAGCTGTTTTTCAGTCATTTTCATTTGATTCTCCTGAGTTTAAGAGACGGCAAGTACATCTTGCCTCTGAGCCGTCTTTCGATATTTCTAAAACGACTCCTTTGTCTTTATGTTTCTATTTATAGTAACCCTACTGTGCAGAATTGTCAAGTGTTTTTGTGCATAGAAACACAAAAAAATCAGGCGGTGAAGACATCCTTTTTTTTATCCCAGATAATCCACCGCCCGTACGTTCAGCTCGTAAAAATCCGGTTTTACAAGAAGCTTTACGGCGTCCTTTATCTGGGTTTTGTCTAAAATGCCGGTTTTGCAGGCAGCGCCAACTAAAACCATGTTTACAACCTTTGAGCTGTTCAAGTCCCGGCAGGCCTGTTCCGTGTCTACGGCGATTACTTTTGCATTTTTTTCAAGGAATTCAATCATTGTGTCTTCGGAAAAAATCGTTCCCGTAAGGCTTGCGGTTGTAGGCTGAACAATCTTCCTGTTTACGATAACCGTTCCGCCGTTTTTCAGGTATTCCATGTTTCGAACTGCTTCGGCCGCTTCAAAGGCGATGATTACGTCCGCCTTGCCCTTTGGAATCAGAGGCGAGTAGGTGTCTTTCCCGATTCTAACGTGGCTTACAACCGAGCCGCCCCGCTGTGCCATTCCGATGGTCTCCGCAGACAGCACTTTTTCGCCGCCACTCACAGCCGCCTGAGAAATTACTTTTGCAGCCAGAACCGTTCCCTGACCGCCAACTCCGCATATTAATATATTTTTTGCCATTTTAACCTCGTTTAATACACATGCGGGGGAAAGCCTTCCCCCTGGGCTCAGCCACCCTGGTGCCTTCGCCACACCCCTTTCGCCTGGGGCTTTGCCCCAAGCCCCCTTTAGTCTATTGCCTTTGCAGGGCAAACTCCTGCGCATAAACCGCAGCCTGTACACAAAGATTTATCTATCTCGACGATTTTCTTTCCCTTTGCGTTGGTGGTCTGCGAAATGCTCAAGGCTGGGCAGCCCAATTCTTTGATACATTTCTGGCAGCCGATACACTTTTCAGTTGAAACCGATTTTGCCTTAGGGAATGCGTAGCCGAGTTTTCCTGCGATTGCGATACACGGCGATTTGAAGATGATTGCGCTTACTCCGCTGCTTTCGCTTGCAGTTTTTACCGCTTCAACCGCTTTTTCCTGGTCAAAAGGATCTACTTCAATAACCGGATTTACGCCGACTGCCTTCAGAATTGCAGGAATGCTGATTTTTTCAACGATTTCGCCCATCATTGTAACGCCAGTTCCCGGATGAGGCTGGTGGCCTGTCATGGCGGTAGTGGAATTGTCCAGAATACAGATTGTCTGCTTTGACTGATTGTAAACCGCATTTACAACGCCGGTAATTCCGCTTGCAAAGAAGGTGGAATCTCCGATAAAGCTGAAACAGTATCGGTCTTTTTCGTTGTGGTAAAAGCCCTGAGCCATAGTGATGTCGGCGCCCATACAAAGACAGGTGTCGCACATATCAAGAGGCTTTGCATTTCCAAGAGTGTAGCAGCCGATGTCTCCGCAGTAGGCAGTTTTCTTTCCTTTCATGGCCTGTTTTACGGCGTAGAAGGAACCCCGGTGAGGGCAGCCTGCGCATAAAACCGGCGGACGAACAGGCAGGGCTGGTGGTTCTGAAGGGGCGCAGCAGCTTGTGGTTTCGGCCCTTCGACCAGGCTCAGGGACCGCAAGTTCAACCACCGTGGAATTATCTGTTTTTGTATTATTTTCTGTACAACTTAAGATATTTTCTAAAACCTTTTTCACGGTTTCAACGGTCAATTCGCCGGCTTCGGGAACTGTTCCGTCCAGTTTTCCGTGAATCGTGCGGTTTAAGCCTTCTTTTCCGCAGAAATATATAAGTTTTTCTTCGATAACAGGGTCAAGTTCTTCAAAAACCGTGATTTCTGCTGTTTCGGAAATGTTCAAAAAGTCCCGGGCAAGTGCGAATGGGAAAGGATAAGGTGTTCCGATTTTCAAAACGGCCGCATTACGGATATTTTCGTTTTCAGGATGTTCTTCCTTCAAAATCGAAAGAGCTTCCATTAAATAGCAGTAAGAAATACCGCCAGCCGCAAAAAGACAGGTCTTGCCGGTGGTAAAACTGCGTCCTGTAGAACCAGTTTCTGCCGTAGGAGCGGCATTTTGCCCGCAGGAGGAATTATTTCCGCAGTTTTTCAAAAACTCAATCTTATTCAGCTCACTCTTAGAAAACTCTTCCGGCAGAATCTTTTCGTTGCGCTCAAAAATGCGCTTGTGGTTCATGTAGGAAGTTTTCGGGAAAATTACCCAGCGCATTGTATCTTTTTCAAAAACCCCGGGAGTTCTGCAGGAGGTAAGTTCCGGCATTTCCATAGATTCGTAAGCGTGATCAACACGAGTTGTGGGGCGCAAAAGCACCGGAGTATTGTATTTTTCAGAAATTTCAAAAGCCTTCTGAACCATTTCAAAGGCTTCAAGAGGAGTTGAAGGGTCAAGGCAAGGAAGCTTTGAAAATTCAGCGAATTTTCGGGTATCCTGTTCAGTCTGGCTTGAAATCGGACCCGGATCATCGGCAGAAACGATTACCATTCCGCCTTTTACGCCAACATATGAAAGGCACATTACAGGATCGCTTGCAACGTTAAGACCGACCTGCTTCATTGTAACTAAGGTTCGGCTTCCTGCATAACTTGCACCCGCTGCAACTTCAACGGCAGCTTTTTCATTTACAGACCATTCTACATAAGTTCCGGTTTTATCTTTATACTTAGAAATGAATTCAATAATTTCGCTGGAAGGAGTTCCCGGATAACCAGCTACAAGATTTACGCCCGCTTTCAAGGCGCCCAGGGCAATTGCCTGGTTTCCCATTACCATTTGTTTTGACATAAGGGTGATTATACTCGGTTTTAGGTTTATAGGGAAGAACTTCAATCTGAATAAGAGGAGGAAAACTTATGTCTATTATGTAGTGTTTTCTATACAACTTAAGACTGTTTATAAGACATATTCTGTCTACTTACTCAATTTCGTCTTTTTTGTATATATCGCCGGAATAAACAGCAATCAGGATTTTTTTATCCTCCGGAACACCGGCACCAATCATATTTTTTGTAACATACTTAATATATTCAATATTGTTAAACAAATATGCAACTAACGGTTCTGAATTAAGCAAAGTTTCATTCAGATTTTCAAAATCCCTTTGACATTCCGGCCGTTTATCTTTGGTATAGCCTATTCGTGTTGTATCATCGTCTTCGATGTCGGCTATATTTTTCTTATTCATGAAGGTTTCAACCGCATAAACCTCATCAATGTTTTCTTCAATAATTTCTTTAAGCGTCATACTAAAATAATAACTCATTAAGTGATTTTGTCAATTAAAGACTGCATAAAAATAATTCTTTTAATCCGTGAAAACATCTGTTATAATAGAAGAAACTGATTCAAATTTAAAATGAGTATTGATTCAACCATCCTTTTATGGATTCAGGAAAATTTACGCTGCTCTTTCTTATCTGCGATTTTAGTTCCCTATACACTGTCGGGAAACATCGCTCTTGTCTGGATTATCTTTTCCGCACTGCTGTTAATTTTCCCTAAGACCCGAAAAGCCGGCATTCTTACAGCGATTGCTCTTCTCTCTTCCTGGGTACTGACAGAATTCTGCATTAAACTGATTGTAAACCGCCCCCGTCCATACAGCATGATTTCGGATTTACAGATTCTGGTAAAGCCGCCTTACGGCTCCTCGTTTCCATCCGGTCATACCTCAATAGCCTTTGCCTGTGCATTTACAATCTTCTTTTACACAAACAAACGGCTGGGTGCCATTGCTCTTGTTCTGGCAGTAATAATGGGCTTTTCAAGACTTTATGTTGGAGTTCACTACCCTACCGACGTTCTTGCAGGAACGATCATCGGCCTGATTGTTGCAGTTATAATAAAACTCGTTTCAGATAAAATTTCAAAAACTCAGAAGGAAAACAAAAATACCAATGAAAACAGACAGCAACCCGAAAACGAATAAGTTTTTAAGAAAATCCCTGAAAATTCTTGTGACAGTACTGGCCATTCTGGTGGCAATTCCGGTTGTCGTAATCGTTTTTTTATCAGTCACTGAATACAGACCAAAGCCTGTTGAAAAACTGAAGTTCACCAGCGGAAACAGCCGGCTTGAACTATCGGAAATATCGGAAGAAAGACCTGTTTCTCTTATGACCTGGAACATCGGATATGCCGGTCTTGGAAAATACGAGGACTTTTTTATGGACGACGGAATAAAGGTTCGTCCGGACTCAAAAAAAATCGTGGACTCCTATTTTGACGGAATAAAACAGACTCTGAAGGAAAATCCGGCAGATATAAACTTCTTTCAGGAAATCGACATCAATTCAAAACGCAGCTGGCACACAAATCAGGTGGAAAAGCTGAAGGAAAACCTGAACAAACAGGGTTCCTTTGCATACAATTTTAACTGTCTGTATGTGCCGTTCCCTCTTCCAACGATCGGCCGGGTTCAAAGCGGTGTTGCAATTCTTTCAAATTACGAAATTCAGGAATCAGAGCGCATTTCCCTTCCAGTGCCTTTCAAATGGCCGGTAAGACTGGGAAATTTAAAACGATGCGTGCTTACACAGAAAATTCCGGTTTACGAAAACGGAAAACCCACCGGTAAAAGCCTTGTCCTGGCCAATTTCCATCTAGAAGCCTTTGATTCAGGGGAAGGAAAAATCGCCCAGACAAAACGCTTAAAAGAAATACTGACAAAGGAATACGAACAGGGAAATTATGTGATTGCCGGAGGAGATTTTAACCAGCGCTTCCCGGGTTCCACGGCTTTTCCGCCCTACTGGACAGACGGCTGGCTTCCAGGACAGCTTGAACTTTCGGAAGAAATGCTTGCTGAGGGCTGGAGTTTTGCCTTTGACGACACAAAACCGACCTGCCGTTCCAATGCAAAACCATACATCGGCGAAAAAGCGGAAGCTCACGACTGGCAGTACCACGTGATTGACGGATTTTTGCTTTCACCGAATGTTAAAGAAATCTCCATTCATGTAATCGACGAAAATTTTGAAAATTCCGACCACAACCCGGTCTATATGGAGTTTGCCCTCAGAAAATAGACGCTTTTCTGTAATGCACACAAGCCCCTACACCGGCATTATCTTTATCAAAAGCCACTGAGGAATGACTACAACCGCAAAAAACAGCAGGCTTATCCATGTAAAAGTCTTGATAAACTTCATTCCCCTGCCCGGATATTCACGGATGTAAAGGCGCAGATTGATTACGCTTGCCAGACTTCCAATAATTGAACAGAGACCGGCACTGTCCAGCCCGTACAGAAGCGCAGTCAGGCTTTTTGTAAACGGCCACAACACAATGGACGCCGGAACATTGGAAATTATCTGGCTTAAAAGAATACTCCACACATATTCATGGCCGCCCACATTGGTTCGTAAAAACTCGCTGATTTTTGGATTTCTGCAGACGGAGGAACTGAATACAAAGAAACAGAAGAAGGTCAGAATCAGAACATAGTCGGTTTTGAGCAGTATTTTTCTGTCGAAAATCAAGAGCGCAAGGAAAACTCCCAGAGTTACATAGGGCCAGAAGGTGGTGCGGCTTACAATGGAAGTAACCACAATCACAAAAAGCGAAATGTAAAGGATTTTTTTAGGCCGGTTGCTCTTTTGTGCGGCAGAGGAAACGGCACTATCATCGGCAGCGCCCGCATTGCTGACAGAACCTGAAGCATAGGCGCCGTTTCGCTTTCTGTCAATAAAATACATTCCCTGGATAAAGACAAAAAGCAGAACTGAACTGAAAAGCCAGAGAGGCAGCATCCGAAACATGAAATTTGGAGCTGAAACTCCGCTCTGGGTGAACAGGAACAGATTCTGCGGACTTCCAAAGGGCATTAAAAGACTCCCGCGGATAGCTGCGATATTTTCAAAGGTCAGAACAGGCAGAATAAACCGCTCGTTGCCGCTTTCCCGGAAAAGAATAATGGTGAGAGGCACAAAAATAATCAGGGAAACATCGTTTGTTACGAACATTGAGGAAAGAAAAACCGAATACACAAAGAAACAGGTCAGAACCGGAAGCTTTTTTATTCGGCGGGTAAGATTCAGAACCGGTTCAAAGATATTTTCCCGCTTAAAGCCTTCCAGAACCGTGATGAGCATAAAAAGCGTTGCCAGGGTGTGCCAGTTGATATCATTTAAAAGCGCCCGGTCTGGAGGAGTAATAAAAAGCGAAACAATTGCCGCCACCAGCGAAACTGAAAGCATTAAGTCTTTTTTAAAAAGAGCACCAGTTTTGTGCAGAAAAAACTTAAAGGAACTGTCGGAAGAACAATCTGAATAACTATTTAAACTATCATTTGAAGAACCATTCGAAGAATCTTTCATAACGGAGAGTATAACAGTTTTTAGGATTCAGCGCTATTCAAAAGTGCAGATTAAAAAAGCGGATTCATCAGTCGAGTTCAGGAGCAGTTCAAGCCACTCCCTTCCCTACGAACTCCACGATGTCGGATTACTTACGGTTTTCAGCCAGGTACTTTTCTGCAAAGTCTTTGGCGGGAATCGGTTTTGAAAAGAAATACCCCTGAAGATAGTCGCAGCCCAGAGTGCTCATGCCCCGGGCCATGTCAAAGTTTTCAATGCCTTCCGCGGTCACGGTAAAACCGGTGTCCTTAAAGGCTTTTACCAGAGCAGGAATAATTTCCTCGTGGGTTTTAAAATAGTCCCAGACAACTTCCATATCCAGCTTGATATTGATAAACGGATAGTGTTTAAGACGGGTAACATTGGAATAGCCGGAACCAAAGTCATCAAGGACAAACTTAAAGCCTGTGCTTTTCATATTCTGAATCTGCTTTTTGAGAATCGCGTAGTCAATCATTGCCTCTTCGGTAATTTCCAGATGAATCTGAGAAGCATGAACCTTGTATTTATTCAAAATCGCAGAAAAACGGTCGCACAAATCACACTTAAGGAACTGGAGCGGAGAAAGGTTTACATTAATCCAGGAAAGCCCCATGGCCTTCATATCGTATTTACTTACAAATTCGCAGGCCTTTTCGAACATCTGTTCGCCCAGAAGGTTGATGAGTCCGCTCTTTTCTGCAACCGGGATGAAAACATCCGGCGGTAAAACAGTACCGTCAGGAAGCCGGATTCGTGCCAGGGCTTCCGCCCCAACAAGCTTGTGGGAATCCGCCTGTACGAGAGGCTGCAAGAACATTTCAACCTCCCGTGCTTCAACCGCATTCCGCACAATCCGCTTAATTTCAGCGTTCTTTTCAATTGACTGAAGGATTTCCCCGGAAATCACGATATCTGTTGGAAGCACGGCATTGGTTGAGCTGGAATTCATGGAGTTAAAGGCCGTAAGTATGCCCTGAAGGAACTTGGACGCGTCGGAAATTTCAAAATCCTTCTGAACCTCAATGAAGCGTACATCAAGATAAAGCTCCATTGTTCTGCCTTTATCCGTCCACGGAGTCATAAAACGCTGCTTTATCTCTTCCTTGATATTTTCAATGGAGTAATCTGCCCCGCCCCTTCCGGAGTTTTCGCTGCGTCGGAAGAACCAGCCGCCGTTTTTTCTGCCGAAACATCCGCAGGCTCTGCCACAGCTGCCATTTTTGGGATTTCCAGCTAGAACAAAACGGCCGCTATTTATATAGAAAACATTCAGCCTTGGATAGGTTCGTATCAGATAGTCGGAAATAAGGGCAATACCATAATCCATTTTTGCGTCGGTATAGATTTCCCGCATGTCGTCGTAGTTCTGTATTTCAATTCCCAACACATGAGAGCGCCGCCTTTTTTCTTCCTCAAGGAAAAGGGAAAGAGCATCCAGATTGAAGGCTCCGCTCCGGCTTTCCAGATAGCAGGCAGAATTTTCAAAGGAAAGATAAATTACGACGATTGCAAGCAGGCAGAAGAAATCCATGATGAGGAACCGCGGAAAACAGTAACGGAAAATGTAGCCCGCTAAAAGAATCAGGTTAAAAGCAATGGCGTACACAACGGAAATCTTCTTAAAACGCTTTCGGTAATTAAACAGAGTTAATATTGCAATAATGGTATAGAAGAAAGCGCATACATAAATCGTGTTATAAAGCGCCCCCTTGTGATAACCGGTCTGGTCAATCAGGAATATGGTTGGCGCAAAAAGATTTGCAATAACCACCGTCAGACATAACCAGAACGGAAGATACACAAAGAACATTATTATTTTTTTCTGCTTTGCTTTTCTGGTAAAAAGAAGAACCGTAAAGTGAAAGAAAAAAGTACACCGGAAAAGGAACAGAACAAAGTACAGAAGATTTATTGTCTTGTGGAAGGCTATGGGATAAGCCGCAAAATTTTCAAGAGCGCAGGAAGAAATCAAATCCACAATGATGGTGGAGATTTCCAGCACAACAAGCCGCAGAAAAGAACGGTTCTTGCTGATTGAAAGATGGGGCTGAATCAGATAAAACAGCAGAAAGGTGACAAGGAGAATTGTGTTCGGTAAAATAAAATTATAGTTCCACACACTCTCCTCCATTGGCCACGATTTACAGGATTTTATAGAAAAATCCTATATCTACCATTATGCACCACAAATAGAGATTTAGCAAATAAAAACTCCCACAGAAATCCGCAGAAAAATCATTAGTTCTCCGCGGGAGTATGGTCTACGCTTGTTATTATTCAACCTTGAATTTCTTGACCTCGGCAGTAAGTGCTTCAATGCTAACTTTTGTATCGTTTGCAAGCATATTTACTGTATTTACAGCTTCTGTTATCTGGTCGGCACCGCTAGCCATTTCATTCATTCCGCCAGAAATTTCTTCTGTAATTGCGGTCATATTTCTTGCTTCTCTTGAAACCTGGCTGCTTCCGTCAAGCATTTCAACAGAGCTTCTCTGAACATTCATTGAAATTTCGTTCAAAATGTTGATGGATTCAAGGACGGTTTTACTGCTTGCCGACTGCTCTTCCATTGTAAGACGAACAGACTCTTCCTGCTGGGAAACGTTCTGCACTTCCCTTTCAATGGAAACGAATTTTTCAACAACCTCACTTGAAAATTCAATTACAACATTGATGGAGTTTGTAATTTTTGTTAAGGCTGCTTCGATTGTCTTTGTCTGAGCGGCAGAAGATTCTGCGAGCTTTCTTACCTCATCTGCAACAACCGCAAAACCTTTTCCCGTATCTCCTGCGTGAGCCGCCTCGATTGCGGCATTCATGGCAAGAAGGTTTGTTTCTTCAGCAATACTCTGAATTACATTACTGATTTCCATAAGACCCCGGGATTCTTCCGCAACTTCCTGAATTGCAGTTGTAATTCTATCCAGAGCCGCTTTTCCAGATTCAGAATTGGATGTAAGCTGTTTGATGTTTTCCGAGTTCTTTATAAGGGTCTGAGTAGCGCTGTCCATATTCTGAATAAGGAAACTGATTGCTCCGGAGGATTCCGTAATTTTCTTTGCCTGCTCCTTAATCAGTTCATTAAGCTTTCCGATTCCAAGAGAAATCTGATCCATTGTGCTTGAAGTTTCGGTAACGCTTGCCGACTGATTTACAGTCTGTCCCTTTATACTCTTGATATTGGCAGAAATTTCGTTTACGGCAGAGGCGGTTTCCGTCATATTGGCGCTTAAATCCGCACCAACATTGCTGAGAGTAACCGACTGCTCCTGAACAGTGGCAACAAGAACCCGGATTTTTTCGAAGGTATTGTTGAAATAGGACGCCATGTCACCGATTTCGTCACTGGAAGAAAGGTGGATTCGTTTTGTAAGGTCACCCTCTCCTTCTGAAATATCCTTTAAGATTCGCGTAAACTGATTGATTGGATTTGTGATTCTTCGTGAAAGAACAAATCCGATGGTGAACAAAAGAACCGCCGCAAAAAATCCAATCAGAATTGTCTGAATAACCATGGCATCCGATTCTTTACTGATTTCAGAAACGATTTCTGTAAGCTTATCGCTAAGGTCATTTACAAAGGCATCAACCATTTCAGAAATTTCTTCTGCATAAGGGTCGAACTTTTCCATGAACTCGTTTCCTTCATCCGGACCGTATTCGATATAAGCGGCAGCCATCTGCTTTCCCATATCGTAGTAGCCGTCAAAGGCTTTCTTCATATCTTCAAGCTCACGAACCTTGTCGTTCTGACTGTTTTTGCGGTAAAAGCTCTTGAATTCTTCTACAATAGAATAGAATTGTTCTGCGTGATCGGCGGCTTCATCATAACCGTCATCATAGCCAGGGGCACCCCGGGTAGCAGAAATATCTGTAAGCCACTGCTGAACCTGAATTACATGGAGCTGCAAATCCTTGGCTTTCAGGGTATTCGGTAAAATTTCCACGTTTGCTTCGTTTGCATCTGAACTGAAATTCCGTGCGCTGTGAACAATCATTCCGGTAATAACGCCGATTGTAATTACAGCAATAATGTAACCCAGCAAAATCTTTTGAAAAAGTCCAAGTCTCATTTTTTGTGTTTTTTCCATAAGTACCTCAATTCGCCTAGAGCGAGAACCGGTTAAAGTTTACAAAATGATACTTTAACTATAAGAGAGGTTTTGCAGGATTGAAACAATTTTTTTTGTAAAACCCTGCATTTTTTGAAAAACTACTATACAAAATGCCTAAAAATACTGTCTTTATAGAAAGGTATAGCGCTAAATCGAGTAGTCGTAGCCTACAAAAGCCTTGTTCTTTTGGGCAAGCTCTTCCAGGGTAATTGAGTCCACAAAATTGTTAATATTCTCGGTAAACTCCTTCCAGAAAAAATCGTTCCCGATGGATTCAAAATGGTTGTTTTCCGAAGTTCCCCGGGGAGAAAGTTCTCCTTCCATGGCCCTCAAGATTTCCCCGGCGGTATATTCGCTGGCCTTTTTCTTAAGCTTGTAGCCGCCGTTGGTGCCACGGGAACCCGTCACAAGGGCATTCTTTCCCAGCTGAATCAAAATCTGCTCCAGATACTTTACGGAAAGATTTCGTCTGTGGGAAAGCATCTTTAATGGAATGTACGCACCCTCCTCAGCCTCTGCAAGGTCAGTCATAATCAGAAGCGCATACTGCCCGCGTGTTGAGATTTTTAACATCATAAACTCCTTTTCTCTATATTACTGCAGGGGGAAGTCTCCCCCTCGGGCGCACTGCGTTGCGCCCTACCCCTTCCAGCGGGCTTCAGACCCCAGCCCGCAGCGCCTGGCTTATTCTATCAATTGCTTCTTTTACCAGCGGCTGCGGAGTGGCAATGTTTATCCGCTGGTACTTATCTCCTTCCGGCCCGAACATTGTTCCCCGGTCCAGCCAGACTTTCGCCTTGTTTACAATAAGGTCATCAAGTTCGTCATCCGGAATGCCGTAGGCGGAAAAATCTATCCACAGAAGGAAGGTGCCTTCCGGCTCAATAAGCCGTGCCTTTGGAAGCTTTTCCTTCAAATAAGAACGGACAAAATCAATGTTGGAAAGGAGGTGCTTTTTCAGCGCCTCCAGCCACGGCTTTCCACCTTCGTAAGCGGCACGGGCGGCAACCAGTCCCATAAGACTTGGTTCGTCGTAGCCGGTTTTGTTCCGTTCAGCCTTGAACTTTGCCCGCAATGCCGGATTCTTTATAAAGTTCGTAGAGAACTGAAGTCCTGCAAGGTTGAAGGTTTTACTTGGGGACATTGAAATCACGCAGTTCTCCGCAATTTCCGGGGAAAGGGTTGAAAATACTGTGTGCACATTCGGCGCGTATACAAAGTCATTGTGGATTTCGTCCGCAAATACGATTACCTTGTGCCGCAGACAGATTTCTGCAAGGCGGCTTAATTCTTCTTTTGTCCAGACACGGCTTACAGGATTATGGGGACTGCACAGAATAAAAAGTTTTACCTTTTCTTCTATTATTTTGCGCTCAAAATCTTCAAAATCAATCTGCCATTTACCGTCTTTTTCAAAAAGCGAAGAAGTTACGGTTCGTCTTCCGTTTGCTTCTATCATATTCTTAAAAGGATAGTAAACCGGCGTCTGAATGATTACCGCCTCCCCTTCCTTTGTAAAGGCTTTTATGGCGCTTGCCAGGGCAAAAACAACACCCGGCGTGGTAACCAGCTCGGTATTTTCAAAGGTAAAGTTATGCTCATTTTTCATCCATGAAGCAAGTGCTTTATAGAAAGCTTCATCCTGATATGAATATCCAAAGATTCCGTGGTCGATTTTTTTGTGCAGCGCTTCAAGGATTGCAGGGCTGGTTGGAAAATCCATATCAGCAACCCAAAGAGAAAGAACATCTGCCGGCTTTCCGCGCATAACCGCCAGATCCAGCTTTACAGCATTGGTATTCCGGCGGTCTGTAATTTTATTAAAGTTGTACTCCATAAGCTATTGCCCTCTTGTATTATATTTTTTTTCTATTGCCTATTGACTTACTAGGATAATTAGAGTATAACTCTAGTTACCTACTAAGTCAATAGGGAATAGGAGTATATATGGCAAAGATTTTGGATCAGCCGCGCTACAAATGTGCGCTTGCTGCAATGCAGACAGTTCAGGCAATTCCGGGGGCGATTCCGATTTTGCATTCTGGACCTGGATGTGCAGCTAAATTGAATGACAACAACGGAACCAGTGGGCGCTACAGTCCAAACATTTTTCCGTGTACGTCTATTAGTGAAAAAGAAGTTGTTTTTGGTGGAAGCAACAAGCTGCGTTCTACCATTGAAAATGCATTAAAAGTCATCGATGCAGATTTGTTCGTTGTTCTTTCGGGATGTACGGGGGAAATTATCGGTGATGATATAGAAGAAGTTACCAGCAATTTTGAAGGTTCAGAAAAACCTGTAATCTGGGCAAAAACTCCAGGCTTTAAGGGTAACAACTATGTGGGTCACGACTGGATTTTGAAGTCAATTTTCCAGCAGTACCTGGCAGATGCCCCTTCGAGAGCCTCAGGGGACGCGGTGCCAGAAAAGGGACTGGTAAATCTCTTCGTTGCCCCTCCTCAGCAGGATCCTTACTGGCTGGGAAACCTTCGTGAAATTGAAGAGCTGCTTAAGGCTGTTGGTCTTAAACCGAACACGATTTTTGGCTTTGGCCGAGGTCTTGATAATTTGAAGAAAATCCCTAACGCTGAATTCACGATTCTTGTTTCACCATGGGCAGGTCTGGACAGCGCAAAGTATCTTCAGAGCCGCTTTGGCATTCCGCTTTTGCAGTACCCGGTTCTTCCGATTGGTGCTACAGAAACCACAAAGTTCCTTAGAGCAGTTCAGGATTTTACCGGAATCGACAAGGGACTTGTTGAGCGGGTAATCGCAGAAAAAGAGGCTGAATTCTACTATTACATCGAGCGTTTTGCTGACACATTACTGGAAACCCGTATTCTTGGAAAACGCTTTACGGTTGTAAGCGACAGCGAATATTCAATTGCAGTTACAAAGTTCCTTGTAAATGACATGGGTCTTTTCCCGGAAAAAGTGTTCATCACGGACGATGCACCAAAGGCTTTCCAGCAGAAAATTACCGACGAAGTGAACAACCTGAACTACGGCATCAAAACCGATGTTCTGTTCACCACCGACGGTCACGAAATCCACGAACAGATTAAGGCTCTGGATTTTGCAGGAACTCCGCTGATTGTTGGTTCCAACTGGGAAAAGAAGCTTGCCGGTGAACTGGGCGCCCATTATGTAAATGTAAGCTACCCGATGCTGGAAAAGCTTGTTATTAACGACCACATCGCCGGCTATTCCGGAGGCCTTCACCTTTTGGAACAGATTTTCACCGCCGCAATGAGCAAGTTGAAACTGTAAAGAACACGTGGTCATTGAGCTTGTCGAAATGACATTTTTATATGCCAAGGTGGTTGCGCCCCTTCGACAAGCTCAGGGACCGCAACCACCGTATGAGGAGAACATTTATGCCATTTAATTTTAGTAATGCAAATATAGCGATTCGTGAAAACCGTCTGGGGTCCATCACAGGCTTTGTGGGCGACCTTGAGACTCTTGTAAAAAAATCAGAAGACGGAAGTCTCAGAAACCGGGAACGCTGCTTCAGCCAGTCCAGCTCCTGTCTTTCCGGCTGTGCCCTGAACGCCCTTGCGGCAATCCGAAATGTTGCGGTTGTTTACCACGCCCCTGCCGGCTGTACCGCAATGGCAAGTAACGACGCCGTAAAATTCGGACAGATTGCAGCCCGGGTAAACAAGACCACCAACTCGGTTTTTGTCTGCACCGACCTGAACGAAAAGGACACGGTTTTTGGAGCCACAAAAGACCTTGAAAAAATCATCCGCCACACCTACGAAGCCTACAAACCGGACGCAATCTTTGTTTCCACAAGCTGTGTTTCCGGCGTAACCGGTGAAGACGTAGACGGCGTTGCCAGCGACCTGGACAAGGAGCTTCCGATTCCGGTAATTCCGGTTCACTGCGAAGGATTTAAGAGCCGGATCTGGGCCAGCGGTTTTGATATTTCCGACCACGCCGTTCTTCAGGGAATCGTGCAGCCGCCAAAACAGAAGCGCCGCACTATCAACATCAAGAACTTCTACGAAAGCGCCCGCCCTCAGATTACAAAAATCTTTAACGAGGTTTTTGACGCTGAGCCTCAGTTCCTCTACTGTAACTCCACAATTGAAGAACTTTCCCACCTGAGCGAAGCCCTTGCTACAGTTTGTATCTGTGGAACTCTGGGAACCTATCTTGGAAACGCTCTGGAAGAAAAATACGGCGTTCCGTATGTCCGCACAATCAACCACTCGGGAATCACGGGCTTTGAAACCTGGCTCCGTGGAATCGGTGACGCCATCGGCCGCCGTGAACAGGTTGAAAAATACATCGAAAAGCAGCGGGCAATCTACATTCCTCAGATTGAGGAAGTTACCGCAAAGCTTAAGGGTCTCCGCGCCGTAATCGGAATGGGACCGGGCTTTACCTACGAAATCGCCCGTGTTCTTCAGGAATTCGGAATGACGGTGGAATACGCCCTTGCATGGCACTACGACTACAAGTACGACAACGGAAAGGTTCCACCGGCACTGGAGCACCTTTTGAACAATTCTCCAAAGGACATGAAGGTTGCGGTTGCCGACCAGCAGAACTACGAGGTTTTGAACATCCTGAACCACTACAAGCCGGATGTTTACTTCAGCCGCCACCCGGGCACAACAGTCTGGGCAATCAAGCAGGGCTTTGCGGCAGTTTTCGTTGCCGACGAATACACCGTTTTTGGTTACGAAGGAACCCTGAGCTTTGCAAAACTCATTCTGGATACGGTAACAAACCGCAGTTTCGAAAAGAACCTGGCCGCCCGAATCAAGCTGCCATACACAAAATGGTGGTACGAGCAGAACGCAGATAAGTTTATCAAGGATGTGTAAGGCCGCTGGCGGCCGGTGTTCGATAGCAAAGCGTTAAAAAAAATGCGAAAGCATTTTTTAGCTTTACCATATAAAAAAAAGTAGGGGGAAGTCTCCCCCTCGGGCGCACGCTGTTGCGCCCTACCCCTTCTTGCGGGGGACACCCCCGCAACGCCCCCAAATATAAGGAGAAAAACTATGGCACAAATACACGATTCACTTACAGAACTGGTTGGCCACACACCTCTTGTGCGCCTTCACGGATATGAAAAAAAACTTGGACTTAAGGCTCATCTTCTTGCAAAGGTGGAGTACTTTAACCCGATTGGAAGCATCAAGGACAGAATCGTCCTTCGCATAATTGAAGATGCTGAACGGGAAGGAAAAATCAAACCGGGAGTTACAACCCTCATCGAATACACCAGCGGAAATACGGGAATTGCCGTAAGCGCAATCGGTGCAATGAAGGGCTACAAGGTTCAGATTTACCTTCAGGAAGGAGTAAGCCAGGAGCGTCTTCAGGTAATGAAGGCTTTTGGCGCCAATGTTCAGAAAATCGGCGAAGTTCCGGAGCTTCAGGAACAGCTGAAGGCAACCAACAACGACTTTGTTGCGGCTACCAATATCTTAAAGCAGCACATTCGGGAACGACAGGCAGCGGGAGACAGCATTTTCTTTGTTGACCAGATGATAAACCCGCTGAACCCGCAGGCACACCACGATACCACCGGAGAAGAAATCTGGGATCAGACCGACGGAAATCTGGCGGCCGTTGTAAGCGCAGTTGGTACCGGCGGAACAATCCGGGGAATCAGCGACTACATCAAGGCTCAGAACAAGAACGTAAAGGTGATTGCGGTTGAACCGGCTCTGGACGCAGGTGCCCTTACCGGAATCCACAATTTTACTGAGGTTCCGAATGACCGTGTTCCCATTACACTCCGGGACACAACCGGCGTGTACGACGAAGTTATCTCTGCAACCGTAAAACCTTCTTTTGAAGCAGCACGCATCGTTGCAAAAACAGACGGCGTTCTGGTTGGAAACTCCAGCGGTGCGGCGTTGTGGGGCGCAACTGAGCTTGCAAAACGTCCTGAATACGAAGGAAAAAATATCGTCGTAGTATTCCCGGACACAGGACTCCGATATCTGAGCACAGATTTGTTCAATGACACTACAGCAGATTAAATATATTCTTGGCGTGGCGGAAGCAGGTTCCCTGAACAAGGCGTCGGAAAGGCTGTTTATTTCGCAGCCTTCCCTTTCCAGCTCGGTGCACGATGCGGAAAATGAACTGGGCTTCCAGATTTTTTTCCGCAATGCCCGTGGTGTAAAGCCTACGGAACAGGGAGAAAGCTTTATCCGCGACGCCAGAATTTTATACACTCAATATGAAGATTTACTCAAAAAACACTGCAAAACCCAGACAGACCGCGTAAAAAACTTTTCGGTTTCCACGCTGTACTACTCTTTTGCCCGAAAAGCCTTTGTTCAGATTGTAAATGAATATTCCAAAAACTCTGAAAGTGCGGAAGGTGGAAAGAATTCAAAAGGTGCAGCGGGCGAGAAAGGCAGACAGCCGGGCCCAAAGTACGATTTTTCCTTCTGCGAAAAAAAGGCGTCGGATGTAATTATGGATGTTGCCTCTGAAAAAAGCTCCATCGGCATTCTTTACCTGAGCGAAGCAAACCGGGACAGCATAACCAGGGCTCTGGAAAATGCAGCGCTGGAGTTTCACCACCTTACGGAATGCAACGCCTTTGTGTACCTTCATAAAAACCATCCCCTTTCAAAAAATGAAAGCCTTTCCCTGGAAGAGCTTAAGCCCTACCACTTTGTCACCTTTGATACAGACGACGTGCGTTCTTTCTTTTCTGAAGAAGTGATTGCCCGATACGGTCTGGATAAAGCCATTACCGTTGCAGACCGTTCCACTGAACTCAGCCTTCTGGAACACCTGAAGGGCTACACCTTTCTATCCGGCGTTTTTGAAGAGGTGCCGGGATTTGAACTGGGAGAAGGCGCCGACACTCTGAATGCTGCCGCCGGGGAAAACAGCGAAGACTTCCTTTTGATCCCGTTAAAAAATCCCGACGGCAAAATCAGCCACTGCTTTGAGCTGGGCTACATTACAAAGCGCAACACCCGCCTGGATAACATCAGCCTTAAGTACATAGACCTGGTAAGGCGGATATTAAACATCGCGGGCTTCACCTGCTAGTTTAGCTTACTGGCGGTAGTAACGGTTGGCAGCATTAGTGTAAGTAGAAGTATCACCAATAAACTCTGCTATTGCGTTTGCTGTTACAGTTACATCTGATGTAATTTCAGTACCACCTGTATAACCTGTGGAAGTAGAAGAAGCCCTGTACCAGTGCTTTGTTCCTAATGCGGTCATCTGACAGCTGCTAGAAAGCTTAAGCATATAGAAAGTATCATGATAAATATCGCTAAAGTTCTCACCGATTGTGACTTTTGAAGAAATTGCAGTTCCACCTGTTTTATAGAACGGCGCAGTTGCAAAGCTTAATGAACGACCAAGGTAGAATTCTTCCAGAGCCGTTGGAGCACTGAACAAACCTGCGTCATTAGACCCATTTCTACCAAGGGTCAATGTGGTAGATTCTTCTTCCGAAGAAGGCTCTGAAAGTGTAAGCTTTTTGATGCCAGTACAGCCGTAGAAGATGTAATTACCAAGACTTGTAACGGAAGGAGAGACAGTAACATCGGAAAGACTTGTGATACGGGCGAAGGCGGAGTAGCCGTAATACTGTGGATATGAACTATATGTAGCAGTGCTGGTTGGATAATTCTTATATGATAGATTTCTTCCAAGATAAAGGCTGGTTAGCGGACAATCGTAAAAAAGTCCCTGCCCTGGATCACCGAAGTAATTACATCCTAGAGAAATGCTTTCTGTTCCATCTTCAAACACAACAGTTTTCAAACCTGTACAGTTATCAAATACTTTATCTCCAATCGCTGTTGTTGCTGCTGGTATAGTTATGGACGAAAGGGCAATACAATCTGAGAAAGCTTCATCATTTATGGTTTTTACCGTTGAAGGAATATCAAAAGAGGATAATCTCTGTCCTTTTTTGAATGCGCTTATTCCAATAGACGTAATTTGTGCTTCAGAAGAAATCGTAACAGATTTTAGAGAGTAACAGGTATCAAGCAAGTACTTCGGAATTGATGTAACATACTTACCAATTTCAACATTAAAATCTTCTCTATCTGAAGCATTCTTTTCAATCTGAATATTAGCAAATGCAGAGTAGCCGTAATACTGTGGATATGAACTATATGTAGCAGTGCTGGTTGGATAATTCTTATATGATAGATTTCTTCCAAGATAAAGGCTGGTTAGCGGACAATCGTAAAAAAGTCCCTGCCCTGGATCACCGAAGTAATTACATCCTAGAGAAATGCTTTCTGTTCCATCTTCAAACACAACAGTTTTCAAACCTGTACAGTTATCAAATACTTTATCTCCAATCGCTGTTGTTGCTGCTGGTATAGTTATGGACGAAAGGGCAATACAATCTGAGAAAGCTTCATCATTTATGGTTTTTACCGTTGAAGGAATATCAAAAGAGGATAATCTCTGTCCTTTTTTGAATGCGCTTATTCCAATAGACGTAATTTGTGCTTCAGAAGAAATCGTAACAGATTTTAGAGAGTAACAGGTATCAAGCAAGTACTTCGGAATTGATGTAACATACTTACCAATTTCAACATTAAAATCTTCTCTATCTGAAGCATTCTTTTCAATCTGAATATTAGCAAATGCAGAGTAGCCGTAATACTGTGGATATGAACTATATGTAGCAGTGCTGGTTGGATAATTCTTATATGATAGATTTCTTCCAAGATAAAGGCTGGTTAGCGGACAATCGTAAAAAAGTCCCTGCCCTGGATCACCGAAGTAATTACATCCTAGAGAAATGCTTTCTGTTCCATCTTCAAACACAACAGTTTTCAAACCTGTACAGTTATCAAATACTTTATCTCCAATCGCTGTTGTTGCTGCTGGTATAGTTATGGACGAAAGGGCAATACAATCTGAGAAAGCTTCATCATTTATGGTTTTTACCGTTGAAGGAATATCAAAAGAGGATAATCTCTGTCCTTTTTTGAATGCGCTTATTCCAATAGATGTAATATTTGCTTCAGAAGATATTGTAACAGATTTTAGAGAGTAACAGTTATAAAACAAGTACTTCGGAATTGATGTAACGTCCTTTCCGATTTCAACACTGAAATCTTCTCTATCAGAAGCATTCTTTGTACTCTGAATCTTAGCAAATGCAGAGTAGCCGTAATACTCTGGATATGAACTATATGCAGAAGAGCTATCTGAAAATTTCTTATAAGATAGATTTCTTCCCAAATAAAGGCTGGTAAGCGGACAATCGTAAAAAAGTCCCTCAGAATAAGAAATTGATGAGGTATAATAATTACATCCTAGAGAAATTGTTTCTGTTCCATCTTCAAATCTAAGAGTCTTCAAAGCCGTACAATTATCAAAGGCTTTGTCCCCAATACTAGTAACCGACGCAGGTATTGTTAAACCTGCAAGCTTTGCATTCCCCTTAAACTGTGTACCAATTGTTGTAAGTCCAGTAGTATCCGTAAGGGAAAGCATTACTTCACAGGCAGGTGTTCCGGAAGAAGGAACTGCAGGGGCTGTATTTATAATTGTGTTCAAAGAAGTAAGAGTGTTGCCTGTTGCCGCACCTTTTACCATAAGCTGATATTTTCCAGTTGCAGTAGAAAGGTTCAGGGAATCAAGCACTTCTGCATTTTTTGCAGTATCAATCACATAGCCGTTAAACCATTTTGCGTACAGGGTAATGTCCTTCAGTTCACTTGTATCCACGCTGCTTATAACCTGCACTCCCGCAATCTCTGCCGGGTCTGTGATGATGTTGGAGTTTACTGTATCGTTTTCTGTTGACCAGCCGATGAGCATTCGTGCGTGGTCCTGAACATCGGTGGCGGTTGGAAGAGCAATGCTTCCGCCCTTCATGCGGGTGTATTTAGAAGGTACAGTATAGCCTGCAACAAAGTCACCGTCGCCAAGGTCGTAATTAATAGAATAAATCTGATTCAAGTTGTCTGCTGTTACCGCGTAGCTTCCGGTGGTTGAAAGTCCGGAAGAAACATTTACGGTTTCAGGGTACTTTGTAATCAGAGAGCTGTATTCCGTGTCGGCATAGAAGCTTACATAAAGCTTGTAGCTGCCAGAAGGAACATTTGTAGCATTATAGGTGAACTGACCTCTCTTTACGCTGAGAGCCGCTTCTGCCCAGGTGGAATTATTTTTCTTTGAATCGGAATTTGTTCCGCCTGAAACAGGAACCAGTGCTTTTACATCAACACCCAGACCGCTAACCATTACGGCTTTTACACCCGCTGCATCTGTGGACGGGAAAGTCACAGTGTAGGTTACTTCACCCTTCCCTGTTCCAAGGCTTGTCTGCTTTAAGGTGAAGTTCAGTTTATTCTCTCCAGGATTTATCTGTATGTTAGTAATTTCCCCGACAAACTCGGAACTGTCGATTTTTCCGATAAGCTTAAAGCAGTATTCGGCAGGCGAAAGGGCAAGAGAAGAATTTTCTATAAGGGCGGTATAATCTTCAAATTCGCAGATTTTTACCATGGTCGAAGATGAAGAAGACAACTTTCTATAATAGAGAGCCAAATTAACAAGATTATTTTCATCCGCAGTTGGATAAAGGGCACGGGTGGCAGTGGTTGCCGAAAGCACCAGATATGCAGTCTTTTCGCCTTCTGCCTTTACCTGACTTTCAATTTTTGCTTCATTTACGCTTTCCTCTTCAAGAGAGCAGGAAACAATTCCGGAGAAAATCAGAGAGCCGGCAAGAAGAACTGCGGCAGTTTTCAGAAATCTATTCATAAAATTATGTAAAAATTCATTTGTCTTTTTCATGTTCTGCTCCTTATTCTACAGTTACAAAAATCTTTGCATCGTGAGTCCATAAGCCCTTTTTAGCGCTTACATAGATGCAGTAAGAACCTTTCGGAAGATTTTGTGTACGAAGAGTGAAGGTTCTTCCAGAAACCGTATATGATGAAGAAGAAAGAGACGATGTTCCGTTTCCGTCTACATCCCATGAATAATCGGTGTAAGCTGTTCCGTCGGAAGCGGTGGCCGGTACCGTGAAGGTGTAATCCGAACCGCTTACTGTTTCGGTAATTTCCAGAGCGTCAGCACTGGCAGAACTGAACTCTACTTTTACCGCACCAGGAGTTACCCATTTTGCCCAGACTGTCTTGGCCCCCGTTGAACCAAGGGAAATCTTGGAGATTTCTGTTCCCGTCTGGCAATCAGAAGTTGTGTACCAGCCCTTAAAGATTAAACCTTCTTTTGTCGGCTTTCCGAGAGTAACGCTGTCTGTAATTGTATAGTAGGCCGGATTTGCACTGCTGTTGGTTCCGCCGTCCAGATTGTAGGTAATCGGATACTGAACCGGAGTCCACTTTGCATACAGCCAGAGGGTTCCGTAGGTTCCTTTGTTTATTTTTGAAACAGGGTCTCCGGTATAGCTGGAATTAGTATACCAGCCCCCAAAGGTGTAGCCTGTTCTTACAGGGCTTAAAAGGGTGATATACGATGTAATGGTGTATTTTGTCGGATTTTCACCAGAAGCCAGGCCGCCATTTCCCCAGTCATAGTTAATATCGTATACGGACATCGTCCATTTTGCGTATAAAGTTTTGTTTCCGTACTTGTATCGTAGGCCTGTAAGTTTTGAGCTTGAGAAATCTTCTGTTTCATACCAGCCCGCAAAAGTGTAACCGTTTCTGTGAGGATTATTCAGAGCAACCCAGTCTTCAATCGTGTACTCCGTCACATTTGAAGGTGAATTAAAAGCTTCGTCAACTGCACCTGCTGCTCCGCCGTTCAAAACATAGGAAATGGTGTATGTGATTGCTTCCCATTTTGCCCAGACTTCCACCGCAGCAGTTGTTCCCGCAGGAATGCTTACAAACGGTGTTTCCAGTGAAGAATCGGTGTACCAGCCTTTAAAGGTGTAACCATTGCGGCTTGCAGGCTTTAAGGTAATGGCAGCGCTTTCCGAAGTGAAGCCCAGCGGATTTTCTGAGTTGTTTTCTGCAACGTCATCTGCACCGGCTGTTCCATCGTTCATGTTGTAGGTAATCGGATAAGTTTCGATATCCCATTTTGCGTACAGAACATAGGAAGTAAGGGTTGAAGTTTCGATTTTTGTAACTGCTGTACCCTCTTCAAAGTCGCTTGTAAGGAACCAGCCCAGGAATGCATGAGTCTTGAAGGTTGGATCTTTCAGGGTAATATCGCTTGAATCAATGGTGTAGCTGGAAGGATTCTGGCTGTTGTTCGTTCCGCCGAAAAGCTCGTAGGTAATGGTATAGTTTTCAATTTCCCATTTTGCATAGAGCTCAATATCCTCGTCGGTGTTGTGAGGAATTACATTGTCAAAAAGATATTTGTCTTCAAAAGTCTTAGAGGTGTACCAGCCAAGGAACTTGTTACCTTTCTTTGTTGGCGGCAAAATCGTAATGTCATTCGAATCGTAAGAGAAGGAAGCTGGATTTGTTTCTGCGTTTGTACCGCCGTTTAAGTTGTAGGTAATTCTGTAATTTCCTACAGTCCAGTTTGCGTAAATATCCTTGTCGCCGTGGCACTTGTAAAGCTTTTCGATTTTTGTATCTTCCTCAAAGGTTGAACCTTCGTACCAGCCGTCAAAGCTGTAGTGGGCTCTTTTTGCCGAAAGAAGAGTTATATCTGAATCGAAATTATAGTAGAGAATGTAGTGGTTTTCTTTTACATCAAATACAGCGCCCTCGCCGTCAATATTGCTTTCCATTGAAGAAAGTTCGCCCTGTTCAACATCGTAGAATGTTACTTTGTAAGTAACCGGAATCCATTTTGCGTACAGGGTGATGTCGCCCCAGGAACCGGTTGGAATCTCTGTTACCTGCTCTCCGGTAAAGTCACTTGTTTTATACCAGCCGTCAAAAGTGTAATAAGAGCGGGCCGGGTTATAGACAGGGATTGTGTCGTCTGTTATTCGGTAAGAATTCAGATTATTGCTTGAATTCGTTGCGGCATCTGGCTCAGTTGCATTTCCGCCGTTCAGAACATAGTTAATTGAATAATCTGCAATAACCCATTGTGCAACAAGCTCGATATTACCATTAACAAGGCTTCCTGCTTTATATTCGTTTCCGTTATTGTACCAGCCTGCAAAAGTCATTCCAGGAGCAGAAATCGGGTAAATCTGGCTGGCTGTCAAAGCATTGCCTTCCGGAACAAAGAAGGAATTAGGAACTTGTCCATAGTCTGACTTAAAGCTTACAGTGCAGTAGCTTTTGTTTCCAGGAGCAAAAATTTCTGAACTTTCGCCGTTTATCTGCCAGTAGTCGATATCTTCTTTGTGAAGGTAAGCTTCAAATGCCTCATCCATTGAAACGGCATCTTCTTCAGTATCATTTACCTCACCATTATATATTATATCTATACCTGGATTAAGGTCGATAGGAAGAACAGAAGAAGAACCAGGAGAAACTGTATAGAAAATTTCTGTACTTTTAGAAAGCTCCTGAGTTACAGTTGCACCGCTGAATACAAGAAGATATTTTTTATCCTCGCCAAAAGTAGGAACCAGGAAAACCTTTTTCTGGCCACTAGGAACTGCAAAAAATTGATTGTTTCCGTCAGGATAGATGATAAATCCATTCAATGCGGCAGATTTATTAAATTTACTTTCTGCAGCAATAGTTATTGGAATAAGCCCTCGATAGAACTTTAATGGAATATAGTCAGTCCATTCCTGATAGATTAATTTTTTATTTTCATCCTGTAAAAGTTTTCCTGCTGAATCAAGTTTCGCATTATTTATTTTAATAGTAATGCCGGTATCAACAAAAGGCTGTGAAATATCACCGTAAGTCAATTTTACTTTAATAGGAAAAGGTGCATGCTTAGGCAATGTGAGAATTGTTCCAGAAGTCTCATTATCGCCATCATATGGTTCGATAGTAAGGCGCGGATCGTCAGGCAAAATTTCATAGGTAGAAACAAGACAATCTATATCACTGATATTTTCAATAGTAATAGTCATCGTGTAGGTTTTTGCACTGTTTCCAAAGAGGTATCCGGAGTCCTTTTCGCTTTCATCAATGACGCCTGTAACTTTCAGGTTGTACTGGTTCTCCTCAACGATGGCAACAGTTCCCATAAAGTCGCCGGTATTTTCGATTACGATGTTCGGAACTACAACAAGTCCGCCGTCATCCTTTTCGATTGTAACAGTCTGAGAATCACCAACGGTAGGAGCAGTAAGGGTAATAAGTCCGTTTTCGTCAGTGTAGCTTTCCTTTGTTTCAAAGCTGCTGTAGGTGTCAGATTTTCCCTTACCCTTAAGGCCTTTAAGTCCTGTGGAAGAAACGGCTCGGCTTCCTGAATCTGTAAAGCCTACAACTTTAAGAGAATATTCAAGGTTTGTTCCGCCATATCTGAAGAAAGGAATATTATCTTCATTCTTGATAATCCTGTCAGAATCTTTTTCCAGAGTTCCAACTTCGCTTATATTAATAGAAGAATCTGAACAGGAGATAATTGGTTTGTAAGTTCCATTTACTTTTACTACGGTATCCAGAACTTCGTAAACAGTACCTGTATCCATTCGTATCCATTTTCCCCAGAAGAAGCTTGTCGATTTTGAGCCGTCAAGGGCACTCACTTCAATTGAGAAGCTTGCAGATACTCCGCCGTAATAAATCTGAATTTCCTGGGTTCCAGTTTTTTTCAACTCAGAACCATCAGCCGGAAAAGAAGTCCAGCCGCTTACAGTTTTTGTTGTTCCGTCCGGGTAGAGGGCGGTTACCGTCAAACCAGAAAGGTCAAGTTTCTCCCCATAACGATAATTCTTTTTTGAAGGTTCGGAAATCTGAATACTTTCAACATTTGAAGTTCCCGCAGCAGAAACATAAAGAAAAACACAAATCTGGAAGCCCTGGTAGGAAATTCTCAACTCTAAATAACCCATACCAGAATAACTGCACTGTTCTGCATCTTTGTCGGTAAAAGTATAGCCCTTTGAATAGCTTGTTTGATAATCCTTGATTTCTTTAAAACTTCCGTCAGAAAAGGTTGCATAAACTTTAAGACCAGTCAAATCAAGCTTTTCGCCCACCGCATAATTTGTCTTCATATCGTAATAGTCAGCGCTGATTGACATGAGCATCGTAGGATAGGATGAATCTGACTCCACAATACAACTTGAAAAAAGTGCCGCAAAGCCTGACAGAAAAAAGGTGCTGATGATAAGTACTGCTGTTTTAATTTTTTTGCAGCCCCTAAAAGAATGTAAATTCTTCACGTTTCCACCTCGTGTGTAATTATATTTTAAAATGATTTTTAAATCGTATCATTTTAACACATTTTCAAAAATATAGCACGAAAAAAAGGTAAATCAAAAAAATCGGTTGCTAAAAATGAGATATAGGGCAAAAAAATGAGTCGCTAAAACGGTGTATGGAGCAAAAAACAGGACGCTTTAATACTTCCACTTCAGGAGGCCTTTGCCGTCACTGGAGAATACAAGTGCGATTTTGTGCAGCATTTTTCCGCTGACTGCAAACCGGTCTGAATAGCCTTTTTCATCAATTTGCCTTAGGCCTTCATCTGCAACTTCGTCGGCGTTTCTACCCTTATCCATCTTTAGCTCAAAAATATAAACATCATCCGGGAGCTGGACAACGACATCACTTCTTCCATATTGATTCTGGAGCTCGCTTATAACATCAAAGCCTGTCATTCGGAACATAACATGGGTGACTGATTCATAATAATTTTCGCACATATTCTTCTGAATAACAGTCGGAAGGTCAGCGATTGCAGCCTGGATGATGCTGAGAGCTCCATCAATATCATTTTTTCGCATATTATCCCGAAGATTATCGATTGCAAGACCTAAATCATCGTCCGGGACTTTTACAAATTTTTCAAGAACAGATTCCAAAAATCCGTCCTCTATTTCCTTGTTCGGAAATCCGAGGGTATAGATTCTGTCTTTTTTCTCAAAGTCTTTTATAGTAAGGTAACCGCTCTGATAGATCACCGGAAACATATTTTTGGTTTCCGGGTCATAGTTCTTGAACTGTTTTTCTGTTGCTTTTCGACCGTTAAGAATCGACTGTAACTGTAAGGGTTGATTCTGCAAAGTTTTTATAAGAAATGTAGGAGTTCCACTTTCAAACCAGTATGAACCGAAATCCCGTGCCTGAAAACACTTCAAAAGACAGAAGGGATTGTAAACTCCTTCTGAATACGGAGAAAAGTGGTAGCCGTCATACATTTTGGCGAGTTTATCTTTTGTCTCATCAACGGAAAGTTCCTGGCGTCGTGCAAGCGCTTCAATTTCAGGCTGAAAATTTTCTATAAGCTCTGTTTCTGAAATTCCACATATTGATGAATATTTTTCGTCAAGACTTATATCATCCAGCTGGTTCAAGCCGCTGAAAATATTTACATGGCTGATTTTTGTAATTCCTGTAATGAACAAAAATCTTAAAGACTCTCCATTATCTTTTAGAGGACTATAAAAATCCCGGAGAATATTTCTATTTTTTTCCTCAAACTCTGTATAAATCGCATCCAAAATCGGCTTGTCATATTCATCGATTAATACAACGACCTGCTTGCCTGTTTTTTCTTGTATTTCTGTTAATATTTTTTGAAATCTTGCAGATGGTGAATCTGATTCTTTAGTAATCTCGTATTCTTTTTCAAAATTACTAAGAATTAAATTGATATGTTCCATTAGGGTCGAACTTGTGTCAAAATAACCGCCCCCAAAGCTGATTTTCAAAACCGGATATTTCACCCAGTCCTGTTCAAGTTCTTCAATCGCAAGCCCTTTGAACAGCTCTTTTTCAGCAAGGAAATAACATTCCATTGTGGAAACCAAAAGACTTTTTCCGAATCGACGAGGGCGTGAGAGAAAATACGGATGACTGTCGTTTGCAAGCTCCCATACAAAGCGGGTCTTATCTACATAAACGCAATTACGGTTGCGAACATTTCTGAAACTCTGTAAGCCGATTGGTAAATGTCTTCTTTCTTCCATAAACAAGGATTGTACCACAGAATTTGACTTTTTACTATAAGAGGAATTTTATGTATTCATTCCATCAACAATGCTCGCCTGTGTAATAACTCCCCTTCTCCCTGTTACCCGTTCGTAGCCCGGATGATTTCGTCCACATTCTTGATAATTGCCCGGGCAATTTCCGGCTTGTTCATGGTATAGATGTGGATTCCCCG